>JAZKCJ010000019.1:0-157604 GCA_040388155.1 Pseudomonadota bacterium
ACCACCGAGGTGCTGATCGAGGAATCGCTGCTCGGCTGGAAAGAATATGAGATGGAGGTCGTGCGCGACCGCAATGACAATTGCATCATTATCTGTTCGATCGAGAATATAGATCCGATGGGCGTCCATACCGGCGATTCCATCACCGTCGCGCCGGCGCTGACGCTGACCGACAAGGAATATCAGATCATGCGCAACGCGAGCATCGCGGTGCTGCGCGAGATCGGCGTGGAAACAGGCGGTTCGAACGTTCAGTTCGCGGTCAATCCGAAGGATGGCCGCCTCGTCGTGATCGAGATGAACCCGCGCGTGTCGCGCTCGTCGGCGCTTGCCTCCAAGGCGACCGGCTTCCCGATCGCCAAGGTCGCCGCCAAGCTGGCGGTCGGCTACACGCTCGACGAGATCATCAACGACATCACCGGCGCGACCCCGGCGTCGTTCGAGCCGACGATCGACTATGTCGTCACCAAGATTCCGCGCTTCGCCTTCGAGAAATTCAAGGGCGCCGAGCCGATCCTGTCGACCGCGATGAAGTCGGTCGGCGAGGTGATGGCGATCGGCCGCAACATCCATGAATCGATGCAGAAGGCGCTGCGGGGCCTGGAAACGGGCCTGAGCGGCTTCAACCAGGTCGACGCGCTGGTCGGCGCGCCGCGCGACGAGATCGAGGCGGCGCTGGCCCGCGCCACGCCCGACCGGCTGCTCGTCGCGGCGCAGGCGCTGCGCGAGGGCTTCACTGTCGCCGAGGTGCATGCGATCGCGAAGTACGATCCGTGGTTCCTCGAGCGGATCGCCGAGATCATTGAGGCCGAGGAAGAGGTGTGCCGGGGCGGCCTGCCGCAGGACGCAGCCGGAATGCGGCGGCTGAAGTCGATGGGCTTCAGCGATAAACGGCTTGCCTGGCTAGCGCTCAAATCGGCCAATCTTCATGGCGGCATGGACCGCAGCATCGCGCGTTCGTCGGGCCTGATCCATGAGGCTGTCGCGGCGATGACCGGCGGCGTGACCGAGGAGGAGGTGCGCAAGCATCGCCACAAGCTCGGCGTGCGGCCCGTGTTCAAGCGGATCGACACCTGCGCGGCCGAGTTCGAGGCGAAGACGCCGTACATGTACTCGTCCTACGAGGCGCCGAGCTTCGGCGAGCCAGAGAACGAGGCGATGCCGTCGGACCGCAGGAAGATCGTCATCCTCGGCGGCGGCCCGAACCGGATCGGGCAGGGGATCGAGTTCGACTATTGCTGCTGCCATGCCTGCTTCGCGCTGGCCGATGCCGGCTATGAGACGATCATGGTCAACTGCAACCCGGAGACGGTGTCGACCGACTACGACACGTCCGACCGGCTCTATTTCGAGCCGCTGACCGCAGAGGACGTGCTCGAGATCCTGCATGTCGAGCAGCAGAACGGCACGCTGGTGGGTGTGATCGTCCAGTTCGGTGGGCAGACGCCGCTGAACCTGGCCAATGCGCTTGAGCAGGCTGGGATTCCGATCCTCGGCACCAGCCCCGACGCGATCGACCTGGCCGAGGACCGGGAGCGCTTCGCCGCGCTGGTCACCAAACTCGGCCTGCACCAGCCGGCCAACGGCATCGCGCGGAGCCGCGACGAGGCGATCAAGGTTGCCGAGCGGATCGGCTATCCCGTGCTGATGCGCCCGAGCTATGTGCTTGGCGGCCGCGCGATGGAGATTGTCGACGGGCCGGCGCAGCTCGACGACTATATCCAGACGGCGGTGCAGGTGTCCGGCGACTCGCCCGTGCTGATCGACCAGTATCTGCGCGATGCGATCGAGGTCGACGTCGACGCGATCTCCGACGGCACCGACGTGACGGTCGCCGGCGTGCTGCAGCATATCGAGGAAGCCGGGGTTCATTCGGGCGACAGCGCCTGCTCGATCCCGCCCTACAGCCTGCCCGATGAGATCATCGCCGAGATCGAGCGCCAGACCGCCGCGCTGGCCAGGGCGCTGTCGGTCGTCGGCCTGATGAACATCCAGTTCGCGGTGAAGGACGGCCTCGTCTACCTGATCGAGGTCAATCCGCGCGCGAGCCGGACCGTGCCGTTCGTCGCCAAGGCGATCGGTGCGCCGGTCGCCAAGATCGCGGCGCGGGTGATGGCGGGAGAAAAGCTCGCCGACCTGCCCAGGATCGATCGCGCGATCGATTATGTCGCGGTGAAGGAAGCGGTGTTCCCGTTCAATCGCTTCCCGGGGATCGATCCGGTGCTTTCACCGGAAATGAAATCCACCGGCGAAGTGATGGGGATCGATCGCGATTTCGTCACCGCCTTTGCCAAGTCGCAGCTTGGTGCCGGCAATGTGCTGCCGAAATCGGGCAGCCTGTTCGTCAGCGTGAAGGACAGCGACAAGCCGGTGGTCCTGCCTGGCGTGAAGCTGCTTGCCGACCATGGTTTCGCCATCGTCGCGACCGGCGGGACGGCGGATTATCTGTCGGCGCACGGCGTCGAGGTGGAACGGGTCAACAAGGTGGCGCAGGGCCGGCCGCATATCGTCGACCGGATCAAGGACGGCGGGATCGACCTGATCTTCAACACGACGGAAGGGTGGCAGTCGCTGAAGGACTCGCAGCCGATCCGCGCATCGGCGCTGAATCAGAAGATTCCCTACTTCACCACGGCCCCCGCCAGCGTCGCCGCTGCACAGGCGATCGTGGCGCTTGCGACACGCAGCCTTGAAGTACGGCCCCTGCAATCCTATTATTCGCACTCGCACAAATAATTTCCCACATGAGAAGACGTGCGGGCGGGTCCGTGAGGGCCGGCTTTAAGTGAATTTTTGACGAAGGACCTAAAGGGATGGCGACCGTCGACAAGATGCCGATGCTGCAGGAGGGCTATGAAAAGCTCAATGCGGACCTGAAGCGCCTTAAAGCGGAGCGCCCGACCATCGTCGACGCGATCGAGGAAGCGCGCGCGCATGGCGACCTCTCCGAAAATGCGGAATATCATGCCGCGAAGGAGCGGCAGGGCCAGATCGAGGCATCGATTTCCGACATCGAGGACAAGCTGTCGCGTGCGCAGGTGATCGATCCGCGCGACCTGTCGGGCGACAAGGTGGTGTTCGGCGCGACCGTCACCTTGCTCGACGAGGACGACAAGCCGATCCGCTACCAGATCGTCGGCCAGACCGAGGCTGACGCCAAGGGCGGGCGCATCTCGTACAACTCGCCGCTGGGCCGCGCGCTGATCGGGCGCAAGGTCGAGGACGAGGTCGAGGTGACGGTGCCGTCGGGCGACCGTTATTACGTCGTCTCGAAGATCGAGTTCATCTGAACGCAATCAATCTTCCGCGGGGCCGATTCACCGACGCGCTGGTCGCGCTGTCGGCGTTCGCGCTGCTGTTCGTCACCGCCGCGATCGGGCTCGATCGGGCGGCGTTGCTCTATGGCTTCATCCCGGTCGATTTCCTGGGCGGTGCCTGGCGCGACGACGCGGTGCGCTCCTGGCTCTCGCCGCTCGCCTCTGCCTTCCTCTCGCGCGATTTCATTTCGGCGATCTTCAACATGGTCTTCCTGCTGATCGCGGGGCGCTATGTCGAAAAGGCGATCCGCCCGGCCGGGCTTGGCGTGGTCTTCGTCGCCGGCGCCTATGCCGGGGCGCTGGCGCGCCTGATCCTGACGCCCGGTTCGCCGATCCCGAGCGCCGGGCTCGACGCGGCGGTGTTCGCGGTGATCGGCGCCTATTTCATGCTCTATGGCGTGCCGGCCGCGATTCCGGTCGCGCGGCACCACAGCCGGACGGCGCAGATCGCCATCCTCGCCGGCATCTGGCTGGCGATCCAGATCGCCTTCGCGATCGTGGCGCAGAACTTCGCCGTATCGGTAACCATCGTCGAGCCGATCGGCGGCCTGATCGCCGGCGTGGCGCTGGCGAGGCCGTTGCTCGCCTGGGCTTACCGCAAGGCCTGAGCCGGCGCGTAGAGCGACACCGGCTTCAGTATCCCGTTCGTGTCGAGTTGGGTTCGAGCTTGTCGAGAACCCGTATCGAGACAGGGCGGCGTTCGAGGCTTGTCCCTCGATACGCCATCTCGACAGGCTCGATGGCTACTCGGGACGAACGGATATGGGGTCAAGCCCGGCTGCAATCTCAGCCCTGGGGCGTATCCAGCACATCGGGCTGGAGCAGGCGGTGGAGGTGCACCACCACGAACTTCATCTCTGCATCGTCGACGGTGCGCTGGGCGGCGGAGCGCCACGCCTTCTCGGCGCTCGCATAATCGGGATAGATGCCGACGACCTCGATTGAATCGAGATCGTCGAAATCGAGATGCTGGGGGTCGCTGACGCGGCCGCCGAAGACGAGGTGGAGCTTGCTCATGGATCGGGCTTCCAAAGGGGAGGAGTCGCCTCGTCCTTAAAGCGGGATTCGGGCAAGGTGAACCGCCAAGCGCGGCTTTTTGTTACTTGTTCGAGGCCTTGGCTGCCGCGGCGGCACCAGCGCTGGACAGCGCCTTGACCACGCCGTCGATCAGCTTGCCGACCTGGTCCCGTGCCGCGTCGCGGTTGAGACCCAGCGCATCGAGCTCGGCCTTGCCGGCATCGCGCGCGGCCTGGGCAGCGCCGGTGGCGGTGTCGTTCAGCCGCTTGCCGACGGGGCCGAGCAGCTTGCCTTCCTGTTCGGTGCGCGGAATGACTGCACCGGCCAGCACCCCGATCGCCACGCCGCCGATCAGGACGGCGAGCGGGTTCGCCTCGATTCCCTCGGCGGTGCGGCGGGCGGCCTCGCGCGCGGTGTCCCGTGTCGTCTCGAGCGCCTTTTCGGCGGCGGCGCGCGCCGTCGGCTTCGCTGCGGAGGACTTGTCGGTGGAGGGGGCGTTCATTCGGAGGGTCCTTTCCGTCGGGCACGCGCCCGTTTGGGTTTCAAACTCGCAGGCGGCGCGGGAGTTTCATCGAGACAGGCGTCGATGAGATGCCTGAGCGGTCCGCGTGCGACGAGCAGGCCGACTGCCGCGGCGGCGCCGGCCAGCGCGAGAGGATGGCGCTTCAGGCCTTCCAGGCCCTCGCGTGCGATCTCCTGCGCTGCTTCCTTCAATTCCCCCACGGCCTCGCGGGCAAGGGCCTTGGGGTTGAGCCGGGCCTGGATGTCGACAAGAGTGCTTGCCAGCCGCGCCCGGGCATCCTCGGCGCGCCGTTTCGCCAGGGCGAGGTCGGCGGCATCGTCGATCGCCTCGGGCAGATTCAGGCGCGCGCTCATTCGGGCTTGTCCCTGATATCGGTGATCTTGCGCACCTTGGCGATGGCAGCCCGCACCAGCAGCGCGGCGGCACCGAGCGAAAGGACGACCACGAGGATCGTCGCCCCGACCTCGCCCAGCGGACGCCGAAGGATGAGCAGCAGCCCGAGCACCGTCGCGATCATCGCCGACTGCGCCAGCAGCAACGCCACCACGCCGAGGATGATCGCGGTCCGCGCCTCGCCGACGCGGCTCAGGAACTGGGCGCGATAGAGCCTGATCTCGGCGCGCACGAAGCGCTCTGCATCGTCGATCAGCCGCGAGAACAACGCCGCGATGCTGTTGCTGTCATGCTCTTCCGGCGGTCGCTCGGCCATGTTCCCCCCGGGGTGCGATGGATCAGGCGTCGTCGCGGTCGGCGGCGTCGATGCCCGACTTGATCAGGCGCACCAGCACGAAGCCGATCGCGGCAGCGGTGCCGATGGCGATCGCCGGGCTCTTCTTCACGAAGCCGCGCGCATCCTCGATCAGGTCGTCGAGATTCTTCTGCTTGATCGAGTCGGAGAAGCCGGAGACGGCATCGGCCGCGCTGCGGGCATATTGGCCATATTGCGGGCCGACCTTCTCGTCGACGGTGCCGGCGGCATCAGTCATCATCTTGGCGAGTTCGTCCAGGACTCCGCCTGCGCGGGCCTTGCCCTCCTCGGCATAGGCGCGGGCCTTGTCGCCTGCTTCCTTGCCCAGCTTCGATGCGCTGTCCTTCAGCGTCTGGGTCGCTGCGCGCGCCTCGGTCTTGAAGCGGGGGGCGGCGGTGTCAGTCGTGGTTTCCACGGTCGGGCCTTTCTTCGGCTTGGCCGGTTTTGGGGCCGGTTTCGGGGTCTTGGCGGCGGGCGAAGCCTTGGATGCGGCGGTGGCCGCCTTGCGCGGTGTCGCGGTGGTGGCAGCCTTTTTCACCGGCTTGGCCGGCCTGGGAGCCTTCGGAGTTTCGTCAGCCATGCTGTCGCCCTTTCTCGCGTGTCCACATCAACCGGCCAGCGCAGCCCCGAGTTCCATCGGCCGAGACGATTTGCCGCCGCCGATGATAGCCGATAGAGGCTCGCCCGTCTGCCTGGGGCCTCAATCGTTAGAAGGATCATAACGTGACCGCAATCATCGACATCCACGCGCGCCAAATCCTCGATAGCCGGGGCAACCCGACGGTCGAAGTCGACGTGTTGCTCGATGACGGCTCCTTCGGCCGTGCCGCCGTTCCCTCGGGCGCATCGACCGGTGCGCATGAGGCGGTCGAGAAGCGCGACGGCGACAAGAGCCGCTGGCTGGGCAAGGGCGTCCAGCAGGCGGTCGATGCCGTCAACACCGAGATCGCCGACGCGGTGCTTGGCCTCGAAGCGGAGGACCAGGCCGATGTCGACCGGGTGATGATCGATCTGGACGGCACCGAGAACAAGGGGCGGCTTGGCGCGAACGCGATCCTCGGCGTCAGCCTGGCGGTGGCCAAGGCGGCGGCCGATGCGCGCGGCCTGCCGCTCTATCGCTATGTCGGCGGGGTTTCCGCGCACGTGCTGCCGGTGCCGATGATGAACATCATCAACGGTGGCGAACATGCCGACAATCCGATCGATTTCCAGGAATTCATGATCGTGCCGGTCGGCGCCGACTCGATCATCGAGGCGGTGCGCTGCGGCTCGGAGATTTTCCACACGCTGAAGAAGGGCCTGCATGACAAGGGCCTGGCGACCTCGGTCGGCGACGAGGGTGGTTTCGCGCCCAACATCGCCTCGACCACCGACGCGCTCGACTTCATCATGAGCTCGATCGAAAAGGCCGGCTACAAGCCGGGCGACGACGTGATGGTGGCGCTCGACTGCGCCGCGACCGAGTTCTTCAAGAACGGCAAGTACGACATCTCCGGCGAGAACAGGATCCTCTCCAGCCATGAGATGGCTGAATATCTCGCCGACCTGACTCGCCGCTATCCGATCTTCTCGATCGAGGACGGCATGGCGGAGGACGATTTCGTTGGCTGGAAGGCGCTGACCGACCTGATCGGCGACAAGGTCCAGCTGGTCGGCGACGATCTGTTCGTGACCAACCCGAAGCGGCTGAAGCAGGGCATCAAGGACGGCCTCGCCAACTCGCTGCTGGTGAAGGTCAACCAGATCGGCACGCTGACCGAGACGCTCGAGGCGGTGTCGCTGGCGCAGCGCAGCGGCTATACTGCGGTCATGTCGCACCGCTCGGGCGAGACCGAGGACGCGACGATCGCCGATCTCGCCGTCGCAACCAATTGCGGGCAGATCAAGACGGGCAGCCTCGCGCGCTCCGACCGGCTCGCCAAGTACAACCAGCTCATCCGGATCGAGGAGGAACTCGACGAGTCGGCCGTCTATGCCGGCCGGTCGATTCTTCGCGCTTGAATAGGTAAAATTCCCGCTTGATCCACGAGTCGCATGGTGCGAGAATCGTGGAATGGCAAAGCGCTCCACCTTCCGCACCCTGCTTCGTCGTGCCGGTCCGCCGGCCGCGTTGCTGATCGTGGGCGCGTTTTTCGGCGGCTATGCCATCATGGGGCCGAACGGCGCGCTCGCTTATGGCGATATCCAGCGCCAGCTGAACAAGCGTGAGGGCGACCTGGCGGCGCTTGAGAAGCGCCGCGCCGAGCTGAAGAACCGGGTCGCGCTGCTCGATCCGCGCCATGCCGATCCGGACATGGTCGACGAGCTGGCGCGCAGGAAGCTCAATGTGGTGCATCCCGACGACATGATCGTCGATCTGGGCAAATAGCCTCTCCAGGCTGCGGGCGGCCTTCCGCCCGGGCTGGCGCAGGAAGCGCCAAGCTGCCAGCATCCTCCGATAAACGAATCAAAGGGAGCGGGTATGCGCAGGATATTGCTTGCCGGAATCGCCTTGCTGGCGGTGACGGCATGCGGGCCGTCGGAAACGAAGCCCATTTCGAACGATGCCGAACTGGCACTGCCGACCACCAGCTGGGCGGCCTTCCGCGATGCCTTTATCGAAGGATGGTTCAAGCTCGATCCGGCCAATGCTGTCTATCAGGGGCGGCACGATTTCGATGGCGGGCTCGGCGACTGGAGCGAGGCGGGACTGAAGCGGCAGGCCGATTTCCTGCGCGCCTCGATCGTGAAGGCATCGGCGTTCGATGCCGGCAAGATGAGCAAGCAGGACGCGTTCGAGCGCGACTATCTGGTGCGGGTCGCTGAAGGAAAGCTGTTCTGGCTGACCGATGCAGATCAGCCTCATACCAACCCTGCCTGGTATATCGGCGCGGGCCTTGACCCGAACGTCTATGTCGCCCGCAACTATGCCGATGCGCCGACGCGGATGAAGGCGATGATCAAGTTCCTGCGCCAGGTGCCGGGCGCCGCGGCGAACATCCGCGCGAACCTGAAGACACCGATGCCGCTGAGCTTCATCAATTACAGCGTCGCCGGCTACAACGGGTTCGCCGATTATTACACCGGCGACGCGAAAAAGGCCTTTGCCGGCGTGCAGAGCCCGGTGCTGCAGGACGAGTTCAACCAGGTCTCGGCCGCCGCGGCGAAATCGATGCACGATCTGGCCGCCTATGTCGAAAGCCAGCGGGGCACGGCGACTCAGGGCTTCGCGCTGGGCGCCGACAAATTCGCGCGCATGATCAAGATGACCGAGGGCGTCGACGTCTCCCTCGATCAGCTCGAAGCAGCGGGCAGGGCGGATATGAAGCGCAACCAGGACGCGCTGAAGGCGGCGTGCGCGCAATTCACGCCGGGGGCGACCATCCCGGCCTGCATGGCAAAAATGAACGCCAACAAGCCTGTTGGCGGTCCGGTTGCCGAGGCGCGGCGGCAGATCCCGGAGCTCAAGGCGTTCGTGATCGCGAAGGACATCGTTTCGATCCCCGACGCCGAGCAGGCGCTGGTCGAGGAGAGTCCGCCCTATAACCGGCAGAACTCCGCCTATATCGATCCGCCGGGGCCGTTCGAGAAGGGCATCCCCTCGATCTACTATATCTCGCCGCCGGATCCGGCCTGGACGCCGGCCGAACAGGCGGGGTTCATCCCCGGCAAGATGGATCTGCTGTTCACCTCCGTCCATGAGGTGATGCCCGGGCATTTCCTGCAATTCCGCCATGCCAACCACTCGCCCTCGCTCTTCGGGCGGCTGTTCGTCGGCTATGCCTATGCCGAGGGCTGGGCGCATTATTCCGAGGAGATGGTGTGGGATGCCGGGCTCAACAATGGCGACCCGGAGACGCATGTGGGGCAGCTTTCCAACGCCTTGCTGCGCAACTGCCGCTATCTGTCGGCGATCGGCCTGCATGCGCGCGGCATGACCCAGGAGCAGTCGCGCAAGATGTTCGTGGACGAATGCTATCAGGACGAGGGCAGTGCGAAGCAGCAATCGGCGCGCGGCACCTATGATCCGGCCTATCTCAACTACACGATGGGCAAGCTGATGATCCGCAAGCTGCGCGACGACTGGACCGCCACTCATGGCGGGCGGAAGGGGTGGAAGGCATTCCACGACCAGTTCCTCAGCTATGGCGGTCCGCCGATCCCGCTGGTGCGCAAGGCGATGATGGGCGACGACGGCAAGGCTGTATTCTGATCGGTCGGGCCGGCCCGCGCATGGCGGGTCGGTCGGATCATGCCTCTATTGTTGCCGGTTCACCGCTTCGGGCTGGGCGTTCTCCGCCTCTTCGGGCCGCGGATTGCGGATCGAGGGGCGGAGGCGCGCGACGCTGCACAGGCCGGCGATCACCGCGAGGCTGGCGGAGACCATCGGCGGAATGCGCCCGTCGCCGACGCCGAGCGCCAGCAGCGCGGCGACAAGGGTCGCGCCGGTGGTCTGTCCTGACAGGCGGACCGTCGAGACCAGCCCGCCTGCGGCGGCCGCCCGTTCGCGCGGTGCCGATCCAACCAGCAGCCGGGCATTGGGCGGCAGGTAGAGGCCGAAGCCCGACCCGCACAGCGCCATCCGCCAGGCGATGTCGAACAGGGTCGGATCAGCCGGCATGAAGGCGATGAGCAACAGGGCGACGACGGAGACGGCCATGCCGATGCCGCCCAGGATGCCAGCAGGCACCCGATCCGACAGGAAGCCGGCCGCCGGCGCCACGATCATGTTGGTCAGGGGCCAGGGGGCGATGGCGGCGCCGATCGCCGCGGCGCTGAAGCCAAGCGCGTGGAGGCGGAAGGGCGTCGAGATGAGCAGGGTCATCGATGCGGTGAAGGCGATGAAGCCGCCGATCGCGGAGAGGGCCAGCACCGGGCGGACCAGCAGGTCGATCGGCAGAATCGGATTGGGCTCGCCGCGCTCGCGCCGGACGAAATAGATGCCGATGATGACGCCGACCAGGACGATCGCGGCGGAAACGACCGGGCTGTCGCCATGGACCATGCTCTCCAGCCCGCCGATCACCAGGCCGAACATCGAGGCGCAGAGCACGGCGCCGTACACGTCGAAGGTGGCGTGGCGCGCGCGGGGGTTGGGGATCGCGCGGCCCAGCGCGAGGCTGGCGAGCGCGAAGGGTACGGCGCTGGCGAATACCCAGGGCCAGGGCGCCACTGAAAGGATCAGGCCGCCGATGGTCGGTGCGATCGCCGCCGAACTGGTCACCACGACCGAGTTGATTCCGAGCCCGCGGCCGAGCTGGGTGGAAGGGTAGATCTGGCGGATCAGGGCGGAGGATACGCTGAGCACCCCGGCGGCGCCGATCGCCTGCGCGGCGCGCACGATCAGCAGGAAGGGCAGGCTCTTGGCGAAGAAGCACAGGATGGTCGCGACCGTGAAGATCGCCTGGCCCGCCTGATAGGCGTTCTTGAGCCCGATCCGCTCGCCCAGCCCGGCAAAGGGCAGGAGCAGCATCACCAGCATCACCTGATAGACCGTGACCACGGAGACGACCGCGCTTTGCTGGACACCGAGATCGCGCGCGATGGTCGGCAGCGCGACATTGGCGACGCCGCCGTCGATGATGACGAGCGCCGATCCGAAGGACATCGCGGCGATGGCGACGTAGCGGCGCGGGAGGGGTAGGCCGTCGCCCGTATTATGCTTGTCCGGCTCCTGTCCGCGGCCGAGAAAGCCGAGCGCGAAGCCCTGCGCGCCCGACGTGCCTGCGGCACCGGTATCCGCAGGAGGGAAGGGCGGAGTCGTCACGCACGGCCTATGCGATAAAAAGAACGGCTTTGGAAATATTCCGAAGGGGCCGGAGCGGCGCTTCCGCCGCCCCGGAGGTCGTGCGATCAGGCGAGCGAGACTTCGGCGACCTTGTCCCGGTAATCCTGCTTCGGATCGGCGCCGAGCAACGTCTTCACGCCGGCGAGCAGGCTTGAGCCGTTGAGCCAGATCTGCGCGCGTTCGGGGTCGAGGCGGAGCAGCTGGAGCTTGGGATCGTCCTTGCCGCCTTCGAACCAGGCAGCGACGAAGGGATTCCACAGCCGGTCGATCGCCGCGCGATCGTCGGACAGTGACAAGGTGCCGTGGATGCTGGCGAACAGGTCATGCCCCTTGGAGGCGAAATGGGCGAGCGCCCGGCTGGCCCGGCCTTCGCGCAGTTCCCTGGCAAGATCGGTCTCCTTCGAGGTGAAGAACCAGATCGGACCACGATCCTCGTCACCGTCGAACTGGGCAGTCATCGGTTGCGCACGGCCGTCCTCGACGCCGTCAAGCCCAAGCATCAGGGTCATGTCGGAACGGAGCGCTTTCCAGAATTTGGCGGTGATGTCCTGCGTATCGGGCATGGCGATATCCTTCATGTTGCCCGGGCCGAACGGGTGGGCGATTGCGCAAGTTCCCCCAAATCGGGCACTCGGTTCGTCGATCCCCACTTGCTGCGATGCAGCATATTATTGTATGTGCTTATGCATGAAACTACCGATCGAGAGCGACAAGGCTATGCCGCAGGGTCCGGTTCCGACCATTTTCGAGGCGATCGTGCGCAAGCGCTACGTGGTCGCGACCTATAACCGTGTCACCATGACGCTGGCGCCGCACGTGATCTATACGAAGCATGGCGACCTGTTCATCGATGCCGTCGCGATCGAGAAGGACGGCAAGCCGCCGCGCGAGGAGAAGATCGGCACGTTCAAGCTGGCCGGGCTCAATGAGCTGCAATTGACCGAGCGTGAATTCCCCGCGAGCGCGCTGTTCCACGCCAACGACGCGAAATATGTCGAGGCGCTAATCGCGGTCGAGGCGGCTTAAGGGACGCTGTCATCGGCAGGATCGATCCCTAGCCGGCACGAACGGGAATGGCCGGCCGGGTTTCGGCCCTGATTTCCTAAAGAACCCATTCCACCGACAGGAAGCCCTTGGTCGTATCGGTCTGGAACCGGTCGGCCTTGTAGCGCGCCAGCCGTGCGGCGACCGTGAATCGGTGGAGTTTCGCCTGGGCTAGCAGGTCGATCTCGTCGCCATAATGCTGCGACAGCCGGTCGCTCTCGAAATGATGCCAGGTCGCGCCGAGCCCGATGCCGCTGATCGGCCCCTTCACCTTCCAGTTCGCACCAAGCGTCCCGTAGAGATCGCGAATGCCGTTGGGCGGCGTGGTGCCGAACTTGCCGGCCCAGCCCTGGAAACGGAACAGGGAAGCGAGCGGCGTCTGGAAGCTGGTGAGCGCCGTGCCGTGGTCAGCGCCGAGCACTTCGTATCCGGCGGTCGCGGCGAGGACCTTGCCGCTGAGACTCGCCTCGGCAAGATAATAGCTCGCCGCATAGCGGTTCGGGTTGCGGCGATAGTCGCTCTGGCGCGCCGCGCTGGCGATATAGCCGAGCTTCCATCCCGGGGCGACGGGCTGGCTTCCGGCGAAGCGCACGCCATAGCTCTGGCTCGACAGGCGATAGCCCTGCAAGGCAGCCAGGTCCTGATCGACCAGATAGGCGAAGCCGGTGAGCGTGCCGATCGGCGCGGCATAGCTGACCAGGCCGAACCAGTTGCTGCCCGGTACCGCGGTAGGGCGGGCGCCGGTGCCGTCGATGCCGTTCACGGTGCGGACGCTCCAGACATAGCTTGCGTCGATGGTCAGGCGGGGAATGCCCGCCCAAGTCGCGCGCACCGCGTCGAAGGTCTGCTCGTTCTGGCGCCAGGGTGCCGGGCCGACGAAGCGCTGGTCGGCGAGATCGAGCACCTGCCGCCCCACGGTGACGCTGGTCTTGTGCGCTGCGTATCGGATCTGGGCGCGATTGAGCTCGATATTCTGCGGATCGAGCACCAGCGGCAGCGGCCTGCCGTTGAACCCGTCATTATAATGGTTGCCGATCCCGATCGTCGCCTCGCTCTCGACCAGTGCCGACCAGGGGCCGGTGCTTGCCTGCACGCCGCTGCGGACTCGCAGGGTCACCGCATCTGCCTTGTCGGCGATGCCGTCCTGGTCGACATGCTCGTAGCGGAGCCTGGCATCGACCATCGGCTTCAGCGTCACCTCCTGCGCCGCGGCTGAATGTGTGTACCCCAGCGCCGCGAGCCCAAGGGCGCGCGCCATCGTCCTGCTCATGGGAAATCCTTCGAGAAAGGGAAGCGGGCGGCGCCTGGCCGCCCGCTCCAGGGGGAGCCTTCAGGCCGGTTCGGCGGCAAGCCCGCCGTCGATCGCGCCGAGCTCGCCCGAGGCGCGCGCGTCGCGGCCATAGACCAGCTCGAACAGGGGGCCGGCCATCATCGTCGTGACGATCGCCATCAGCACCAGCATCGAGAAGAGCGTCGGGCCGATGATGCCCTTCTGCAGGCCGATATTGATGATGATCAGTTCCATCAGCCCGCGCGAGTTCATCAGCGCGCCGATGCCGAGCGCCGTGCGGTTGTCCTCGCCGGCGATCCGCGCCGCGAGATAGCAGGCGCCGCCCTTGGCGAGGATCGATGCCACAAGGATGCCGAGCGCGATCAGCAGCAGCGTTGCCGAATTGACCATGTCCAGCCGGGTGTTGAGCCCGGAATAGGTGAAGAACATCGGCAGCAGCAGGACGACCGCAAGCGGCTCGATCTTCTTCTTGAGCTGCTCGGCGAACAGGCCGCGCGGCATCACGACGCCCAGGATGAAGCCGCCGAAGATCGCATGGATGCCAACCGCGTCCATCAGGAAGGCGGACATGCAGAACAGCATCAGGGTGATGGCGAGCACGGTGACGCTCATCTCCCCGGCGCGCTCGACGGCGCGGCCGAGCGGCGCCAGCAGGCGCTGGCCGAAGAGGATGATGAAGGCGGCATAAGCGAGGCCGCCGCCGATCGCGAGCACCGCAACGCCGGGCCCCCCGCCGAAGGTCGCCAGCACGATCGCCAGCACACACCAGGAAACGGCATCGTCGAAGGCGCCGGCCGTCAGCGACAGCGTACCCAGCGACGTGTCGGCAAGGCCGCGCTCGTTGATGATCCGGGCGAGCATCGGGAATGCCGTCAGCGCGATGCAGGCGCCCATGAACAGGGTGGCGTTGGCGGGCGAGATATCCTTCGCGAACAGGCCCGGCACGCCGAGCAGGAACGGCGTGATCAGGAAGGCGATCAGGAAGGGCGCGGCGATCCCGGCGAACGACACGCTCATCGCGCTCTTCGCCTTCGACTTGAACTTGTCGAGCTGGAGCGTGGTGCCGACCAGGAACATGTAGAGCCCGACGCCGAGCTGCGATCCGGCATAGAGGACGCTGCGCGTCTCCTTGGGGAAGATCGCCCCTTGCAGACCCGGGAACAGCAGGCCGAGCAGCGACGGCCCGAGGATGACGCCGGCGATCATCTCGCCGACCACCTGGGGCTGGCCGAGGAACTTCTTGCCGGCCCAGCCGACCACCCGGCAGGCCAGCAGGATCACCGCGAGCTGGAGGAAGAAATGGACGCTGAAGTCGCCCGGCGTGTAGCTTGCGGCCGCGGCCGGAACTGCCGGGCCATGGGCGGACAGCACGCCGCCGACCGTTGACCAGATGCTGTCGATGACCCCTTCGGCCATATGATTCCTCCCCCGTTTCGGTTCTTCCCCGCGGCAATCCAGGTTGCCCCGCTCACGAAGGGGACGAAATCGGGCGGGCGGCGCAACTGGAAAATGCTGCCCGGATGCCATTCGTTGTCATTTTTCCGGTTCGGGCGTCCCGGCTGTTGCGAAGCGGCAACATAGTAGTAATGTACCTACAAGTTAGCGGGAACATTCCAGGCTTTGGGATTGGGAATCGATGCGATGAAACTCGTCTCAAGTCGTGATTTCAACCAGGATGTGACCGCTGCGAAACGCGCGGCGCGACTCGAACCGGTGTTCGTCACCGACCGCGGCAAGCCGACTCATGTGCTGATGAGCATCGACGCGTTCCGCCAGCTTACCGGCCAGACCGAGACGATCGTCGACCTGCTCGCGATGCCGGGCCTGCCGGAGATCGACCTGGCGAGTGGCGCCGGCACCGCCTGGAGCCGGCACGGGGCGGCCGGCTGATGTACCTGCTTGATACCGGCGTCGTCTTCGAACTCCGCAACGCGCGCGCCGGGCAGACCGATCCGCGCTTTTCGGGCTGGGCCGCGGGCCTTGTCAGGCAGAACCTGTTCATCTCGGCGCTGACCCTGCTCGAACTGGATAGCGGCGCGACGCGGACGGCGCAGCGGGACAAGGCAGCGGGGCTCGCGCTGCGCCAGTGGATCGACAACCAGGTGCTGCCCGCGTTCGAGGGCCGGATCCTGCCGGTCGACACCGCCGTGGTGCGGCGGCGTGCCCAGCTGTCCTATGCCGATGCGCGGGACGGCTTGCTTGCCGCGACCGCGCTCGAGCACGGGCTGACGCTCGCCACCCGCCATCCCGGCGCGTTCAAGACGGGGCGGGTGAAGCTGCTCAATCCCTGGGCCTACACGCCCGACGCGGTTGAGGAGGATGGCGACTGGCGGCAGGCGGCGAAGGCCGGGCCGCTCTGGCTCAAGAATCTGTTCGTCAGGGCGTGATGATGGGGCATGAAGGCATGATGAGCCGGAAACGCAGCATCCTGATCGTCGGCGGCGGCACGGCCGGCTGGATGACGGCTGCCTACCTCGCCAAGTTCCTCGAACTGTCAGGCAACGAACGGCTCGAGATCAGGCTGCTCGAATCGCCCGAGATCGGCATCATCGGGGTGGGCGAGGGGACTTTCCCGACGATCCGGAACACGCTCCAGTTCATCGGCATCGACGAGAGCCGCTTCATCCGCGCGACATCGGCGACGTTCAAGCAGGGCATCCGCTTCGTCGACTGGGTGCGGACACCGGAAGAGGGCGATCACAGCCATTTCTTCCATCCGTTCGAGGCGCCCTTCCATGCCGAGGGCGTGAGCCTGGTGCCCTATTGGCTGCTTCAGGACGAGAAGACGCGCCGGCCCTTTGCCGAGGCGATGACGATCCAGAACCGCGTGGCCGAGGCGCAGCGCGGGCCAAAGGGGCCGGGCGAGGGCGATTTCTCGGGTCCGCTGAGCTATGCCTATCATTTCGACGCGACGATGCTTGCGCAGATCCTGGCCGAGCGCGCCCGCGAGCTTGGCGTGGTGCATCTCCAGGGTCTGCTCAACCATGTCGAGATCGACGGGACCGGGGCGATCGACCATGTCGTCACGGCGGAGCAGGGCCGGCTCGACGCCGACCTGTATATCGACTGCACCGGTTTCCGGGCCGAGCTGATCGGGCGGGCACTGAAAGTGCCGTTCAAATCGGTCCGCTCGATCCTGTTCACCGACCGGGCGCTTGCCTGCAAGATACCCTATGAACGGCCCGACGCGCCGATCGAGAGCTATACCATCGCTGCCGCGCACGAGGCCGGGTGGACCTGGGACATCGGGTTGAACGGAGCACGGGGGATCGGCTGCGTCTATTCGAGCGACCACATCTCCGACGATCGCGCCGCCGAGATCCTGCGCGCCTATGTCGGGCCGGGCATGCAGGATATCACGCCGCGCCGTATCCTGTTCGAGCCCGGTTATCGCGAGCGGCAATGGGTGAAGAATTGCGTCGCGGTGGGCCTGTCGGGCGGGTTCCTCGAACCGCTGGAGTCGACCGGCGTGCTGGTGATCGAGGCGGCGATCGGCATGATTGCGGAGATGTTCCCGCACAACGGCCCGGTCGATGCGCCCGCGCGCCGGTTCAACGAACTGATCGCGGCGCGGTACGACAATATCGTCAATTTCCTGAAGCTGCATTATTGCCTCAGCCAGCGCAGCGAGCCCTTCTGGCGCGACAATACCGATCCCGCCTCGATCCCGGATCGCCTGGCCGACCTGCTCGACCAGTGGCGGCACCGGCCGCCGGGGCGCTTCGACTTCACGCTCGACCTCGAATCCTTCGCGTTCTTCAACTATCAGTACATCCTCTACGGCATGGAGTTCAGGACCGACCTGGCGCCCAGCCGAAGCGACTTCCCCAATGTCGGCGCAGCGGAGAAGACCTTCGCGCGCATCCGCAATTTCGGGGAGCGCGCCACGCTCGACCTGCCGTCGCATCGTGCCCTGATCCAGCAGATCAACCGGGCGGGCTGAGCGCGGCATCGGACGATTGCAGCGGTGATCCCATGCAACGGTTTCGTCGCATCGTTGAAGGGGACAGGCCGGATGCGCTTGCCAGCCTTTGAGCAGCGCCTGTAAGGCTGTGACGGTATCGTAACTGTCAGTGTAACCAAGTCATCCAGCCTGTTGATTAACCAAGCCAGCCCTTTTTCGCGATCAGCGAGCCCTCTTCGGCAATGGGCGATCGTGCGCGGGACTGGGGTCCTGCGGCGATGATGATCCCGTTCGCCCTGGCCTGGTCGCTCCTGGCGACGCTGCCAACCAATGTCGGTTTCCCCCTGCGGACCCGGGTGACGCCGGGGCCCGACCAGCCGGCGCGCGCGGTCGCGCGGATGGTGGGGGGAATCATCAGCTACACGCGCTGGCCGGGGGACGCCGCCGCCGCGATGCGCCTGTGCGTGATCGGCAAGACACGCTTCGCCGATCGACTGGGCGAGGCGAGTCCGGTCGCGGGGCGCCCAATCTCGGTCAATCGGCTGGCGACAGGCAATCCGACGATCGGGCAATCCTGCGACATTCTCTATCTTGGCGACCTGCCCGCCGGACAGGGCCAGCGGACGATTGCCGGGATTCGCGGCCGGGCCATCCTGTCGATCGCCGAGTCAGATCCGGCGTGCCGCGGCGGGACGATGTTCTGCCTCGACATCAAGCCGCTTGAGATATCGTTCCAGCTCAGCCTCGATGCGATCTCGCGCGGAACGGTGCGGGTCGACCCTCGCGTCCTTCGCCTGTCCGATGCCGATGGGGACGCGTCGTGATGCCGCCGCCACGGCCGCTTCCCACGCTTCGCGCCGTGCTGGCGCGGGTGCATTTCCGCGTCACCCTGTTCGCCGTCGGCATTGCCGGGCTCACCGTGCTGCTCGCCGGCTTCGCCACGATCGTCGACTATGCCCAGCAGAATCTTCATCTGGTGGCCCAGTCGGCCAGCTATACGGTCGCACCGGCGATCATTTTCGACGACCCGGAGGCGGCGCGCGAGAGTATCGCGCCGCTTGCCGCGGCAGAAGGCGTTGCGGAGATTGCCGTCGTCGCCTTGCGTGGCGGACGCGAACTGGTCCGGCTGGGCCATCCGGAAGAGCATGACGATCTGTTCGGCATCGACTGGCTGACCGCGCGGCTGGTCTTCCCGGACATCGTCGCCGCGCCGGTGGTGCATCGCGGCGTCACGATCGGCGAGGTGCGCGTGCGCGGCGATCCCGCGGTCGTCGGAGGGTATATCCGTCGCGGCCTGGCCAGCGCGCTCGCGTGCCTGCTCATCACCGCCATCGCGACTCATTTCCTCGCCAGTCGGCTTCAGCAAGGCGTGATCCGCTCGCTGAACGCGATCGCCGCCGTTGCACATAACGTGCGGGAGGAACGGGCGTTCGGTCGCCGGGCACCACCGGCCGGGATCGCCGAGATCGATGAGCTCGGCCGGGATTTCAATGCGCTGCTCGATGAATTGGACGAATGGCATGTGCATTTGCGGCGCGAACGGGAGGAACTGAGCCATCAGGCGCGGCACGACACGCTGACCAACCTGCCGAACCGGGTCGATTTCGAACATCACCTGGCCATTGCGCTCGATCAGGCGCGCGACGACGGCGAATCCTTCGCGATCCTTTATCTCGACGGCGACGGCTTCAAGGCGGTGAACGACCGGTATGGCCATGCCACGGGCGACCATGTGCTGATCGAGATCGCGGCCCGGCTGCGGGCGTCGATCCGCGCACAGGATATTGCCGCGCGCCTCGGCGGAGATGAATTCGCGGTTCTGCTGCCGGCGCCAAGCGGCATGGACGCCGTCGCCCGGGTGCGCCAAAGCTTGGCCGAGCGCATGGCCGAGCCGATCGCGCTGTCGTCGGGCGAGACACTGGCCATGAAGCTCAGCGTCGGCGCGGCGGTATACCCCCGGGATGGCGCCGATATCGCCACGCTGCTGAACGTCGCCGATGCCGGAATGTACGCCAGCAAGCAGGCGCTGCGCGAAGAGCGACCATAAGTGGTTTTTTTGGGTTTTTGGCAAAGGAAAGACGGTTCGAATATGATGTCCCGACTGTTTCCCAGGGCGATCCTCGGCGCTGGCCTGTTCCTGCTGGCTGCCTGCCAGACCATGGCCGATCATGGCGGCTGGACCAGGGCCCAGATCGCCGCGCTCCGCGCCAACGGCTTCGCGAAGACAGAGCGCGGGTGGGAATTCGGCATGCAGGACCGGCTGCTGTTCGCGACCGACGAAAGCGAAATCCGGCCTCAGCAGGTCATCGTCATCCGGGACATTGCGAGCAAGCTGGTCGCGGTCGATATCCGCCGCGCCCAGGTCGAGGGCCATACCGATCGCACCGGGACTGCACGCCACAATGATGCCCTGTCGGTGCGCCGCGCCGCCGCGGTGGCGGACGCGCTGGCGGGTGGCGGGATACCGTTGGCCAATATCCGGGTCGAGGGGCTGGGTGCGCGCTATCCGATCGAGACCAATGCCACCAAGGCGGGGCGGCAGGAAAACCGGCGGGTGGTGATCCTGATTACGGCGCCTTAGCGCGGCGACCAGCCGGGCGGGGCAAGCTCGAAGCCGGCGAATTCGAAAGCGGGGGTGACGACGCAGCTGACCAGGCCCCAGCCGAGCTGCGCCTCGGTGGCCTGCCACGCGCCAGCCGGGACGATCGCCTGGGGCAATTGTCCAGCCAGCACGTCGCCGCCGAGCAGATGTTCGTGCGGCGCACCATCGTCGACCAGCAGCCGCAACGGGCTGCCGGCATGCCATAGCCACATCTCCGCCGCGTCGACGCGGTGCCAGTGCGAGCTCTGGCCGAGTTCGAGCAGGAACAGGATGGCGGTCGCCAGCCCGCGACCGGTCCCGGGTGCGGGCTGGCGGAACGTCTCGCGATACCAGCCGCCCTCCGGATGGGGCGTGAGCTCCAGCCTGGCGATGAGGGCGGCGGCGTCGTTCATGCCTTGATGAAGGCCAGGATGTCGGCGTTCAGCACGTCCGGATGAGTCGTGCACATGCCGTGCGGATAGCCCGGGTAGATCTTCAGCGTCGGCTTCTGGACCAGCTCCGCCGACAGCAGGGCAGCATCCTTGTAGGGCACGATCTGGTCATCGTCGCCGTGGAGGATCAGGCAGGGCACATCGATCTTTTTCAGATCGTCGGTGAAGTCGGTTTCCGAAAAGGCCTTGATGCAGTCGTAATGCGCCTGGGCCGATCCCATCATGCCCTGAAGCCACCAGTGATCCATGATCCCCTGCGAGATCGTCGCGCCATCCCGGTTATAGCCGTAGAAGGGGAAGGGCACGTCCTTGTAGAGCTGGGCACGGTTGGCGGAGAGCTGTGTGCGGAAACCGTCGAACACCTCGATCGGCGTGCCGCCCGGGTTGCTGTCGCTCTTGACCATGATCGGCGGCACCGCGCCGATCAGCACCGCCTTGGCGACGCGCGCCGTGCCGTGCCGGCCGAGATAGCGGGCGACTTCGCCGCCGCCGGTCGAATGGCCGATATGGACCGCGTCCTTCAGGTCGAGCGCGGCGGTCAGTTCGGCGACGTCGTCGGCATAGGTGTCCATCTCGTTGCCGAAGGACGGCTGGCTCGATCGGCCATGGCCGCGCCGGTCATGGGCGATCACGCGATAGCCCTGCCCGAGGAAGAACAGCATCTGGGCGTCCCAGTCATCAGCGCTCAGCGGCCAGCCGTGATGGAACACGATCGGCTGCCCGGTGCCCCAGTCCTTGTAGAAGATCTCGGTGCCGTCCCTGGTGGTGATGGTGCTCATTGCGGTATCTCCTCGGAAGATGAAGACGATCGCGGCCCGGATCGTCAGGCCCGCGACGGCAATGGTCTAGGCCCGTATGGTGACACTATCCATCGTCCCTGGAGATGACCGGCGCGCTTCGATTAGCTTGACCACGAAGATGGCGAAGATCGCGACCAGGGCACCGGCGATCATGTCAGTCAGATAATGCGTGCCTTCTACCGGCGTGGACAGCAGCATCGCGATATTGACGATGGTCAGCGGCCAGCGGAGCCGGCGGAACGGCCAGGCGGCGGCGATGAAGAGCACGGCACTGGCGGTGTGGAAGCTGGGTGCCGAGACGAGCCCGCGCAGATCGCCGAGATCGACATGGCTGATCATGTGCAGGCGCAGTTCCGGAATGATCGTCGATTCGGAGAGCTGGCTGACTGGCATATAGGGGATCGGCCCCTGCCACTGCGAAGCGAGCGGCCCCTGCGCCGGGATGAAGCAGAACAGGACGAGCGAGATCACTGCCGCGAGCCAGAAGGTGGCGATGAACGAGCGCGCCGCCCCGCGATGATCGCGCCAGGCGAAATAGCCGAGCAGGATCGCTGGCGTGACATAGATGCTCTGATAGGCTGCAGTACCGAGAAGCTGGAGCGATCGGTGGGCGACGACCAGATCGTACCAGGCGAGCCAGTTGAAGCGCAGCATGTCGTCGATCCGCTGAAGCGTTGGATCGATGAAACCCTGGGTGCCGGCTGACAACGGATAGGTCGCGATGGCGCCCATAAGGGAGATCAGCGTGAACAGACCGAAATATTCGGCGATGTCGCGGGCGATGCGGCGG
Source organism: Pseudomonadota bacterium (assembly GCA_040388155.1). Taxonomy (GTDB): domain Bacteria; phylum Pseudomonadota; class Alphaproteobacteria; order Sphingomonadales; family Sphingomonadaceae; genus Sphingomonas. The sequence goes on from JAZKCJ010000019.1 coordinate 22,235, forward strand.
CCGGGCGTAGGCGGATGGCGCAGCGCATAACGCGTCGCGGCAGCGGTGACGCCCAGCGTAAAGAAGATGATCGTGCTCCACGCCCACGGGTCGATCCTGAGACCCTGCCACAGCATCAGCGCGATCAGGGCGGCGAGGCTGAGCAATGTGCCACCGGCGACCCAGGCGCCCGGAATGGCATGAGCGTGATCGGTGGCTGGGTCGGTTTGCGCATCGTTGCTGAGGCGGGTGGCCCGGAAAGTCGGTCGGGAAAAGTGGAACAAACGCATGCCTCGAATTGGGGCGCCGGGACGGCGTGCCTGCTGATCTGGTTCACGATGGGCGTCCTGTGACGCCGATATCGTGAACGGGCCATGACGTCCCCATGAACTTGCTACACGGCGAGGATCGCCTGATCTGGGTTAACACAAGCAAGCAGCGACTCGCAACAGGTTGGAATCGTGGAACGAAGCCTGCCGGGTGCGGTTGAAGTCACGACGGACGAACGATTTTTGGTGGCTGGCGCACAAACGGGATGCGATCGATGCGCACCTAGCGCTCGGTCCGGACCACTCCCGTTCGCCCCGAGTAGCCATCGAGCTTGTCGAGATGGCGATCGAGGGGCAGGCATTTCGCATGCCGCCGCTGCCTCGAGACGGCTATTCAGTCGCTACTCCGCGACGATCGGCGGGAAGACCGGGCTGCGGATCGGCGCGCTGCACCGGCAGGAAGTGGTGGATGCCGGATTCCTCCGCTGCGATCCGGGCACGAAGGCGCCGTATCAGGGCTTGAACGTCACGGCGGTAATAGGACCATTCCGTCGTGGCGGGCAGCCCCTTCCAGCGATCCATATGGTTCTCGAAATCGTCGTAAAGGCTGCGGAGTTGCGCGCGGGACTGGATGGCGAGTTGGGCGATGTGCGGTCGCCGGTCTCCCATCAATGGCACGACCACGAGGGCATCGTCGTTCGACAAATGACTCAACACCTCTCGAGTGAAATTCCAGCGGGCCAGCATGAGAAGACCGGGCGTTTCGGGGCGAGGCCCTGCCACGATCGCCTCCAGCGATCCTGCCAGTTCCAGTATCCGGCGATGTTCGCGTTCGAGCTTCGCGATCGGCATTCGATTCCCCCCCGCACTCACCGGCCTGCATTCTCTGGCGATGCTAGCGTAAGCAGGGCAACCAAGGTGTTGACGATGGCTATCGTGTAAGTACGTAAGCCGAGAGTCTAACCTGGATCAATGATAATGTCTGAAAAGACAATATTCGAATGGAACGGGCAGCTTTCCTGCGTGTTGTATTGCCATCGAAACAATCGAGAGGAGTACGTCGTGGGAAAAGGCATTCTGTTGTGGCTGATCGGCATTCCACTTCCGATCATCATCCTGCTGCTGATCTTCTGGCACTGACGGCTGGGCGGTTTCTCGTGGAATACGAGTAACTGCCAGGAATAGGTCAGCATTGGGGGCAGGATTGGGGCATGTCGGTTGCCCCTATTCGGCCACCTCCAGTCCGATCTTCCTGGCTTTCTCCGGCAGGTTCTTCTGGAGCGCGACAGCAGCGCCGATATCCGCCTTCGCCTGTGCCGCCAGTCCCTTCCTGCGTTCGACAAGGCCGCGTCCGTAGAGCGACCAGGCCATTTTCGGCTCAAGCGCCAGAGCTTCGTTGTAATCCGCCAGTGCCTTGTCGAGATCGCCGTTGCGAAGCCGCGCCAGGCCGCGACTGTCGAGAAACGCCGCGGTGTGCGGCCTGAGCCGGAGGGCGCGATCGCAGTCCCCGATCGCCTTGTCGAGGTCCTTGCCGGAGAGCGCCCGTGCCCAGCAGCGGCCGTTGAGCGCCATCGGTATGCGGCTGTCGGCCGGATGGGCTGCGATCCAGCGGTCATATTGGGACACGGAGCCGCCGGGATCGTCGAGCGATTCATAATAGGCGCCCAGTGACAGGCGCAGATCGGAGGATTCCGAGAGCATGCGATCGGCCGCCTCCAGGTCCGCGCGGGCGCCGGCCCTGTCGTCGGCGCGGAAACGGACCGATGCACGCATCAACTGTGCTTCCGGATAGTCGGGCTTGAGGGTCAGCGCGCGATCGAGGTCGATCCTTGCCTCGCCTGGCTTCTCGGTTCGGACGAGCACAAGCGCACGCTGATAATGATAGTCCGCATTGTCGGGGGCGAGATCGACGGCGTGTGTCAGGTCGGCGAGCGCGCCCTTGAAATCGCTGCGTGCCGCGCGTGCGTTGCCGCGAAGGCTGAAGTCCTCTGCGGTGACCGGGCCGGCGGCGGGGACGCCGCCCGCAGCGGGGGCAGGCGCGCTTTTCGCTTCAGTCGCCGCCATCGCTTCGGCCTTTCTGACGCTGAGATCGAAGACCGGCCCGCCATTATAGGTGAAGAACATCCGCCGCTGCGCATTCGACACATAGACGCGATGCGACAGGAAGAAGTCGGCGCCGATCAGCATGTCGAAGCCGCTTTCGTTGATATCGGCGAAACGGAGGCGGATCTTGCGGATTTCCTCATTGCCGATCTTCAGCCCCTGGAACGGCCCGATCCAGCTTGGATAGGTACGTCGCCCGAGGCCGCTGGTGGAACCGGCAGGCTCCACGCCGGGCATGTCGGGCTTGATACCCGCGCGGGCCGCGGCACCCCTGGTCAGCATCGAGGTGGGGGCGCCCGTATCGAACACGGCGCGCAGCTTCACGCCGTTCAGGATTACCGTGGCTGCCGTGTGCGACAGGATGGAGGTAGGCGCTTCGATCTCGAGCTCCGAGACGGCGAGCGCCTTTTCCTTTGCCCAATAGGCAAGGTTCACGTTGTTGCAGTTCTTTGCCCGCATCAGGCGGATGGCACCGCCGGCAAGATCATATTCCACGTCGCCGATGCCGAGGACATTCTGGCCGAGTAACCCGGTGCCGCCGATCTCGCTGCCCCCCACCATGAATTCGATATTGTGCAGGGTGACCGGGCCCAGGCCGAAATCCTTGACCCGCGCGACCGATATGCGCGTCTCTCCGCCGATGCCGACCACGTGCATGTTCCCGGGCGCATCGGTCAGCTTCAATCCAAGCTCGGCGGCCGAACCGGGCGAGATGGCGCTGTAGAAGGCGCCGCTGTCGACGATGAATTTCACCTCGCGGCCGTTGATCCTGGCCGGGACCATCGGACGGAGACCGGACATGGTGACCGGCAGGGCGAGCATCTGGCCGACCGAGCATTTGGTTTCGGCCGAGGCGGGCAGGGCTGAGACACCGGCGACAAGCGTGGCGAGAATGGTCAGGGTCCGCATCAAGGGTCCTCTTCTTTTTTTCGCGTGTCGCGCCGGCATTGGTCGCGCGGACCCGGGGCGCGGTCAAGCCGGTGTCGACGAGGTTGCTCCCGCAGGTTTGCCCGCCAGCGGATCGCATGGGGTGATGCGATGGCGCGGCCGTGATAAACCGCACCATGACCAAAGCCATTGAAGTGCCTGCGCCGTCCGACAGCATGCTGGCGGCGCGCTATGCCGGCGCGGATCTGCTGGATGCCTATGCCATCGCGCTGCCGGTGGCGGCCACGGGCGATATCGAGCGGCTGACGCGGGCCGTGCTGGCGCGGCCGGCGGGCTGGACACGGACACTGATGCGCATCCGCGATGGGGTGATGGCGCCGCTGGGAGTGAAGACGTCAGCGGCGATCGCGCAGAACGCGAGAGGAGAAGCGATCGACTTCTTCCCTGTCGTTGAACGATCGGCACGCGAACTGGTCGTGGGTGAGAACGACCGGCACCTCGATTTCAGGACGTCCATCCTGCTTCGCGATACGGCTGACGGCGAAGGGCGTGAGCTTGTCGCGATCACGGTGGTGCATTGCCACAACCTGCTGGGACGGGCCTACCTTACCGTGATCGCGCCGTTCCACCGGGTGATCGTCAAGTCGTATCTTGACCGCGCGGCGGCGCGGGGATGGCGATGAACCGGGCGTCTTACCGGTTCAGGCCGGAACGGCCTTGCCCCGGGTCGCCACCAGGTTCTTCAGGACGGCGATGCGTTGCCGCTCCTGGCTGGAGTCCCGCGAGGGATGCGCCTGGATCTGGTCGAGAAGGGCGCGGAGCTCCTTCTCCCATTGTTCGCCATTGATAGTGGACATGATGCCTCCATGCTTCACGCTGCGCCCGTGGAAACGACGACGGGATGCGCAGGGTTCCGTTACGGGCATATAGGGCATCGGGTATTGAATCCGAACCCCGTTCGTCCCGAATTGCCATCGATCCTGTCCAGATGGCGTATCGGGAGACAGGCCTTCGCACGCCAAAGAACGGATTGTTCGAATCCGACGTTCCGACGGCCCTCTCCCGTCGCCGGAACGTCGGCTCGTTTCAATTCTGGGTCGTGGTCACGGTCGTGGTGGTCTTGTCGGTAACGGGACGGCTGACGGCCGCCGGACCGTGGCGAACGACGCGGCGGACGGTCTTGCGCTGTGCCGTCCGCACCGGCGCCGCCGCTACGCGCGGGGCGACGGTTTCGGTCGTCACTGTGGTCGTCGCTGGCGGCGGCATGGCGACAATCACGGGGGCGGGCGGCGGCGCGGCGCGGGCGGCGGCAGCGTCGGCGTTCGCCATTGCGGCTGAACGCTGGGCCGCCTCGGCCCGCTCATTGGCGGCGGCGGCGTCGATCCGCGCACTGTCGATTGCTGCGCCGGCGGCGGCGCGATGTTCACGCTCGGCCGCTTCCGCGTTTTTCTGCGACTGCCCGATCGCCAGATCGGCCAGCTGGGATGCGTGGTTCGCCCCGGCGATGGCTTCGTCCTTGCGGCCGCTCGCGAGATCCTCCCGTGCGGTTCGGAGTGCTGCCTGGGCCTCTGCCTGGAGGCGGGGAACCTCGCCGCTGGCGCCGAGCTTGCTTGCCGCGTCGGTCTTGCCAGTGGCTTCCGCGATAGCAGCCCGGGCGCGATCGGCCTTTCCTTCGGCAAGGGCAGGTGTCGCCATCATCAGCAACAGGCTCGATGCGCCGATGACGCGCGCGGTCGACATGAGACGAGTCATTTTCTTGCTCCAGTCATGTTGTTTCCCCGGTCCAACAACGCGACGAAACGGAAAGTTCCGGGAAGCGTGATAATAAAATCACTACGTTAATCATCGAAGGTAATTGGAATCAATGGCCAGGATTACTGGAATCGGGGTTCATGATATCTGTCGCGGTTTGTCCGATTGGTGATTGTCCATCGCCTTGAGCCGTGTGGCGTCGCGTTCGGTGAGCGGCGGCGGTGAGGTCAGTCTGGTTGCGCAACTTTCCGGGCGGTCCGTCAGTTCTACCTGAATCGCCATGTCCATGCGGAGTATATCAATGCGCAACGCAATCCTCGCTTTCAGCGCTTTCTCGCTGGCCGTCCCTGCGACGCTGATGATACCGGCGGGTGCCGCCGAAGCGCGCACGCGGCATCATTACACGCACGGTACCTACAGCCATCACAGCCGCCATGGCTGCCGCTATTCGAAGGGCACGACGGGTCTCGTCGCCGGTGGCGTGGGCGGTGCACTGGTCGGTCGGTCGATCCTCGGGCACGGGCTGCTCGGCACGGTGGCCGGCGGTGTTGGCGGCGCCTTTGCCGGGCGAGCGATCGACCGGTCGATGACCGCGCATCGCCGCTGCCGCTAAGGGTATGCTGAAACCGCGGGGAGAGGGCTCCCCGCGGAATGGTCACGCGTCGGCGCGGTGGGGCAGCTTCCAGCCCGGCCGCACGAAGTGGCAGGTATAGCCGTTCGGAATCCGCTCCAGATAATCCTGGTGCTCGGGTTCGGCTTCCCAGAAATCGCCTGCGGGGGTCACTTCGGTGACCACCTTGCCGGGCCAAAGACCGGACGCATCGACATCGGCGATCGTGTCCTCGGCTACGGTCTTCTGCGCCTCGCTCGTGTAGAAAATCGCCGAGCGATAGCTCGCGCCGACGTCATTGCCCTGGCGGTTCCGCGTCGTCGGATCGTGGATCTGGAAGAAGAATTCGAGCAGGGCGCGGAAGCTGGTGACGTCGGGATCGAAGACGATCTCGATCGCCTCGGCATGATTGCCGTGGTTGCGATAGGTCGCGTTGGGCACCTCGCCGCCTGAATAGCCCACCCGGGTCGAGATCACGCCGGGCTGGCGACGGACCAGATCCTGTACGCCCCAGAAACAGCCGCCGGCCAGGATCGCGGTTTCCCGGCTCATGCGACTTCCTCCACCTGACCCAGATAGGCGCCATAGCCCTGGGCTGCCATGTCGTCGCGATGGACGAAGCGGAGCGAGGCCGAGTTGATGCAGTAGCGCAGGCCACCGCGATCGCGCGGCCCGTCATCGAAGACATGGCCGAGATGGCTGTCGCCATTGGCCGACCGTACTTCGGTACGAACCATGCCGAGGCTTGCGTCGCGCAGCTCGTTCACATTGGCGGGCTCGATCGGCTTGGTGAAGCTGGGCCAGCCGCAGCCGGATTCATATTTGTCGGACGAGGCGAACAGTGGTTCGCCGGAGACGATATCGACATAGATACCGGGCTCCTTGTTGTTCAGATATTTGCCCGTGCCGGGGCGCTCGGTCCCGCTCTGCTGCGTGACGTAGAATTCTTCCGGCGACAGGGCGGCGACAGCGTCGGCCGTCTTGCGATACTCGGTCATGCGTATCTCCTCTTCGCGGGGAATATGGGATCGCCGCGCGGATTCTTCCACCGGGGAAGCTGTGCCCGGCCGCCGACCCTCTCAAACGCGAAACGAGGAGGACTCTGTCGGCGTCATCCCGGCTCGTGGCAGACGAATTCGACGAGGCGATCGTCCGGATCGCGGAGATAGCCGGCGTAATAATTCGGGTGGATATGCGGGGCGAGGGCCGGGGCGCGGTCGAGCTGGTGGCCGGCATCGCGGCCAAGTGCGTAGATCCGGTCGACCGTGGCGCGATCCGGGGCGCGGAAGGCGAAGTGAACATTGGCCGATGGCTCGCCCTCGACCAGGAAGACATCGAGCGACACGCCGTCGCCGAAGCCCTTGGCTGGTCCGTCGACCTTTTGCGCATAGCCGAGCGGCGCGAGCAGATCGGCATAGAAGCAGATGCTGGCGGCGAGATCGCGGGTTTTGAGTTCGAGATGGTCGATCATGACGGTCTTTACCTTCTGAGGGGGCTTAAGAGCGGGAAGGGGAGGCCGGCGCGTCGACGTTGCCGCCGCAGAGCGGAACGACGACTTTCTGCCCTTGCCAGCGATCGGGCTGGGCGATCAGGGCGGCGAGACCGGCCGCGCCGGCCGGCTCGACGGTGAGGTCGAGATGTTCATCAATCAGCGCCATGGCGGTGCGGATGGCGTCGTCACTGACCAGCACGACGTCGTCGACGACAGGGCGGATGCAGGAGACGGCATAGGGGATCGGCACGCGCACCGCGATTCCGTCAGCGATCGTATCGACCGGGGACCTGTCCTCCTGCTGGTTCAGCACTGCCTGCGCCATCGCCGGCGCCCCGGCCGCCGCGACGGCGACGACGCTGACTCCGGGCGCTGCCTCGGCCAGCCAGGCGCCGACCCCCGACACCAGCGCCCCATTGCCGAGCGGCAGCAGGATATGGTCGAACGAGTCGGCATCGCGCGACAGCTCGACACCGATCGTGCCGGCGCCCTCGGCGATCGCGGCCTCGGCGCCGTCTTCCACGTATATCTGGCACAGGCGCCGCGCATGGGCGGCCGCGAGTTCCTTGGCGGCGTCGAAATCATGCCCGGCGAGCCGGACGTCGGCGCCAAGCGCGTTCATCGCCGCGACCTTGCAGGCGGCTGCGTTGACGGCGGCGAAGATGGTGACCGGAATGCCGCATCGCCGCGCCGCCCAGGCAAGCCCCTGGCCGAAATTGCCGGCCGATCCGCACACCAGGTGCTCATTGTGGTCGAGCCCCGCGACAAGGGCGCAGGCGCCGCGGCCCTTGAAGGAGCGGATCGGGTTGGCTGTCTCGTCCTTGAACTGGACCTCGGCGCCGACCGCGCGGTCGAGCGCGGGGGACCGGCGCATGGGGGTGTCGCGGAAGACCGGGTCGATCGTATCGAGCGCGGCGGCGATTCGGGCGGGGGTTGGGTGTCGCATGGCCGGTAGGATATCGGGCGACTGCGCGGGAAATCGGCGAAGATGCCGTCTGAAATGCCGGAAACCGGCGAAGGATCGCTATAGATGACGGATCATGCCGAACACCGATCTCGACCGATTCGACCGCAAGCTGCTTCAGATCGTGCAGCGCGAAGGCGACCTTACCGCTGACGTGCTGGCCGACCGGATCGGCCTGTCGGCGTCGGCCGTGCTTCGGCGGCTGAAGCGGCTGCGCCAGGACGGCGTGATCACGGCGAATGTCATGCTGGTCGATCCGGCGAAGGTGGGCAAGCCGAGCTTCTTCATCGTCGCGCTCGAGATCGAGCGCGAGCGGCCGGAACTGGTGGGACGATTGCGGCAATGGATGGCGGCGGAAGGCTGCATCCAGGAGATGTTCTTCGTCACCGGCACGGCGGATTTCATCCTGGTCGTCGCGGCGCCCGATATCGAGGCCTATGACGCGCTGATGAGCCGGCTGGTCGCGGAGAACCCCAATGTGCGCCGCTTCACCACCAACGTCGCGCTCGGCGTCGGCAAGCGCAGCCTGGCGATTCCGGTCAATATTGACGATGAGCCGCGCGCCCGGCGGGACTGACGGGTTGGCCGGATGCCGCATCGATGACGTCGCTCGTCCACCTGACCGTGCTGGATGGCGGGACGCGGGAATGGCAGTTCAGCTAGGGCGCGGTTTTGCTAAGGCGGCATCATGAGCACCCTGTCCGTTGATCCGATGATGCTGCACGCCTGGCTGGCGGCGCGTTCCATTGCGCGGGGCCTGCCGGCGCCGGTGCCCGAGCATGGCGGGTTCCGCGTCGATACCAATTCCACCGAGGAGATCAGGCGGTGGGTGTTTCCGCAGGTCGGGGCCGGGCTTGTCGAACTCGGCAGAACGATAGGAGAGCCCCTGCATCCGCTGAAACTATGCGGGTCTGGCGAGGCCTTGCTGGCCGCGTTGCCGGATGGCTGGCAGCTCCATCCCCAGACCTATTTCATGACCGCCACGACTGGATGGCCCGAACGGTCCTTGCCGGCAGACTATGGCGTTGAGACGTCCCGCCGCGATGCGGTGATCGAGATCCGGGTGACATCGGCCAGCGGCGATCTGGCGGCGAGCGGCTACGCGGCGGAGACGCCGCAGGCGTTCATCTACGATCGCATCATTACCGCGCCTGATCATCGCCGGAAGGGGCTGGGCCATGTCGTGATGGCGGCCCTTTCCCGCGCGCGGGAAAATCCGGACATACCCCAGCTGCTCGTTGCCACGGACGACGGCCGGGCGCTCTATTCCACCCTCGGGTGGCGAACGCTTTCCCCCTATTCCACCGCGTCGATCATGCCCGGCTGATCCGGCTTTCCGGCGCCTTCATCATGGATGTCAGAAGAACTCGTCGAGCATGAGGTGGAAGCTGATCTTCCGCTCGTCGGGCTGGTCGATCCCATAGGTCGCGAAGAACCGTTCCTGCAGCGGCCGCCCGAATTCGGCGAGGCCGTGCCAGACGATCGCAAGATCCTGATAGCGATCGGCGATTCCCGCGCGACCGGCATCGATGCAGCCGACGTGGCCGCCGTCGGCGATGAGGATATTGTCGAGCGAGATGTCGCCGTGAGTCACGACCGGATCGGGCGCGAAGGGCAGCAGGGCGCTCATCTCGTCCCAGACCTGCTCGGCGCTCCAGCCTTCGCGCTCCTCGTCGAAATCGTCGACATCGACGAGCCCGGCGTCCAGGCGCCAGCGCGCCTCGCCGAGCCGGAAGCGATGGTCGCTGTTGAAGGGGCAGCTTTCCATAGGGATGGCATGCAGCCGGCGCAGGAAATGCGCGATCGAATCGACGATGGCGACCTGGTCGTCGGGCCGGCTTTCGAGCAGCTCATAGGCTGTCTGACCGGGCAGGGCGGTCATCAGCAGCCATGCCTCGTCGGGCGTGGTGATGAAGCAGCGGATGGCGGGCACCGCGATATGCGCGGCGAGCCAGCGCAGGCGCGCCATCTCGTCGGTCACGTCGGGGATGGTGAGGTCGTGCGCATGCTTGAGGTAGAGATCCGGGCCGTCCCCCGGCGCCTGCAGGCGATAGACGGCATCCCCGGACTCGCCGACAATGTTCCGGGACCAGCGATGACCCTGCACCAGTGGCGCGAGAGTGGCGGGGAGGGCGATCGGCTGAATGGCGGTCTCGCGCGGGGCGGTTGTCATGGGCCTGGCTCTCGAATCACTGGGTCGATGTCGGCCCCGGTAAAATCGCCGCCGATACAGGGCAAGGGGCGGTCACGATCCGGGGAGAAGATTGCGGGAATTCGCGCCCGGAAACATGTTCGCGCCATTCGCTTTTCGGCAAGGATTACGGGCTAGGGTCTCCCGGCGTACTGGAGGCTGCTGTCCTTGATCGAGATCGAAGTCCAGAATGAGACGCACCAGACTCAGGTCGGGCTGCGCTTCGCTGCCGTCCCGCGGATCGGCGAGGGCCTGCGGCTGCGCCAGCCCGACGGCTTCTGGGCCTCCTATGATGTGATAGACGTGTGGTACCAGAAGGCCGAGTTCGGCGAGATCTGGGTGCCCTATATCCATGTCCGCATGACCGAGGCCGACCAGGCAGCGGTCGCCGCCACGAGCCAGGTCCTCAGCCAGAGGGAGCCGCAGCCATTCACGGTCTGATCAAGCGTCTGCGCGGGCCGGGGGCGATCGGCCGGTCCGCGCCCCTCCCCGATGAAGCCCCGCCGCCCGTGGCGGTGGTGCCCGAGCCCGTGGCGCGCCCGCGGCGCTGCCTGCTGGTCGAGGATTCGCGGGTGATCCGCAAGGTCGCCCATCGAATCATCTCAGGCCTCGGCTACCAGGTGATCGAGGCCGAGAATGGCGAGGAGGCGCTTGCTCGCTGCAAGGCGGAGATGCCCGATCTGATCCTGCTCGACTGGGAAATGCCGGTGATGAGCGGTGTCGAGTTCGTCACCGCGCTGCGCCGGATCGAAGGCGGGGCGACCCCGAAAGTAGTGTTCTGCACCTCCAAGTCGGAGAGCACCGACATCTACCGGGGCATCGGCGCGGGCGCCGACGAATATGTCACCAAGCCGTTCGACCAGCAGACGCTGCTGGCCAAGCTTCAGCGGATCGGGGCGGCGTAGGGGCTGGCTCTGCCGCCGGTCTCCAATGACGGTCCGTCAGGCTCGGTAGGATCTCCGCGTGTGCGCCTCAGCGCGAACACCTCCGGCTGCTTCACTCGCTGATAGCCTGACTGCCGATCCGTCCTGCACGCCCTCATCCCTCAGCCTGAAATGGAACAGCCGGCTCGGCCCGTCTTCCGGGACAAGGAACAGGTCGCGGCCCTTCAGCGCCATGCCCTCGCCCGTATACGGTCTGGCGCGGTCGGTGACGCCGGTGCGGGCCGTCCGCGCGAGCGTCATCGACGGCCAGTCGATCCAGTCGATCGTCCCGCTGAACGGCGTCACCAGGCCGCCCGCGACAAGCTGGCCGCCGACGATCTTCATGTCCTGGTAGCGCGTGGGGAACGGATTGGGCACGACCCGGACCTGCTTCCCGCTCGCCAGGTCGAAGATGCGCAGCAACCGGCTGTCCCAATTGCCCGCGATGAGCGTGCGGCCCGACACCGCCACGCATCCCAGATGATCGGCGACGGGAATCCTGCGGCGTATCCGCAACGAGTCGGTGTCGATCTCCACGAGCGTGGCCGAGCTGTCCGGCCTCATTTCGGCCACGGCCACCCAGATCGATCCGCCGTCGAGCGACATCCCGCCCGGATGATATCGGGGCCCGTCGGTCAGCTCCAGCCGCCGCAGCAATCTGCCGCTATGCCGGTCGAATTCATGGAGATAGCCTCTGTGCCCGGCGAGATCGGCCGAGGTGACCCAGATGCGCCGGCTGTCGAGATCGACCCCCTGGACGTGGAATACCTTCCCGTCGAGGGGAAGGATATCCACGAGCCGGGCATGCTGGATCGCCTCGCTGCCCTCCTCCTGCGCCACCGCCGCGGTCAGGCCCAGCAACAGCAGGGAGGCGGCGGTCAGGGTGGTCCGGATCTTCTTGCGGGTCATGAAGTCGTCTCCGGGCTTTCATCGCATCAGCAGCGGATGCGCGCCCGGTAGCGTCGGTATGCGACGGTGATGTGAATGGGTCTGCGGGGCGACGCCCTGTTGGCCGAGCCGGAAAGGCTCGGCCGGGATCACTGCGATCGGGGATCGCGCGTCATGCAGCGGCAGGGGCGAACACGCGCAGTCGGTGACCATCGGGATCGAGCGCAACGAAGGTGGTGCCGAAGCTCATCTTCGTCGGGGCCTGGATGATGCTCAGGCCGCGCCACTTCCACTCGTCGTGCGTTGCCTCGACGGCGGCAGCGTCGGCAACCGCGAAAGCGATCTCGCTCGCACCGGTCTGGCCCGAGCTCTTCGGCTCGATCGTCTCGCCGGACCACAGGCCAAGCATGACTCCGTCGCGCAGCGGCAACATGGCAAAGCCCGATGTCTGGTCGATGATCGGGATGTCCAGCAGCTCATTGTAGAACACCGCGCTGGTCGCATGGTTCTGGACGTGCAACAGCACGAAGCTGAAATCAGGCATCAAAGGTCTCCTTGAGGCCGGCGGGGCAGGGTCGCTCGCCGGTGGGAAACGCTTACCCAATCATGCTGTCAGTTTATGTCAGCAGTCGCCGCCCACCTTCATTGCTCCGGAATGCCGCGGAGCATCCGCCACTCCTTCAACAGCGCGGCACGCCGGCGCGGGTACCGGCCGGGCGTCACGTCGAGCGCGGTGATCCGGTCGGTTCTGAAATGACGATAGCCCTCCCGCAATTCGCACCATGCGGCGACGACACGCACGCGATCGAAGAATGCCAGTGCAAAGGGCCAGATGGTCCGCTCCGTCGCGCTGGCCCGCTCGTCCGTATAGACGATCTTCGTCTTGCGCTCCGACCGGATTGCCTCGCGGATCGCGGCAAGCTCGGCATCTCCGGCGGCGATCGGCTCGCCCGGGCCGATCATCAGGCCCGACGCATCGATGCTGTCCTTGAGGTCGTCGGGAAGCACTGCGCCGATCTTGGCGAGCACGTTGCGCGCGGCCTTGCCCAGCAGCCCGTCAGCCCGCTCCGAAACCCAGCGCGAGCCGAGCACCAGTGCCTCGATTTCCTCCTCGGAGAACATCAGCGGCGGCAGCATGAAACCCGGGCGGAGCACATAGCCGACGCCCGCCTCGCCATCGATATGGGCGCCCTGCGCCTTCAGGGAATCGATGTCGCGGTAAAGGGTGCGCAACGATATGCCGAGCTCTTCGGCCAGCACCGCGCCCGCGACTGCCCGGCGATGCCGGCGCAGCACCTGGATCAGGTCGAGAAGGCGTTGCGCGCGAGACAAGGGGCTGGCTACCGATGGCGGCTGAAGGTCATCCTGCCATACTTTGGCAGCAGGCAGCGTCAAATCAGATCGGTACCGTCACTGCGTTTTAGGCTTTGCAAAAACATAGTCGTTCATGTCGTCGTCGAGGCCGAGCAGATGCAGGGCATACGCTTCATGTATCGCCGGCATTGCCTCACTGTTTTTGTTGAAGGGGACGTAGACCAAGGAACCACCAAAGATGACGCGGCCACGACTTACTCCAACGCCGCGATCTATCCGGATGTATGCACCGCGTTTGCCGTCGGCGACGGTATATCGCGCAGAGTCTGACCCTGTCGAAATCAGCCCGTCGCGCAGAACGAGCGGCGCACAGCACGCGTTTACGTAGGTGCCATTTGCCCAGGATTGCGGGGGTGGGGAGTATCGTGGGGATGCGAGGTAAATCAGGCCGAAAACGAAGATCACACCCGGTATGATCACTAACCCGAGCGCCCGGCCGAGGGCCGCGCGGGTTGCGTCGTCTTCTGGGGTGTTCTTCCAGCGCACACGGAAAAATAGAATGGGAAGGAGGTGCGGTAAAGCGCGCAAAGACAGCCTGCGCCAACGGCGAAAAGGGGCATCCCAGGACTGCGCTTCTATATAGCTCTCGTTCGTTAAAAGTGCACTGTCGCCATCATTCCAATTCCAGTCACACCGCTACCGCTGGCGGCGAAATTCACCGAACTGGGCGTTTATAACATCGACACGACCAGACTCGTCGGATCGAAATTCGATGGTGGGACGGACACGGCCGCGAGCGTCCAATATGACGATTACTATTCCGTCCTTTTTGTCCTCCACCGCTTCGATCGCGCCGATCTCCTTCCATTCGAGGCGCCAGCGGCGCCAAAAGAAAGTCTCAAAGACGACTACTCCGACGCGATCGACAAGGAGTTGGGGGTCGTGATCCCGCCGACCATTCGACATCCGACGGGCGGATCGCAGGAGGCCGAAAGCAAAAGGAGCCGAGACAAGACCTATGCCGACGAAGACGAAGGTATCGAACCAACCAGAGCTCCGGAAAAAGGCCGTGGCGGCGAGCGCTCCGAACCCTATCGTTGAAAGGGTGAAGAAGCCGCCGAGTTGCCACGCTTCGCGGATTGATTTGCGGCTTGGGTAGAATTCGAGCGGTTTCATCCCAAACTCACAAAACTATCCATCACCCGTTTCCGCCCGGCGGTCTCGAAATCGATCTCCAGCTTGTTTCCCTCGATCTCGGCGATTTCGCCGTACCCGAACTTCTGGTGGAACACCCGCATCCCCACCGACAGATCGTTCCGCCCCTTGTTGCCGATGCTCACCGCGCTGGCCCGCGACTCCACCACCCGTGAGGGCTCCCGCGTAAAGGTCCGGCTGGTGAACGTCCCGCCATTCGGCATCACCCCCGCCGCGCGCTGCCAGCCCGGGCCTCGCCCCGTTCCGCGCGCAACATCAGCGAACGGATCGGCGCGTTCGGACCAGTTGGCGCGCCACAGGCTCTCGCCGCCGCTCATCGAGTTCTCCTGCTCGATATGCGCATCGGGCAGCTCGTTCACGAAACGGCTGGGGATGCTCGACGTCCACTGGCCATAGATTCGGCGATTGGCGGCATGGAGGATGATCGCGCGGCGCCGGGCGCGGGTGATCGCGACATAGGCGAGGCGGCGTTCCTCCTCCAGCGAGGCGATGCCGCCCTCGTCGAGCGAGCGCTGCGAGGGGAACAGGCCTTCCTCCCACCCGACCAGGAAGACGGTGTCGTATTCGAGGCCCTTGGCGGCGTGGATCGTCATGATCGTCACCTTGGCCTCGCCCGCCTGCGCCTCGTTATCCATCACCAGGCTGACATGCTCGAGGAACGCGCCGAGGCTTTCATATTCCTCCATCGCGCGGACGAGCTCGGTCAGGTTCTCCAGCCGGCCGGCTGCCTCGGCCGATTTCTCGGCCTGCCACATGCCGGTATAGCCGCTCTCGTCCAGGATCTGGCGGGCCAGTTCGGGATGGGGCAGGTCGTTCGCCATGTCGCGCCAGCGTGCCATGTCGCCGACGAGATTGCCGAGCGTGCGCCGCGCCGCCGAGGTCAGCTCGTCAGTGTCGAGGATTCGCGCGGCGGCGATGGTGAGGGGGATGCCCTCCGCGCGGGCGAGCTGGTGGACCTTCTGCACTGCCTTGTCGCCAAGGCCGCGCTTGGGCACGTTGACGATGCGCTCGAAGGCAAGGTCGTCGGCCGGCTGGGCCACGACACGCAGATAGGCGAGCGCATCGCGGATCTCGGCGCGTTCGTAGAAGCGGAAGCCCCCGACGATCCGGTACGGCATGCCGATCGCGATGAAGCGGTCCTCGAACTCGCGGGTCTGGTGCTGGGCGCGGACGAGGATGGCGATTTCATCGATCGACTTGCCGTTCCGCTGGCACGCCTCGATCTCGTCGCCGACCCGGCGGGCTTCCTCCGGGCCGTCCCACACGCCGAGGACCCTGACCTTCTCGCCCTCGCTCTCGTCGGTCCACAGCGTCTTGCCGAGCCGGCCGCTGTTGTTGGCGATGACGCCCGAGGCGGCGGCGAGGATGTGCGGGGTCGAGCGGTAATTCTGTTCGAGCCGGATCACCTTCGCGCCGGGGAAGTCCTTCTCGAACTTCAGGATGTTCTCCACCTTGGCGCCGCGCCAGCTATAGATCGACTGGTCGTCGTCGCCGACGCAGCAGAGGTTCTTGCGCTCCTGCGCAAGCAGGCGGAGCCAGAGATACTGGACGCTGTTGGTGTCCTGATATTCGTCCACCATGATGTATTTGAAACGCTGCTGGTACATCGCCAGCACTTCGCGGTCGCGCTTCAATATGGTCAGCATGTGGAGCAGCAGGTCGCCGAAATCGCAGGCGTTGAGCGCGCGCAGCCGGGCCTGATAGGCGGCATACATCTCCCCGCCGCGGCCATTGGCGTAGAGTTCGCTCTCGCCCGCATCGATATCGGACGGGGTCAGGCCCTTGTTCTTCCAGCCGTCGATCACCCCGGCAAGCTGGCGCGCCGGCCAGCGCTTCTCGTCGATATCGGCGGCGAGGATGATCTGTTTCAGCAGGCGAAGCTGGTCGTCGGTGTCGAGGATGGTAAAGTTGGACTGAAGCCCGACCAGCTCGGCATGGCGCCGCAGCATCTTCGCGCCGATCGCGTGGAAGGTGCCGAGCCAGGGCATGCCCTCCACCACGTCGCCGACCAGGCGGCCGACCCGCTCGCGCATCTCGCGCGCTGCCTTGTTGGTGAAGGTGACCGACAGGATCTCCGATGGCCAGGCCTTCCGCGTGAACAGCAGATGGGCAAGGCGCGCGGTGAGCGCCGCCGTCTTGCCCGTGCCGGCGCCGGCAAGGACGAGCACCGGGCCCTCGGTGGTGAGCACTGCCTCGCGCTGCGGCGCGTTGAGGCCCGAAAGATAGGGCGGGTCCTGGGGGCTTGGCGGACTCTGGGGCACTGGGAGACTCATTGGTGAACAGGTAGGGAACGCGGCCGATTTGGGCAACCACGCTTTCCGTCAGGCGCCATTGCCAGGCCGAGGCGGCCGGAGCGCGGCCTTCGATACCGGACAACAACTATCTTTGTGGGTAGGCCGCAGACTGAAGCAGGGCTATAGGACGGGCAGCAGTCATCAACCTGTCACATAAGCGCGCAAAGCGGTTTCACCATGGCAACGACATTCTCCACGCTCTCCGAATCGGTGGAGCGACCGTCCGGCGGGCCCAGGCTCGACCAGGCGATTCATCCTGCCGGCCGCTGGCTGTTCCTCGCTGCGCTGGTGGGGGGGCTTGCCTATGCCGGGATCAGCATCTTCACCGATACCGCCCAGGTCGGCGAGCAGATGGCGACGGGGGTCTTCCTGTTCCTCGGGCTCGCGCTGCTGATCGCGCTCGGCTTCGAATTCGTGAACGGATTCCACGACACCGCCAATGCGGTCGCGACGGTGATCTACACCAATTCGATGCCTGCCTCGGTCGCGGTGGTGTGGTCCGGCTTCTTCAATTTCCTCGGCGTGATGTTCTCCAGCGGGGCGGTGGCCTATTCGATCATCACCCTGTTGCCGGTCGACCTGATCCTTCATGTCGGCAGCAATGCCGGCTTCGCGATGATCTTCTCGCTGCTGCTCGCGGCAGTGCTGTGGAACCTTGGCACCTGGTATGTCGGCCTGCCCAATTCCTCCAGCCACGCGCTGATCGGGTCGATCCTCGGCGTCGGCTTCGCCAACCAGCTCCTGTCGTCGGGCAAGGGCGGCACTTCGGGCGTCGACTGGGGCCAGGCGGAAAAGGTCCTGTCGGCCCTGCTGTTCAGCCCGATGATCGGGTTCATCGGGGCGCTGCTGCTGCTGTTCGCGATGAAGCTCGTGCTGCGCAATCCCAAGCTCTATACTGAACCGGAAGCCAATACGCCGCCGCCGCGGGGCATCCGCGCGCTGCTGATCGCGACCTGCACCGCCGTCTCCTTCGCTCATGGCGGGAATGACGGGCAGAAGGGCATGGGCCTCATCATGCTGATCCTGATCGGCTGCGCCCCGACCGCCTACGCGCTCAACCGGACGATGCCGGAAAGCGCGACGCCGGCCTTTATCGCCAGCGCCACCACGGCCGCCAACGCCTTTGCCGCGAAGAGCGGCGGGGCGGGCAGCGGTGTCGAGGCGGCCCGCGCGACGCTGACCGTCGCGCTGCAGACCAAGCAGGCGGCCAGCCCGGCTGTCTATGGCGCGGTCGGCACGCTCTCGCGCGACGTGAGCCAGCGGATCGGCGGCTATGGCTCGCTCGAGAAGGTGCCGGCGACGGCGACGCCGAACCTGCGCAACGACATGTATCTGGTGCTCGACACCACCCGCCTGGTGACCAAGGATGCGGCCGCGGCCAAGGCATTCTCCGAGCCCGAGCTGAAGGCGATCGGCGACTATCAGGCCAATCTGGAGCGCGGCACGCGCTACATCCCGCTCTGGGTGAAGATCACCGTCGCGCTGGCGCTCGGGCTCGGCACGATGGTCGGCTGGAAACGGATCGTCGTCACCGTCGGCGAGCGGATCGGCAAGACTCATCTGACCTACGGCATGGGCGCTTCGGCCGAGCTCATGGCGGCCGGCACGATCCTGCTGGCCCAGAATTACGGCCTGCCGGTGTCGACCACCCATATCCTCACCAGCGGCGTCGCCGGCGCCTCGGTCGCGAACGGCGCGGGGCTGCGCGCGAAGACGGTGGGCAGCATGGCGCTTGCCTGGGTCATGACCCTGCCGGTCGCGATGGCGCTCTCCGGCGGGCTCTACTGGCTGCTGCTCACCCTGCTCGACGCCTTCGGCGCACGCTGATCGGATTTCCCTCCAAAATCTCCCTCTCCCCCATGGGACAGGGAAGGAGGAGCGAAGCGACGGAAGGGTGAGGGGGAGTGACTGAAGGGACTCAGTGCTTGACCGCGATCCGCCTGCGCGCGAACCAGCGGGCATGAATCCCGTTCCCATGACAGCGCACAAGCGCGTTCTGCTCGCCAGCCTGATCGGCACCTCGGTCGAGTTCTACGATTTCTACATTTACGCGACCGCTGCCGCGCTGGTGTTCGGGCCGCTGTTCTTCCCGGCGGAGGACCAGGCGGCGCAATTGCTGCTGTCCTATGCCAGTTTCGGGCTTGCCTTCATCGCGCGGCCGGTGGGTGCGGCGATCTTCGGGCATTTCGGCGACCGGATCGGGCGCAAGTCGACGCTGGTCGCCTCGCTGATGCTGATGGGCGGGTCGACCGTCGCGATCGCCTTCCTGCCGACCTATGCGCAGATCGGCTGGGTCGCCCCGCTGATCCTGTGCCTGCTGCGCTTCGGCCAGGGGCTTGGGCTGGGCGGCGAATGGGGTGGGGCAGCCCTGCTGGCGGTGGAGAATGCGCCGCCGGGCTGGCGCAACCGCTATGGCATGTTCCCGCCGCTCGGCGCGCCCGTCGGGTTCATCGCGGCGAACGGGTTCTTCCTGCTGCTCGGCGCCACGCTGACTGATGCGCAGTTCCGCGACTGGGGCTGGAGGCTGCCTTTCCTGGCGAGCGCGGTGCTGGTCGCGCTCGGGCTGTGGGTTCGGTTGAAGCTGACCGAGACGCCGGCCTTTCTGGAGGCGGCGGCGCAGGAGAAACTGCCCAAGGTGCCCATCGTGGTGTTGTTCCGCGATCATCTGCGCCCGACCATGGCTGGCATCTTCGGCGTGGTGGCGTGCTTCGCGCTCTTCTATCTCGCGACCGCCTTCGCGCTCGGGTACGGCACCACCGTGCTCGGCCATGGGCGGCAGGCCTTTCTCGCGATCGAACTGGCCGCCATCCTGTTCCTCGCGCTGGGCGTGGTCGTGGCGAGCGTGCTGGCGGACAGGCGCGGGGCGATGCCGATGCTGCGCTGGGGCTTTGCCGGCTGTGCGGTGGCCGGGTTGCTGATGGGGCCGATGCTTGGCGCCGCATCGCTGGCGGTCGTTTTCCTGTGGCTTGCCTTCGCCCTGTTCGTGATGGGCTTCGCCTATGGCCCGCTCGGCGGCTGGCTACCCGAACTGTTCCCGGCCGAGGTGCGTTACACCGGCGTGTCGATGACCTTCAACATCGGCGGGATCCTGGGCGGGGCGATGGCGCCGATCGTCGCGTCCTGGCTGGCGGAAAAGGGCGGGCTCGATCTGGTCGGCGGATACCTGCTGGTGGCGGGATTGCTGAGCTTTGGCGGGCTGGCGTTGCTGCGCACGAAGCGCTGACGGTCGCGCCGCCGGTTGTGGCGATTCAACCTTGTCCGCCCCGCGCCTAGACCCTTGCGGGCGTTTGACGCGAGGGACACAAGTACCGTCGGAAGAAATACCGATACCCCTCGCGAAATTCGGCAAGTCGAACGGCTGAATTGGTGTTGGAAGGGTTCGAATATTGGCCACTATGGCGAGCCGCGCCGTCCTGAACAGCCGAAGCTTCCGTCGCTTGACGGCGCGCAGCCGTCAAGAAACGCCTGAATCCGCCTCCCTCGTAAATGGGTCGCGAAAATCAGCGATGACTTGGGATGGCCCCGTCCGCGTCCAACACCAATTCGGTCTGAGACCCGCACGGCATGGTCGGATATCAGGTGCTCCGGCGCAGCAGGGTGATCTTCATCTTGCCGTGCGTGCGTTCGGCATCCGCCTCGAACCCGTCGACCGCGACCGTCTCGGTCTTGGCTGTCTCGATGCTGATCCAGGTCGCGTCGCTCACCCAGCCGAGCCGGTTGAGCCGGTCGAGCGCGACCATGCCGGCACCGGTGCCATAGGGGGGGTCCATCAGGATCAGGTCGAGCGGCTGGGTCGCCGGCGGGAGCGCCAGCACGGATTGGGCGCGGACATCGGCCTTCGTGCCGAGCTTCGCGATATTCGCCTTCAGCGCGTCGATCGCCGCGCGATCCTGCTCGACGAAGATGCACGATCCGGCACCGCGCGACAGCGCCTCGAGCCCGAGCGCGCCCGAGCCGGCGAAGAGATCGGCGACGGCCAGCCCCTCGAAGCTGCCGAGGCGGCTTGTCAGCATGGAGAACAGCGCCTCGCGCGTGCGGTCGGCGGTGGGGCGGGTGGCGTCGCCCTTCGGGGCGATGATGGGGCGGCCACGCCATTGGCCGGCGATAATGCGCATGACTTACTTCCGGGTGCGGGGCTTGGGCTTGGGTTTCGCCCAGCCAGTCTTGGGACGGGGCTTGCCGGCCGGCCTGGCCGGGCGGGCATCGGACGGGGCATCTTCGCGCGGGGGACGCGGGGTCTTGGCGCGGACGTTGCGGCCGAGCTCCGGGTTGAAGACCCGGGCGGGGCGGCTCTCGGCCTGAGGGGCGGCCTTGCCGCCTGCCTTCGGCTTCGCGTCGTAGAAACGCTTGGGCTTCACGCCCGCGGGGGCCGGGCGGGCAGCGCGTTCCTCCGCCGGGCGGCTGTCGCGCGGGGACCAGGTCGTTGCCTTGTCGCCGTCGCGCGGGGCGCGGCGGGCAGGGCGGACGTCGAAGGCGGCGCGATCGGCCTTTGCCGCGTCCTCGCGGGTGATGCGCGCCGCCGGGCGGACGGCGCGCTTCGGGGCCTCCTGCGCCACCCGCGCGTCGCGGGCGGCGGCGGGCCGCTCCTGATGGCGCGGCGGGGCGGCCCGCCGTTGCGGCGCGACGCCGCGTGGCTGTTTCGGACTGACCTCGGCCACCGGGGCGGGCGCCGCCGCGCGGCGCTTGAGCTCAGGCGGCGTGTATTCGGGCGTGATGTTCTTGGTCGGGTTCTTGCGGAAGGCGATGACGTCGACCTGGCGCACCTCGCCGACCTCGCCCACTGGCAGGTCGCCGAGCACGAACGGGCCGTAGCGGGTGCGGATCAGGCGGGAGACGCGCAGGCCGAGATATTCGAGGACCCGGCGGACCTCGCGGTTCTTGCCCTCGGTCAGGATCATCTCGATCCAGACGTTCGCGCCGGTGCGGCGTTCGAGATTGGCGTTGATCGATCCGTAGCGCACGCCCTCGATCTCGACGCCATGGATCAGCTCCTCGAGCTGCGCCTGGGTCACCATGCCATAGGCACGGGCGCGATAGGCGCGCTCGACGCCGGTCGCGGGCAGCTCGAGCTGCCGCTTCAGCTCGCCGTCGGTCGTGAGGAGCAGCAGTCCCTCGGTGTTGAGGTCGAGCCGGCCGACGGGGACGAGGCGGGGCAGGTCCTTCGGCAGCCTGTCGTAGATGGTCGGGCGCCCGCCGGGATCGCGCTCGGTGACGAGCAGGCCGTTGGGCTTGTGATAGAGGAACAGCCGCGCCGGGGCTGCCGCCTGGACTGGGTTGCCGTCGACCGTCACGCCGTGGAGCGAGGTGAGGATGGTCGCCGGCGTATCGATGACGGTGCCGTTGAGCGCGACGCGCCCTTCGGCGATCATGCGTTCGACTTCGCGGCGCGATGCGACGCCCGCGCGGGCGAGCAGCTTGGCGATCCGCTGCTGCTCCCTGGATTCTCTGAAAATGGACACAGGCGCGCTGATACCCCTTTTCTTCGCGACGACATGAAAAAAATGTTGCGGCCTATCTCGTAGCCGCGCGTTAAGGGACGGATGCGTAACAAGGCCGGGGGAAGATGCTTCCCGCGGCCCAGTAACAAAGGCGGGTACCGGACCATGCTGTTCGGCAGGAAGAAACGGCAGATTTGCAGGTTGCTGATCGTCGAGGACGAGCCGCTGGTCGCGTTCGATACGGAACATTTCCTGCGCGAGGCTGAATTCGAGATCGTCGCGACCGTCGACCGCGTCGCCACCGCGCTCGAGGTGATTCGTACCGAAACGGAGCTCGACCTGGTGCTGGTCGACATCAGCCTGGCCGATGGCAGCGGTTTCGACGTGGCGCACGCTGCGCACGGTGCCGGCATTCCGGTGCTGTTTGTGACCGGCGCCTGCCCGGAAGGCGCGCGCGACGTGGCGGCCGGGTGCCTCTCCAAACCCTATGCCCAGCGCGACCTCCTGGCGGCGATCGACGCGATCGAGGCAGTGATCGTGGGCAGGAAGCCCAGGCGTCTGCCGGACGGCTTCAGCCTGTTCGACAAGGCGGCTTGATTCAAGCCGCCCTTGCTCCGCGGTACAGGAGCATCGGAAGGGGCGGGCGAATCAGAGGCGGGCTTCCACTTGGTCGTGAAAAGCGCGGATGCCGGTTTCAAGCGTGCCGAGCGTAACTCGCTCGATGGCGCCCGATGCCAGCCCTTCCTGGCCGAGCGCGGCGGCCCGGAAGTCCTCGGAGGCGAAGACGCCGCCATCGAGCAGCTTCCAGCTCTTCTCCCAGTGCGCCAGCGCCTTTTCGGTCGCCGGCGCCTCGGGAATCAGCATGAAGTCCTCGACCAGCACGCGGCCCTCGGACTGCGGCATCAGTACCATCAGGTTCATATAGTCCGGACTGACGATCAGCACGGTGCCCGGGAACATCTGGTAGGTATAGGTGATCGCCGAGCGCAGGGTCGGCCAGTCCTCGGCCGAGCAGGCGGCGAGTGCCGCCTCGCGGCCCACGGCGGAGCGCTGGTGCGGTCCGATATGGTCGCCCGTCGAGACGCCGTCCTTGAAGAAGGGGCCGATCGTCTGCGCGTGGAGCCGCTGGACGTGATAGCTTTCGAGGAAGGCGTCCATGATCAGCTTCCAGTTCGCCGGCACATCGTGAGTCCGCCTGCGGAAGAGATGCTGGCCGGCCATGTCGAACGCGTCGAAATCGTGGCCGAGCGCTTCGGCTTCGGCGAAGTCGGCGCTTTCGTCGAACGCGAACCAGATCAGGCCGCCGGCCTCGCGGGTCGGCAGGCGCTTCAGGCCGAAGCCGCTCTTGTCGAGGCCGGGAAAGCTGTCCGGGCGGGGAAGGCCGGCCAGCGCGCCGTCGAGCGTATAGCTCCAGGCGTGATAGGGGCAGATCAGGCGCGGCGCGCAGACCGGCTCGCTTCCCTCGACCAGACGGGTGCCGCGATGCTGGCAGACATTGAGGAAGACCTGGGCCTTTCCTTCCTTGTCGCGGGCGATGAGCAGCGGCTTGCCAAATCCGTCATGCGGGACGGCCATGTTGTTCTGCGGCAGCAGCGCGGACGGGGCGATGACCAGCGGGACGCGCGAGAAGATCCGGGCCTGTTCCGCCGCATGGCGTTCCGGCGCTGTATAGGCCGATGCGTCGACATGGGTGATGCCCATGGTCGGCCTAGTGCCGCCGGCGGCGAGCTGCGCGGCGAGCGCAAGCTGGCCGGGCGTGGGCACTGCAATCTTCGCGGGGGCGTTCATCTCGCTTCCTCTCCCGATTTTAGACGCTAGTGTCTGCTGGATAGGGCCGGGGAGCAAGAGTGCGATGAGCGAACTGGAAATCGAGCGGCCGGAAGGCTGGATGGACAGCGTCCGGCCCTATTTCGAGAAAGCGCCGCTGGCGGCCCTCGCGCTCGGCATCTCGTCCGGCTTTCCCTATGCGATGATCGGCGCGACGCTGACGACTCGGCTCGCCCAGGACGGGATCGACAAGAAGACGGTGACGGCATTCAGCCTGGCCTTTCTCGTCTACAATCTCAAATGGATCTGGGCCTGGGCGGTCGACGGGGTGAAGCTGCCGGTGATCGGGCGATTGGGGCAGCGTGTGTCCTGGCTGATCTTCGCGGGCGTGCTGGTGATAGCGGCGGTGGCCAATCTCGCGCTGATCGATCCGAAGGCGGATATCATGGCGGCGGCGATCGCCGCGATCCTGGTGGGTGCGGCGGGCGCGACCTTCGATATCGTGATCGACGCCTATCGCATCGAGATCCTCGAACCGCGCCAGCTCGGCGTCGGCTCGGGCATGTCGCAATATGGCTGGCGCATCGGGTCGGCGGGTGCTGGCGCGCTGGCGCTGGTGATCGCGGCGCGGGGCGGCTGGGAATGGGCCTATCTCGCCTGTGCCATGCTGGCGCTGCCGGCGATGCTGGCGGGGCTCATCGTCGGGGAGCCCGCGCGCCATCAGCAGGTCGCCGTGCGGCGTGGTCTCGGAGCGATGCTCGCCTCGATCTGGGGGCCCTTCGCGCAGTTCTTCATGCGCGAAGGTGCGGTCATCGTGCTGGCGTTCATCCTGATCCACAAGGTTGGCGATACGCTCGCGAACCTGACCTTCCGCCTGCTGTTCGACGATCTCAAATTCACCAATGACGAGATTGCGTTCTACGACGTAGGCATCGGATTTTGGGCCTATCTGATCGGTATCTTCGTCGGCGGCGTGCTCTACGCCAGGATGGGAATGAAGCGATCGGTACTGCTGGCATTGGTGCTGATGGCGGTGTCGAATCTGAGCTTCGCGGCGCTTGCCCAGGCCGGGCATTCGAACATCGGCATGGCAGGTGCGATCGGCTTCGAGAATTTCTCGAGCGGCTTCGGCGGCGTCGCGGTGGTCGCCTATTTCTCGGCACTGACCGACCTGCGTTTCACCGCCGCGCAATATGCGCTGATCTCCGCCGCAGCGAGCATCGTCGGGCGGTTCGTGACCGGCACCACAGCGGGTGGGCTGATCGAGACCTTTGGTTACGTGAACTTCTACCTGCTCACCACGGTGATCGCGCTGCCTGGCGTCTTCCTGTTCTGGTGGATGATCCGGACGGGCCTAGTCGACCGGTCGATCGGCAGCGCCGGCGGTGGTGAGGAGCAGGAGCCGCCCGCCCCATGATTCTCTATCTTGCGATCCTGGCGATCCAGGTGATGCTGGTCATCGATGTGATCCGCAACGGGCGCAACCAGTTGTGGATCATGGCGCTGATGTTCCTGCCGGGACCCAGCACGATCGCCTATCTGGTGATCGAGGTCTATCCGCGGCTGCGTGGTAACCGGCATGTGCGCACCGCGCGTGCGAAAGCGGTCGCGGCGATCGATCCGGAGCGCGAGGTGCGGGCCGCGCGCGACGCGCTTGACCTGGCCGATACCGCCGCCAATCGTATCAGGCTGGCCGACGCGCTGACCGGGCTCGGGCGCCATGGTGAGGCACTGCCACTGCTGCGCGAGGCAATCGAGCGCGGACCGGCGGATATGCGGACGGGCGAGAAACTGGCGCGGGCCCTGTTCGAGACGGGCGACGCGGCAGAGGCGCTGGCGACGCTCGACAGGAACGATCCGGCGAGTGCCCAGAGCGATCGCGACCGGCAGGGGCTGCTTCGTGCGCGTATCCTGGAAGCGCTTGGGCGGAAGGAGGAAGCATTGGCGCTCTACGCCGATCTCGTCACACGCCTGCCAGGCGAGGAGGGGCGGTGCCGCTATGCCGCGCTTCTGCTCGACCAGGGGTGGGACAAGAAGGCACGCACTGTGCTTGAAGAAGTGGAGGCGCGGATGAAGCGGCTCGACCGGCAGCAGCGCGCGGCAGAGGCCGACATGTATCGCTGGGCGATCGACCGGCTTGGCGAATTGCGTGCTGCACGCTGACTGAGCTCACACGCAGATCGGGCGCCCCGCATCGGCAAAGGCGGCGGCAAGCGCGGTCGCGCTGGCGAGCACGCCATCGATGCGGCGGACGCCAAGCAGGTCGGCGAGCAGCAATCGCGCCATCTCCGGGGCCGTCTCGGCGCGGGCGAGCACGGTCAGCACGGCGCTTTCCGCTGCGGTCATGCGCATGCAGCAGCAGGGGGCGATCGAGATGTGCCCGTTCGCGCTGGTCGCGAGATCGGCCATCAGCGCGCGCATCAGGATGAGCGGCCGGCGAAAACCCTCTCCGAAGCCGTTGAGCATGGCGTGCGCCGCGTGAGCGTCCGCCAAGCCGTGCGCGCCGATCCGCCGGATCGCGAACAGCGCCAGCCGCCCGTTGGGGCAAAGCGGCATGGTGTGCGGCAACATCTGCGCGGGGGCGGGGGCGGGGGCTGGGGTGACCGTCATGATACGCGACTCCATCTGCTGGATATGCAGCGTCGCGTTTAGGTTATTGCAAGTCAATAGCAATAAGAAGTCAGTTTGGCGCTTCATCGTTTGCGGCGAGCACTTCACCTGCGAGATAGAGCGAACCGAGGATCAGGATGATCGGCGGCTCGGCCGGGTCGGCTGCGGCGGTGATGTCGGCGAGGGCTGACGGCACGTCGGTCGCAGTGTTGGCGGCGATGTGAAGACCGCGGGCGATCGCGACCAGCGCCTCGGGGCTATGGTGCTCATGGTTGGGCACAGGAACCGCATGCAGGGTAGTAGCCAGATCGGCGAAAGGCGCGAGGAGTCCGGCCGGATCCTTGTTGGACAACATGCCGAGGATGAGGTGCACCTCGCTTCGGCCGATGCCCGGAAAGGCGATCTGGCGCAGCGTGGCGGCGACCGTCGCGGCGGCGGCGGGGTTGTGGCCGCCGTCAAGCCATAGCTCGCTTCCCGGCGGCAACAGGTCGGCCAGCGGACCGGTGCCGAGCCGCTGCATGCGGGCCGGCCAGCGGGTCGTCTCGGCGGCTGCGCGCAAGGCTTCGGGCGAGACGATCAGCTGGTTCTGGTGGCGCAGCATTGCGATGGCGAGGGCTAGATTCTCAGGCTGGTGCGGGCCGGCGAGGCTGGGCAGCGGCGTCTCGATGCGCCCAGCCTCGTCCCGGTAGACGAGCTTGCCGTCATCGGCAGAGAAGAACCAGGCATCGCCGGCCGCCGACACGCGCGCGCGGGCGATGCGCGCGACCGTCTCGACTCGGTCAGCGATGGGCGCGGGGTAGCGCATCGTGACAAGGGGGATTCCCTGCTTGGCGATGCCGGCCTTTTCGCCGGCGATCTCTTCGGCGGTGTCCCCGAGGAAGCTCTGATGATCGATGCCAAGCTGGGCGATGCCGGTAACGAGTGGACGGGCGATGACGTTGGTCGCGTCGAGCCGGCCGCCCAGGCCGACCTCGACAATGCAGGCGTCGGCGGGGGTACGAGAGAAGGCGAGAAAAGCGGCTGCGGTGGTAACTTCGAAGAAGCTTGCGCCGATGTCGCCGGCGATATCAAGCACTTCCCCGAGCAGGGCGGCGAGGGCGTCGTCCTCGATCAGGCTGCCGGCGATGCGGATTCGCTCGTTGAAGCGGACGAGATGCGGGCTGGTATAGACATGCGCGGTGAGGCCGGCGGCCTCGATCGCGGAGCGGAGAAAGGCGCAGGTCGAGCCTTTGCCGTTGGTGCCGGCGACATGGAGGACCGGCGGCAGGCTGTCCTGCGGGTTGCCGAGACGGGCGAGCAGCGCCGTGATGCGCTCAAGGCCAAGGATGTCGGCACCGGGGGAAAGCGACCAGAGGCGGTCGAGCTGATGCTGGACGGCGGGTGAGGCAGAGGTGGCGAAGTCTGGCATCAGGCATGCACCTTCGTGAGGGGGATGCCGCTCCCCGTTCGTGCCAAGCGACGTCGGGACACTTGGCGCTCCATCAGGGTTTCTCGACAACGCTCGAAACGAACGGGTTTCTTCCCTTCCCGATCTTACGCTGCCTTCTTTGCGGACAGATAGTCGATCAGGCTTGCCAGCGTCGTACGGAGGTCGCGGCGGTGCTTCACCATGTCGAGCATGCCGTGTTCCAGCAGATATTCAGCGCGCTGAAAGCCTTCGGGCAGCTTTTCGCGGATGGTCTGCTCGATCACGCGTTGGCCGGCAAAGCCGATCAGGGCGCCGGGCTCCGCGATCTGGACGTCGCCGAGCATCGCATAGCTCGCCGTGACGCCGCCCGTCGTCGGATCGGTCAGCACGACGATATAGGGCAGGCCGGCGTCGTGCAGCATCTGGATAGCCACCGTCG
The DNA here is from genome assembly GCA_040388155.1 of Pseudomonadota bacterium. Classification (GTDB taxonomy): domain Bacteria; phylum Pseudomonadota; class Alphaproteobacteria; order Sphingomonadales; family Sphingomonadaceae; genus Sphingomonas. The sequence continues at coordinate 50,779 of JAZKCJ010000019.1, forward strand.
CGCGAGGCATCTGCATCAGGCTGAGAATGCCCTCCTGCATGCGCGCGCCGCCGGCGGCGGTGAAGATGATGTACGGGCAATTGTCCTCGATCGCGTTCTCGACGCCGCGTACGAATGCCTCGCCAACCGCCAGGCCCATCGATCCGCCCATGAAGGCGAAATCCTGGACGCCGACCACGGCGCGATGTCCTTTGATCGTGCCGCGCGCATTGATCAGCGCGTCGCCTTCGGACGTCGCGGCGCGGGCGGCCTTGATTCGGTCGACATAACGCTTGGTATCCCGGAACTTGAGCGGATCGTCCTGCACCTTGGGGAGCGGAATGATGGTGTAGCTGCCGGCATCGAAGACATATTTGAAGCGCAGGACCGGGCCGATGCGCTCATGATGCTGGCAGTTCGGGCAGACATGGAGATTGTCCTCCAGTTCCTTCACGAACACCATCTGCCCGCATCCCTTGCACTTGTGCCAGAGGTTGTCGGGCGAATCCTTCTTGGGGACGACGAACGAGAGCGCGTTCCTGACGCTGGTAAGCCAGCTCATACTGTTTCCTTTCGGGCCGCGGCGATCGCCGTGGACAGGGAACGGATATAGGCCTCGACCGGTGCGCTTGCACCTTCGGCGTGCTGGCCGACCAGCTCGACGATCGCCGAGCCGACCACGACACCGTCGGCGACACGGGCGATCGCGGCGGCCTGGTCGGGCGTGCGGACACCGAAGCCCACCGCGACGGGAATGTTGGTGGCTGCCTTGAGGCGAGCGACGGCATCCTCGATCGAATCCTGCGCTGCCTGCTGCAGGCCGGTGATGCCGGCGACCGAGACGTAATAGAGGAAGCCGCTGGCGTTATCGAGCACGGTCGGCAGGCGCGCAACGTCAGTGGTCGGCGTGGCAAGGCGGATCAGATCGATACCGGCGTCGCGCAGGTTCGGGCCGAGTTCGTCATCCTCCTCGGGTGGCAGGTCGACACAGATCACGCCATCGACACCGGCATCGCGCGCGGCACTGGCGAACCAGTCGGCGCCGCGGCGGAGCATCGGGTTGGCATAGCCCATCAGCACGACCGGCACACCAGGATGGCGCTCGCGAAAAGCCCTGGCGATGGCGAGGATATCGGCGGTCGTGGTGCCTGCGGCGAGGCTGCGGAGGTTCGCGGCCTGGATCGCCGGGCCGTCGGCCATCGGATCGGTGAAGGGCATGCCCAGCTCGATCACGTCGGTGCCGCCCGCGACCAGGGCGTCGAGGATCGCGCCGGTGGCCCAGGGCGCCGGATCGCCGGCGGTGATGAAGGTGACGAGCGCGGCGCGATGCTGGTCGCGGGCGCGCTCGAAGGCGGCGGAGAGACGGGTCATCGTGCGGGGCGCCATTGACTGAAGAGTTGGGAGAAGAGACCGACCAGGGCGCCGATTTCGACGGCCTCAAGACCGCGAGGCAGGGGGAGGCGCCAGTCGGAAAGGGCGAGGCCATATTGGTTCAGCTCGCGCACGATGAGCGCGGCTGCAGCGCCCACCACAGCGCCAGTCACCAGATTGGGGAGGTTCATATCTCGACCCCCAGCGCCTCGGCGACGGTGAAGATGTCCTTGTCGCCCCGGCCGCACAGGTTGCACAGGATGATCTGGTCGCGGTTCATCTCGCGCGCCACCCGGGCGACGGCGGCGATGGCGTGGCTCGGCTCGAGCGCTGGAATGATGCCCTCGGTGCGGCAGAGCAGCTGGAAGGCGTCGAGCGCTTCGGTGTCGGTCGCGCTGGTATATTGGACGCGGCCGATCGAGTGGAGCCATGAATGCTCCGGGCCGATGCCGGGATAGTCGAGCCCGGCCGAGATCGAATGCGCCTCCGCGATCTGGCCATCCTCGTCCTGCAGCAGATAGGTCTTGTTGCCATGGAGCACGCCGGGTGATCCGCCGGCGAGGCTGGCCGCATGCTGCTTGTCCAGGCCGTGGCCGGCTGCCTCCACGCCGAGCATGGCGACATTGGCGTCGTCAAGGAATGGATGGAACAGGCCGATCGCGTTCGATCCGCCACCGATCGCCGCGACCAGCAGGTCGGGCAGGCGGTCGATGCGGCTCAGCATCTGAGCGCGGGCTTCCTTGCCGATCACGCTCTGGAAGTCGCGGACCAGCTCAGGATAGGGGTGCGGGCCAGCGGCGGTGCCGATGATGTAGAAGGTGTCGTGGACGTTCGCGACCCAGTCGCGCAGGCCCTCGTTCATCGCATCCTTCAGCGTCATCGCGCCCGAGGTGACGGGACGGACCTCGGCGCCAAGCAGCTTCATGCGGAACACGTTGGGCTGCTGCCGCTCGATATCGCGCGCGCCCATATAGATCACGCAGGGCAGGCCGAAACGCGCGCAGACGGTCGCGGTAGCGACGCCATGCTGGCCGGCACCGGTCTCCGCGATGATCCGCGTCTTGCCCATGCGCATCGCGAGCAGGATCTGCCCTATGCAATTATTGATCTTGTGCGCGCCGGTATGGTTCAGTTCGTCGCGCTTGAACCAGACCTGCGCACCCTTGCCCTCGGGAGCTGACTCGCGAAGTGCTTCGGTCAGCCGCTCGGCGTAATAAAGCGGGCTGGGGCGGCCGACATAATGTTCGAGCAGGTCCTCGAACTCGGCGGTGAAGGCGGGATCGGCCTTGGCGGCGCGATAGGCCTCATCAAGCTCGAGAATCAGCGGCATCAGCGTCTCGGCGACGTAGCGGCCGCCGAACTCGCCGAAATGCCCGCGATCGTCGGGCTGGGCGCGGAAGGAATTGGGCACGTTCATGGTGCGGGCGCTTTAGCACCTCGTGAGAAGGTGTCGAGTTGCCTAAAACTGTTCGGCGAAGAAGCGCGAATTCTACAGCGCTTTGACGGTGTCGAGGAAGGTCGCGATCTTCGTTACGTCCTTGATCCCCGGCGCCGATTCCACGCCGGAGGATACATCCACCATTGTCGCGCCGGTGATCGCCACCGCTTCGGCGACATTGAGCGGATCGAGCCCGCCAGACAGCGCCCAGGGGAGAGGGTGGCGGAAACCCTGGAGCAGGCTCCAGTCGAAGCGCACGCCCATGCCGCCGGGCAGCGTCGCGCCTGGTGGTGTCTTGGCGTCGTAGAGGATTCGGTCGGCGGCACCGGTGAAGGTCTCGGCCGTGGCGAGGTCTGCGCGGGTCTTCACCGCCACGGCTGCCCACACATCGAGGCCGGTGGCTACCCTGATCGCGGCAGCGCGGGCCGGGCTGGTATTGTGAAGCTGGAGCGTCTGGAGCTCGCCGGCGCCGATCGAGGCTTCGAGCAGGGCATCGTCGGGATCGACGAACACGCCGACGCGGATGACCCGGCCGGGCACACGGGCAGCGAGCTGAGCGGCGCGCTCGCGGCTCAGGCTGCGGGGGGAGGGCGGGAAGAAGACGAAGCCGACATGGCTCGCACCGCCCCGGATCGCGGCGTCGAGGGTTTCGGGCGTCGAAAGGCCACAAATCTTCGCGGTGACGGACATGGCGCCGCCATAGGCGTCAGGCGAGGGGCTTGACCAGTACCGTCATGTAGAATGGCGGTATGACGGCGACCGGGAAGTCCCGCCGTTCCCCCGTGCGGACATAACCACGGCGCTCGTAATAGGCGATCAGCTCGACCCGGTTCTCGATGACGGTCATTTCCATCGCCGACGTACCGAAAGTGCCACGCGCGAGGGTTTCCGCCGCGTCGATCAGGCGCTTGCCGAGGCCTGCCGTCTGCAGGGTCGGTTCGATGCACAACAGGCCAAGATAGGCGAGGCCGTCGCCGCGATCGGTGACCTGGACGCAGCCGATCGGCGCATCGCCGTTCAGGGCGACAAGCAGCCGTTCGGCGGGATTCGCCAGCGATGCTTCGAGCGTCGCGATGTCGGTACGCGTTCCGTCGAGCAGGTCAGCCTCATGGGTCCAGCCGGCGCGGGCTGAATCGCCACGATAGGCCCGCTCGATGACGGCGTGCAGGCGCGGCAAATCGTCGCGGACGGCGAGGCGGATCGTGATGTCGGACATCGTGGATTACAGCGTCGCACCGATCTCGCGGGCGGCCGTATCGGGGTCCTCGGCCTGGGTGATCGGACGGCCTACCACCAGGATGGAGGCACCGGCGTCGAGGGCCTGGCGCGGCGTGACCACGCGCTTCTGGTCGCCGACCGCGCCATTGGCGGGACGCACTCCCGGAACAACGAAAAAGCCCTTGGGCCAGAGCGCCTTGGCGGCTGCTACTTCGGCGCCGGAGCAGACGACGCCGTCGACGCCTGCGTTCATCGCCAGCTCGGTCAGGCGAAGCACCTGGTCGTGCGGATCGTCCGGGCAGCCGATCGAGGCGAGGTCGCGCGCGTCGAGGCTGGTGAGCGTGGTGACCGCAACGACCTTGGTGCCGGTCGGTGCGGCTGCCTTGGCGTCTTCAAGCATCGAGCGCCCGCCGGCAGCGTGCACCGTCAGGATAGCCGGTTCGAGCGGGCGCAGCGCCATGATCGCCTTGGCGACGGTGTTGGGGATGTCGTGAAACTTCAGGTCGAGGAAGATCGGCAAGCCGAGTTCCGCCATCTCGCGCACGCCGGCGCGGCCATTGGCCATGAAGAATTCGAGGCCGAGCTTGATGCCGCCGACATGGTGATGGACTCGTTGTGCGATCGCCTTGGCTTTTTCCAGGTCGGGCGTGTCGAGGGCGACGAAGATTCGGCTGCTCATGCGCCACCCGGCGGAACAGCGGTGGGGATGGCTGCCGGGGCCGGGGCAGGCTGGATCGCCGGTGGCTCGGGCTCGATCAGCGTCGCCACGGCCGGCGCAAGCACGCCGCGCAGATCAGCCAGAGTACGTTCCGACGTGGCAAGCCGGTTGCGCAGCCGCCAGCGGATGGCGTTGTAGTAGAGCATCGTCGGGACGAGACCGATCAGGAAGGTGATGAACAGCAGCAGGGGCAGGTTCACCTCGGCGATCAGGCCGCCCCACAGCTTGAGCGGCACCGTCGTCCAGTTACCCAGGGTGAACACCGCGGCGACGAAGGCGAGCAGGCACCAGAACAGGATCTTCAGGAACTGCATCGAGCGGTATGGCCTCCGAAACTACCCAGACTGGGCATTTCTACGTCCGCGATGGCGCTTTGACCAGCCTAGCGGCCAAGTTCGTCACGCCGGGCTCGGACCTAGCCGATTTCCTTGCGAAGCGACGCCACCAGCCCGGGGATTGCTTCAAGCTTCGGTTCTTCCTCGTCAAGGATGGCGAGGAAGGCGGCGCGCTTGATTGCTGCGACGCGCCCGGGTTTCAGTCGCGCATTGCCGGTGAGCGAGGACAGCACGATGTCGATCATCCGTTCGGCGCCGTGGAGGCGGCCCCAGAGATAGTCGTTCTCGCGATAGGCGCGGCTGAAAAAAGCGCCGAAGCTGTTGAACTGGACTCCCTTGAGCGTTGCCTCGGCGCCGCCCGCGCGGATCGACTTGGCGTCGTCGGGAGAGATGCGATCGACCTTGATCGGGTCGAATTCGTCGAGCCCCTCGCCCTGAAGCAGCGGCAGCGTCGCGACATCGAAATAGGGGAAGCCGAGGTAGGTGAGCAGGATCGGCCGCTTCAGCCCACGCGCCAGGCCGGTGAAGGCGGCGGCAAGCCGCTCCTCGGTCGCGGTGTCGAGCCGTTTCAGGTCGAGCGATTCGGCAAGCTTGTCGAGCAGCGGCCCGGCGTCGCCGCGCAGCAGGCGCACCTCCTTGCGCAGATGCGCGTGCCGGTCGGTGCGCTTGCATTCCAGATAGTCTGCGAGCGAGGCATAGACCGCCTCGCGGATCGGCTCCAGCTCAGCTTCCTCATGGTCGTTTTCCAGTTCGGTCAGGCGACGGGCGAGCAGGCGCAGGCGGCGAATGCGGAAACCGAGATCGTAGGAGCGCAGGAAGCTGATCGTCGTCGCGCTCGCCCCGTCGGAGAAGCTCGGCTTCATGTCGTCGAAGCCGCGGTCGCGCACGGCATCAGCGATATGGCCGCGGATTCGTTCCCAGCGCTGCGGCCCCGGCTCGCCGCCGGCATGGTAGAGCAGGGAGGTGAGTGCCTCGATCACACCGGCGATCTTGAGATGCCCGTAAGCGGCATAGCCATAGCCGGCCGCCTTGGCGGCGGCTGACTGGGCGCGGGCACGCCACGCGGCGAGCCGTGAGACCGTCGGGGAATCGAGGAACAGGGTATAGCCGAACAGCGCCTCGACGCGTGCTTCCACCTCGGGCCGGATGCTGGCGACGATGCCGCGCATCCGCTCGATCGTGCGCGAGCGTTCGGCGATATCCTCGAGATTGTCGCGGATCGGCTGCTGGCGCGGCAGCTCGGACACGGCGCCGATGATCGTCTGGAAGAAGCCGGGCGCGTTGGGATTGTGCGGGCCGAAGCGAAGTTTCACGCCGGGGGAGGGGTCGATATAGACGAAACGCCGGTCGATCTCGCGTCGGGCCGGGCGCTCGCGCAGGGCCTCGATCGCGGGACGGAAGGGGGCATTGGCGAGGACCGAGCCGTCGATCAGCACCGCCTGGTCGGCCGCATTGGCGGCGAACTGGCGGGGCAGGACTCGCTTGAGGAAGTCGTCGCGCTCGGGCCAGTCGATCTTGCGATGCTTCAGTACCTTGTCCAACTCGCCGACCATGAAGGGCGGGAAGGCACCGGGAAAGCTCGACGTCGACCGCGCGGCGAAGGCGAGCTCGGCCGGATGGGCGAGGGTTTCGCTGGCCACGCCGTGATCGGTGAAGGGGACGACGAGGCGATGCTCGGTTTCAAGTACTTCGGGCGGCGAGTTGAGCATCAACCGCTCGGGATGGCCGCGGAAATCGGTGACGGTGACGAACAGGTCGAGCGGCTGGCCCTCAGGCAACAGGCGCGCACCCCGTGGCGCTGACGCCATGGCGTTGAGCGCGTCGAGGATCAGTCCGGTGAACAGGGCGCCGCCAAAGGGTGGTTCGAACCAGCGCGAACGGATGAAGTGGGAAAGCTTGCTGCGCACTTCGGTTCGGGCGCCGGCCTCGACCAGTTCGTCGATATTGTCGCCGCTGCGCTTCTCTGCGAACCAGGCGATCGGCAGGGCCCACATCTTTGAGTAGCGCGAAGCCGGGGCCTGGTGCGTATCGATCAGCGCCTCGATGTCGGCGGAGTCGAGCCAGAGCTGCGTCAGCGGTTCGAGCGACTGGCCGGTGGAGATCGCCTGGGCAAGGAAAACGCCGTTGATGCCGCCAGCGCTTGCCCCCGCGACGATGTCGACCAGAACGCGCATGCGCAGGCCGGTCTCTTCCTCGATCTCCTGGAACAGGTCGCGATACACGCCCTGGCTGCCATGGTCGGAGCTCTCGCCCTTGTGAAAGGCCTGGCTTGCGCGGGCGAGGCGCCAGATCTCCTTGGTGATGCCGTGCATGTAGACGGCGAGGCTGATGCCGCCATAGCAGACCAGGGCAAGCCGGAGTTCTTTCTGGCGCATCAGACTGTCATGGCCTCAAACCCGTTCGCGTGGAATAGTTGTCGCGCCCGTCGCGGCGTCATGCTGGCAGACAGGCCTATCGATCCGCGCTCCCAGCTTCGTTCGATCGCTGCTCGGGGCGAGCGGAAGGGGGCGGGCAGGCTCATTTTGCTTCTATCATGGCCCAGATGGGAAAATGATCCGATGCCTTGCGGGCGGTCGCGCTGTGATGGACCCCGCAATCGGCGACCCGGAGATCGGACGAGACCATGATCCGGTCGAGCCGGGCGACCGGCCGGCGGACATGAAAGCTCGGGCCGGTCGTGGCGAAGCTGTAGGCATGGCCGAAATCGCGCAGGCAGCCGGCCTGCGCGCTCCATTCGTTGAGATCGCCCATCAGCACGGTCGGGCGGCGCGTCGTGCTCGAATCGACATGCGCCAGGATCGCATGCGCCTGGCGCCGCCGCCACAGCCCGGACAGGTCCAGATGCATGCCGACGATGCGGATCGGTACGCCGTCCGCCCGAACATCGGCCATGACCGCGCCACGAGGCTCCAGCGCGGGGAGGTGGATCGGCTCGCAGTCGATCACCACGGAGTCCTTGCGGATCAGCAGGACATTGCCGTGCCAGCCCATGCTGCCGGCGCGGGCGCCGAACGGCACTGCCTTCCAGGGGCTATGTTCCTCAAGCGTGTGAATCGGGATCACTCCCGCCTTGGCCCCGAAGCGTCGATCCGCCTCCTGTAGGGCGATGATGTCCGCATCGATCTCGCGCAGGACATCGAGGATCCGGTTGGGATCGCGGCGGCGATCGAGGCCGATGCCCTTGTGGATATTGTAGCTGGCGACCTTGATCATGTGCGTGATGGAACGCCGATCGGCAAAGATGGTTCGCCGCACGTTGGAATACGCCCGACTTTCCCGTCGTATATGCCCAGTTTCGCGCCAGGCCAGTGCGAAAATCACATCCGGCGTGTCACGCCGGGGCGCGGCAGTGACGCTGCAGGAAGTCCTGGTGACTTGGCATCCTTGTGACAGCGTCGGCGATACCGGCCTTCAGATCGCCGAGCGCCTGCCGCAACTGGCCCGGCGGCATGAGGCGGGCGACGTGATGATAGCCATTGGGGCGGATTCCCTGGCCAAGCATGACCTGAACCCAGGAATCGACGCGGAACAGCTCGTCCGATGCCTGATAGGCCCGGGCGTTCTCGCGGAACAGGGCGATGCGGCGGGCGAGCGAGTCGGGGATGTCCATGGTCCGGCAACGCTGCCAGAAGGCGCTGTCGTCGCGTTCGGTGAGGAAATAGTGGAGGACGACAAAGTCCCGGACGCCTTCAAGCTCGGTGCGCGACAACTGGTTGTAGCGGTCGATCAGCGCCGCGTCGAAGCCATTGAAGGGGAAGTACTGCATCAGCCGCGTGACCGCGATCATGATGAGATGGATGCTGGTTGATTCGAGCGGTTCGATAAAACCGCTCGCGAGGCCCAGGGCGACGCAGTTCCTGTTCCAGACCTTGCGGCGGGTGCCGGTGCGGTATCGGATCAGGCGCGGATCGAACAGCGGCTCGCCTTCGATCTGGTCGAGCAACTGGGCCTTTGCCGCGTCATCCGTCATGTGCTTGCTTGAGAAGACGAGGCCGTTGCCAATGCGGTGCTGGAGCGGGATTTGCCAGCGCCAGCCTGCCTCATGCGCGATGGCACGGGTATAGGGAACGGCCGGGCCGGCTGATTCAGTCTGAACTGCATAGGCGCTGTCGGTAGCGAGCCAATCGCCCCAATCCTCATACCCTGTCTCAAGAGTCCGTTCGATCAGCAGGGCACGAAAGCCGGTGCAATCGATGAAGAGATCACCTGAGATAGTTTGACCAGATTCAAGAACAAGTGACTGAATAAAGCCAGTTTCTGAATCCTGTTTGACGCTGGCGATCTTGCCCTCGACGCGTTTTACCCCGTCTGCTTCGCTTCGCGCGCGCAGGAAGCGGGCGTAAAGCGTCGCGTCGAGATGATAGGCGTAGTTGATCTGGCTGTTGTCGCCCGTGGCAAACCTGCTCGCCTCGGCGGCCTGCAATTCGAAGCAATAATCGCCGATGTCGCCGGCAAAGCCCTCGGCCCGGGCCTGGAGCCAGAAATGATGGAAGTCGGCCATCCAGGTCGATTTGCCGAGCACCCCGAAGGAGTGGAGGTAGCGATCGCCGATCCGTCCCCAATTCTCGAACGCGATGCCCAGCTTGAAGCTGGACTGGGTGGCGCGCATGAATTCCTGCTCGTCGATGCCGAGGAGGGAATGGAAGGCGCGGACGGTGGGAATGGTGGACTCGCCGACGCCGATCGTACCGATCTCGTCGGATTCGACCAACGTGATGTCGAGTAGCCCGCCCAATTGCTTGACCAGCGCCGCGGCGGCGAGCCAGCCGGCGGTGCCGCCACCGGCAATGACGACCTTGCGCACGATCTGTCCGTCCATGCCGGCTTCTCCCATGTCCTTCAGCGATTCAGGCGGTTGAGCAGCATGGCGCGCAGGCGGCGCGCCTTGATCTCGTCGAGCGGAGCGAGATTGCCCCGCGCTGCTTCTGGCAGGTGGGCGCCCGCCTGGTCGGCGGGGCCGAAGACATAATAGTCGAACAGCGCGCGCCACGCCCGCTTCTCCGGTTCGGGACGGTCGCGCAGACTGAGCATCGCGTGCAGCAGCGTGTTCTGCGGCGTGTCCATGAAGGCCGGGGAGGCGTTCCACCAATAGTTGATCAGCACGTTGAAGCGGTCGAGCGCCTCGACATGATGCCACCAGAGAGCCGGGTAGAAGAGCACGTCGCCTGGTTCGAGGTCAGCGATCTCCCCGGCTGCAAGCGCCTCCGCGAAACGCGGGTGGCGGTCGAAATCGGGGTTGCGGAAATCCACCATGCTGACGACCTGTCCTCCGGGGGTCGGTTCAAGCGGGCCCGGATAGAGATTGCGTACCTGTTCGGGTGGGAACAGCGTGAAGCGGCGACGCCCGACCGTGCAGCAGGCGATGTTGTTCGACATGTCGTAATGGGCAGACGCGATCGTGCGGTTGCCGATCCAGATGCTGACGATTGGCGGCGCGTCGCCGACTGTGGTCGGGTCCAGCGCGACGTCATTCTCCCGGCGCAGGCCCGGCAGATAGGTGTCGAGATCAGTGGAACCGACATAATAGGAGGGCCGCCGATCGTCGTTCCATTCCGCCCGGAGCCGATCGAGCAGTTCATCGAGCAGTACGCGACCGGCCTCGAAGTTCATGGCCGACACATCGTCGTTGTAGAAGAAGCGCCCTTCGATCTCGGGGCGGCCGACAAAGCCAACGACCGGCTTCCCTGCGTAAAAGGATTTGAGATAGGCGATCGCTTCTTCCGGTGAGGACAGTCCGGCGCGCGCCAGCGGCCAGTCGCGCACGACGCCCTTCAGGATGACGGGTCGCTGGGCCTCCATGAGCGCGTCGAGCGGGATCGCCTCGGGCGCGACGCCTTCGATCATCCTGGTCCTGCGCGCGATGGCCATCATCTGTTTGTGCTGCGGGTCACGCGGCTTCTGCCTTTCGGTTCTTGAGGTCGATCAGGCGCCCCATATTGCCCATCGAGGCGATCACGAGAAAGGCGAGGGGCAGGAAGCCGCTTGTGTTGAGCCGTTCGAGGCGGGAGCCGTCGAGCTGCGCCAAGGCACCGCGAGCGATGGTGAAGAGATCGGGCAGCACATATTTACGCGCTTCGTCGAGTGCGATCTCGACCGCGACCGGCTCGATCAGGCCGGCTCTGTCGAACGCCTCGAACATTGGCTGGTTCGCCTCGATCCCGGTGTAGATTGTTCGCAAAATTCCAGCGATATGTTCCAGATATGGCGTATTTCCACCATGGGGTAGGAAGAGTGGGAGTCCCTCGGCTCGGTTGACGCGGGGATGGTCCAGGTCGATATGGATCATCGGCTCGCCCTCCGTCCCGCCATCCTTGAAGCCGATCAGGAACGGGCCGCGCTGCAATATGGCTGGGACGTAGCGGCCCTGCCAGCCGCTCTCGCCAAGAAAGAGATTTTCATCCCGGTCGAGCCCGAGCAGCGCGACGGCCTGCAGCGCACCGCTTTCCTCCCGCCGGAAGAAGATCGGATATTCGCGCTGGATTTCCTCGAACTCAGTGGGAAAAACCAGCACCTGGTTGACGCTGTCGCCGAACTCGGCGTGGTGACCGGCAATCACCCGCAGATTCGCGTGGTCGACATTGTTCAGTGGTACCCGGTTGGTCATGCGATGGTATCCAGCCCTTTGAAGGGTGCGGTCAGATGGACGTTCGGCGCTCTCCACCGCCGGACGGGCGTTGCCGGTCATGATGGGGCAAAGACCGGCGAAGCTCAATTTGGAACGGGAAAAAGGCCGCTGCAAAACAGCGGCCTTCCTCCCCCAATATTGTGGATCGACAAGACGGATCAAAACTTGAAGCGTGCACCCAGCATGAAGCGGCGATCGAGTTCCTGCGCGAACCACAACTCGGACTTGTCCCGGGCATAGGTACGGACGCTTTCCTCGAGCAGGTTGATACCCTCCAGCGTGACCGCCACGTTCCTGGTGACGTCATAGCTGATGTTCATGTCGAGCTGACCGAACGGCGCCGTGAACTCAGGATTGCGCGAGCCCTGGCGATTGATCCCGGAAAGGAACTTGTCGCGCCAGTTATAGGCAAGCCGGGCCGAGAGGCCGTTCTTGTCGTAAATCAGCGTCGCGTTGAACGTGTCGCTCAACCCAAGCAGCGCGAACTGATCTTCCGCCGGGCTCGCCCCGATGTCGAAGCCGACATCGCCCCGGACCATCGTGTAGGCGGCCGATACGCCGAAGCCGGTATTGCCGAGGAAATACTGGCCGGCAACCTCGATGCCCCAGATCTTCGCATCCTTGTTGTTGATCGGGCGCGAAACCTGGAACTGGTACAGCGGATCGCTTGCGTTCGCGTTCACGTCCAGCGTGTTGTTGATCGTCTTGACATATTCATCATCCAGCGAATGCGTGGCGGGATTGAAATGGGCGGCGAATTGCGCCGTCGCTGCCGCCACAGATCCGGTCGACTGGATCAATGCCGTCATCGCGAACAGATTCACGTCGCTGGTATCGGCGCCAAGGCCCGCGAGCGCCGTTTTTGCAGCGCCGGAACGGCTTCCAGGCGCACCGGAACTGGGATCACGCAGGCCGAACAGGTCGCTGGTGAACTGGCCTCGGCCGATGAAGTTATGTACCCGCTTGTCGAACAGACCGACCGATATGTAGCTGTCCGGCTTGAAATAATATTCGAGGGAGACGTCGAAATTGTCGGACGTGATCGGCGATAGGCGGGCATTGCCTCTCAACGCCGACGCAATGCCGCCATTGTTGATCGGGCGCGGCGGGCCGGCCACCGTCGTCGCGGTGAACAGATCGTTGTAGTTCGGACGGGCGATCGACTTGCTGAACGAGAAACGCGCGACGAGGTTGTGCATCGGCTCGATGCGGAAATCGAACGACGGCAACAGGTTATTGTAGCTGCCCTTGTCGGTTATGAAGTTGCTCTGATTGGAAATGACGACGGTGAAGTCGTTGTCCGACACCCAGTTGATCGCGCCCGGAACGGCTTCCAGCGACGTCGTGGTCGATTTGGTACTCTCATACCGAACGCCGGCGACCATGCTGGCTTTGCGCCCGGCGATCTCGCCGTTCCAGGTCATCTGGCCATAGGCTGCCCAGATGGTCTCCTTGACCCGGTTGTCCTGGTTGCTGGTGATGCCGACGGCATTGCCCGCCTTGGCGTAATAAGGGGATAGAATGGAATAGAGATTGGCCGCATTGCCGCGGAAGGCGAGCTGCGAGGCGGGATCGCCGCCTGGATTATACTGGTTGAACTTGCATTCGAGGCAGAACGCCTGGAGCGCTCCGGGCGCGAGCTTGTTCACGTCGCCGGGATTGGTGATGCCCCAATCACCCAGCGTTTGCTGCGTGGAAACGAAGGTCTGGCGCATATCCGCGGTCCGGTAGTTACCGCCAAAGTCGAAACGACTGCCGCCACCAAGGTCCCAGCCGAAATCAGCCCGGATTTCCTTCACGGTCTGTTTCTGGGTCGAAGCGTTGGTACGGCCGACCTGCGATCCGACGTCGTTGACATCGAGCGCGCCATTGCCGGCGCTGCTGATAGTGATCTTCTGCTGCGGAATGCCGCCACTGCCATAGTCGACCGAGTGCGCCGAAACGACGTTGGCGCCCATGCCCACCAGGGTCGAGCTCTGGCCGTTGGCGTTGTCCGGCCGGCTGTCCGATTTGCTGATGTGACCATCAAGATTCAGCGAGAAATTCTCGGCAAAGTCCCATTTGGCGTTAAGGCCGTAATCCTGAAGCGTGCTCTTCTGGGCGCGCGATTGCGCTTCGAAGCCTTCGTCCTTCGCGCCATTAATCGCCTCGTGAAGATAGGTCGCAGTGGCGACCGTGGGGTTGCCGTCGAAGGTGACGACGTCGAACGGCCGGCTGAACCAGTTGGACAAATCCGACCGGGTCTCGCGCTGTGTGTTCTGCGCATACAGCGCGTCGGCGGTCAGGGTTAGGGAGTCGGTCGGGCGGAATTGCAGGACGGCCTGGCCGTTGAAGCGCTCGCGCGTGCCTTCGGCATAGTGATACCGGCTGTCGTTCGGGATCGCGACAAGTTGATTGGGGTTTTTCGGCGCGTTGTTGACGACGGTGCAATTTGAAGCAGGTGTGCTGGTGGGGCAGATCTGCGGTATCGCATCGGCCCCCGGAATCGGACCAGGCACATTTCGCGCGAACCCACCCGTAAGGAACGTGCTGTACGGAATGATATTCCAGTCGTTCGACGTCGCGCTGATCGAGGTATAATTACGCTTCTGGTAGCTGCCGAACAGGGAGATGCCGAACGTCTCGGACGGATTGGCCCAGTTGAGCACGCCGGAGACTTCGGGCGTGACCTTGGAGCCGCAGTCGAGGCAGCCGTTCACGCTCGTGTCATAGACCGCCTTGGCGCCGATGCTGCCGGACAGGCCGGACGCGCCGTCGAGCGGATGGCGCGAGACGACATTGATCGTGGCGCCGATGCCGCCGGACGGGATCGCAGCCCTGCCGGTCTTGTAAACTTCCAGTGTTTTCACACCCTCAGAGGCTAGATTTGAGAAATCAAATGAACGACTCGTTCCCTGCGCGCCATCGGCATTCTGGTCACCGCCGACCACGGACACGATCGAGGTCGCCAGGGTACGGCCGTTGAGTGTGACGAGGTTGTAGTTCGGGCCGAAGCCACGCACCGTGACCAGCGCTCCCTCGCCGTTCGTGCGGTTGATCGACACGCCGGTGATGCGCTGCAGCGACTCGGCCAGATTGGTGTCGGGAAATTTGCCGATGTCTTCGGCGGAGATCGCATCGACCACGCCGGAAGAGTTCCGTTTGATCGCGATGGAGCGCTCAAGGCTGGCACGGATGCCGGTGACGACGATGTCCGCCTCGGCATCGCCTGCCTGTCCGTCGGCCGCGTTGACTGTCTTTTCCGGATCGGCCTGCGCCAATGCCGCGCCAGGCATCATAAGGCACACGGCCACAGCGATCGCAGATGTGGAGCGCGCAAGCGCCGACGAACGTCCAAAGCTTTTCATAATCACCCCTCCTCAACGACGCTCTCCGACAGGCGTCGACATTGTTTTTGACGAGCAGGCTTCGTGCCTCTCGATGGTAACGCTACCAAAATGTCTGACGTTGTCAATTGAGGTTGAGTGCAATCCGGGCGAGTGATTGAACCAAAATGGCTTGATTTGTCATGGTTTTGGAGCGACATTGTGAATGTTAACGTTCACAATGTTTCTGTGTTCTCGCGCTGTCGATGAAATCCGGATCAATGTAGCGATTGGCTCGATATCGGTTGCCGGAATCGGCATCAGGCTGGCGAGGGGCGTCCGAACTATGTCTCGGTCAGCCTGCAGGCAGGTGACGACCATGCAGGAGGGGTTGTACCGCCAGCAGAGCCTGCGCACGATTTTGTACGCCCAGTTTTCTGAAGCTCGCGGAGAGGTGAGCCTTGATCGTCGCCTCGGTAACCCCGAGATCGCCTGCAATCTGTTTGTTCGAGCGACCGTCCGCCAGCGCGAGCAACACGCGAAGCTGCGCATCGGACAGTTTTCGCAAGTCCCGCTGCGCGTCCTGGGCTCGTCCGTCCGCCGCTGCTCCGGGCAGGGGGAATACCGCGATCCCCTCAAGTACCCGGCGCAAGGCAGCCGTCAGTTCGTCGACCGGCCATGTTTTCAGGAAATAGCCAACGGCGCCCAGCGCGCGGGCGGTTTCCACCGTTTCCAGGCCCGCACTTGCGGAAAGAATCACGATTGGGACCGGGCCGAGCTGTCGTTGGATCTGGAGGAAACCGGAGAAGCCGAACGAGCCCGGAAGCGCTGAGTCGAGGATGGCGAGACGATAGCTGCGGTGGAGATGTGCCAGGGCCTCGGCCTCGATGACGGAGCCGGCGGTGTCGATAACGATGGAAGGCGCAACCGATCGCGCCACCAGGACCAGCCCCTCCCGCACAAGCGGATGGCCGTCCGCTATCAAGATTCGGGCTGCAAACGCCACCGGATACTCAGGGCAACATTCAACATATGCTGGTATCATTACGTGAATTCTGCCCTATGGTCTAGGGAATGTGAGTTCGAAATGGAGTAGTGTCCTGGAAAAACTCATACAATCTCAGGATGAGCGGGTGTGTGTATCTGAGGATGTGGGAAAATTACTAAAAGTACGTACAATTACGTATAACATTATACCTTAGTCTAATCATGTCATGTTTCGACAATCACTTTAAATCGATGGTAACCAGAAAAATCGCTCTTCTCGTGCATGGAGATGTATGGGAACTGTAGGACGCTGAAAGGTCCCGGTGGTTCGAAAACTGCCGCGATGCTGGGTGTCGGTGGAATCTTGTTTGCAGGCCTGCCTGCTTACGCTGCTACGCCTGCCTGCATCTCTGTTTCCAATATTGCCTCTACCGCCTTCACTCTTGGCGGAGCCGGCGGGTCGCTCAATTCCAATGTTGCAACGATCCGCATTGACGAGCTGCTCGACCTGACGCTGTCGCCAGGATCGGGCGCTGTCTCCATTCCCACCAATGAACTGGCTGCGGTGCCGTTCGTGCTGGTCAATACCGGCAATGGTCATGAGGCCTTTCTGCTCGGCGGCCGGATCGACGGGCCCCAGGCCATCGTCGAGGGCTTTGCCGTGGACCGGGACGGTGACGGCCATTTCGATGCCGCGACCGATCTGGCGATCGATCCTGCCGCCGCTACGCCGCCGCTCGCACCCGGCGCATCGCTGCGGCTGCTGGCGCTTGTTCGGGGCGGCGCTGCGGCCGCCAGTGCTACGCTTGTCGTAACCGCGCGCACAGCGACCGGATCGGGTCGCCCGGGTAGCGACTTTCCGGGGCAGGGAGACACCGGATGCGACGCCGTGGTTGGAGCCTCGAGCGGGCTTGCCACGGCTACGGTTGCGCTCAGCGTCGCGCCCGGCACTGACACGGGCCAGATCACATTGGTCAAGTCACAGCGCATCAACGCGCCGGGCGGCGGCGCCGATCCGGTGCGTGGTGCGACGGTTACCTACACTATCGAATCCCGCTTCGGCGGGACCGGTGTCGTCCGGGCGGCGCGCGTCGCCGATCCCATCCCTCCCGGCACGGCCTATGTGCCCGGCAGCCTCCGCCTGGACGGCACCGCACTGACTGACGCCGCCGACGCCGATACCGGCGATTTCGACGGCTCCGCCATCCACGTCGCACTCGGCGACGTGCCCGCGCCGGTGACGCGCACGATCCAGTTCCAAGTCACCATCCAATGAGGAGTAGCATCATGTCCCACCTTATGAAGTTAGGCGGCGCTGTGGCGCTGCTCGCGATTCCGGCGGCCGCACTGGCCCAGCCGGTCGATCTCACGGCGCGCGCGATGGTCGAGCAGCGCAAGGCTGCGCCTGACGGCACCACGAAGATCACACTCGCGCCGGCTGCCCGGGTCACGCCCGGCGACCGGATCGTCTACCAGCTCAGCTATCGGAATACCGGCCGCGAACCGGCACGCGACCTCGTCATCGCCAATCCGGTGCCGGCAAACCTGGTTTATGCCGGAACGGCAGAGGGCTCCGCCGAGCCCGAGCTGTCGGTTGACGGCACGCGCTTCGGCCGCCTCCAGCAACTCACCGTCCTCACTGCCGACGGCAAGGTCCGTCCTGCCCTGTCCGCGGATGTTCGGGTGGTGCGCTGGCGCCTCAACGATCCTGTTCCCGCTGGCGGCTCTGGGCAGGTCGCGTTCAGAGCAATTCTGAAATGATTATATTTAACTAACTATTATAACAGGGAAATATTATCATGAAACTCATTCATAGATTGGAACTGCTGGGCGGGGCAGCCGTCACTGCCCTGATCGGAACTCCAGCCTTTGCGCAGGAGACGCCGGCCGGCACGAGCATCGCCAACCAGGCAAGCGTGAGCTATTCGGTCGGTGGCACGCCGCAGACCAGCACGTCCAACACCGCGACGTTCCTGGTCGATAAAAAGGTCAATCTGGCGGTCGCCGAGGTCGGTGGCGCGGCCACGCGAGTAGCGATCGGTTCGACCGATCAGGTCACGACCTTCACCGTGACCAACCTGACCAACTCGGTGCAGGATTTCCGTCTCGTCCCCGGGCAGCAGACCGTATCGATCCCATTGCTCGGTACCGATGACTTCAACGTCAATAACATGCGCGTATTCGTCGATTCCAACGGCAATGGTACCTATGACGCCGGTGTAGATACGGCGACCTTCATCGACGAACTGGCGCCCGATGCGACCGTCACGGTGTTCATCGTCGCCAACATTCCCAACACGCAGGGTATCCATACCGCAATCGTCAGCCTGGATGCGATCGTCGCGGCCGGCGGTGGCGCGGGCACGCTCGGTGCCGATCTGGTCGCCACGTCGTTGCTGACGCCGGATTCGCCGAACACCGTCGACATCGTCTTTGCCGATGGCGCGAACGTGCTCGACCTGCCGCGCGACGGCCAGCTTTTTGCGTTCGACGCCTATACGATCGATACGGCTGCGGTCACCATCAGCAAGACCTCGCGGGTGGTAAGCGATCCGTACAATCTGCTGGTGAATCCCAAGGCGATTCCGGGTGCCACGGTGGAATATTGCATCACGGTCAGCAATGCCGGCCCCGGCATTGCCACCGGGGTCAGCATGTCCGACGCCGTGCCGGCCAACACGACCTATGTGTCCAACTCGCTGACCGTCGGCGGGCTCGGGGTCGGCGGCCAATGCGTGCTGAACGGCACGATCGAGGACGACGACACTACCGGGCCCGACGAATCGGACCCTTATGGCGGCTCGTTCGACGGCACCACGGTTCGCGCGACTTTCGGCAGCGTGCTGCCGTTGATCCCGCTCACCGCCTCGTTCCGCGTGGTTCTCAACTAACCCACGCGGGTCGGGTCTTCTTCCCCGGTACGCGGCCCCCTCCTGCGTGCCGGGGAGGATTAAGCCCATGGCGATCTTCCGCTTCCTCGCCCCGATCGCGCGTGCGGTCGCGATGGTTGTCATCCTGACGCTTGCCATTTGCGGCGCGACCGCGCGGGCGCAGACGATCAGCAACACTGCCTCGCTTACCCGCACCGTGAATGGCGGCGACAGCGTCGTGCTGTCCAATACCGTATCCTTCACTGTGCTGGGCAAGCTGCCCACGCGGTTCGATTTCCGCCAGTTGCCACCCGGCTTTGCGTTGCAAGGCATGGCATGCGGCCCGGGCTCCGACTTCACCTCGGCTCCGGTTTCAGCCAGCGAGCTGGCAGCCGCCCGACCGCTCGACGTGCTCGATATCGACAGCCCGCTGATCCTAGTGCTCGAGGCGCCGGGCGAGAACCGCGATCCGCTGACACGGGAGACCGTCCGGATCACCGAGCATACCGCGAGCCGTCAGGGCACGGTCGTGCTGCTCGAGACTGGTCCGAACACGGGCGTCTTTGCTGGTGGCATGCCCGCGACGGGCCAATATGGCGCACTCGCCGCCTGCGACCTCGGCCTTCACCGCGCCGACGGCAATCTCGTGCTCGACTTCGCTGGCAGCGACTACAGCCTGGCCTCGACCGCCTCGCTGCTGCTCGATCCCGAAGGCTATGTGTTCGATTCACGTACCGGCGACCTGGTCGACGGTGCAACCGTGACGCTGATCGACGATTCAACGGGTGCGCCGGCGACGCGGGTCTTCGGTGACGACGGAGTCAGCGCCTATCCTTCGACCGTCGTCAGTGGCGGGACGGTGACTGATGCGGGAGGCAAGGTCTATCGTTTTCGTCGCGGCAATTTCCGTTTCCCGCTCGGACCGCCGGGACGCTACCGGCTGCGCATCGTGCCGCCGGATGGCTATACCGCGCCGTCGGTGGTGACGCCCGCTGCGATCGCGTCGCTGCCCAATTCGATCGGTGGTTTCATCATCGAGGACGCATCCTATGGCGGCGTACTCGTCCTACAGGGCACGGCACCGATCCGGATCGACATCCCGCTCGACCGGGCGACCTCGGGCGCGCTGGTACTCGACAAGACGGCGTCGGTGCGTGAGGCCGAGCCGGGCGATTTCGTGCAGTACCGGCTCGAATTGCGCAACACCGGCGTCGCCGCGGTGACCAAGGTTGGCCTCACCGATACCTTGCCACGGGGACTGCGCTATCACACAGGGTCGACACGTGGCGTATCCGAGCCTGTCGTCTCCGCCGACGGGCGGACGCTGAGTTTCACCCTGGCGTCGCTCGCCAGCGGAGCGACCGCGCAGATGACCTATCTCGTCGAGGTCGTGCCGGGTGCTCCCCAGGGCGAGGCGGTCAACAGCGCGGCTGCAAGCGCGCCGGGTTCAGCCGCGAGCAATCTCGCCAGCGCCTCGGTGCGGATCCGCGCGCCACTGTTCACCGATGCCTTCACGGTGATCGGACGGATCACCGAGGGCGGCTGTCATGATCCCGAGCGGGGCCGCAAGGGGATCCCGGGCATCCGGCTGCTGATGGAAGACGGCACCTATGTGGTCACCGATGCTGACGGGCTCTATCATTTCGAGGGCGTTTCCCCAGGCACCCATGTCGTCCAGATGGATCTGGCCAGTGTGCCTGCGACGCACGCGCCGGTGGTGTGCGACCCCGACACGCGTGCCGCGCAGAGCCCGATCTCGCGCTATGTCGAGGGCGGCGGCGGAAGTTTGCAGCGGGTCGATTTCCAGCTTCGCCCGACCGGCAAGGCTGCTGCGGCCGCAGACCTGCTGCCGATCACCCCGCTCGGCGACGCGCAGGCCGCGGGCAATCGCGACGACTGGCTCGCGGTCGCGACGCCGGGCGTCGGCTGGCTGTTCCCGGACGAGAACCACAATCCCCGGGCGCCCGCTGTCCGCGTGGTGATCCGTCATGACGTCACGCAACGCGTGGCGCTGACGCTGAACGGCAAGCCGGTCGATCCGCTGAGCTTCGACGGTACCGATAGCGACAAAGCGCGCAACGTTGCCGTGTCGCGCTGGACCGGCCTGGCGCTGATCGATGGTGACAACCGGCTCGAGGCGCGGGTGCTTGGGGCTGACGGCAGCGTGGCCGCCACGCTGACCCGCATCGTCCACTACGCCAACACCCCGGCCCGGGCGACCTATGTGGCCGAAAAGTCCCGGCTGGTCGCGGACGGTCTGACGCGTCCGTTGATCGCGGTGCGGGTGACCGACAGCGAGGGGCGGCCAGTGCGCGCCGGGACGATTGTCCCGTTCCGTGTCGATCAGCCTTATCGCGCTGCCCAGCAGGTCGCCGCCGAGCAGGGCCGCCAGCTCGCGGGGCTCGAACGCACCCAGGCGACCGCTCAGGTGGTGGGTGACGAAGGGCTTGCCTTCATCGCGCTTCAGCCGACGCGTCAGGCGGGCATGGTGCGGATCGCCGTCACGCTGGCCGATCGCGAGCGCGAACTGGTCAGTGAGGTCAAGGCGCGTCTCGCCGCGCCGGCGCAGGACTGGGTCGTGGTTGGCTTCGGCAAGGGAACGCTTGGCTACGACATTCTCTCCGGTGCTGAGCGGACCGCGCGAGGGAAGCGCGGCGAGGTTGTTACCGATGGTCAGCTTTCGCTTTATGCCAAGGGCCGGATCAGGGGATCTTGGCTGATGACCATCGCCTATGACAGCGACAAGGACGAGCAGCGGCTGCGCGACCGCGGTGTGCTCGGGACGATCGACCCGAACCGCTATTACACCGTCTATGGTGACGGAACCCTGCAGGGCTATGACGCGCAGAGCCGGCGCAAGCTCTACCTTAGGCTGGAACGGCGCGATTTCTATGCGCTGTACGGCGATTTCGAGACTGGCCTCGTGGATACCAAGCTCGGTCGCTACAGCCGGACGATGAACGGCGTGAAGGCGGAGTTCGCCAGCAATCGGGTCCAGTTCACCGCCTTCGCGGCCAATGACGACAGCCGTTACGGCCGCGACGAAATCCAGGGCAACGGCCTGTCCGGCCCATATCGTCTGTCAGCGCAGAATCTGGTACCCAATAGCGACAAGCTTCGGCTGGAGACGCGCGACCGGTTCCGGCCCGATCGCGTGCTCAACAGTCAGATGCTGACTCGCCACATCGACTATGACATCGATCCCGTCGCAGGCACGCTGCGGTTCCGCGAGCCGGTCCTGAGCCGTGATTCCGATCTGAATCCCATCTTCATCGTCGCCGACTATGAAACCTATGGCGGCAGCAAGAAGCTTGCCGCGGGTGGCCGCGCCGCGGTGAAGGTCGGCCGCGCCGAGATCGGCGCAACGCTGTTGCGGGACGAGACAAGCGGGAACGGTACCGTTGCCGCTATCGACCTGCGTTTCAAGGCGACCGCGAACACCGAGATTCGGGCCGAGGCGGCGACCGGCGGCAGGGACGGCATCGGCAAGGGCCAGGCCTGGCTCGCCGAGGTCGAGCATCATGGCCCCCGTGCTGACATGCTCGCTTATGTCCGCCAGCAGGATCGCGTCTTTGGGCTGGGCCAGCAGAATCTCGGCGAGGCAGGGACACGCAAGATCGGTGTCGACGGCAGGCTCAAGCTGGGCGGCCGCTGGTCGCTGGCCGGCTCCGCCTGGTATCAGAGCGACCTGGACGAGGCGGCGCGGCGCATCGCGGGTGAGCTCAAGGTCGAATATCGCCGCCAGACCGGCACGCTATATGCGGGCATGCAGGTGGC
The DNA here is from genome assembly GCA_040388155.1 of Pseudomonadota bacterium. Taxonomy (GTDB): domain Bacteria; phylum Pseudomonadota; class Alphaproteobacteria; order Sphingomonadales; family Sphingomonadaceae; genus Sphingomonas. The sequence continues at coordinate 73,402 of JAZKCJ010000019.1, forward strand.
GTCCGATCGCGGGATCGGTGGCACGGCGCTCGACTCGCGGCTGCTGACGCTCGGCGGCACGCAGAACCTGTTCAAGAACAAGCTCGAACTGAACGCGGAATCGCAGGTCCCGCTTGGCGGCAAGGATGCGAGCGTCGATTTTCCGGCGCGTCAGCGGATCGGCGCATCGTGGCGCTTCAACGACTGGCTGAAGCTGATCGGCGGCTTCGAGCTGGCCAAGGGCGACAAGTTCACTGCCCGGACCGGGCGGCTGGGCTTCGACATCGCACCCTGGGGCGGGGCCCGCCTACTGACCACACTCAACCAAGGCTCGATCGCCGAAAATGGTACGCGCACCTACGCTCAATATGGCCTCAGTCAGTCACTGCCGCTGGGTAAACGCTGGACGATCGACGCGACGGTTGATTCGAGCGGTACGCTGTCCGGCCACATCCCGCGCGGCAATATCGTCAATCCGTTTCACCCGGTCGCGTCGGGTGGCTCGTTGAGCAGCGACGGGTTCGATGGCGATTTCGTCGCCGCCACGCTAGGTGCAACCTATCGCGGTGCGCTGTGGAGCTGGAACGGGCGGGTCGAGTACCGCACCGGCACGCGCGAACGACGCTGGGGCGTGACCAGTAACCTGCTGCGGACGCTTGGTCAGGGAAGCACGATTGCCTCCAGTATCCGGGCCTATCGGGTCCGCGAGGCGAGCGGCGCGGTCGCTTCCTCGATCGACGCAGATGTCGCGCTGGCGGTGCGTCCGCTCGATAGCCGCTGGTCATTGCTGGAACGCTTTCAGCTCCGCCAGGAAGGCGCAGGCGCCGGGATCAGCGCCAGCAACGCGCTGGCCGTGCCGACCTTCGCGGAAGGGACGAACACCACGTTCCGGGCAATCAACAATGTCGCGGTCAATTATCGCACCGGCAGCGAAGGAGGGCGTCATGGCTTCGAGGCGAGTGTTTATTACGGCGCGAAATATGTCCGCGGGCGCTACGCCGACGAACGGGTCGATGGGTTCCTCGACGTGGTCGGGGTCGAGATCCGCAAGGACGTGACCGCGCACCTCGATATCGGTGGCAATGCGAGCATGCAGCATAGCTGGACCAGCGGCACGGCGCAGCTGTCGCTCGGCGCATCGGTTGGTGTGTCGCCGGGCAAGAATCTCTGGTTCACGGCTGGCTACAACATCACCGGCTATCGCGACCGTGATTTCGAGGAGGCGCGCTGGACGCGGCAGGGGCCGTACATCACGGCGCGGCTGAAGTTCGACCAACTCTCGCTGCGCGACATGGCGCGGCCGATCCTGGGACGTGGGCGATAACGGGCATTCCCGCGCGATCCGTTCCAGGGACGTTGCACCTCGGCGACATCTCCGGCAGGCAGCGCGCGATCGACTCGGGAGACCGCGCGATCGACCGTTTCACAAGGCAAGCGCCCCCCAGGCGCCGGGAGATTTGAAGCATGACCATCACTCGCATCGACGCAGGGGCTCGCATGAGCCAGGCCGTGGTCCATGGCGATACCGTGTATCTCGCAGGGCAGGTCGGCGCACCGGGCGAGAGCGTGACCGAGCAGACCAAGGCGATCCTCGCCCAGGTGGAAGAGCTGCTGGCGCGTGCTGGAAGCAGCAAGTCGAAGATCCTCGCGGCGACGATCTGGCTCGCCGACATGGGCGATTTCGGCGAGATGAACGCGGTGTGGGATGCGTGGGTCGATGGGCAGGACGCCCCGGCACGCGCCACCGGCGAAGCGAAGCTCGCAACGCCCGACTACAAGGTCGAGATCATCATCACCGCTGCTCGCTGAGCCGGCAATCGGGAAGCACGGGACCAAGTCTGGTCCCGTGCTACTCCGCCAATATCTTGCGCTGGGTCACTACTGCGGCGCCGCGCGCATCGATCTCGAAACCCGTGACATGGAAGCCATGGCGCAGGTTGAGCAAGATCATCGAGTTGTTCTCCGCGCGCGTGCGGGTCTCGACATGATGATATCCGAGAGCCCTGATTTCCTCGTGCTGGCGCTCCATCAACCGCGCAGCAAGGCCGATGCGCCGCGCCTCCGGCGCGACTCCACCAAGCCAGCTGTAAAACAGCCCGCCCCCGCGTCGATAGCCGAGCTTGAACCCCATGGGCGTATCATCCCCGCGCCGCGCGAGCAGCAGATGCGGATCGGCGACGTGTGGCAACCGGCTGGCGAGATACTCCGGATCGAAGGTGGCGAATACCACCCCGCAGAGCGGGAGGAGCAGCGCGAGCGCTTCGTTTGTACTGCCTGAGAATGTTTCGATGCGCAGTCCGTCGGACGGAAGGGGGATTGGCGACATCGGCCTTCTCTGCCGCGCATCGCGGTCTTCCGCCAGTCCTGAGCGGTCATAACTGGATTCTATAGCGCCGGACGTCAGGCGCGAAGACGCCTTCCTCTGCCTCCCCTTTACACAATTGCGATTGAGAATTATTTGCAATTGTGTAAAGGCTTCTCCTCGGACTGATCGGCAGGAGAGTCTCATGCGTCGAGAGAGTGGAGCCGTCGCTGGCGTAACGGCAGCCCCGTTCGCGATCCTCGCCTTCGCGCTGCTCGTTCTCGCCGCAACACGCGGGGTCGAAAGCGGATGGGCCCCGGCCGCCTGGCTTGCGGTCTTTGTGGCCATGGGCGCGATCCATGTGCCGAGGGAGGAGGCCCTCATGCGCGCGCGCTTCGGCGCAGCGTATGACGATTATTGCCGCGAGGCCGACCGGCTGATGCCGAGGGTGTCATGATGCATATGCCCATTGCCGGCGCGGTAGCGCCGCCTGTCCTGCCCGAGGCGATGGTGATGCAGGCGGCGCGACTCTGGCGCGAGGCGAGGAATGCCGGTGATCCGGTGCAACCCGTATTGTACGCGTTGTTCGCCTCCCATGGATACGACATGCTCGCGCCGACTTTCGATAGCGTGATGACGCTGTGCGAAAGCCGATTCGACCGATCGCTTTGCACCGGATGTCCGCTTGCGCCATCGGCTGACGAACGGCTGTTGTGTCGGCTTCTGGCATTTCCGGAAGACCTTTCCCGTATCGCACCGTGCCGAAATCCCGGTTCCGGAGGAATCGAGGCAGCGCTCGGGTGCGCACTCGTCTCAGCGCGCATCATGGCAATGGCTGCAATGGAAGGACGACCGCAATGACTGACTCCCCGTTTGCGTCTGACACGGCTTCGCGCCGTTTTCGCGCGACGCGACCGAACCGGATCGAGAAGGCGCTGACTCAATGGCTGACCCGCACGGCGACGGTCACCGCGGTCGAGCCCCTGTCGCCGCGTTTTCGGTTGATCGACCTTCAGGGCGAGGCATTCAGGCATGTGGCCTGGACCGCCGGCGACAAGATTCAGGTGATACTCGGCGGTCTCCTTACCGCGCGGACCTTTACGCCTATGTCATGGGATGCGGAGCAGGGGCGTACACGCCTCCTGGCCTGGTCGCATGGCGAGGGGCCGGGCAGCGAATGGGCAACGGGATTGGCGCCCGGCGATACCTGCCAATTTTTCGGACCGCGGCGTTCGCTCGACGTTGGGGATCCTGCCACGCCGCTTGTCGTGTTTGGCGACGAGACATCGTTCGGCCTGGCTGCTGCGCTGGCCGGGCGTCCGGGAGTGGAGCCTCCCAGGCTGTTTTTCGAAGTCTCCGAGCCGGATGAATGCCGGCACGTGCTGCAACGGATCGGCGGGGAGGGGGGTACACTGGTTCAGCGAACGGAGGACGACGCCCATCTGGAAGCTTTAGCCCTGCAGCTTGCTGCTCTCGATACCGGAGCCTCGCTATTCGTGCTGACGGGGCGGGCACCGGCGATCAGGCGGATCGTCACCGTCCTGAAGGCGGCCGGTGTATCTTCCTCGCGACTTCGCACCAAGGCGTATTGGGCGCCGGGCAAGGTCGGGCTGGATTGAGGTTTGCGGCGTTGATCGTCGCCGATCCAGCCCGAAGGCGAAGGCCGCGGAAACCCGCAGCCTTCGGATACTCCGGAGAGGCCTTCTATCCCGGCGTCTCGAAATCCAGCGTCACCTCCTCGATCAGGAACTGGGCGCGCAAGGTTTCAGCCAGAATGCGCGCACCATAGGCATCGACATCGATTGCTTCGATCTGGATCCTGATCAGGCCGGCAGAGCGCCGGATCAGCGCGAAGGCGGGCACCAGTCCGCGCCGCGCGAACTGGCCGAACACGCGTGGGATCAGTTCGGGATCGTCGACGCCCTGGACCCGGTATCGTGCGACGGGACGTGGCGGCTCCATCACGGCGCTGCCATCGCCGGTGCCCTGCCGCGCGCGATCGTCGCGCGGGCGAGCCGGTCTGCCGCCAGGTTGACCGCGATCCCGACCTGCTCGGCTTCCGTCCAGACCTGGTGGAGGCGGTCCGGGATCGCGTCGATGCGGGCGGCGACCTCGTCGCTATCCCAGCCGAGATACTCGGCGCAGACGTTGATGATCCCGCCGGCATTGACGACATAGTCGGGCGCATAGAGCACGCTGCGCTCGGCCAGCGCGGTGCCATCCTCCTCACATCCGAGCTGGTTGTTCGCCGCACCGCAGACGATCGCGGCGCGCAGTTTCGGGATCGACCGGGCGTTGAGTACGCCGCCCAGTGCGCAGGGAGCGAAGATGTCGCAACGCGCCTCGAGCACGGCACCAAGCGAAGCGACTTCAGCGCCCGTCCGCGTCGCGACTGCCGCAGCGACCGCTGACCGCGGTTCGGCGACGATCAGTCTTGCGCCGGCCTGATGAAGCAAATCGGCAAGAGACGCGCCGACCGAGCCGAGGCCCTGGATCGCGACGGTGCAATCGCCGACCGGGCGTCCGAGGCGATGTTCGGCCGCCGCCTGCATGGCGCGGAAGACGCCCAGCGCTGTCCAGGGCGACGGATCGCCACCCGGTCGCCCGTCACGGGGCGGCAGGCCGGCAACGTGACGGGTGTGCCGCGCGACCTCGGTCATGTCGCCGACGGTGGTGCCGACGTCCTCGGCGGTGACGTAGCGGCCGCCCAGTTCCTCCACTGCCTCGCCAAAGGCACGGAACAATGCGGCGCGATCGAAATCGCCCTCGGGACGGCGCAATACTGCCTTGCCGCCGCCGAGCGGCAGGCCGGCAAGCGCGTTCTTGTAGCTCATCCCTTCGGCGAGGCGGAGCGCGTCCTGGGTCGCCTCGGTGAAATCGGGGTAGGTCCATAGCCGGCATCCGCCGGCAGCCGGGCCGAGCAGGGTGGAATGAAGCGCGATGACGCCGTCCAGTCCGCTGGCGGAATCCTGCAGGCGCACGACCTGCTCGGGCGGATGCGCATCATGCGCACGAGAAAAATCCATGTGGGGTAGCTCCGGAAAACACTGAATTATGTATGCGGCGTGGCGGATGCGTCCCGCGCCAGCGCCTGAGACCGATGGGATCAGATCGCGGAGATCTGCCCGGTCGTAATTCGGGTCCGGGTAATAAGTCGGATCGAGGCGCAGGCGGGGACGCCAGGCATTCGGGCGCACGAAGACAGGGCGTAAGCCGCTGTTTTCTTCGTCACTGCCATCATGGCCTGCACGGTCTTGCGATTCCTCGGACGACAACGCGATTCTTCATCGCTGCGGCACCGATAGCTGGCCGAGAATGAAAAATCCGCAACTTTTTTCGCGATCGTCGTAAAAATCGCCCATGCGTCAGTTCGGTGCGTCAGAGGAAAAGTCGCCCCGAGGGCTGGCGGATTTGAACGCCGCAAGCGTGATGTGGCGGGCTAACCCCAGTTAACAAAATGCTCAGGACGAAATGGCCTCGGGCTTTCCATCTGCGGCAACTTTAAAATTCGCGTTATAAAGCGATTAAACCGGAACGGTACCAGTTCAGGTTGACACCGTATGGAGGAAATATCGTTTCTGGATGTTACGCATGCGAATGAATCCGGAGTTTCATTCTAAAATGGTTGCAACACATCTTTCGCCCTATTCTCCGTATGCTATTCACCTTCCGCGCGGTGGAGGGATGTCTAATGCACATCGTCGGCGCTGTCGCAGCGCATGGATTAAGGTGGATTGCCCGTCATGCATCTGCGGCGGGGGGGCGCCAGGTAGCTGGTGGGGCAATTCTTCGCCGGCGGGGCCATCCACGCTTGATCGTCGCCGCGTCACCTGTCCCTCACGTCGCGCACGCTGGCCGGTCGGGTTTTGAGCCTGGGAAGCGCTTCCGGCTTCAAGTCTCGCCCGGGTCCAGCCTCCTATCGTTGCCGAACCCCGTTCTCCTTGGAATCCAACTCTCGCCGATGAGTGGTTCCGGGCAGAAAAGCACTGGAGAAGCGAATGCGGCGACCTTTCATCCATATTAATTTCGCCACGGAAGACGTTTGCAGCGTTCGGCTGCCGCAGGGAATTTCGGGCAATATTTCCTGCGGGGACGACTGGCACAGGGTCCATATCCTGAGGGAGCGCTACGACGCCATCGCGGTGGGCGGGAAGACATGGAACATCGATCGCCCGCGCCTTACCGTTCGTCCCGAAAAGCTGGGTCGCGAGCCGCGAAGGCAACCGAACCGGGTGATCTTCGCCGGATCGCACCCCTGTGCGATGTCGCATCCCGGAGCGCCGGCCTTCGTCATCAGCTCGCACAATCATGTCGACCCGAGCGCGGTTGCCCTGGCGATGACCGGGCATGACCTGCATGGCCCGCTGGAATCCCTCTATGACCATGGCATCGAAAGCCTGCTGGTGGAGGGCGGCCCGACGCTGCTGCGATCATTCTTTAGCCAGGGGTTCGCCGACAGGGTGACGATCTACGTCCGTGCGGGCACGGCCGAAGCAGCCGATCGCGGCGCCCGCGATACCCTGGGCGCCCTGCCTGCCACCTTGCACGCCAGCGCCTTTGGTGAAGGATTCCTGCTTGAATCCGGGGTGCCGAGAATGGGGGGCGAGATGAGGGCTGCCGGATGAAGAGCGATAGGGCCACCCGGTTCGTCGTTTTCGCGGCGCCAAGGACGGGCAGCAACCTGTTGTGCAGCCTGCTGAACGCTCATTCCGATATCCTGTGTCATCACGGCCTGTTCAACCCAGGCGGCATCCACTGGGCGAGGGATTGGCATCGACGGGGTGGCCTCTCCGACAGCGTTGCCGCACGCGATCAAGACCCGGCGGGTTTTATCAACTCCGTCTGGGCGGCCGGCAGCAGTATGCGGGTAGTCGGCTTCAAGATGAACCGGGACGAGAATGACGACGCCGTCGATTTCCTGCTGCGCGATCCTTCAGTCCGGAAAATCCTGCTGAGGCGGCGCAATCGCGTGCGGACCTATGTATCCGAAGAAATCGCGCGCCTTACCGGCATCTGGGAGAGTTTCGCCGCGCGGGCCGAGGCGGCAGTCCCGGCGCTTCATGTCGAGGCGGCCGACCTGATCCGGCACAGCGGGCTGAATGCGGCCTATTATGCAGCGCTCGAAACCGTCCTCCGCGAGACGGGCCAGACATGGCTCGACACCCAGTATGAAGCGCTCGGGGACCGGCGGGAGATGGGCAGGATATTCTCCTTTCTCGGGGTCGAGGCGCCTTTGTCGCTGCCGGCGGCGAGCCACAAGCGCGGTCCGGCCGAACTGGGCGCGGTGGTCGAGAATTTCGACGAACTGGCCGGAGCCCTGCGGGGAACCGCGCTTCTGGACGATCTCTATCGCCGGGACGCTCCCGAACTCCGTTTCCTCCGATTCTAGCCGCTGGAGCGACACCGATGCTCAATGCCCATCTTTCCCCGATCGTGGCCGACAGCTTCACCCGCCATCGCGGCCCGGTGACCTCCGTCGCCGCGATCCCGGGCCGTGCGGCCGCGGTTGCCGTCGCCTATGACGGGGCGGTCGCGCTGTTCGATCTCGAAGCCGCCACCGTCAATCTGCTCGGTTACCATCGGCATCTCGCCAACCATGTCACGGTCGATGAGGCGGGTAGCAGAGCGGCCTCCTCCTCCTCGGACTATGACATCTACATCTGGGACCTGATCGGTCGTAAGCTGGCCCTGGTGTTGCGCGGGCATAGCGACGACGTGGAGGGCTTCGCTTTCGTCGACGACACCACCGGCGTTTCCGCCTCGCGCGATCGGAGGATCATCGTCTGGGATCTCGTCACCGGCGCGATCCGGCGGACGATCGAGGGGCATGAGAAGGACGTGCTGTCGGTCGCCTGCCGTGACGGGCTGATCTATTCGTCGGGCGACGACATGACCCTGCGGCAATGGGATCTCGTCACCGGCGCGCTGATCCGTACCTGGGGGCCGTTCGAGACCGAGACCGACACCTGCGCTATCGACATGCTGAACCACCGGGTGGTGCTTGGGTGCGACGACGGTGTCATCCGCGTGTTCGACAGCCGCGACGGTACGGCGCTGGCCTCGATCGAGGCACATGGTTCGGGCATCAAGAAGGTGGCGGTCTCCCCCGTCAATGGCGACATCCTGTCCTGCGCCTATGACCAGCGCATCACCATCTGGGATGCGTCGTCCTTTGGCCCGAAGGTGAACCTGGAGAACCATCCCTCGAAATGGGAGCGGTCGTTCGGCTGGTCGCCCGACGGCGCGTCGATCCTGGCGGGAACCTTCGATGGCACCGTCGTGCAATGGGATGCTGCGTCGGGCCTGATCGTCCGGGAGGTGGGCGGTGCCCCGGGCGACCAGGGCAATGCCTGTTTCAACGAAGCCGCCGCGGCGCCGGACGGCAGCGTTGCGCTGGTCGCCGACGACGGGATGGTTCGGCTGATCCATCTGACGGATCGCGAAGCCAGCCTGACCGCCCGCACGGAGCCTCCTGGCGGGCGCCGGCTGATGAATGCGGTGACACGCGATCCGGGCACTGGCCGGGTCGTCGCCGGCACGCACGATCACAAGCTGCACGTCTTTGCCGGCGCCGGTCTGGAAAACACCGTCGAAGTGGCGCTGGGGCAGGGGCCGATCAACTCGATCCGGGTGGCGCAGTGCGAGGGCCATGAGGGCGCGCTGTTTGCCGCATGCTATAGCGGGGCGATCGTCCGTGTATCCCCTGACGGGAGGGACGTGCTGGTCCACACGCTGCACGACGGTGCGGTGAAGGCATTGCGGCTGCATCCGCACGAACCGCTGGGCGTCAGTTGCAGCGCCGATGGCGGGCTCCTGTCCTGGACTCTGGACGGTGAGATCCTGCAGCGCTTTCCCGGGCACACCGCCATCGTCGACGATGTCGATCTTTCCCCCACAGGCGACCGTATCGCCAGCGCGTCGCGCGATTTTACGCTGAACGTCTATGATGTGGCGGATGGCCGGCTGACCCATTCGATCGAGCTTGGCCGCCGCTCTCCCAAATCGCTCTGCTTCTGGGAGGCGGATACGGTGATCGTCGGCGACTATTGGGGGGCGTTGATCAAAGCCGACCTGCGCACGGGCCGGGTCACGCGCAACACGATCGCCGCGAACGGCATCAGTTCGCTGTCGCGCTCCGGAGAGAGGCTGGTCGCCTCATCCTATGACGGCGGGATCTATCTTGTGGCGGTCGAGGATCTGTCGGTGCGCAACGTCTATCGCGCGATGACCCAGCGGGTCGGTGACGGGGGCTCATAGTCCTGCCCGGCGATTTCCCAATGTTGTTGGCGTTCCCGGTATTTTCCGATTCTTGAAGGAGCATGCGAAATGACACCGAGCAAATGGCTATTGTCGGGGTGCCTGTTTCTGTTTGCAGGCGTCGCGGCCAAATCCTCAGTCCAGTCCCAGATACCCGTCGGGCCGGCACCGCTGTGCGCGGTCACCAGCGCTGAATTCGCCACCTGGAAAGTGGGCAGCAATTTTGCCCCGCCGGACAGCGCCAGCTTCGATCCCTCGTCCGACTGCGCATTCTACAAATGGTCGTCGCAGATGTTCCTCTGGCTGACGACCAAGGATGTGCGCGGGAACCTGCTGATGTTCTCGCCCAAGTTTGACAACGCGGTCGAGGACATCAGCACGGGCGCCTTCCAACTGGTCAACAGCACCGGCCTGGATGCACAGAACAAGACCAATGTATCGTTCCGGGTCCGCGTCAACAAGCCCAAGGTGTTGCTGCTCAAGTCGGCCGGCAGCACCAACAATGTCGTGGGTGGTCCGGCGGGGGATACCGGTTCGACCGGCCAGGCGGGCGGCGGCGTGCTGATCGTCAATGGAAAGCCGATCCCGGTATCCGGCAAGACCGGCCTGTCGACCTATCCGGTCGTCTATTACGCGATCCAGGAGAACGACGTCTTCACCGCGCTCAAGGAGCATTGGCGCAAGGTGCCCTATTATAATGCGGGCCCGAACAAGACGAATTTCCCGATCACGCTCGACCAGGCGAAGGAGATCCAGAAGGCCTCGGGCAAGACTCTTCCCAATCTGAGCCAGCTCGCGATCGAGGTGAAGACTGCCTGGATCGATACCGCTTACATCACGCCAGCGCAGGCCAGCAGCCTCATCCAGATCAAGTCGGATGTGCCCGCCTTCACGCAAGCGCTCAACGCCAAGAACCAGCTGGTGCTGAGCTGGGACGGCACGACCATGGTCACGCGCACGCTGGCGATGGTCGGCATGCATGTGGTTGGATCGGTCAACCATCATCCGGAGATGGTCTGGGCGACGTTCGAATCGAACTTCAACAGCCCGGACGCGACCTATTCCTATCTCAACCAGAATTACGATCCGGCCACCAAGGCGTGCAAGGGCGGGACGACCTGCCTCAACACCGTCACCTTCAGCACGACGAGCAGCCAGCCGTCGATCTTCTACAACGGGCAGAAGGGAGCCGCCACCGCGCCTGATGTGATCGTCGAGACGGCGTCGTCGGGCGACGACAGCAGCATCGTGGCGGCCGGCAAGACGTTGACGGCGACCAGCGTGGCGCGCCTCAATCCATGGGGAAGCCAGCAGCCGGCAACACCGTCACTCAGCGATCCGGCCGTGCTCAACAACACCCTGCTCGTCTCGCTGATGAACTCGCTTCAGCCGAAGCTGGCCGCTTCGGGCGGTACCGGCAAGGCGCTGGCCAATTATTTCCTGGTGGGTGCGATCTGGAGCAACCGGATCATCCCCCCGCAGCCGGGTTACCAGCTGATCGGGTCGCAGTTTGCCGCGAACACCACCATGGAGACCTTCCAGCAGGTGCGGCCGGGCAACCCCGATCCGAACGCCACGGCGAACAATTGCTTCAGCTGCCATGGCGACTTCAATGGTACCCAGGGCACCAGCGTCAGCCATGTCTTCCCCAACACGGTGGTGTTCCGCTGATCGCTGCCTGACCTTGCCCCGCCGCGAACCCGGTTCGCGGCGGGGTTTTATTGAGTCAGAACCTGATCGAGTGGCGATGGAAGGCGCGGGCAAGAAGGGGATCGCCGCCATGCGCGAAATAGCGATCGCGATAGTCGCGCGCGGTGATGGCGTTCACGCTGCTGTTGCTATGGTCCGACCCGTACAGAAAGATACCCGGCGCCGCTTCGGAGAGGCGGATAATCCAGTCCTCATAGATCCGGCGTTTCTGTTCGAGGCTGTAATGCGTGGCGCTGAAGATGGTGCAGAAGGCGTTGCTCCACCAGATCAGCGAGCCGGGCTCGTCCTGGATTCGTTCGAGCAGGACATCGGCCTCCAGGATGTTGCAGAGCAGATAGTCGCGTCGCAACTCGCGGAACTGTCGCCAATGGCCCTCGAACCTGTCAGCGCCGCCCCAGCGCGCCAGTTCTGCCGACCATAAGCGCTCCAGTTCGGCCCATTCCATGTTATCCGGCGAGGCACCGGGCCACAGATAATAATGGGCGCCATTCTGCTGCTCGAACAGGTTGCGCAGGAAGCCGGGATAGTCGCGACCGTTCCATTCGGCGTCGAGCCGCCGCCTGAAATCCAGTGCCTGCGTACTATAGTCGAAAAAGACGACGCTGGTGTCCGCATCGATCCCGTGCGTGGCCAGGATACGGTTCGGCTTGAGGCCGGCGGCGACGCAATACAGTGTGGAGACGGGCGCGGTGAAGCCGGGGGGCGGGTCGGCGACATCGTCGTAGGATTCATAGTTCAGGACGAACACGCCGCGACCGGCTTTTTCCGACATGTCGTCAAGAAAGGCCAGGAAGTTCGCGGCGTCGCCAAGGTCCGGCCGCAGGTCGATCAGATGGCCTGCGAGGTTGGGCCCGAACGGAATCGCGATAGCGTCGGTTGGTTCGCCGTGCTGCGTCCAGGCATTGAGGTCGACCAGCAGGCAGCGATTGGGAACGCCGGCGATGATGAAGTCGCGGTTCTCCGTCCATTCCTCCAGCGCGTCGAAGAAACTGCGGGCCTTGCCGCCATTGGGGCCGGCATGTTCGGCGACGACATGTCCGTAGCCCTGCACCAGGCAATAGCGGGCGCCCGCCGCTCTTGCCCGGAAGAGAAGCCGGCTGAGGTCGGTATCTTCGATGATCTCGCCGAAATAATGCCAGCGCAGCCATGAAACGGTGAGATCGCGAGCCCGGCCTGCTGCCTCCCTTGTGCCTGTCGTTTCCAGTGGTGAACCGAGCAATCCGCAGATCAGGTCGCGCACACGCCTCTCCCTCAACTGTCGATGCTAAAGTGTATCCGGGGAAGGAACATAGTCGATGCCCCCATTTTGACCGCTAAACATGGCTTGACCGCAATGCGCCCACCGGAGCGTACTGCAGGGAATGAGCGCCAGAATACTCCTGCTGCAGGATGCCGTGTATTTTCCGTCCTATGGCGGGGGCAACAAGGCCAATCGGCTTTTGTTGACCGCGCTGGCGGCGCGGGGCTTCGAATGCCATGCAGTGTCCCGGATGCCTCGCGAGCGCCGCATTCTCGCTGGCAGATTCAGTGCAGAAGCGCTGACGGCGCAGGGTATCGCCGTCGAAGCTGACGCGGCGGGAGGCATGTCCTATCGCTATCAGGGTGTGCGGGTCGAGGCGCTCGATCTCGACGATCCTGACGCTGCTGCGCGGATCGGCGCAGTGATCCGCGATACGCGACCCGACTGGATTCTCGTATCCGACGACCGCCCGGCGATGCTGCTCGACATCGCCCTTGCCTGCGCTCCGGACCGGGTCGTGGCGCTGGTTCATACGCATTTCCATCTGCCGTTCGGTCCGGAAGCTGAGGCGAGGAATGTCGAACAGCACGCAAGGCTGCGACGCGTCCGGGGCATAGTCGCGGTGAGCGAGCATAGCCGCGCCTATCTTCGGGATTATGGTGACCTGGATTCAGTCCTGCTGCGCTTTCCCGTGTTCGGTGACGGGCCGTTCGAAACCCCGGACCGGCACGTCGACGGCTCCGTGACGATGATCAACCCTTGCCTGCTCAAGGGGCTGCCGATCTTCCTCGAGCTGGCGAGGCTGTTCCCCGAAATGCCTTTCGCCGCGGTGCCGACCTGGGGGGCGGACGAGACCGTGCTGCGCAACCTGTCGCTGCTGCCGAACATGACGGTGCTCGATCCGGCTGACGATGTCGGCATCGTCCTTCGCGGCGCGCGTATCCTCGTGGCGCCCTCGCTGGTTCCGGAAACCTTCGGCTACGTAGCGATTGATGCAATGCTGCGCGGCATCCCGGTTCTCGCCGGCAATCTCGGCGGCCAGCCCGAAGCGAAGCTCGGCGTCGACTTCACCCTGCCGGTCGAACCTGCTCGGCGAACCGAGGCTGGCCATGTAGCGCCGCCGCAGGATATCGCGCCTTGGCAGACTGCTCTGGGCACGCTGTTATCGGATGGCGAGGCGTATCGGCGCTGCTCGTTCGCGTCCCGCACGGCTGCGCTCCGATTCCTCCCGGAGACCGATGCCGGCCATTTCGCCCGATATCTCGACTCTCTCTAGCCTCGCTCAGCGCCCCAGTTCATGTAGTTCGGCTTCGAGGTCGCTGCCTCGCAATTCCTCGCTGAGCGTGTCGAAATTCGAAATCGTTTCACGCAGGGCGACCGGAGTCAGTTTCCAGGTCTGGCCCTGCGGCTGGGCAGGTCGGCCGGCAGCGCCGAGAAAGGCGAGGGCGGGTTCGATCCCCTCTGGGGAAAACAGGTCCTCATACCAGAGAAGGGCGTGATCCTGCGCGGTCTCGTTCAGGCTGCGCTCGGTCTCGGCATAGAAGCGCTCATGCAGCGCGATATTCTCCATTAGAGCCAGGGGGTCGACATGGACCCGGGGGCGAGGCGCTGGTGCGCCGCGATCGTCATAGACGACCCATTCCCCGGTCTGCCGGGCCAGCAGCAGGGACACGAAGCTTTTGACCCGGTTGCGCCGCTTCAGGAGGATCTTGCGTACCCCGTGATCGGGCAGCACCGCCCGATAGGCTGCCTCATGCTGCCACAGGCACATTTTGAAGCCGACCGCTGCCCGGCCGAGATTGGTGCGCCAGACGCGATCGAGGAATTCCACCGGGTCGCTTTCCCGCTCCTCCATGCTGCCCAGCCGGAAATCGCTGTCCTGAAGGTGCCGCGCCACGCCGATCACGTGCGGATTGAAGATTTCATGGTGACAAAGAATGTCGGGATGAGAGTTCAGTACCGTGCACAGGAAATTACTGCCGGTTCTGGTTGCATTGAGAATGATGAATCGAACCGGAATGGGGAGTTCTGTCACTGTCCGATCCATTGAAGATTTCTCCGGCGGGCCGTAATTCGTTTGAAAGAGAATGTAGCGCGGCTCTTGTCGACCGACAAAGGATCTTCGTTCATCATGACGACTGACGAACGTTATGCGGTAGCAGAGGTATGGGACAGGCGGCATAGCGCGATCCTCGCCGTCGGAGATCCGGACCGGTCGAGCCAGTGGCTCGAACCGTTCCTGCCGCTGCTGGAAAGCCATGGCTGCCGCGACGTGATCGATCTCGGGTGCGGCACCGGATATGACGCGCTCGCCCTGGCGCGTCGCGGATATCGCGTCCAGGGCTTCGATTATGCCCAGGTCGCCATCGACGAGGCGATCAGGCTCGCACAGGCTGAGAGCCTGACGGTCGATTTTCGCCAGGGCGATATCGGACTGCCCTTGCCCTGTAAGGATGGCAGCTTCGACGCGGTGATCAGCAATCTCGTCCTGCATTCGTTCGCGGATGCCGCGCTTCGGAGCATCGTCGATGAGGTCGAGCGCTGCCTCAGGCCGGGCGGATTGTTCCTCTTCCATGCCAATTCCACGGAAGATCTCGAACGACGGCTGGCCGTGCAACCGCCCGAGCGTCAGTTGGGGCCACGATCCTATGTCCTGGCCGGCGGGCAGACCATGCATTTCTTCAGCCGCGACTATTGCGAGACCCTGCTCGCCGACTGGCTGCCGATCGGGATCGAGGCGGTGACGCGGCTCGATCCGGAAGGTCAGCCGGTGAAGAGCGTCTGGCGGGTCGCCGTCCGGAAGAGCGGCTGATTCCGCCCGTGATCCGTCGGGTAGTGGCTATCGTCGATCCCTATGATGCAGGCTCGATGCTCGCGCCGGCTTTTGCCGACCATGGCGTCGAGGCGGTGATGGTCCAAAGCACGTCGGCGATACCGAGCGCGGAGGCTGCTTCCTTCGACCCGGCGAACTTCAGCAATGTGCTGCCCTGGTACGACGATATCGCGCAGACCGTGGCCGCCCTGCGGGACCTTCACGTCGATCATGTGATCGCCGGGTCGGAGCGGGGCGTGATGCTGGCCGATCGCCTGAGCGAGGCGCTGGACTTGGCCGGCAACGGTACGCGTCTGAGCGAGGCTCGCCGCGACAAGGCACGCATGATCGAGGAGGTCGGCGCGCGCGGTATCCGGGTGCCGCGGCAGATAGAGTCGGGCAAGCTGCATGATATCATGGCCTGGATCGACGAAGATGGCCGATGGCCGGTCGTGCTCAAGCCGCGCTGGTCGAAGGGATCGGAGGGTGTGCGCCTGTGCGCGTCGCGGGAGGAGGTGTCGCGCGCGTTCCATGCGGTTCATGACCATGTCGACCAGATGGGCTTTCGCAACGACACCGTGCTGGCGCAGGAATTCCTGGCCGGGCGGGAATTTGTCATCGACACCGTCAGCCATGACGGGCGCCATCGCCTTGCGGCCCTGTGGATTTATGGCAAGCCGGTACCGGGCTTTGAATCGATTGGCCTGCTGTCCACCAAGGAATTGCTGCCGTCGGAGGGGCCGCTGGCCGACATGTTGTTCGCCTTCGCGGTGCGGGTTCTGGACGCGCTGGAGATTCGTCACGGGGCGGGGCATTGCGAGGTGATCGTCGACGTCGAAGGGCCGGCGCTGGTGGAAATCGGCGCGCGGCTGCATGGTGGTCCACCGGCTCATCTGATGAGCCGCGCGGCCATCGGGACGAGCCAACTCGACCTGCTGGTGCAATCCTGTATCGATCCGTCGGGGTTCCTCGATGGTGTTCCCAGCCGCTATCGCCTGACCGGCGGTGCGATGATGGCGTTGTTGCGGGACGCCGCATTGAAGGGAGAGATCGAGACCCTGCCTTCCGCCCGATCCGTCGTCTGGAACGAGCGGGAAGGGAGCCCTCCGCCGGCGGTGGCTGGCTTGGCCACGCTGATCCACGCGGAGCGACAGGTGGTCGCGGCGGACCTGGAGATCGTTACCGGCGCACTCTCCTGCGAGATTCTCGACCGGCGCGACGCCGTGGAGGCGATCGCGCCTGAATGGCGTGCATTGCTCGAACGCTCGCGCTGTAACCGCGCCTTCGCTGGCCCGACTTGGTACCTGGCGGCGCTCGATGCCTGGCCGGACCTGTCGCCGCTGGTGATCGTCGCGCGGCGTGGCGGGCGTCTCGCCGGGATATTCCCGCTGACCCGACACGCGCAGGACGAAACGGTGCGCTTCGCCACGGTGTTGAGCGACTATAACGATCTGGTCGTGGCCGAGGCCGACATGGCCGCGGCACGGCTGCTCATGAGGTTTGCGCGCCGCCGCTTTCCGAGCCTCGATCTCACCTGCATCCGCGCCGATTCGAACTGCGCGATGGCTGAAGCCCGGGTACCGATACTGGTAGAGAAGAAATTCATCTGCCCGACTGCCGATCTCTCCATCGGCTATGATGGCTGGTTCGCCGCGCGAAGCCCCGGCTTCCAGCGCGAGCTGGCACTGGTCACCCGTCGCGCGGCGCGCAACGGCGTTCGTGCCTGCCGGCTCGATCCGGTGCGCGACGCAGCGATCGACCCCGGCGCGTTCTTTCTCGAGATGCAGCAGGCGCGCTTTGGCGAGCGCAGCCTGTTCCTGCGCGATCCGGCGGCCCGCGCTTTCGTCACCGCCGCGTTGCCGTCGCTGTGGCGCGAGGGCACAGCGCCGCTGTTCGGCCTCTGGGCCGGGGAGCAACTGATCGGACTGAACATCTGCATGCTGGGTGCCGACAGCCTGGGGAACTGGAATGCGGGTTTCCTGTCGGCTTTCGCTACTTTCTCTCCAGGCATGTTGATGGCCGATGCCGCGGTGCGCGAAGCGTGCGCGATGGGCCTGGCGGAGTTCGACTATCTCCGCGGGATCGAGACTTACAAGCTTCGGTGGTGCTCTGGACGGCGCGAGATCGGGCGGCTGGAATGACCGGGCCACTTCCGGACGATCCATGGTCGATCGGCCTTTATGCCGGCCCTGACCCGCTGCATCTGGCGCCATCGCGCGACCGCGCGAACCCGATCATGGCGCGTGAGCAGGTGACCGATATTCCGGCGGCCTTCGTCGCCGATCCATTCCTGCTGCGGCACAAGGGGGAGTGGCACCTCTTCTTTGAAGTGCTCAATCACGAACGCGGGCTGGGCGAGATCGGCTGGGCCAGCAGCCCCGATGCAATTGCCTGGTCGTACCAGGGTATCGCCCTGCGTGAGTCCTTCCACCTCTCCTACCCGTGTGTGTTCGAGCATGGGGGCGAGGTTCTCATGGTGCCGGAGACGCTCGATGCTGGTGTCGTCCGCCTCTATCGCGCAGATCCCTTTCCGACACGCTGGGTGCCGGTCGCAGACCTGCTCCAGGGCAGGCTCGCCGATCCGACGCCTTTCCGGTTCGAGGGACGCTGGTGGATGTTCGCGTGCCCGGCGCCATCCAGCCATGACGCATTGTCGCTCTTCTTCGCCGATACGCTTGCCGGCCCCTGGCAGGAACATCCAGCGAGCCCGCTGATCGCCGGTGACAGGAGCAGGGCGCGGCCGGGCGGACGGGTCGTCTGCTGGGACGGGCGCCTCTATCGTTTCTCCCAGGATTGCGGGCTGCGCTACGGAAGCGGGGTGCGTGCTTTCGAGATCACGCGGCTGACGCGCGATGACTATGTCGAACGGGAATGCATCGAAAGCCCCATCCTCGGTCCGTCAGGCAGGGGATGGAACGGCAAGGGCATGCACCATGTCGATGCCTGGCAGATCGCACCCGATCGCTGGATCGCGGCGGTCGATGGCATCAGGATCAAATGATTTCTGCTTCGGTTACCATTGCAAAAGAGCTTCCTGCCTGAATGCAGCCATTATGGCCTCTTCTTGGATTGCTGCACTTTTGATGTGATCATAGATTAAGCAAGATCAATTTACTGTCACAATTTAAAGATGTTTGTCGATCTCTGTCAAAAAAAGGGGCCGTTATGAAGACCATTGCTTTGTTGCTTTGTGCCGGGTCGGTAGTCGCTGCGGCCGCCGTAGCCCAGACGTCTTCGACATCTTCCGCACCGCCCTCACCACCGCCGTTCGGGCCATCGGTTACGCCGGGCCGGACGTTGCAGACGTCCGACATGACCAACGGCACGCCGCTGATCCCAGCGGACATCTATCGCAACAATGCCGTCGCGCATCAGGATCTGGCAACGTTCGCCTGGCTTGAATTCATCTCGGCGGTGGCGCCTAACGCGGGCGGGAGCCGCGGTGTACCCGGCGGCAGCTTCGCCAGTTCCGGCAGCGGCGGTACCGGGCCTCTGGTCTGGGAGACCTATCAGCACCGGACCGAGTTATTCCCCTGCAATGTGAACGGTTCCTCCTCGGCGCCGACGCCGCCTCAACCCTGGGGTGCCGCGCCGAAATATGTGACGACCGTCACCAATTCCAATCCGCAGCTTTGCAGCACCATCACGCTGCCTGGTGGCGGGACGCTCCCCTATAATAACCTGGATGAGGCCAACCAGATCGGACAGAATACTCTTTTCTACCCGACCACGCCGGGCAATCCCCAGCCGGGAACCGATGCGCAGGTGCTGTTCGAGGCGAAGGTCAACCAGTATGAATCCAACTATGTAAACCAGAATTATGCGAGCTTTATCCCGCAGTTCGGCCCGTTCCGTCTTTCCCCCGGCATCACCTTGCCGACGACGACGGTCGAGGTGAAGGCGGCCTGGCGCCCGCTCTCCTCGATCCCGTCGAACCAGCGCTATCGCTACCATGTGTCGAACGTGCTCACCTATGGCGGCACCGACAGCAATCCGGTGCCCAGGGTGGTGCCCTATGCGCTGATCGCGCTGCATATCATCCACAAGACGCCGAACTATCCGGCGTTCATCTTCGCGACCTTCGAACAGGTCGACGATTTCAAGAACCAGGTCACCGGGCAGCCGACCGGCGTCTATTACGTCCCGGCCTACAAGTCGGTGAATTACACGGTTCCCAGTTCCACGACTTTCCCGCCAAGTGGCCGGAAGGTGCCGAACCCCAATATCAACTTCAATCCCCAGGCGCCGAAGGCGTTTCCCTATGGCACCAAGGGTGTAGCGCTGCCGCTCGGCAATGTGAGCAGCATCCCTGGCGCCAAGGTGCTGAAGGGCGGGGCGGTGGCCGTCCCGGTCACGTCGCCGGTGCCGCCGGTGGCCGAGATCACGGCGGTGAACAACCAGGCGCTTGCCGCGATGAAAGGCATTCCCGGTTTCAACCAGAATTTCATCTGGCAATATTACAAGCTGGCCGGCGTCCAGGCGATCCCGACCAATGACGAGACCACCAGAGACTTCTACCTCGCCAATATCGTGGTCGAAAGTAGCCAGCCCGGCATCCAGCTCTTCCGGGGCTTCCCGCCGATCACCAACGGTGTGCTGACCAACATCCGCAACCAGGTGAACGTCATCGACTACCACAACAACCCGGGCAGCCTGACGTCGAGCGGCGGTTGCCAGGGCTGCCACGGTGTCGCCCAGACGCAGAACGGCTTCGATTTCAGCTTCCTGTTCTTTGGTGTCGCGGGTGGCGGATTCTCGCCCGAGACGGCGGGCCTGCCCAGCCCGCAACTCGCGGCGGCGCGGCTTGCGAACAAGAAATACTTCACGAAATAAGTGTCGAGAAAAGCAGGGGAGGCGACAGGGCATCGTCGCTTCCGCTGTTCTCATGCGGGCGTAAGGATTTCCTCGGTCAGTCGGGTGCGTGGCGCGCTACTTCACGCCGCCGATCATGATTTCGGACTGATCCGGATCATAGGGCACAGTGAAGCCGAGCGTCCGTGCCGTGGCATCGTGACGCGCGACAAGCGCTTTGCCCCGATAGGAGACGCGACCGTTGGCCGGCATGCCGTGAACCGTGACGGCAAGGTCGCGCCACCATGGGCGGAACGTGCCGTCGCCCGGTGCGAGGACGATGCGCATCTGGCCGGTTTTCGAAACCTCGCAGCGGATCGTCCGGCGCAGATAGGCACCGCGCTGGAACGCGAGGCTGTGGCCATCATCAGCATAGAGCGTGCCGGTGCAATCGGGCCCGGGATAGACGTCGAGCGAGAGCGGCCCTGACGGCGTCTCGGCCGTGCTCTGCACGAGCGGCTGGCGCGGGAGGATCGTTCCGGCGCGGACATAGACCGGCAGTCGGTCGAGTTTCGGCGTTTCCTTGATCTTGTCGGTCGCCGTCGTGTCCGGCGCGACCTTCGTCACCGGCAGCCCGCTCCACAGATCATACCAGCCGCCCGAGGGCAGGCAGACATCATATTCCTGCGGGGACTCAGGCTTGGGTGGCGGCGCGATCAGCAGGGCCTTGCCCAGGGTAAAGGCCATCGACTGGTCGCAGGCGGCGTTGAGCGCCTGGGGATAATCGTAGAAGACAGGGCGCATGATCGGATCGCCGGTGCGCGCGTTCAGATCGGCGAGGCCGTAAAGATAGGGCATCAGCCGATACCGTTCCTCGACGAAGCGGCGGCGGATGGCGAGATGCTCGGCGCCGTCGAGCCACGGCTCTGCGCGCGGCGTGTCCTTGGCAGAGTGGTTGCGGAAAACCGGTGTGAACGCGGCGATCTCGTACCACCGCGTCATCAGGTCCGGGCTCGGCCCGCCGGTGAATCCGCCAACATCAGCCCCGGCATAGGAGAAACCGGAAAGGCCGAGATTGATCAATTGGTGGACCGAGAGCTTCAGATGATCCCAGGTCGCACTGTTGTCACCGGTCCAGGTTGCCGCATAGCGCTGGCCCCCGGCATAACTGGCGCGGGTCATCACGAAGGGGCGTTCGTCCGGGCGCAGAGCGCG
Organism: Pseudomonadota bacterium; assembly: GCA_040388155.1. GTDB lineage: Bacteria > Pseudomonadota > Alphaproteobacteria > Sphingomonadales > Sphingomonadaceae > Sphingomonas. Next base: position 94,708 of record JAZKCJ010000019.1, read on the forward strand.
CAGGCCGTCAAAGGTCGCGCGGGTATTCTCCATGCCATAGACATTGTGGATCTCGGCATGGCTGGCCGAGCGGCTTGCGAAATCGTCGCTGTCGATCTTGTGGACGACATCGAGCGGCATGGTCGCGGTCGGCGTCTCGAACACCGATGGCTCGTTCATGTCGTTCCAGATCCCGGCGATACCATCGGCGACCAGCGGGGCGTGCAACTTGCCCCACCAGGCGCGGGTGCCGGCGCTAGTGAAGTCGGGAAAGACCGAAGCGCCGGGCCAGACCTTGCCGACAAACATCGATCCGTCGGGACTATGGACGAAGTGGTTGCCGGCAGCGCCGCTGTCATAAGGGGCATAGCCGTCATTGGGTGCTGCGGCGATGTGAAGGTCGGCGATCGTGACCAGCTTCAGGCCTTGGGTGCCGAGCTCGGTCGCCAGTCCCTTCAGGTCCGGAAAGGCGGTGCGGTTGACGGTGAAGGGCCGGTTGCGATCCTGGAAATCGATGTCGAGCCAGATGACGTCGGTGGGGATCGCATCCTTGCGCAGGCGCGCGGCGAGCCCTCGCACTTCGCCTGCGTCCATATAGCTGTAACGCGACTGCTGATAGCCAAGCGACCAGAGTGGGGCGAGCGGGGCCTTGCCGGTCAGCTCGGTATAGCGGCGCACGACGTCGCCTGTCGTCGGTCCCGCGATGACATAATAGTCGATCGGGCCGTCGGGCGCGCCGAAGGCGGTGACATCATCCTCGCGATGGCCGAAATCGAACCAGGCGCGCCACGTATTGTCGAACAGCACGCCATAGCTGCCGCCGGCGCCGCCCGCGCTGACGTAGAAGGGAATCGACTTGTAGATCGGGTCGGTCGAGCCGGTGAAGGCATAGGCATCCGTGTTCCAGTCGACGAAGCTCTTGCCGCGACGGTCGAGCCCGCCGGTCTTGTCGCCAAGCCCGAAGATATGTTCGCTGCGCGCCAGTGCCTTGCGCAAAGTGAAACCCTTGCCGTCGAGCTTGACCGGATCGCTGTCGTCGGCGCTGATGAGGCGGCCGTCCTTGTCCTCGATCCTCAGGCGCAGATCCGGGGCGACATGGACCCGCAACTGGGCCGTCGCAAAGCCGTCCGCAAGGCGCTGGACGGGTACCGATTGCGCGCGCCGATCCCTGGGCACGGCCCAGCTCGCGTCTTCCGGCAGGGTGCCGTTCCGCGCGATCCGTACCCGCAGGACTGAATCGGTGAGGGCCGTCACGTGAAGCGCTACCGTGCCGCGACGGGCCTCGATCCCGTTCGCCCGAGCGGTGAAGCTCGCGGGCGCCTGCTGGCCGGTCTGCGCGAGGGCGGGGGGTGCAAGGGCCATCGCGGTGCCGATCAGCAGGGAACGCAGGAACAGGCTCGATACTGACATGTAGAACTCCCGGTTACGGACGCGCATTGGCGATCACGAGGATTTGAGGATCGTCATACGGAGCTGGCGCCTGAGGTCGGCACGCTGGTTGGCGCGCATCTCCCCGAGCTGACCGCGCAAGGCAGGCGGAATATGGGCGACGGCATCGCCGCTATCGTCGAAGACATGGGCCTCGAACATCGCGCGCCAATATCGCCGTTCACCCGGCGGAAGTGCCTTGATCGCCAGCAGGGCGCTCAGAAAGGCGTCCTGGGCATGACCGAGCCCTCGCGGAACATCGCCCCACCAGTAATTGACCATTGCGTTCCAGGGAGAGCGCGAGGTGACGTGGTGCCACCAGTATCGCGGCATCAGCAGCGCATCGCCGGGGTCGAGATGAGCGACCTGCGCCACATCGAGCGCTTCGCGAAAACGCGGGAACCTGTCGAAATCGGGTGCTTCGGGATCGACCAGGGAAAGCGGCGGCGGGTTGTCCAGCGGGCCGATATAGAGATTAGCGACCTGTTCCGGCGGGAACAGCACGAAGCGGCGCTGGCCAGCGATCACGCAGGCCAGGTTGTGGTCGCGATCATTGTGGATCTGGGTCTTTACGGGCCCGCCAAGCCACAGGCGGGGCTCGGCGGCCGGCGGGGCGAGCGGCATTGGGTTGTCGCGCACGAAGTCCGGCAGTTGCGCGGCGAGCGATAGCATCTGAATCGCGATATAGGGCGCGCCGGGTGCGGTCGTCGCACGCTCGATCCGGTCGAGCGTCTCGCCGAGCGGGCGCTGTCTTTTGGTGAAGTTGAACTCGCGGAGATCAGCGGCATAGCCGAACCGCCCGCCGCTGCCCGGCGACGCCTCCATCACCGGTACCGGTATCCCGCGGTCCATCGCCCGGAAATAGGCGCTGAGTGCCGCCTGAGACCGACGTCCGGCGGCCAGCGCCGGCCAATGGTCGACCAGTCCCTTGAGGATCACGGGTGAACCACCGGCGAGCAGCGTTGCGATATCGGCCGGGGACCGTGCGGTTGCAGCCGGGACCGGTGGCAGCAGGTCCAGCGGATCGGAAGGGGTGGCACGCGAGGCCGCGGTCACGCTGCCTCGCTCCGCCCGAGGCTCGCGAGATAGCCGTCATGGGTCGGCTGTTCGAGCACCTTGCGCCTGATGAAGCCGAGCATGCGGCGGAAATCATCCTTCATGCGCTCCGGCGGCGTGCGGTCGATCGCAGGCGGCCAGCTTTCCGGTATCTCGCCCAGGCCAGTGAACAGCGCCTGCCAGAGATCGGGCGCGAAGCTTTCGTCCTCCATTGGCGCGATGTCGCCACGCGCGCGGAAGATCGCGAGCTTGTGCCCGACCGTGGCCGGCGTTGTCGCGCCGCGCGCCGCCGCCCAGAACCCTGTCGGGCCGAAGCGATTGGCGGCGTAGAAGGCAGACTGGAAGTCGCGCACGCGGTCAAAGGCGGAGCGGGTGATGCGGTTATATTCGCTCCGCTCCGCAGAGAAGATCGCGCCTGCCGGAAAGAGCGCGAGCAGGTGCACGATGCCGAGCTGGATTGCATGCAACTCGACGTCGAGTAGCGGATCGAAGCTGCAGGCCGCGCCGCCGATCGCTACGCAATTGGCTGACCAGGCCTGGTGTCGGATGCCCTGTTCGACAGAGGTGACCACAGGGTCGGAAAGCGTCAGGCCCGCAAGTTTTCCGGCTGCGGCCAAGGCTGACTCATCATCCTGTTCTTCCAAGGCAAAAGCGTAGCTGACGAAAGTCGCCGCCTGAGTGGCGTGGAGTGCCGTCCAGCCGGACGCACCCACCCTGATTTCGGCATAGGCAGGAACCGAGGCGAAGCGTGCCGCTCGTGCCGTCAGGCGGCGGTTGGCAACGAAGGCGGGTCGCCAGTCGTCCCGGCTGATGTCCGGCATCTGGTCGGCCAGGATTCCTTCCGGGCCGCTCGCATCGACGAAGATATCGCCTTCGACGCGCATGCCGTCGTCGAGCAAGATAGCGCTGATCGAGCCGGTTTCGACCTGGTGCTCGACGCCGATCGTGCTGCTGTGATGTGTGGTGATGCCGAGCTTCGCTGCGCGCGCCTTGAGGGTGGCGACATAGGGAAGGGCGGGGAGATGATAGCCATAGTCAGTCCGGCCGAAGAGTTCGGTTTCCTCGTCGGGCACCAGCATTCGGCCCTGGCGGGCTGCCATTGCGGTCAGGCAGAAATCCTCGAACGCGGCCTGCAGCCCAAAGCGCCGTGCCTTGAGCCAGTAAGGGAAGAAGCCGGCGCCATCGATCGGCGCGCCATAGGACCCATGGGCAAGGAGGAAAGGTGGCATGCCGGGCACGGGGCCGACCACATTGTGGCCGAGCGAAAAGCTCCCGCCGGTCGCGCGCAACAGCGCGGATTCCTCAAGTCCCAGCTTGTTGTGCAGTGCCTCCAGCGGTGGGAGTGAAGCATAGGTCGCGGCGGGGCCGAGATCGGTAGGAAGCTCGATCGCAGTTACCGATATGCCTGCCGGCGCCAATGCGTGCCGAAAGATGGTCGCGCTGAGCCAGAGCGCCGCGTCGCGTCCGACGATGACGATGCGGTTGGGTTGGCTACTCATGCCGGGACACCCCCGGCCGCACAATAGTTCGCGATGAAGTCGGCATGGGACGGCATGGCGGAGACGCTGCTTTCGATCCGTCCGGCAAAATCGTCCAGCCGGGCGACGAGCATGTCGAGATCGAAGGTGTCGGCGAGGCGGTCATAGCCGTCCGGCACGATGCCCTGGCCGATCAGCACCGAGAGCCAGCTGTCGCGCGCGAACAGACCATATTGGTAATTGGGCGCCATGGCGCGGGCGCGGAACAGCTCGAGCTTGTGCGTCAGGCTGTCCGGGATCGGCATGTGGCGCAGATAGTCCCAGAGCGGCTGGCCCTCGCGCCGGTTGGCGACGTAGTGCAGCACGAGGAAATCGCGTACGCGCTCATATTGCATCACGGTCAGGCGATTGAATTCGTCAGCCAGCCGGGGATCGATGCCGTCCCGTGCGGCATGTGGACTCGGCATCAGGTTGATCAGATCGATCACCGCCGCCTGGATCAGATAGATGCTCGTCGATTCAAGCGGCTCGAGAAAACCGCTGGCAAGCCCGATCGCGACGCAATTGCCGCGCCACGCGCAGGCACGCCGTCCCGGCGAGAAACGCAGCAGCCGGGGTTCGGCAAGCGCCACGCCGTCAAGATTGGCGAGCAGCGTTTCCCGGGCCTCCTCCTGCGAGCAGAAGGCGCTTGAGAAGATGTAGCCGTTGCCGATGCGGTGCTGCAGCGGGATGCGCCATTGCCAGCCGGCACGTCGGGCGGTCGCACGGGTATAGGGCGTCAACTCCCCACCATGCGCGCAGGGCACGGCAAGCGCGCGATCACAGGGCAGCCAGGGCGTCCAATCCTCCCATCCGACATCGAACTGGCCGGCAAGCAGGAGCGACCGGAAGCCGGTGCAGTCGACGAACAGGTCGCCCCGGATGCTGACGCCCGATTTGAGCGTGACCTCGGTGATCGCGCCGGAGGCTGGGTCGCGGCCGATGTCGCACACCTGGCCTTCGATGCGGGTCACGCCGTGCCCGGTTGCCCAGCGCCGCAGGAATTCCGCATAGAGCCCGGCGTCGAAATGATAGGCGTAGGAATAGGTCGACCGGATCGACTTGGGATCCTCGTTGGGTAGCTCGAACGCATTGGCGCGCGCTGCCGCGACGGCATAGGAATAGGCCTGAAGAGGCGCCACCGGCCGGCCGTTCGCCCGGGCGCGAAGCCAGTGATTCTGAAATTCGACGCCGCCCCATGGCTCGCCGAAGGCCCCGAAGGGGTGGATATAACGGTCGCCGGGGCGGTCCCAGTCGCAGAATTCGATGCCCAGCTTGATGGTCGCCCCGGTCTCTCGCATGAACTGCGCTTCGTCCAGGCCGAGCATGTCGTTGAAAAGCTTGATATGCGGCAGCGTCGCCTCGCCGACGCCGACCGTGCCGATCTCGTCGGATTCGACCAGGGTGATGGCATAATCTGCCCCGGGCAATTGCCGGACCAGCCCGGCGGCCGTCATCCAGCCGGCGGTACCGCCTCCGACGATGACGATATGGTATCGATCATCCTGCATCAGACTACCCTCTCACAAGGGCTGCGCTGCCGTCCATCGGACGGCAGCGCAACTAGGGGGTGCCTCATCAGAACTTCGCGCGGACCCCGAACTGGAAGCGGCGGTCGACCCTGCTCCAGGAGGAGTCGCGGAAGACCGGCTTCGCGCCGGGCGTGACGGGGGAGTCGCCGAAGATCTGCTGCTGGTAGACGCTCGTTGTGTTCAGCAGGTTGCTGCCTTCGACCGACAGCTCGATATAGCGGTTGACCGAGAAGCGGATCGACCCGTCGAGGAACCCGGATGCCTTCTGGAACACCGGCAGGCCGATGCAGCAGTCAAGGTTCTGGGTGAGGTAGCGCGAGCGCCAGTTATAGGCGAGGCGGATGCCTACCGGGCCCTTTTCGTACAGTCCAACGACGTTGAACGTGTGCTTCGAGATGCCGGCGAGCTGATGCGAGTCGATCACCGGGCCCGAACCGCCGGCGGCGGGAATGCCGATGCCGACCGCGCCGACATCACCGCCTGAAGTCGCGTTGATCAGGTTCGAATTGTTGATCCCCGACTGCTGCACGAAGGTGTAGTTCAGCTGTGTGCCCAGGCCGCTGAGCAGGCCGGGCAGGAAGGTGAAGAAGGTCTGATACGAGGCTTCGAAGCCATAGAGCTCGCCACCCTTGTCGACATTCTGCGGGCCGTTGACCTGAACGAGCTGGGTCGAGCCGTTATTGGTGAAATTGCGGAACGACTGGCCGTAGGAGATGCTGTTGCTCAGCTTCTTGTAGAAGGCGTCGATCGCGAAGGACGAACTGGCGCCCATATAGCGTTCGAACGAGATATCGAACTGGTCGGCGATCATCGGCCGCAAGGCGGCGTTGCCGGCATTGGCCTGGAAGACGAAATTATAGCCAGTGACATTGGCCGGAATGTGCGCCGCCGTCGGCGAATTGTAGACGACATAGGGCGAGTCAGCCGTGGTGTTGTACGTCGGCGCGTTGATCGCGACATAGTTGCGCAAGAACCCGATATCGGGCCGCGAGAGTGCGCGCGAATAAGCGAAACGCACGAAGTTCTTGTCGTCGAGCCCGAAGCGGACGTTGAAGCTCGGCAGCCAGTTGGTGAAGGAGCTCTTGTAGGTATTGGGCGCACCGCCGCCATTGGTGAAGTTACGCAGCGCCTGAGTGACGTAGCAGCTCGGATTGACGACATTGTTGCCCGAGAGCGGCGTGTTGCAGGGTACGAGCTGGTCAAAAAGGTTGCTCTGCGGAAAGCCCGCCGCACCGTCGCTATGTTCGACCGTGCGGATCACGCGGACGCCGATATTGCCGAGCACGCTGATCCCGCCGAAGATCGTCTTGTCGTTCCCGCCGAAGCGCAGCATCGCATAGGCCGCCTGCGTTTCCTCCCGAAGATGCATCACCTCTGACGGCGTGAAGCAGTTGTCCACGGTCGCCTCGGGGCGGTCGCAGATCGGGGTATAGCCGGTGCCGAGTGGCGAGTTGGTCGTGGCGCCGCTCAGGCCGTTCATGAGCGCCTGGTAGTTCGTCAGCATCGACTGGTTGACGAAGGCGAGTGACCCGTTCGGGAAGACGTTGCCGTCGAAGAGGCCGCCCATCGGATAGGGGCCGAAGATACCGGCGCCATAGCCCTTGAACGGGGCGTGTCCGGCAGCGCACGCAGGATAGGCTCCGCCCGTCGTGTTGTCGGCGTTGAAGCCGGGACCGTTGCAGTTCCAATTCGCCGCGATCGGCGTCCAGTTGAACGTCGAATAGCGCACCGTCTGGCGACGATCGGCATAGCGGACACCGACCTTGAGCGAGTCGAGCCAGCTGCCCTCGGCGAAATCATATTGCACGTCGCCGCGGATCGCGAATTCATCCGCGTCATTGTCCTCGACATGGCCCTGGATGAACGGGATCCAGTAGTTGTGCGGGTTGGCGAGACCGCCGGCCGCATAGTTCACGTTGGAGCCCGGCAGCAGCTTGACCTGCGGGGTGCCGTCCTTGTTTACGCTATAGTCGAAATTGGCGATCGAGCCGGTCGCGACGAGGATGTCGTTGTTGTAGGTCGACGCGGTGATGTGCTGGATGTCGAGATTGGCGTGGAGCCGGTCGCTGACATCCCACTGGATGTAGCCCGAAAAGTCCTTGGTGCCTTCGCGATGATCGAAGTCGCGCGATTCATTCTGCAGGTACAGGCCGTCGCGCAGCGTGGTGCAGTTCGATCCCGCGCCGCAATAGTTCACGAAAGGCATGCCGGGTACGGCCGAACCAGTGTTGATCGCATCCTGGAGGCTTGAAAAAGAGCCGAGCCAGTCGCCGTGCGGCCGCGTCAGGACTCCGGACCGCAGCATGCCGTCCGATCCGAAGGAGAGGGCAGGCGTTCCGTCCGCCGGCCCGAGAACGGACGACGCGCGGGGATTGTAGGAAGAGGTGTTGAAATAGCCTCCGTCGAAGATCGTGTGGCTCGCGCGTTCAAGCCAGGCGTTGCGATACTGCGAATCCGTATATTGCGCCGATACGCGGAAATTGCCGGAATTGTTCTCGAACTGGCCGGCGACCACGAAGCCGTGGCGTTTGCGGTCATAGTCGACCTGCGAAAAACGGACGCCGTCGGGCGCATAGGCCCAGCCGCTGCCACCGAACGAATTGGCGCTGCACTGCGCCACGCCGTTGGAGAGGATCGCCTTGTTGTTGGCATCCACCGCGCCGGCCGAGCAATAAGTGTCGATCTTGTCCATGATCACGCTCTCGGTGCGCGTGATGACGTGCGACCAGGCATAGTCGGCGAGGATACCGAAGCGGCCGATCCCGGTTTCGAACGTGTCGCTGATCAACCCGGAGAATTCGGGCGTCCATTTACCCGAGCGGTCGCCATAATTCACCCGGGCGTTGGCCGCGACGACCAGCCCCTTCTGGTCGAAGGGCATGCGCGTGCGCAGGTTGACCGTGCCGGCGATGCCACCCTCGATCATCTCCGCAGTCTGGTTCTTGTACGCATCGACGCCGGCCAGCAGCTCGGGCGAGATATCGTTGAAGTTCAGGCCGCGGGCTGAGTCGGCGGAGAAGCTGTCGCGCCCGTTGAATTCAGTGCGGACCTGAGTGAGGCCGCGGATCAGCACACCGGTCGGTTCGCCCGACGGGTGGGTGCTGTCATCCGCTGACTGGAGCCGGTTTACCGTGATGCCGGGGACGCGCTGAAGCGCTTCCGCCGCGGATTTGTCGGGGAAGGCGCCGATGTCGGTCGCCGTGATCGAGTCGACGAAGGTGTCCGCGTTCTTCTTGATGTTCTGCGAGGTGGCGAGCGCCTGTCTGACACCGACCACGACGATGTCGCTCGCCGGCGGGGCTTCTTCGCGATCTTCGGACGCCGTGGTTGCGGATATCTGTTGCAGCCTGGCGGTATTGTCCGATGTCTGCGCGTGCGCCGGTGCGGCGAGCCCCATCACCGTCATTGCCAGCAGCGAGGCGCTGCCTTGCAGATAGCGCTGACGCGTCGATACGATGCGATTCATCCCTCTCCCCTCTCATTGTCGCCCTGTCACGGGCCGTTGGCGCGCGATGGACGAATCCTTCGCGGCTCAATTCTATTTGCGTAAATTTGCGCAATTTTGCGTGATGCGCAAGTCGCTTCGTTTGTAAATATTTTAACTGTTATTTATCAGTGTATTGTATAAGAAATCGAGTAACATTCGGTCTGGATGTGCGGTAAAAATGCAACGTTGTTTCACTTCGAATTGAACCAAATTGCGCATTTTATGCAAAAATTTGCATAACTTCGAGACTCGCTATAGAAAGGCGAGATGAAGCGGATCCATTCGTTCGGGATGAACTTGGGAGGGCGCCAGGTGCAGGGCCGGCGCGGCCAATCAGCCTTTGGGACGCACCCGCCCCGCATGATCGGGGATGGTCAGCGCGACGGTTGCGGCAAGCGCGATCGACGCGGCAGCGAGTACCAGCGCCCGTGCAGGTTCTCCGCCGAGCAGGCGATCTACCGTCCAGCCGAGCAATGCCGCCGCGACGAGTTGCGGCAGCACCAGGAAGACATTGTGGATGCCCATATAGACGCCCATCCGGCTTGGCGGGACGGCGCTGGAAACCATGGCGTAGGGGGCGGACAGGATCGAGGCCCAGGCGCAGCCGATGCCGAGCGCCGGAATCCACAGCCAGCGCGGATTCGTGATGAGCGCGAGGCCGAGCAGCCCCGACGCGCCAAGGAACAGGCAGGCGGCATGGGCTTCGCGCCGTCCGATGCGGGCGACCAGATAGGGGAGGGCGAATGCCCCGATCGCGGCCACGCCATTGTAGAAGGCGAACATCACGCCAACCCAGTCAGCGCTGGCATTGTAGGCGGCACTGGTCGGATCGGTACCCGCCCCGCTGTCAGTGGCGATGGCTGGCACGGCGTAGATCCACATCGCGAACAACCCGAACCAGGTGAAGAATTGCACGATCGCCAGCCGTCGCAGCACGTCAGGCATGTGGATGATATCGTCGACGATCTCGAGCAGGCCGGTCGGCCGGATGCCGTGCCGTGCGCTCCACGCGGTCAGCCATTGGCCAATCCCCAGCAGTCCGACGATGCCTGCGATGAGGTAGAGTTCGCGGCGATACCCCTCGATCGCGGTGGCCAGCGCGATCGAGGCCGCGGCGATCACCCACAGGGCGCCGTTGCGGACGAGCGACGCCCCGCTTGTGCTCGCCCATTCGGGCCGGGCCAGCGACGCGGCGTCGGCGGCTATGTTTTCGGGTGGCTGTTCGCTAGTGGTCGCGACGGTCAGTCCGACACTGGCGAGCAGCCCGACCGCGCCGATATAGAAAGCGGTTCGAAGCGAGGGCGGCAGTACGCCAGGCGGCGCTTCGCTGGCCAGTCCGAACCAGTTCGACAGAACCCAGGGCATGGCGGAGGCGAACACCGCGCCCGTGCCGATGAACACGACCTGCAGCGAGAACGCCGTGGTGCGCTGATCCTCGGGGACGACATCGGCGACCAGCGCGCGGAACGGCTCCATCGCCACGTTGATCGCGCCGGTGAGCAGCCAGAGCACGACGCTCGCCGCCCAGACGCTCTGAACATTGGGCATCAGCACAAGGGCCACCGCGCTGACCAGCGCCCCGCCGAGCAGATAGGGGCGCCTGCGGCCAAGTGGTCCCCAGGTGCGGTCGCTCAGATGGCCGATGATGGGCTGGACGAGCAGCCCGGTGATCGGGGCTGCGATCCACAGGATCGGCAGTTCGTCGAGATTGGCGCCGAGCGTCTGAAAGATGCGGCTGGTATTGACGTTCTGGAGGCCCCAGACGATCTGCACGCCGAGCAGGCCGCAACACATATTGGCCAGCGCGATCCGCGACAGCCGTGCCTTCGCGGCCAGGGAGGACCTGACCCTCTGCTTCGCCGCTGCCCCCGCTTGCAAAGCCGCCCCTTCGGTGTCCTAAGTCTTCCTATCCTCGTTCAACCTGAGCGCAATGACCGATAACAGCAACAGCAAAACGACGCTCGAGGATCTGGCCCGACTCGCCGGCGTCTCCATCTCGACGGTATCGCGGGCCCTCAACGATCAGCCGCTGATCAGCATGCGAACCAAGCAGCGCATCTGGGCGCTGGCGCGCGACCATAATTATCCGTTCCGCAGTTCGATGCCTACCGCACCGATCGGCGCCGAAGGGTCGATCGCGATCGTGACGCCGCATATGCGGGGCAGGGCGTTGCCCTTGTCGCATCCCTTCTTCCTCGAACTGCTCGCCAGCATCGGTGAGGCGGCGCGCGCGCGCAGTTGCGATTTCACCGTGAGCCACGTCGCGCCGGCCAGCCTGGATGACCTTGTGCTGGCGACGACCACCAGCCGTGCCAGCGGGGTGATCTTCCTCGGCCAGAGCATGCTGCACGAGGAATTGAACCAGCTTGCCGGGACCAACGCCCGCTTCGTGGTGTGGGGCGCGCATATGCCGGGACAGAAATACCGCTCGATCGGGTCCGACAACCTGCTCGGTGGCCGCCGAGCGACGTCTCACCTGGCGCGGCTCGGTCGCAAGGCGATCCTGTTCATCGGCGGCAGCGATCCCGAGGCAGAGCAAAGGCGACTCGGCTATCTGGAGGCCCTGGCGGAAAACGGGATCGAGGCTGATCCGAAGCTCGTCGCGCAGGTCGAGTTCGAACTGGAATCTGCCGAAGCGGCAATCACTCGCCTGCTGCGCCGTGGTGTCAGTTTCGACGGCATCGTCGCGACCAGCGACCTTATCGCACTCGGCGCGATCCGGGCGTTGCGCCGGGCGGGCCTGTCGGTTCCCTCCGATGTATCGGTCGTCGGCTATGACGATATGCTGCTCAGCCGCCTCAGCACGCCCGCGCTGACCACGATAAGGCAGGACACGTTCCACGCAGGGCAATTGCTGGTCGCCAGCATCCTTGAGCCAAGCCAGGACCGGTCGCCGGGTTACCTGCCGACTGAGCTCATCGTTCGGGAATCCTGCGGGGGGTGACGGGATCGGTGCCGGTGACGGACACCGAATTCGCAATAAAGCCTCAGTTCACCGGCGCTTTCGACCGTTTCGTCGTCGCTCTTGAATCATGACAACAATGTTATGATGTATCATTATGCCATTGCGTCTATCGGGCCGTCCGTCGGCAAGGCTGACCGAATGATGTGAAAGGATCGCGATGAGAAGATCGGTGTTGTTCCTGGGCTGCAGCCTTGGGCTTTTGGCTGCGCCTTCGGCCTGGGCGACGGACGCGCCGAGCGATCCGGCATCCGACTCGACCCCGAAGGATATCGTCGTCACTGCGCAGAAGCTGGACGCGGCGCGCGATGCCATCCTGCCGTCGCTTGGTGCAAGCGACTACAGCCTCGACCGCACCCTGCTCGAAAAGCAGCCGGGCGGCGTCGACCGCAGTCTCTCCCAGGTGCTGCTGCAGGCGCCCGGCGTCACGCTCGACAGCTATGGCTCGATCCATGTGCGCAATGAGCACGCCAATCTGCAATATCGGCTGAACGGCGTGATCGTGCCGGAGAGCATTTCAGGCTTCGGATCGACCTTCGATCCCCGCATCGCCGATTCGATCGACCTGCTCACCGGCACCTTGCCCGCGCAATATGGCTATCGCACCTCAGGCGTCGTCAGCCTGAAGACCCGCTCGGGCGCGTTCGACGATGGTGGCGATGTGGGTTTCTACGGCGGCAGCCGGGGCACATTGTTGCCGAGCGCCTCGCTCCATGGAGCGAGCGGCAACCTGAACTATTTCGTTTCGGGCAGCTATCAGGAGAATGATCTCGGCGTCGAGAACCCGATCAACACGCGCGATGCCATCCACGATCACACCCGCCAGTATCGCGCCTTCGGCTATCTCTCGGACATCCTCTCGGACACGAGCAGGCTCACTGCGTTCGGCGGCACATCGATCGGTTATTTCCAGATCCCGAACCGCCCGGGCCAAGGCGGGGCTGGCCCCAATGGCATGAACTGGAACCTCAACGGTATTTCGGATTTCGATTCAGCGAAGCTCGACCAGAACCAGCGCGAGATCACCCATTATGGCGTGCTCGCCTATCAATATGCCGGTGGGGCCCTCAACTTCCAGGTCGCGCCTTTCGTCCGCTATTCGCAGACGCTTTTCACGCCTGACCCGCAGGGAGGCGATCTCATCCTGGCCGGTGTCGCCGACAATTCACGGCTTTCCAGCCTGACCGCCGGGGTGCAGGCGGACGGCAGCTACAAGCTCTCCGACAGCCATATGCTGCGGTTCGGCCTGTTCTTCCAGAACGAGCGGACCCGTTCGACGGTGACATCGCGCGTGTTCCCGATCGATGGCGACGGCAACCAGACTTCCAACGTGCCGCTCTCCATCACCGATAGCGGCGGACGTAACGGGCAACTTTATGGCGTCTATCTTCAGGACGAATGGTCGCTGACCCCAACGCTCACGCTCAACTATGGTGCCCGCTTCGATGCGGTGCGTGCCTATACACGCGAGCAGCAGGTCAGCCCGCGCGTCAACATGGTCTGGAAGCCCAGCGAGGGAACCACCTTCCACCTCGGCTATGCGCGCAACTTCACACCGCCGCCGCAGGAACTCATTGCCGCACCGACATTGGCCCTGTTCGCCGGAACGACCAAGCAGACCGAGATCACGACCGCCGACCCGGTGCGTGCCGAACGCGAGCATTATTTCGACGGCGGCGTGCAGCAGACGATCATGCCGGGGTTCAAGGTCGGGCTCGACGCCTATTACAAGATCAAGCGGAACCTGCTCGACGAGGGGCAGTTCGGCCCGTCCCTGGTGCTGTCGCCGTTCAATTACGCGAAGGGCTATGCCTGGGGTGTCGAGCTCAGCGCCAATTATACGCATGGCGCCGTCGATCTCTACGCGAACGTCGCGCGCGGCGAGGAGAAGGGCAAGGGGATCATTTCGAGCCAGTACTTCTTCGCGCCCGACGAACTTGCCTACATCGCGAACCACTACATCTTCACGGACCATTCGCAGAACTGGACTGCGTCGGGCGGTGGCAGCGTCACCATCCATGACGGGATCGGCACGCTCGTGCCGACTGTCGATTTCCTCTACGGCGACGGCCTGCGTGCGGACGATCCGGCCGGCATCGTGCCCAATGGCGGCAAGCTGCCTTCCTATTTCACCGCCAATTTCGGGATCGCACAGAATCTGGACGGTCCCGGCGTGCTCAAGGGCCTTTCGGTCAGGCTCGACGTCACGAACATCTTCGACAAGAGCTATCTGATCCGCGACGGCTCCGGCGTCGGGGTCGGGGCGCCGCAATATGGGGCGCGGCGCGGTGTCTTCGCCGGAATCCGCAAGAGCTTCTGACAGGCACCGCATCTGCAGCGCTGATTGAGTCCGAACCACATCGACCTGGAACATGACAACCAATGCATATCACTCGATCCGACCGTCTTTCCCGGCTCGACCGGCTGGGTCTCCTTCTATCCGGGATCTGCCTGGTGCATTGCATCGGCCTTCCGTTCCTCATCCTCCTGCTGCCGGCGATTGCCTTCGCTCTTCCTTCCGACGGCGTGGTGCACGCGGTGCTGATCGCCCTGGTGCTGCCGGTCAGCGGCTTCGCGCTGGCGCGCGGCCTCAGGCGCGGGAATGGATGGGCCGTGCTCCTGGGGGCGGCTGGCCTTCTGTTTCTCGTCCTGGGGCTGGCCATCCTTGAGGCCGCCTCCGCAACCGTCTCGACCGTGATCGGCAGCCTGATGATCAGCCTCGCCCATATCCTCAACTGGCGAGGGCATCACCACACCGGGTGATCCCCATCCTAGGCCGATGCTGCAGCCGGCCTGGGATCGGGCAGGAACACCGCAAGCAGGCCGATCGCGGGCAGGAAGGCGCAGATGGCATAGACCATCTCGATGCCTGCCCGGTCGGCGACCTCGCCCAGCACGGCCGCCCCGATCCCGCCCATGCCGAACGAGAAGCCGAAGAACAGACCTGAGATCATGCCGATCTTCCCCGGCACCAACTCCTGCGCGAAGACGACGATCGCCGGGAAGGCAGACGCGAGGATGAGGCCGATGATCACGGTCAACGGGCCGGTCCAGAACAGGCTCACATGCGGCAGCAGCAGGGTGAAGGGCAGGGCGCCAAGGATCGAGAACCAGATCACATATTTCCGCCCGAACCGGTCGCCCAGCGGGCCGCCGGCGATGGTGCCGACCGCCACCGCGCCGAGAAAGGCGAAGAGGTGCAGCTGTGCGACCTCGACCGACACGCCGAAGCGGTGGATCAGGTAGAAAGTGAAGTAGCTGGTGAGGCTCGCCAGATAGACATATTTCGAGAAAATGAGCGCGAGCAGCACCGCGATGCCGCCCAGCACCTTGCCCCGCGGCAAGGTTATCTGGGCTTGCCGACCAGCGCCGCCGCGCGACAGGCGGGCAAGACCGTGATGGCGATACCATTGGCCGACATTCCACAGGATCGCGCAGGAGAGCAGCGCCAGCAGCGCGAAGAAGGCGAGGCTGGTCTGTCCCCAACGCACAACCACGACCGCCGCCGCGAGTGGCCCAAGCGCCGATCCGGCATTGCCGCCGACCTGGAACATCGACTGGGCAAGGCCGTGCCTGCGTCCCGCCGCCATGCGCGCGACGCGGGAGGATTCGGGGTGGAAGACCGACGAACCCATGCCGAGCAACGCTGCGCCTACCAGCAATAGCCAATAGCTGTGTGCGCTCGACAGGACGAGCAGGCCGGCGAGCGAGAACAGGGTCCCGCCGGGCAGGGCGAGCGGGGTCGGGCGCTTGTCGGCATAGAGGCCGACCAGCGGTTGCAGGATCGATGCGGTCATCTGGTAGACGAGGGTGACAAGGCCGATCTGGCTGAACGAGAGGTCAAGCTCGGTCTTCAGGTTGGGATAGATGGCCGGCAGAAGCGACTGCATCATGTCGTTGAGCAAATGGCAGAAGCTGATCGCCACGATGATGCCGAACACCGTCGTCTCTTTGGTGGGCAAGGTCGGGGCAGCTCTGGTGGCGTTCATCAGCAAGGTCCATCCATGAAGTCCAGGCGCTCCCTTAGGCTCTCACATCATAACCCGCATTCCTGTATGGGTCTTTCGCTTTTGCGAGTGGGACAGTCTCATGCCCTGGAATAATCCTGCCCTGATCGAGCATCTTCCCCGGCCGATCGTCGCCATCGGCAATGAATATCCGCCCGCGTTCGAACTCGACTGGCACCAGCATCGGCGTGGTCAATTGCTGTATGCCGCACGTGGCGTGGTGGTGGTGAGCACCCGGCACGGTGCCTGGGTCGCACCGCCGGAGCGCGCCATCTGGACGCCGGGCGGCTGCAGCCACGCGGTGAGGATGGTGGGCCCGGTGAGCACGCGCAGCGTCCTGATCGAGCCGGACGCGCATGGATCGCTGGGCGACAGGAACAAGGTGATCCAGGTCTCGCCGCTGCTCCGCAGCCTGTTGGAGGCGGCGTGCGATGTCGAACCTGAATATGATGTCGACGGGCGCGACGGCATGGTGATGGCGCTTCTCCTGGAAGAACTGTCGCGGGCACCGACGGTGCCGCTGGCGGTGCCCTTTCCCAAGACGGCCGAGATCGTACGCAAGTGCCAGTCATTTCTCGACCGGCCGACGGCGCATGACACGATCGACCAGTGGAGCGCCGACCTGAACATGGGCCGGCGCGTCTTCACCCGCACGTTCCGGCGGGAGACCGGGCTCAGCTTCGGCGCGTGGCGGCAACAGGCATGCCTGCTCATCGCCCTGCCCAGACTGGCTGCCGGGGAGGCCGTGACGACGATCGCGCTCGACCTCGGTTATGAAAGCCCCGCCGCATTCACGACGATGTTCAAGCGGTTGATCGGCGTGGCGCCAAGCCGTTATCGCGTTGGCCTTTGATGATCGTCGAGCAACCCGGTCGGGGCTTGCGTGCAATAGTCTGTACAAACATTCAAAATACGCTATTCGATGATTGGACCGGATTTGCGGCGCGAACTGCGGTTCATATCGGGGTGGCGTGACTTTGCTCGTGCTGCGGGTACGACGAAATGCCATTGGACAAGAAGTTTCGAGGTCGATTTGCCAAGCTGTCAGCCTTGAGGTGTCGTTGAATCCAGTTTTCAATATGGCCCCTCCAATGACGGCAACGGCGACGGGTCAGGAACGACATGTCTGATCGGCCTGGGTCGTCTGTCCGGCAACGCCGAATTCCATGGGAGCGGTGATGTTGCGATACACAAGCTATTTGCCCCAGGGTACGTTATCGCGCTGGCCTTCTTTCTTTGACAAGGCGCGTGCACGCGGGGGGCTTCGGGCAGGCGGGCAGACCAGGAATTTCGCCGCAAGGGGATATGTGTAATCGTGGCATCGACCAAGACTGCTGTCTCCCATCAGCCGTATCAGAGCGAACAAGCCCGGCAAAGCGGCCGGTCGGCGCGGACCAAGGCCAGAATCGCTGACGCGGTTATCACTGTGCTTGCGGAGGCGGGATCGAGCAGGCTGACTCATCGCCTGGTGGCGGCCGCAGCCGGCGTATCGCTTGCGGCCACCACCTACCATTATGCAACCAAGCGCGACATGATTGCCGACGCGTCGGGGCGCTTGCTCGATGGGTATGTCCGGTCGTTCCGGCGCGCGGCGGAGCGGCAACGGCGCGGGGATGGTGTCGCGACCGATCTTGCTGGTTTTGCGACCAGACTTCTCGCCAACGCCACCGGCCGCCACCGCAAGTCAGCTCTGGCCTGGTGCGAGATCATCCTCGATGCCGCGCGCAGCGCGGAGGGTCATGTGCTGGCGGACGCCTGGTTTCGTGAACTGCTTACGGTGTGGACCGATCTCGCCGGTGCGATGGATGGGGAGCGTAACGATCACGCGGTCGAGTCGGCGATCGACACCGTCATCGGCCTGTTGTTCATCACGCTGCCGCTCGACCTGACCTCCGCGCAGCTGGGGGCGGTGCTTAGCGGCGGGGCCGATCCGGCCGTGGAATGGGCGCCACTCAGTGCGCCTCAGGCTAGCGACGTGTCTTCGCCGACGCGCCGGACCAACAAGGCGCGCGAAACGCGGGAGCGGATCCTGGACGGTGCGATCGAGGTGCTCATCGCGCAGGGCGCGGGCGCCATCACCTATAATGCGGTCGCGGCGCAGAGTGCCCTGACCACGGCCGCGCCAGCCTATCATTTCGGCTCGATCGAAGGGTTGCTCAAGGCTGCCGAAGGGGAGCTCTTCGCGCGTTCCAAGGGCCGGTATCGGGACATGGTGACGTCGGCCCAGGTCGTTGGACCGCCACTTGATGTTCTGGCCGACATGACGGCTGCCGTTTTCGTTCGCGAGGTCACCCAGCATGGCCGGGCGGCAATCGCGATCTATTCGATCGGCCTCGAATCGTCGCGGCGACTCGAGCTTCGACCCGCCGTCTGGGACGTCGTCATGGACCAGACAAAGGCGTGGAAGCGCCGGCTGGAGCTGCTGGGCCCCACGGCCAGCCCGCTCGACGCGATGCGCATGCAGGCGGTCTTCATCGGCAAGCAAATCCGGGCACTTTCAACAGGTTCACCGCTTGCGCGCCTGGCCCTCGCCCGGGGTGAGTTCAGGAGTGAGATCGTCGCGATTATCGACAATACCAAATAACGGTACATTCTTTTAAAAATATTGACGGGGGCTTTCTGTGCCCCTACTGCCCCTCCTGCAAGCCGCCGCGACGAGCGGGCTGCGTCCGGGGAAGCGAAGGCGTTGGCCTCGCTAGGTCTCCGGGCGAACAGGCGTCCGCCAGTGGCGCATCGGGGAGGATGAAATGACGGGCGATTTTTCAGCACTTGGTGTTTTGGGGTTGCGCTCGTTGCGCCTGGGCGTTTCGGTCGCCGCGCTGACGAGCGGGCTTGTCTGGGGAGGCCTGGCTCATGCCCAGACGACTCAGCTGTCCGCTCCGGCCGCTTCACAGTCGCGGATCGATCCGGTCTCGGGCCGGCAGGTCGGTCCCGACGGCGAGGTTGAACTCGCATCGGAGGAAGAGGCCGATATCGTGGTCACGGGCACACTGCTGCGCGGCGTTGCGCCGACCGGCACCAACGTGATCGCGGTGACTCGTGACGACGTCCTCGCCAGCGGCGCCGCGTCGTCGAACGACCTGCTCTCCTCAATACCGCAGGTCGGCAGCTTCGGAACGGTGCCCTCCGGAACGGCGAGCTTCGCCAGCCCCGTCGTGCGGCCCAATATCCGCAACCTGGGTTCATCGGGCGGCGTGACGACCCTGGTCCTGGTCAACGGCCATCGCATGGTCGGCGCGGGTGTGCTCCAGACCACGTTCGATCCTTCGGCGATTCCGCCCGACATCATCGAGCGTGTCGAAGTCGTGCCCGATGGCGGCTCGGCGATTTACGGCTCGGATGCGATCGGTGGCGTGATCAACTTCATCACCCGCAAGCGCTTCAACGGCGTCGGGGCAAGTGCCCGCTACAGCTTTGCCGACGACTATCGCGGTGTGGACGGCAATCTCACCGTCGGCCGCGATTGGGGCAGCGGGTCGCTCTTCGTGTCCTATGCCTATGCCTGGCACGACAATATCCTCGGCATCGATCGCGACTATGTCCATGCCGACAACAGGGCGAAGGGCGGCACGGATTTCCGGACAACCACCTGCGCGCCGGGTACCATCACCGCCGGCGGGGTCAGCTATGCGCTGCCCGGTCTCGTGCCGAACACGAGCAACCTGTGCGACAGCAACGCCTATGCCGACATCTATCCGCGCGAGCAGCGTCATTCGGTCTATGCGGGGCTAACCCAGAAGCTGAACGACAATGTCGATTTCCAGGCGACTGCCTATTGGTCGCGGCGCGACACGACCACGCTCAGCTCGCAATCGGGCTTCACCGGCTCGATCCTGTTCACTAATCCCTATTTCCGCCCGATCGGCCTTTCGCCGATCCAGGGGGTCGCGCTGTCTTTCGCCGATGTGTTCGGCAAGAGCGCGACCAGCAAGGCGCGGTTCGACTCCTATGGTCTGACGCCGAGCTTCACGGTCGGGCTCGGCGGCAACTGGCAGCTTCGCGCGCAGGCGAATTTCGGCGAGAGCTACAATGTGGTGCGCGAGCAGACCATCAACTCGACCGCCGCGACGGTTGCGCTGGCGGGAACGACGACTGCCACCGCGCTCAACCCGTACAACCTTGCGGCAACCAACCCCGCGGTGCTGGCGACGATCGCCGATTTCGAGAATTTCGGCGATGCCACCCAGGCTCTTGCCGAAGGGCGGCTCGTCTTGGACGGCTCTTTGGCCACATTGCCCGGTGGTGATATCCGGCTTGCGGTCGGCGCGGAATATCATTTCGAGCAGCTCGATTCCCGCATCTCGCAGGACCGGCGCAACGTCTTCACCAACGCGATCAATTCGTCGTCCAATCGCGACGTGAAGTCGGTCTTCGCTGAAGTGCTCGTGCCGGTTTTCGGCGCCGGCAATGGCGGCCCGGGTATGCGCAGCCTGCAGATTTCGGGCTCGGTCCGTCACGACGACTATAGCGATGTCGGCGGCACGACGAATCCGAAGGTTGGCATCACCTACAAGCCTTTCGAAGACTTCACGCTGCGCGGCAATTACGGCACCTCCTTCCATGCTCCGAGCCTTGCCGACACGACCAGCACGGCCGATTCGCGGGTGCAGGTCTTCCTGTTCAGCCCTTATCGCGCAGCCAACAGCTCGCCGCTCGACATCCTGCGTCCGATGATCGTCATCGCCGGCGGCAATCCGGACCTGAGGCCGGAGAAGGCCAAGACCTGGTCGGTCGGCTTCGACTGGGTGCCGAAGGCAGTGCCTGGCCTCGTCGCGAGCGCGACCTATTGGAACGTCCGCTTCACCGACGCGATCTCTGTGCCGCCGATCACGTCCCCGGTGCTCTATTCCGACCCGAACTATGCCAGCTACTATATCCTGAGCCCGACTTTGGCCCAGGCGCAGGCAGCGGCGGGTAACCTGATCGTGACCGGTGCGCCGAATCTCGCCAGCCTCTATCTCGGCGGCACTACACCTTACGTGCTGTTCAACGCACGGCGCACCAACCTTGGGTCGATCCATACCGACGGCATCGACTTCAATGTCGGCTATACGCGTGAGACGGGTTTCGGCTCGATCAACGCGAACGTGTCGGGTACCTATACGTTGAACCGTGAATCGTCCGCGGTGGCAGGTGGACCATTCAGCGACAACCTGAAGAACGGTGTCGGGCGTACCGCGCTTGTCGCGGCCGTCGGCGCCCGCGTCGGCGACCTGACCGGGCGGGCGACGCTCAACTATCGCGGCGGATACCCCATCCTGGGTATTCTCACCCAAAACCATGTCTCGTCGTTCAAGACAGTTGATCTGTTCCTCAGCTACGATCTCGGCAAGCTGCTCAAGAACACGTTGCTGACCCTCAACGTCGACAATGTCTTCGATCAGGACCCGCCCTATCTCGACAGCGCCAGTGGCTATACCAATGGCAGCACGCTCGGGCGGCTGGTCTCGCTCGGCATCCGCACCAAATTCTAGGAACAAGTCTTTGTTGGTGTCGAGGATCTGGACGGAACGGACGGAAAGCGGCTCGCAGGTGGGCCGCTTTCCACTGCTTTTGCTGGCGACATTCTCCCTTGTCTGGCTGATTCAGCCGGCGCGTGGGGAACCGGACACCACACCTTCGACATTGAAGGTCGAATATACCGACGCCCCGCTCGGGCTCGACGAGCCGGCACCTCGCTTGGCGTGGCGTTCCCCTGTGGCGCGGCAGACCGCCTATCGGATTCGCGTCGCTACGTCTCCGCAGGCGCTGGAAAAGGGCGATCTGGCCTGGGACAGCGGCAAGGTCGCGTCGGGGGAGAGCACGCAGATTGCTTATGCCGGTCCGCCGCCAAAGGCTCGCCAGCGCTATTGGTGGCAGGTGCAGGTCTGGGATGGCGACGATCGCGCGAGCGGTTGGAGCGCACCCGGCTGGTGGGAGATGGGGCTGCTTGCCCCGGCCGACTGGAGTGCGCGATGGATATCCGGCCCCGAGCGCCGCGATCATGACTGGAGCGACGTCACGCTCGACGTCGATCTCACACTTACCGGCAATGCCGTCGACCTTCTGTTTCGCGCGCTGCCCCACGGCAAGAGCTATGGCGACGCCTATGTCTGGACGTTGAGCGACGGTAAGGAAGGGGCTGTCCTGACCGAGACGGTGCGCACCTATCCCGGGGGCACCAGTTCCGCCGTCAAGTCGGAGGTGCTCAAGCGCGTGCCGCTGGCGGTGCCGCTAAAGGGACAACGGCATCGGCTTACCGTCCGCACAAGAGGCGCCCAGATCGTCACCAGCCTGGATGGCCGGACGGTCGATACCCTCGAAGATCGTACGCATGGGCACGGCACGATCGGTTTCAGCGCCCGGGAAGAGCGCGCGGCGGTGATCCACGCCGTCGCTGTTTCCGGTAGCGGCAGCCCGCCGGTTCGTGCTGATTTCGCGCGCAACGACAATCCGTTCACCGGCGGCAGCGTTTCGGCCGAAGGGCTGATCGTGGCCAGTGGCGTGAAGAATGTCGACCTGGTCCTGCCGATCGAGGCACCGGCGCCGCTCGTCCGGCGTGCCTTCGGCGTTTCGGCCAGACCCGTCCTTCGCGCGCGGCTCTATCTGGCTGGCGCTGGCATGCCGCGCATGATGTTGAACGGGATCATGGTTGGCTCGCCGTTGGGCGCCGGCTTCACTGCCTATGACAAGCGCGTGCTTTCCTACACGCACGACGTGACCGCGCTGCTTCGGCCCGGACAGAATGTGCTGGGCGCCGAACTCGGGCGTGGCTGGTACGGGCTGACCGATCCGAACGAATGGTATTTCCATGTCGCCCCCTGGCATGCCGAGCCTGCGCTGAAGGCACAGCTGGAAATCACCTACACCGACGGCACGACCCAGACCGTCGCGACGGGAGCCGACTGGCAGACGATTTCGGGCCCGACCGTCAGCGATTCAGTCCATCGCGGCGAACGCTATGACGCACGACTGCTGCCGGTCGGCTGGGACAAACCGGGCTTTCGGGCGAACCGCTGGAGCGCCGCGCGGATCGTCACTGGGCCGACCGGCGTTCTGGTGGCCGCCAATTCGGAACCGATCGAACCGGTGGCATCGATCGCGCCGGCCACGATCAAGCAGGCGGCGCCTGGCGTCTGGGTCTATGATTTCGGCCGGATCGTCGCTGGTCGGCCCGTGCTGGACGCGGAGGGACCGCGAGGTGCGACCATCTCGATGGTCGCGGGCGAACAGATCGGTCCCGATGGACTGGTCATCCCGGCATCCGGGCTGATCGATGCGCAGCTTCAGACCGACCGCTACACCCTTGCCGGCACGGGCCGCGAGCATTGGGAACCGAGCTTCGGCTATCGCGGCTTCCGTTATGTCCAGCTCGATGGATTTCCCGGTACGCCGACCGCAGCGACGCTGAGTGCGCGTGTGGTGCATTCGGCGGTCGCGACGACAGGCAGCTTCGCCAGTGCCGACCCGCTGCTGAAGCGCATCGACGCAGCCGGCACCGCGACGATTCTCAACAACATGCACGGCTTCCAGACCGATACGCCGACCTATGAGAAGAATGGGTGGACCGGGGATGCCCAGGCTTCGGCTGGCGCAGCGGCGCGCAGCCTGGATGTCGCACGGGTCTGGACCAAATGGCTCGGCGACTTCCGTGACTCGCAGTCGCCCAAGGGAGAGATACCCGAGATCGTGCCGGCCACGCCCTATTACGGCTATGAGGACACGCCAGGCTGGAATCTCATCTGGGGCCCGACCACGCCCTGGGACGTGGCGGCGGTGATCCTGCCGTGGGAACTCTACACGACCTATGGCGACACGCGCATCCTCGCGCGCAATCACGACATGCAGCGCCGTCTGGTTGATTACACGGCGACCGTCATCAAGGCGCCCGATTATTACCGCGCGAAGGGCCTGAGCGAATGGTCGCCGCCGGGCAGCATGGACTTTTTCAACGCGCGCGGCGGCGGCATCGATGCGGTGACCACGGCTTATTTCTTCCACGAGACGGACCTGCTGGCGACGTCATCCGGGGTCATTGGTGAGGCGCGGGATGCAGCGCGCTACCGGGCCCTCGCAGACGCGATCCGCAAAGCCTATAATGCGCGCTACTGGGACGATGCGAACGGCTGGTACCGGACGATCGACGCAAAGGGCGTGGCGGGCGCGCCGCTGCAGATCCAGAATGTCCTCGCGCTGGCCTTCGGCATGGCGCCGAAGGGCCGGGAGCAGGGCGTTGCCGATACGATAGCGCGCGACGTGGAGAAGCAGGGGCTGCGCACGGGCGTATATGGCACGCGCTACGTGCTTGAGGTGCTCAGCGACCATGGGCATGCCGATCTCGCCTATCGCGTCGCCACGCGCACTGACGAACCGAGCTGGGGCTGGTGGATCACCAACGGCAATTCGACGATGTTCGAAAGCTGGGGCCTCGGCAGCCGTTCACGCGACCATCATTATTTCGCGTCGATCGGTGACTGGATGCGCCAGCGGCTGGCTGGCCTGAGGCCAGGGGTGCCGGGCTACAAGGTCGTGCTGGTCAAGCCGGCGATCCCGGATGGGCTCGCCAGCGCCGAGGCAGCGATGGAAACTGCCTATGGCCGTGCCGCGACGCAGTGGCGGGTCGAGCAGGGCAGGCTCGTGCTGCGGGCCGAGGTGCCGCCGAACGCAAGCGGCGAGATCTGGGTGCCGACTCGCTTCGGTGCCATCGCTGCCCCGGCCGGTGCGACGCTGGCCCGACAAGAGACGGGATATGCGGTCTATCGAACCGGCCCCGGAACGCACGAATTCCATGGAGGAGAGACGCGATGATCCGTCCCCTGATCGGGCTTGCCCTTCTGGCGGCGTCGCCGGCAGCGGCGCAGGAGGTCCGCACCGATTCCGGGCCGGTCCGCGGTGTCGAGGCCGAAAAGGTAGTCGCCTTCAAGGGCATTCCTTATGCGGCGGCCCCCACGGGAGATCTGCGATGGCGGGCGCCCGCCGCGCCGCCATCCTGGAGCCAGACCCGGGACGGATCGAGTTTCGGGGCCGATTGCCCGCAAAATGCGCTTGCCGGTGTCACCGGCAGCGGTCAGCCGAGCAGCGAAGATTGCCTGTTCCTCAACGTCTGGACGCCCAGGGCAGTCGCGGGCGCGAAGCTTCCGGTGATGGTGTGGATCCATGGCGGCGGCTTCGTCAGCGGATCGAGCGCGCTGGCGGAGACTGACGGTGCCCGGCTGGCCGGACAGGGCGTGGTGCTGGTCAGCTTCAACTACCGGCTAGGCCGGCTCGGCTTCTTCGCCCATCCGGCGCTCACCGCCGAGGCCGCGGGAAAGTCCACCGGAAACTGGGGCCTGATGGACCAGATCGCGGCGTTGCAATGGGTGCGAAGGAACATCGCCGCCTTTGGCGGCGATCCGGCGAACGTCACGATCTTCGGTGAATCCGCGGGGGGTGAATCGGTCTCCAGGCTGATGGCATCGCCTGCTGCGGCGGGCCTGTTCGCCAAGGCGATTTCGGCCTCGGGCGGCGGCCGCGACAAATGGCCGGTGCTTGCAGCCGCGGAGGCCAAGGGCGGCGTTTTCGCTCCAGGCGCGACTGTAGCGGCGCTGCGCGCCCTGCCGGTTGCGACCGTGCTCGGCAGCATCAACATGCTGAGCAAGGAGGAGGATCGTTATTCGGGTCCGATGACCGATGGGGTAATCGTGACCGGCGACGTCGATCGCCTGTTCGCTGAGGGCAAGCAGGCACATATCCCGTATATCGTCGGCAACAATGACGATGAGCTCGGTTTCGTACCGGCGGCATTCCTCCCGATGGTGAACGCGCCGGCGCTGGCTGGACTGGGGGCAGGGGCTGCCGCGGTGACGGCGGCTTATGGTTCGCCGGAAAAGGCCCAGCGCCATGTCGCCGCCGACATCATGTTCAGTGAGCCAGCGCTGGCCCTCGCGCTTCGTCATGCCAGGGCCGGATCGCCGACCTGGCTCTATCGCTTCGGCTATGTCGCGGAAGCGAAGCGGAAAGAGGGTATCGGCGCTGGCCATGCGACTGACGTGATTTTCCAGTTCGGCAATCTGGCAAAGGGCGATGTGGCGCCGAGCGCCGCCGACCAGGCCGCGGCTGGCCTGTTCGCGAGCTATTGGAGCAATTTTGCCAGGACCGGCGATCCGAACGGGAAGGGGATTCCCGCCTGGGGGCGGGTCGATGCCAAAACGCCGAGCATGCTCGAGATCGGGATCGGCGGCACCCGGATGGCACCGGCATCAAGCCCGGCGCTCAGCGCCATCGCTACTGCCCGCGACTCAGCCAAGTGAAGGTATTCGATATGCGCCGCCTGCTTGTCCTGTTCGCCCTGCTTTCGGTGACCGCTTCGGGGGACGCTCAGGACGTCGTCCGCCTTCGGGCGGGCACCCCTGCGACGCCTCAGGCGGAGGTGACGGAAACCCGCTTTCCATTCGGCAAGATCGTCCGCAATGTTTCCGATCCGACGCTCACCGCCTATCTCCCCGATCCGGCGATCGCTACCGGCACGGCGGTGATCGTCGCGCCGGGTGGCGGTTTTCACATGCTGTCGATCGAGAGTGAGGGCGTCGCGGTGGCGCGCTGGCTGAACAGCATGGGCGTCACTGCCTTCGTGCTGAAATATCACCTGGTGCAGACCGATGACGGATTTGTGCCGCACTTCTTTCAGCTTCTGACTCATCTTCCTGAACTGGCTGCAGTGGTCAAACCGGTGCGCCCGGCAGCGACCGCCGATGGCGAGGCTGCGGTCCGCTATGTGCGCGCGAACGCCGCACGCTATGGCGTGAAGCCCAATCGCATCGGCATGCTTGGCTTCTCCGCGGGCGGGGCAGTGACGGTATGGACGATGCTGGCCAATCACCCCGCCAGCCGACCTGACTTTGCCGCGACCATCTATCCCGGCCTGTTGCCCGATCCGATCGTCGCGCCGAAAAAGGCACCACCCCTGTTTGTGCTGGTCGCCGATGACGACGCGATCGCGCGGGGGGACAGCGGGCGGCTCGAGGCTGCGTGGCGGGCCAGCGGGGCGAGTACCGAATTCGTGACTTACCCCAAGGGCGGCCATGGCTTCGGCATGGAGACCAAGGGCAAGCCGACCGACGAATGGACGGCGCGGATGCGCGCCTGGATGCAATCTCAGGGAGTGTTGACCAAATGAGCGATCTTGTCCGGTACGGCTCGCTTGGAGCCTTCGCACTGCTGGCCGGTTGCGCCGCGCGCGACAATGCCCCGCCCGCGATCGCAGTGCAGAAGATAGCGACGTGCGAGGCGCTTGTCGGCCTGCCGCTTGGCAACGGGCGGATCGACACGGCGGTGCCGGTCGCCAAGGGGGCTACGGTTTCCACCGATGCGGGCAAGCCCGGTTTGCCGTCGGCAGGCGCCTTTTGCCGGGTCCAGGCGACGCTGACCCCGGTGAAGGGATCGTCGATCAAGGTCGAGGTCTGGCTTCCCGAGCGCGCTGCATGGAACGGCAAGCTGCTCGGTGCCGGCAATGGCGGGTTCGGGAGCAACCTGACCGTGCCCTCGCTGCTGATGCGGGGCGGGGTCGAGAAGGGGTATGCCTCGGTCGGCACTGACATGGGGCATTTCGGCGAGAGCGACGTCGATGGCAAATGGGCGCTGAACGCACCGGAAAAGATCAAGGATTTCGGCTGGCGGGCCAATCATCTGGCGGCTGAGACGGCAAAGAAGGTGGTCGCTGCCTATTATGCGACGCCGCTTGCCGCGAGCTATTTCCACGGCTGTTCGGACGGCGGCCGCGAAGCGCTGATGGAGGCGCAGCGTTATCCGGACGACTATGACGCGATCCTCGCCGGTGCCCCGGCCATCCCCTGGACCCGGATGGCCAGCGCCTTTGCGATGGATCACCTGGCAGTATTCGGCCGTGCTGAATCCAGCATTCCTAACCCCAAGCTCAAGCTGTTGCAGACCGCTTCGCTGGCGAAGTGCGACAAGCTCGATGACGTGGCAGACGGCGTGATCGAGGATCCGCGTCAGTGCCGGTTCGATCCGGCGGTACTTCAGTGCAAGGCTGGCGACGGGCCGGATTGCCTGACGGCGCCGCAGGTGGAGGCGGCGCGCGCGCTGTATCGCGGCCCGGTCGGTGCGGACGGCAAGCCCTTCTATTTCGGAACCCAGCCCGGCGCCGAGGCATTCGCCGGGACCTGGGATTTGTGGCTGACCGGTCCCGCGGCGCAGCACGGCAAGTTCTCGACCGAATTCATGCGCTACATGGTTCATTCGAACCCGGACTGGCAGATATCCAGTTTCGATCTGGCGCGCGACTATCCGCTGGCGAAGCGGCTGCAGAGCGAGAATCTCGATGCCGACAATCCCGATCTGCGGGGGTTCTTCCGCCACGGCGGCAAGTTGATCCTCTACCATGGCTGGCAGGATGCGGCGATCCCGCCGGAGAACACGATCGACTATTATCGCCGGGTGCAGCGGGCCAATCCCGCTGATGCCGCCAAGTCTACCCGACTGTTCATGGTGCCGGGGATGTCGCATTGCCTGACGGGCCCTGGCCCCAATGTGTTCGACGCACTCGGTACGCTTGATGCCTGGCGGCAAGGTGGGGCAGCGCCGGAGCGGATGACCGCCACCAAGTTCGACAATGATCTGTTCGCTTATCTCGGTCTGCCGGCCAAGCCGATCCGGACCCGTCCGCTCTGCGCCTTCCCCAAGGTGGCGCGCTGGAACGGCACGGGTTCGACCGATGACGCGGCGAACTTCAGCTGTTCGGCACCGAGCAGCTGATCATGGCACCGTTGAATGTCAGCCATGTCCGGGGACCGGCGGAGCCGCCGCTGCTCGACATGACCATCGGCGCGGCGCTGGTCCGTGCCGCCGATCTCTGGGGCGAGCGCGAGGCGCTGGTCTCGGTCGAGCAGGGCGTGCGATGGAGCTTTGCGGAGCTGCTGGCGCGGGCTGACTCGCTTGCGGCCGGCCTGATCTCGCTTGGGCTCGAGCCGGGAGACCGGATCGGAATCTGGTCTCCCAACTGCGCCGAGTGGACGCTGCTCCAGTTCGCTGCCGCGCGGGCCGGGCTGATCCTTGTCACGATCAACCCGGCCTATCGCCTGTCGGAGGTCGAGTTCACGATCAATCACGTCGAACTGAGCGCGCTGGTCACCGCCGAGCGGTTCAAGACGAGCAACTATGTCGAGATGATCGAAGCACTTGCCCCGGAACTGGCGGGCAGCGTGCCCGGCGGCTTGCGTGCCGAACGGTTGCCGTCACTGCGCTGCGCGATCCAGATCGACGGGGACTCGCGGCCGGGGTGGTTGCGACTTGGCGACATCGCGGCGGCAGGCCCGGGTGCGCGCGAACGGCTCGACCTGATCGGGGAAGGGCTCGACCCCGACGACGCGATCAACATCCAGTTCACCAGCGGCACCACCGGCCTGCCCAAGGGGGCAACGCTTTCCCACCGCAACATCCTCAACAATGGCTATTTCGTCGGGCGCGGCATGGCGCTCGGGCCTGACGACCGGATCTGCATCCCGGTGCCGCTCTATCATTGCTTCGGCATGGTGCTCGGCAATCTTGCCAGCCTCACGCATGGCGCGGCGATGGTCTATCCCTCTCCCGGCTTCGATGCGGGGGCGGTGCTGAACGCCGTCGCCGCTGAGCGCTGCACTGCGCTGTACGGCGTGCCGACGATGCTCATCGCGGTGCTCGCTCACCCAGACTTCGCCTCGTTCGATCTTTCTTCGCTTCGCACGGGCTGCATGGCTGGCGCGATCTGCCCCGAGCCGCTGATGCGCGACGTGATCGGCCGGCTGAACATGCGCGACGTGACCATCGGCTACGGCATGACCGAGACAAGTCCGGTCAGTTTCCAGACCGGGCTCGATGATCCGATCGAGCAGCGGGTAGGGTCGATCGGCCGGGTCCTGCCTCATCTCGAATGCAAGGTGGTCGATGCCGATGGCGAGGCCGTGCCGGTAGGCCAGCCGGGCGAGCTCTGCACGCGCGGCTATTCGGTGATGCTCGGCTATTGGAACGACCCCGAGCGCACGGCTGAGTCGATCGATGCGGACGGGTGGATGCACAGTGGCGACCTCGCGACCATCGACGCGCAAGGCTATGGCAACATCGTCGGCCGGCTCAAGGACATGGTCATCCGCGGTGGGGAGAACATCTATCCGCGCGAGATCGAGGATTTCCTTTATCGCCATGCCGGGGTCGAGGACGTTGCGGTGGTTGGGGTTCCCGACCCGAAGATGGGCGAGGAGCTTTGCGCCTGGGTGCGGCTCAGGCCGGGCGCCGAGGCCGATCCGGAGACGCTGCGGTCGTTCTGCCGCGGCCAGATCGCCCACTACAAGGTCCCGCGCTACATCCGGGTCGTCGACGCCTTTCCGACCACGGTCACGGGCAAGATCCAGAAATACTTGATCCGCGACGCAATGATAGCTGAACTGGGGCTCGACGAAAGAGCCTCGGGCCCGTCGTTCGAATCCCATCACAAGCAAGAGGTGAAATAATGAAGCTGTTACTGACTGGCGCTGCCCTCGCGGCTTTCGCCACCGTTTCCGCGGCGAGCGCGCAAACTGCAACGCCGCCGCCCGCGGCCCCGTCGGCAACGCCAGCACCTGCATCGACTGCCGGCGGGAAGTTCTCGCTCGATACGCCGATCCAGGACATCGTGGCGGACGAGCGCGGCAAGGCGGTGATGGACAAGAATTTCCCGGGCATGACTGCCTTGCAGGAATATGACATGTTCAAGGCGCTGAGCCTGCGCCAGGTCCAGCCCTATTCGAACGGCAAACTCACCGACGAGATCCTCGCCAAGGCCGAGACCGATCTGGCGGCGATCAAATGAAGCAGCTTGGCCGGCATCTGGGCAATGGCGTTGCACTTCTCGCGCTGATCGGCGGCGTCGTGCCGTCCGGGGTCGCCATGGCGGCGGCTTCGCAGGAAGTGCCGGCCTACAAGGACCGCGGCGCGCCTCTGGAGAAGCGCGTCGCGGATCTGATGGGGCGACTGACGCTCGACGAAAAGATTCTCCTCCTTGCCGGGGAGACGTCGATGACGCTCAACCCGATCCCGCGGCTAGGCATCCCCTCGCTCAAGATGACTGACGGGCCTACCGGAGTCCGGTCGCCGGACGGCAAGCCGGCAACCGTCTTCCCCGTCGGCGTGGCACTGGCGGCTACCTGGAATCCCGAGCTGGTCGGGAAAGTGGGCACGGCCATCGGCCTGGAGAGCCGCGCCCATGGCGCCGACGTCCTGCTGGCGCCGACCGTCAATATCGTGAGAACGCCGCGCTGGGGGCGTAATTTCGAGACCTATTCCGAAGACCCCTGGCTCACCGGGCAGATCGCGCTCGGCTATGTGCGCGGCGTGCAGGGCACCGGTGTCGGGGTATCGATCAAGCATTTCGCGGCGAACAACCAGGAGACCAACCGGTTCGTCGTCGATTCGGTCGTCGATGACCGGACGATGCGCGAAATCTATCTGCCGGCGTTCGAAACCGTGGTGAAACAGGCTGAACCATGGTCGGTCATGGCGTCCTACAACAGGCTGAACGGTACCTTCGCGACCGACAATCGCTGGCTGTTGACTGACCTCCTCAAGAAGGAGTGGGGTTTCAAGGGTTTTGTCGTGTCCGACTGGGGCGCCACTCATTCCACCGCGCCTGCTGCTAACGCTGGCATGGACCTGGAAATGCCCGGCCCGCCTTCCAATTTCGGCGCGAAGCTGAAGGCTGCGGTCGATGCCGGCAAGGTGAGCGCGGCGCAGATCGATGACAATGCCAGCCGGATGGTGCGCTTCATCGTGCGAAGCGGCGCTCTGGATCGCGCGCCGGCGACCGAGGCGACACCGGGCGCGCTGCATCATGCCGCCGTCGCGCGAAAGGCCGCCGAGGAAGCGATCGTGCTCCTCAAGAATACGGGCGTGCTGCCACTCGACCCGTCGATCCGCTCGCTCGCCGTGATCGGTCCCAATGCCGATGTCTCCCGCATCCAGGGCGGGGGCAGTTCGGCAGTGGAGCCGTTCGATGCGATAGCGACGCCGCTCCAGGCGTTGCGCGCGGCATTGCCGGGTGTACAGATTACGTACGCGAAGGGCGTCGATAACGAAGAGACGCCGCCTGCGGCGTTGCCCGCCATGTTCAGCCCGGGACAGGACCGCGCCGAAACCGGTCTGGCCGCCACCTACTACGCCACCGCGGACGCCTCCGGAACGCCAGTGCGGAGCGAGCGGGCGACCAGCTTTCTCAAGCGGATCAGCGGGAATGTCGCAGGGCCACAGGTAACCGGCTATAGCGCGCTTCGGTGGGAGGGGCTTTTCTGGCCCAAGATCTCCGGGCCTCACGAATTCAGCGTTCGCGGCACGGGTAACGCAACGATCACGTTCGACGGCAAGACCATTCTCGACAAGGCCACCGCCTCGACCCCGGATATCCGCGACGTGCTCGGTTTCCCGATCCCGCGTCGGACCGTGATGGTGGAACTGGTCGCGGGGCGCGGTTATCCGATCCGGCTCGACTATAAGACCGGCCAGACACCGTATGAGTATCTCAGCTTCGGGGTTCGCGAACCACGGCCCTCGCTTGATGCCGCTGTCGCAGCGGCGCGGGCGGCAGACGCGGCGATCGTACTGGTCGGATCGTCCTCGACGACTGAGGGCGAGGGATATGACCGCACGTCGCTCGACCTGCCGGGGGACCAGAACGGCCTGGTCGAGGCAATCGCGGCGGCCAATCCGCGCACCGCGGTCGTCGTGAACGCCGGGGCTGCGATGACGATGCCCTGGCGGGACAAGGTGCCGGCGATTCTCGACATGTGGCTGCCGGGCGAAGGCGGGTCGGCTGCGCTGGCGGATGTGTTGTTCGGGCGGGTGAATCCCTCGGGCAAGCTGCCCGTTTCGTTCCTCGCGCGAACTGAGGACGATGTGGTGAATCTGAGGAATCCGAAGAGCAGCTACTCGGAAGGATTGCTGGTCGGGTATCGCGGTTATGAGGCGCGAAGCGTGAAGCCGCTGTTCCCGTTCGGCCACGGACTTTCCTACACCAGTTTCGCCTATTCCGGCCTTCAGGCGCCTGCAAAGACAGGTGGAAACGCCCTGGTGAAGGTACGGCTGACCGTCCAGAACAGTGGGGCGCGTAGCGGACAGGAAGTCGTCCAGCTCTATGTGGCTCCTGCGGTCCCCCTGGCCAATGAAGCGGCAAAGCAGCTTCGTTCCTTCGCGAAGGTCGAGATACCGGCGGGCGGGAAGCGTCGCGTCGAGCTCACGCTCGATCCACGATCCTTTTCCTATTATGATGTTGCTGCCAAGCGCTGGCAGGTCAGGCCGGGCGAGTACAAGCTGATGGTCGGTGCCTCGTCGGAGGATCTGAGGCTGGTTCGCTCCATCCTCGTGTCCAAGTGACGGTCGCCGACGACAGGGCCGATCGCATGGCGGCCTCGAAGACGCTGCAACGCGGCCTCGATCTGATCGAGGCCGTGGCGCGCGGGGAGGGGCATCCGGTCAATCTGGCTGATGCTACCGGCCTTACCTACAGTACGACGCATCGCATTGCAGGCGTGCTCGTCGAACGAGGCTATCTGGTTCCGATCAGGCGCGGTGGTTACCGGCTCGGTCCGACAGCGGCGCATATCGGGTTCGAGGCACAGCGCCAGCTCGACTTGATCCAGGTTGCGCGGCCGCATCTTGAGGCGGTTGCTGCTGCCACGCGCGATACCGCGAGTCTCGCGGTCCTGCGGGAAGACGGGGTCCTCCATCTCGACGTGGTCCTGGGCACACGGCCCACGATCGTCGCGCGGCGTCTCGGGGAACGCCAGCCATTCGACTCAGCGATCGGCAAGGTCCTTCGCGGCGCCGAATTCGCGGCAGGTGAGGAAGAGGGCGGGCAGATCTACTGCGCCGCCGCCCCCGTACGTGGTTTCGCGCGGAGCGTGGTCGCCGCGCTCGCGCTGTCGAGCCCTGCGCGCGATAGTGACGAAGCCCGCGCTGAAGCGCTGGCGCGTGCTGTCACGGGGGCGGCCGAAGCCCTGTCGCACGACCTTGGATCGGTTGCCCGGTAGATCGCGACTTCCCCGTGATCTGGCGGCACCTGATGCCGGTTATCTGCTTATTGCGAAGGCGACTGCTGGACTCGAACCAGCTGAAGCTCGATGGTCTGGCCGGCTGGCGGCAAGTCCATATGGGTATCGGTGATCCAGAGCAGCTTGCCATCGCCGCCGAGAATGCGCGCTGACACCGAGTAACGATTGCGCGCGATGATCCGGGCAGGGTCATAATCGAGCGAAAACGCCAGCGGCACCTGCCGCCCCTTTGTCGGGATCGTGACCTGGGCGATCGTCACCGACGGGGCATCCATGAGGCTGACGTCGCTGATGGTGACGACGAGCTGCGCATCGGCTGGGAGCGCGATTCGTTCGCGATAGAGCGCTGTTCCTGACAGCGTGACGGTCTGTTTCGAGGATGGCACGCCAGGCCCCTTGTCGACGGTGGCGGGATGGCACGCGCTGAGGCCGATGAGCAACGGCAGGAAAAGGTGGGAACTTCTCATCGGGATTTCCTCTCATCAATGGAATGAAGGCCGTTCGTTCGCTTCGTTCGACGGCCGGTCAATCGCAGGCGGCGTTCTCCAGTTCGGCGTTTCGACCGCCGCTCGCGACGATCCTTATTCTCCGATCTCCCTGCCGCTAACGGACTGGTCATACGCGGCTGATCGGCGCCGATGCCGTTATCGCAAACCTTTTGACTGATAGATAGTGTTCCGCTGGTGAGAGGATCTCCCGCCTGCGCGCCTCTTTCCCACGCGCGGAAAGGGGAGCCGCAGGATGGCCGCAGATTCGTTGGGTCCGGTTCTCGCCCGGCGTCATTGGCGTGGTGAGGCGATATCCTGAAACGACCGGTTGCCGATCGGGTAGTCCTGCCAGCCGACCAGATCGAAATGCCACCATTCCTGGGAATAGACGGTGAAACCGTCACGCTCCATCGCGGTACGCAACACTTCGCGTAGCCATCTCTGCTCGTCGCTGCCGCCGACATAGTTGGAATAGGAACGGCTTGAGAATTCGTCATAACGCCCTGTCGTCACGATCGGGGCACCCGTGGCCAGATCGACCATGGTGAGATCGACGGCAGCGCCGCGATTGTGACGGGACCCCTGGCTTGGATCGGCGACGAAGATCCGGTTGGGGGGCGGTGTCGCGTCCCAGAACATCTTGGTGACGTACCATGGGCGATAGGCGTCGTGGATCATCAGGCCGAAGCCCTGCGATGCCAGGGAACGATGAACCCGCCCGATCGCTTCAGCCGCCGGACGCTGCATGAATGCTCCGACGCGTTCATAGATCTTCTGACCCATGAAATTGTTGGTGGTGGCATACCGGATATCGAGGCGAATGCCGGGATCGATGGCGGTCAGCGCCACAAGATCCGGCATCTTGACCGGACTGGCTTCGGCGGGCGGGCTGGCCGCCCGGGCGGCGGTACGCAGCGCGTCGATGCCTGTAGTCATGACCGAATGGACGGCGGCTTCCGCTTCGGCGCCAAAGTCACGTCGCGGGAACCGGATCGCGCCGAGCATCGCCGCGGTGACCTTGCCCGAGGCATTCCGTTCGAACCGCAAGGATTCCAGCGGATACAGCCCGAGACGTTCGGGAAAGGCGTAATGGTCGGCTTCCAGTCGCCGCAATGGCGACCAGCCCGTCCATTCGATCCGGACATAGGGCCTGCCGTCGCGCTGATAGACGCGAAGGATATTATGGTCCCAGCCATATTCGCCGATCAGGCTGCCCAGTTCCGCGTCAGGCCTTGAGGGGCGTTGCCAGTCTGTGCGCGTGTAGCGCCTGCCTGCCAGTTCGACCGAACTCGCATCCGGGGCGAAGGAAAGCGCGTCGCTGAAATATTGAGCATCATCCAGATAATAATGGTCGCCGTTCTGTCGAACTTCCGCAGCCACTTCCGGACCGTCGAGTACAAGGCCACCGTCGAAAACGCGAACGTTGACGCTGTCGCCGCCGTTGACGAAACGGCCGGATTTCCGCACGGCGTCAGCGCCCGATATCCTCCGGGTCTGCAACCATTGCGGTAGTGCCGTTCCTTCCCGCGCGGCGAGCAGGCTGCGCAGCGCGAAGGTGCCGATACGGTCCGCTGCCGGCCCGGCATCGACGGTGCTGAAAACGACCACCCCGATACCGGCATCGGGCATCATGCGAACATCGGCTACATGGCCATAGACGGCGCCCGAATGTCCCACGGTACGCTGGCCGTCGAGCGTCCCCAGTATGAATCCGAGTCCGAAACGGCGCGCGCCGGGCGGCACCTCATATTGGGGCCGCCACATCTCCGCCAGGCTTGCGCTCCGCAGAAGCGCGCCATTGCCTCCGGGCAGTGCGCCGGCATTGAGCAACGAGGTGACGAACAGGCCAAGATCGCCGACATTGGTGTAGAGATTGCCCGCAGCGGACGTCCCCAGATCGAACGCCGGGGCCTGCCACCGGCCACCGTCGAATGACGCCATTTGCGCATAGGCGACCGGAGTCTTGAGCTCGGCGCGCGTGAAGCTGCTGGCATTCATGCCAAGCGGGGCGAGTACCAGCGTGCGGACAGCATTTTCGAACGGCATGCCGGTAATGCGTGCGACCACCTCACCCACGACAGCGAGACCGGCATTGGAGTATTTCGTTATCGTACCAGGCTTTGCCACCAAGGTCGTGTCATTGAGACTGGCAACCGTATCCGCCTGCCCCTTGGGGGTGGCGTCGAAATAATTCCCGCGGGGTGGTTCGCGGACCAGGCCGCTGCGGTGAGTCATCAACTGCCGCAGGGTGATCGCCGTCCCGAAGGGATTATGTGGCGAGAATTCGGGTAGATAGCGTGTGACGGGTGCATCGAGATCGATCTTGCCCTGCTCGACCAGCCTCATCACCGCGACGTCGGTAAACAACTTGCTGACCGACCCAGCCCGATAGAGGGTGGCCGGGCTTGCCGGTTGGGTACCTGCCGCGTCGGCGGTACCCCAGGCCGCAGTCCATATCACGCCCGACCTGTCGACCAGTGCGACCGCGATCGAGGGGATCGCCTTGTCCTTGAGTTCAGCGCGCGCGGCGGCTTCGATATTGCGCGCGGCGGCTGCAACGACAGGCGCGGGTATCGCGGGATGGCTGGATTGGGCTGCGGCCGGGCTGATGGCCACAGCGACCGCCACAGATAGGATGAGCAAGGGCCGGATCATTACTTCAGCCGACCAGCAGGAAATAATCATAGGCCGCGCGGGCGATATCGGCGATCACGCGCTCCTGCACCTCGGTGCCCTTGGTGTCTCCCTTGACATAGACGGCGATGGCGAACTTGCTTCCATCGGGCAGCGTGACGAGACCGACGTCGTTGGCGATGCTCATCAGGGTACCGGTCTTGTGCGCGACGACGGTGCCGGCCGGCAGCAACCCCTTGAGGCGCTTGTCGCCGGTGTGGCAGCGCTCCATGATTCCGAGGAGCGCCTTGGTGCTGGCAGCGCTGACCGCCTTGCCCGACTGGATCTTGAGCAACAGGTCAAGCATCGCTTCCGGCGTCGTGCTGTCCCGGGGATCGTCATTGAAGGACTTGTTCGGTTTCCCGCTGGCGTCCTGATCGCGCTTCGATGGATCGGCGGCAAAGGCTGCCTTGATCCGCTCGGCAAAGGTCCCGGGCCCGGGCGGGATATCGAAGGCGCGGTAGATGATATGGGCGGTATCGCCATTGATCTGCTGGCCAGTCACGCCGAGCTTTCGAAGCCAGGCGGTCACGGCGGCCGGACCGCCGGCCTGCGCGGTGAGCACGTCCGTCGCCGTGTTATCGCTGCGGGTCAGCATCAGTTCAAGCAGGTTGTAGAGCGATAGCGAAACGCCGGGATGCGGCGTCTGCTCGGCGATTCCATCGGAGTCCACGACGACCGCCGGATCAACCGCGATCATCTGGTCGAGCTTCAATTCCCCCTTGTCGATCCGGGAAAAGATGGTTCCGGCCACCGCGATCTTGAACGTGCTGGCGAGCGGAAATGTCGTGCCCGCGTTCACTACTGTCCGGCTATTTCCGTCAACGCGCTGCACGGCGACGCCCACCGTGCCGTCAGTCTGCTTCGCCAGCCGCGCGAATTCGTTGGCTAGTCGCGTTCTCGCATCCACTGCCCCTGAGTCCGGCGCAGCGGTTGCGCCATGCGCGAACAGGGGCGAACCCGCCAGAAGCGCCACGGCGCTTATCGCAGACAGAAGAGGCATTTTTTTCATGGAGACCCTTTTCAATCTGATCGAGGGGAGGGGAGCCACGGACTCTTACCTCTCATCAGGGGAGTTCATCGATTTTTTTCGGTTTTGTCAACTAATGTCCCAGATGGGCAACTTTGAGCGGTGGGGGCAATGGATGAGCCGGAGTTCGATCTGAAAATGGACGCTTTTTCGGGTTTTTAGCTCGTGATGACAGTGATATCGGTATGTGCTAAATAAGAAAATCGAGTGAAAGGAAGAGAATGCGGCCTGCCAGTCTTCGCGAATCTCCGGCCAGTGACCGACAGGCGTTCGCGGAGGACAATCCTGGAGCGGTCCTGCGTGAGATACGCAGAGCCAATGGCTGGACACTTGCCGATGTCAGTCAGCGTACTGGTATGCCAGTCTCCACGCTTTCCAAGGCCGAAACCGGCAAAATGTCGCTCAGCTATGAAAAATTGCTGCGTATCAGCCGCGGTCTCGAGATCGATATAACCAGACTCTTTTCGACCGCGGCACCGGCCCCCGTCAGTCGAAGCGCTGTTACGGGGCGTCGCAGCATCACGCCGTCAGGCGAGGGGCCTTCGATCCGCACCGCAACGTATAATTACGTTTATCCCTCGGCGGATCTGCTTCACAAGACGCTGAATCCGATGATCATCGATATCCAGGTGCGATCCATCGAGGATTTTGGTGATCTGATGCGCCACCCGGGTGAGGAATATGCCCTGGTTCTTGAAGGGCAATGTGAATTTTATTGCGACCTTTATGCGCCGTCTCTTCTCAGGACGGGGGATTCCATTTATTTCGATGGGACGATGGGGCACGGATATGTGGCGGTCGGTGAGGGGCCTTGCCGTATCCTGTCCATATGCTCGGCGACCGATGCGGATTTGAAATCGGCCCTGACGCCGATCGATGGTCGAGGCATTTCCAAACTCTGAAAATTTTCTAATATTGAAAAATGAATCCTGTCGTGCCAATCATCGCTGATGGCACGGGGGTGATGATGGGCATATCGAAGGAAAACGCCGCCAAGGCGCCGCTCGACTGGTGCTTCAAAGCGTGGCCGGCCAATGCGCCTGCCTATATGCCGGACACGCTGGCGGATCTCGGCTGGTCCATCCTCAATGAGGATGTCATGCTACCCGTCGCGGTGCTGAGTGAAAGCGCCATGCGACACAATAGCACCTGGATGCGACGTTTCACCGAGCTGGCGGACGTCAAGCTCGCGCCGCATGGCAAGACGACCATGAGTCCCGAGCTGTTCGACCTTCAGTTCGCGGATGGCGCATGGGGCATGACGGCGGCAACGGCGGCGCAGGTTCGTATCTATCGCGCGCATGGGATCAACCGCATCATCCTGGCCAATCAGCTCGTGGGCCGCCAGCCGACTGACTATGTGCTGGGCGAACTGCGCGGCGATCCGGATTTCGATTTCTACTGCCTGGTGGATTCGGTGGCGGCGATCGAGCAACTCGAGCGGCGGATGTCCGCCTATCCGCTGGCTCCCAAGGTCCAGGTGCTGCTTGAGCTGGGGCTTGATGGCGGACGGGGCGGCG
Source organism: Pseudomonadota bacterium (assembly GCA_040388155.1). Classification (GTDB taxonomy): domain Bacteria; phylum Pseudomonadota; class Alphaproteobacteria; order Sphingomonadales; family Sphingomonadaceae; genus Sphingomonas. The sequence continues at coordinate 134,416 of JAZKCJ010000019.1, forward strand.
TCAGGGACGATGATGAAGCGATGGCGGTCGCCTTGCGCGCGTCGGTGTCTCACCATCTGTCATTGCGGGGCATTGAAGCGTTCGAGGGCATCCTTCAGGGTGGAGGTCCGGAGGGGGAGGCCAGGATGTGCGGCCTCCTGCAGCGCATGGTCGATATCGCCGAGCGCTGCAGAAGGAACGGGCTGTTCTCGGGACGGCCGATATTGTCGGCAGGGGGCTCCTCCTTTTTCGATGTGGCGGCGGCTGTTCTGCATCAGGCGGGCGAGCGCGGGGCTTATGAGGTCATCCTGCGCAGCGGATGCTATCTGGTCCATGACAGCAGCTTCTATGCTGATCTCGTGGAGCGACTGATCGCGCGGTCTCCCAAGGCGGCAAGCCTGGGGGAGGGTTTGAGGCCGGCGCTTGAAGTCTGGGCATATGTACAGTCCCGTCCTGAACCGACCCGTGCGATCATCGGGCTCGGCAAGCGGGACACCTCGGCCGATGTGCGCGATCCGACTCCAGTGCGTTGGGCCCGGCCGGGCGAAGGAAAGCCCCTCCTGCTTGATGCCGGGCACAGGACCGTGCGGCTCGACGACCACCACGCCTATGTCGACGTTCCGGCGGATTCTCCTTTGCAGGTAGGGGATATGGTCGCCTTCGGTGTGTCGCATCCCTGCACGACCTTCGATCGCTGGCCCGCCTTGTTTGTGGTCGACGATGCTTTGACCGTCACCGGGGCCGTAAGGACATTTTTCTAGGGCAGGTTTCTGCGGGGAGGGGCGCCGTCGATTGGAAAGGGTGCGTGGAATCGCCTGCTCCAGGGTCCCCGCCATTTAGATTGACAAATCCCCGAATGAGATGATTATATCTAAAATAGATAATAATTTCGATATACGAAAAACTTTCACGTGCGCTCGGCCCCCTGGCCTGCGCGTCGAGCCGGCAGGGATGGGGATGGCATGAGGTCTTTACATTCGTTCAAGCTGATTGCCGCTGGCATACTTGCGATGCTTGCTGTGCCGGCCACGGCGCAGCAGACCAAGCCGCAGACTGCTTCGTCGCCGCAGCCGGTTGCCGATGCGCGGGCCGGTCTTTCGGGGGCGCAGCTGACCAAGGCCGATGTGGACGCATGGCTGGACGGTTATATGCCCTATGCGCTCAAGCGGGGCGATGCTGCGGGCGCGGTCGTGGTCGTGGTCAAGGACGGTGCAATATTGACCCAGCGTGGTTTCGGTTATGCCGATATCGACGCGCGCAAGCCCATCGATCCGGAAACCACGCTCTTTCGGCAGGCATCGGTGTCCAAGCTCTTCACCTGGACCGCGGTCATGCAGATGGTCGAGCAAGGGAAGATCGATCTCGACCGGGACGTGAACGCCTATCTCGATTTCAAGATTCCGCTCCGTGACGGAAAGCCGATCACGATGCGTAATCTCATGACGCACACCTCTGGTTTCGATGAAGTCCAGCGCGGGATCTACAGCAACGATTCCAGAAGCATTCCGCCGCTCGGCGCCTTTTTGAAACAATCGCTGCCGCGTCGGATCTTTGCGCCGGGTACCACGCCGGCTTACTCCAACTATGCGACGGCCCTGGCCGGCTATATCGTTGAGCGTGTCTCGGGCGTGCCGTACGACGATTATATCGAACGGCATGTTCTCGCCCCGGCCGGCATGACGCGGTCGACCTTCCGTCAGCCTCTGCCACCGCGACTCCAGGCGCTGATGGCGAAGGGATATACCCTCGGGTCAGGCAAGCCGAACAAGTTCGAAATGAACTATCTTGTCCCGGCGGCCGGCCTGACATCCTCGGGCGCCGACATGGGGCGTTTCATGATCGCCCATCTCGACAATGGCGGGGGGCTGCTCAAGCCCGCAACTGCGCTGCAGATGCATACGAGCATGCTGACCGTCATACCGCCGCTCAACCGCATGGCGCTCGGTTTCTACGAACAGAACGTCAACGGCCGCGAAGTGCTGTCTCACGCGGGCGATACCGTGGTCTTCCACAGTCAGCTCTGGCTCTTTCTGAACGAAAAAGTCGGCATCTACATGTCGATGAACGCCGCCGGCACCCAGGGCGTGTCGGGGGTCATCCGCAGTCAGCTGCTCGACTCATTCGCCGATCGCTATTTCCCGGCCGAACAGCATGACGCGACGGTCGATGCGGCGACCGCCCGGGAGCATGCGCGCCTGATGGCCGGCACTTATGTCAAATCGCGTCGATTGGAGTCGAGCTTCCTGAAGCTCATGGAGCTTGCCGGTGGGCAGGTGAAGGTTGGGGTCGACGGCAAGGGCGCGCTTCGTCCGCAGGCTTTCCCTGGCCTGGGTGGGCAGGCCCGCAAATGGGTCGAGATCGCGCCGTTCGTATGGCGAGATCAGGATAGCAAGATGCGTCTCGCCGCCAAGGTAGAGAACGGCAAGGTCACGCGTTTCAGCCTGGATGCGACTCCCTTCATGCTGTTCGAACCCGTGGCCTGGTATCTGTCCAGTGCCTGGCTGACTCCTGCCCTGTTGCTCAGTCTGGCAGCGTTGTTGCTGACGGCTCTGTCCTGGCCGGTCTCCGCGCTTGTTCGTCGCCACTATGGGGTGAAGCTGGCGCTTACGAGAACCGAACTGAAAAGCTATCGCCTGACACGCGGCTTTGCTGCTCTCGCGGTCGCGGTCATGCTGGCGTGGCCTGTCTTCATTACCATCCTGCTGTCCGATTTCTCGTTCCTGGGCGGGCAACTGGATTGGGCATTGATCCTGCTCCAGCTTCTTACGCCGATCGCCTTTCTGGGCCTGGCTTTCCTGACAGCCTGGAATCTCTGGCTGGTCTGGAAGGGCAAGCGCGGCTGGTTCTCGAAGGTCTGGAGCGTGGTTCTGCTGCTCTCTTCAGTCATCCTCCTGTGGGTTGCCGTCGGGTTCCACCTTGTCGGTTTCGGTACCAGTTTCTGATCGTTGGAAGAGGCGCCCGATGCGCAATTCGGGCGTCGCTCTTCTTCGTGACGATAGCGAAAGCCTCAGCGCAACGAGGCGGGCAGGGTTCGATGCGTTTTGCGCGGCCGCATGAGGATCGTTGGATGAGAAAATTTCGATTCTATTTGCAATTATCCTAATTGGAAAATACGATCCTGATCGGGATAGGGGTGCTGGAGCGGGGAGGGGCAATGCGATTATTTCAACGAGCCTTCCGCCGCCACATGATTGACCGTCCAGCGGCGGTTGAATCCATCACCTATCCGACAGGCAGGGGTGCGCCTCGCCACACCGTCGGGCGGGGTCCTGTTTTTCTCGCACGTGTCGGACGATCCTCCGATCACGATTCAGCAATCGACTGGCCCGATTTCATCGGGCGGCCCGGGCTCGGCCACGTGCCGCAGGCGGACCGTCGATCTTCTCTTTTGATTTGCAAGGTATGAATGGTGGGTACCAACACATCCTTTGATGCGGGCACGATTAGTCTGAGCCTGCCCCAGCCCTATCTGCTGTTCCTCGGGGACACGACCCAGGCCGGATTCGCCAAGACTGCCTATGGTCTGCGGGACTGGGCGCCCGACAAATGCACGGGCGAATATGCATTGCCCACCGCAACCGTCAGCACCGGGTTGCCGGTATTGACCCCCGCGGAAGCCCATGCCCGGGGTGCGCGCTCAATGTTGATCGGCGTGGCCAACAGCGGCGGCGTCATCCCCGCGAGCTGGATTCCGGCTCTGGTCGAAGCGCTTGAGGCAGGTCTGGACATTGTCAGCGGCATGCACGTCCGCCTGGCGAGCCTGCCCGAGCTGGCTGTTCTGGCCGAACGGCTTGGACGGCAGCTTATCGACGTCAGGCATCCGCCGCTTGGCCTGACCGTGGGCACTGGGCGGAAACGAACGGGCAAGCGGCTGCTGACCGTCGGAACCGACTGTGCGCTGGGCAAAAAATATACCGCACTCGCGGTGTCGCGGGCCTTTGCTGGCCGTGGGATCGACGTGCATTTCCGTGCCAGCGGGCAGACGGGAATCATGATCGCGGGCGGCGGGCTTCCCATGGATGCTGTCGTTTCCGATTTCGAAGCCGGCGCTGCCGAGATGCTCAGCCCGGATGCTGCGCCCGAGCATTGGGACGTGATCGAAGGGCAGGGGTCGCTTTTCCATCCGGCCTATGCGGCGGTGTCGCTCGGCCTTCTCCACGGCAGCCAGCCCGATGTCCTCATCGTCTGTCATGAGCCAGGCCGGACTCAGATGCTGGGTACTCCAGGCTATGCCTTGCCGAGCCTCGAGGAGACGATCGATATCAATCTGCGTCTCGGCGCCCGGACCAATCCGGCGATCCGGTGTGCGGGCATTTCGTTCAACACGGCGCATCTCGGCCAGGAAGAGGCGATCGCGGTAATGGCCGAAGAGAGCCGGAAGCTGGGTCTTCCGGTTGCCGATCCGATTCGCGGCGGCGACCAGTTCGCCCGCCTGGTCGACAACTGCCTCGCATGACCGGGGCGGCCGCCATGACGGGAAAAGGTGGATCCACCTGGTTCCAGCGTTTCCTGTTGCCAGGCTTCGCCTTCAAGGCGGTGGTGATCGGCGGCGGCTACGCCACCGGACGGGAGCTTGCCGAATTCTTCCTGCCGAGCGGCCCCTGGGGCGGCCTGGCCGCTATGTTGCTGGCGATGGTGTTGTGGAGTGTCATCTGCGCGGTGACCTTCGCATTCGCCCATGCCGTGGGGGCTTTCGATTATCGCAGCTTCTTCGAGGAGTTGCTGGGGCCTGGCTGGATCGCGTTCGAGATCGGCTACATCCTCTTCGTTACCCTCATCCTGGCCGTATTCGGTGCGGCCGCGGGGGCGATCGGAAGCGCGATGTTCGGCTGGCCACCGCTTGTCGGTACCTTGTGCCTCGCCGCGGCGATCGCGCTGTTCGCTACCTATGGCAACAGTTCGGTGGAGCGGCTTTTTAAATATGTCTCGTTCCTGCTGTACGGCGTCTACGCCTTGTTTCTGGTGTTGGCGCTGGGTGATTTCGGCGAGCTGATCGCGGCCAATTTCCGCGTTCCGGCGCCGAGCGACGGCTGGGCTTTGGGCGGGCTGACATATGCCAGCTACAATGTCGTCGGGGCGGTGGCGATCCTGCCGGTGGTGCGCCACATGACCAGCCGGCGCGATGCCATGGTGTCGGGGATGATCGCGGGGCCTCTCGCCATGGCGCCGGCACTTCTCTTCTTCGTCTGCATGATCGCCTTCTACCCCGGCATCGTCCACGAGACGCTGCCTTCCGATTTTATGCTGCAGCGTCTCCAGCTGCCGTTCTTCCATCTGCTCTTCCAGTTCATGATCTTCGCGGCGCTGCTGGAAAGCGGGACCGGTTCGGTGCATGCGATCAACGAGCGCATCGACGCCGCCCTGCGCGCGCGCTGGAACAGGCCCCTCAGCAACCGAGCGCGGGGCATCATTGCCGGCACGTTGTTGATCGGGTGCATGTTCCTTGCTGATCACTTCGGCCTCGTGGCCCTGATCGCCAGTGGCTACCGCGCGCTGGCCTATGTCTTCCTCGCGATCTTCGTCTTGCCGGTGCTCACCATCGGTGTCGTTCGACTGATGTCGCGCAACCCAGGCCGAAAGAAACAGGCGTCCGAGAGCGTCGCCAAGGGGATATCATCATGACATCGACCAGATCGTTCCGCCGCGCCGCGCTGTTCATGGCGTCGGCGATGTTCGTCGCCGCGCCCGTCATGGCGGCGGCGCCCGAAGGTTTCAACGCGCGGGTAGAGGCCCTGCGCAGGCAAGCCGGCGTGCCGGGCATGTCAGTGGCCATCGTTGAACAGGGCAAGGTCACGCTTGCCGAAGGTTTCGGCGTCCGCAAGCTTGGCGGCAGCGACAAGGTGGATGCGGATACGATCTTCCCCACCGGATCGACCGGCAAGGCGTTTACGGTCGCCGCGCTGGCCGTGCTGGTCGATCAGGGCAAGATCAAATGGGACGACAAGGTGACGGATCACCTGCCCGGCTTCCAGATGTACGACCCCTGGGTAACGCGCGAGATGACCATCCGCGACCTGCTGGTCCATCGCAGTGGCCTCGGGTTGGGGGCGGGCGACCTGCTGTTCGTGCCGCGCTCCAATCTCAGCCGGGCCGAGAGCGTGAAGCGGTTGCGCTACATCAAGCCGGCAACCAGTTTCCGCAGCGGCTACGCCTATGACAATGTGCTGTACATGGTGGCGGGCCAGCTCATCGAGGCCGTCAGCGGCCAGACATGGGAGGCATTTACCCACGAGCATGTCCTGAAGGCCGCTGGCATGAAGGAATCGACCAGCGATGGCGAAGCGCGCTTCGCGACCGCCAATCGCGCTTTCCCCCATGCGCGGATGAACGGTGGATTGCGGGGCGCCGGCGACCAGGAACCGCTCGACGAGCATGACGAACTGGGCCGCAATGCCGCGCCCGCCGGCGGGATGGCGATCAGCGCGAGCGACATGGCGCGCTGGCTGCAGATCCAGCTTGCCCATGGCAAGCTGCCGGAGGGCGATGGCCGCCTGTTCAGTGAGGCATCATCGCGCGAGATGTGGAACCCGGTGGTGGTGATGCCGATCCGCCAGCTTCCCGAACCGCTCAAGGCAGCGCAGTCGCAGTTCGACACCTATGCGCTCGGCTGGAACGTGCGCGACTATCAGGGAACGAAGCTCGTCATGCATGGCGGCGCGGTGTTCGGTTTCCTGACCATGGTCGTGCTCATTCCGGAAAAGCAGGTGGGTTTTTCCATCGTCATCAACTCCGAGGACCGCGAACTGGTCAACGGCCTCACTTATGAGCTGGTCGATCACTATCTGGGCAGGCCGAACGCGCACTGGCCTGAAAAATGGTCGGCCTTCAACAAGCAGCAGGTCTCCGACGCGCAGAAGGCATTGAAGGCGGTCCAGGCGACGCCGGCGAAGATCGGCCCCTCTCTTCCGCTGGAGCGATACGCCGGGAGCTATGCTGATGCCTGGTACGGCAACATTGCCGTGGGCGGGGGCAAGGACAAGCTGACGATCGATTTCACATCGACCCCGCGCATGACGGGCACGCTCGAACATTGGCAATATGACACCTTCGTCACCCGCTTCGACGACAAGGCGATCGAGCCGGCCTATGTGACCTTCGGCCTTGATGCCGACGGCAAGGTGGATCGCGTGACGATGCGTCCGGTCTCTCCGATCGCCGATTTCAGCTATGACTATCAGGACCTTCTGTTCACGCCTGCAAGGAAAGAGAAATGAGCAAGGGCTCCTGGTGGCCGCGCACGAGGCGCTGGCTGAAACGTATCGCGCTGGGCATTCTCGCCCTGCTGCTGCTCGTGATCGTCGTCGGCGTGGTCTACGAGATTCTGGGCCGGTGGAATGCGGAGAAGACATATCCACCGCGCGGGCAGATGGTCGATATCGGCGGACGACGCATCCATATCGATTGTCGCGGAACGGGATCGCCGACGGTCATTCTCGAGGCCGGGCTTGGCACGGGTGGGACGATCGACTGGACTCTGGTCCATGACAAGATTGCCCAGTTCACGCGCACCTGCGCTTATGACCGGGCCGGCATCATGTGGAGCGATCCCAAGAGTACGCCACAGGATGCGGCCGCCGTCGTGGAGGACCTCCACGCCACGCTGAAGGGCGCCGGGATAACCGATCCGCTGGTGCTGGTCGGGCATTCGATCGGCGGTCCTTACACGACGACCTATGTCGGCAAATATGGCGATCAGGTTGCCGGAATGGTCATGGTCGACCCCTCCCATCCGGATCAGGTCGCGCGGCTTGGGAAAGTGGCGAAGGCCAATGTCGATCCGATGCAATCCCTTGGCATGATGAAGACCATTTCGGCATTGTCCTGGACGGGAGCTGTGCGGTTCGGGTTCAGCATGGCCAACACCAAGGTGACGAAGGTCCCGAGCAAGGAGATGGCCAAGGCGTCCGCCTATGCCAGCACATCAGTCAATGGGGCGATTTCCGAACTCGAAGGGTTCAATCGGACGATGGCGCAGGCGCGCGCTGTCCACAGTTTCGGGAGCCGCCCGGTGATCGTGCTGACCGCCATGGCAGCTCTGACTCCCGACCAGCTGAAGAGCCTTGGCGTACCCCCGCAGCAAGGCTTGCTCTTCAAGCAGACATGGCGGGCTCTCCATCAGGAACAGGCGCGAATGTCGACGCGAGGGCGCGAACAGAGCGTGTTCGACGCGACTCATTACATCCAGGTCGATCGGCCCGATGTCGTGATCGCGGCGGTCAAGGAAGTGGTCGATACGGTCCGCGCGGACGGCAAGACCAGCAAGTAGCAGGCATATCGCGCACGCCGCGGGCTCCCTGGCCCGCGGCTGATGCGCGGAGCATTCGAACCCCGACAGGGAGAGGGAATAATGAAGCATATTTTTCTTGGCTGCGCCGCATCGATGCTGCTCGTCGCGAACGCGCCTGCACCGGAATATGACATCGTCATTCGCGGCGGCCGCGTCCTCGATGGGGCGGGCAATCCGTGGGTCGGTGCCGACGTCGCCGTCAAGGATGGCCGCGTGGTCCGCATCGGCAAGGTTACCGGACGGGGCAAGAAGGAAATCGACGCCAAGGGACGTTACGTCTCACCCGGATTCATCGACATGATGGACCAGTCAGGCAGCATCCTGCTCAAGAACGGTGCGGCCGAGAACAAGCTGCGCATGGGGGTAACGACCGTCATCGCCGGCGAGGGCGGAACACCGGTTGATGCGGTTGCCATTCCCACCTATTTCCAGACGCTTGAACGCCAGGGCATCTCGGTCAATTTCGGGACCTATTATGCCTCCACCCAGGCGCGCGTGAAAGTGATGGGCGATGCCGCGGGCTCCCCCACCGCGGCCCAGCTCGACGCCATGGGTCGCGAGGTGATGACGGCAATGCGGGCCGGCGCGTTCGGTATCACCAGCGCGCTGATCTATTCCCCGAGCAGCTTCCAGACCACGGCGGATCTGGTGTCGCTGGCGAAGGTCGCGGGCCGGTGCAACGGTTTCTACGCGACCCATATGCGCGACGAGAGCGCTGACCTTGTCCCGGCGATCGAGGAGGCGATCGAGATCGGCGAGAAGGGCGGGGTGAAGGTCGAGATATTCCACCTGAAGGCTGCCTTCGCCCCCGAATGGGGCAAGCTGATGCCGCAGGCGCTGGCGACCATCAATGCAGCGCGTGCGCGTGGCGTTGACGTGGCGGCCGATCTCTATCCCTATACGGCCGGCGGCACCGGTCTCGAGATCACCGCCCCGAGCTGGGTGTGGGCCGACGGCGTCGAAAAGGGCATCGAAAGGCTCCGCGATCCCAAGGTTCGCGAGCGCATGAAGAAAGAGCTTGCGGCCGGGTCGATGCCGGGCTGGTCGAATCTTGTCTTTGCTTCGGGCGGCTGGGGCAATGTCGTGCTCGCCAACGGCTTCAGCGCGAAATACGCGCCTTATCATGGGCAGAGCCTTGAAAAGATCGGCGCGGCGCTGAAGCGCGACCCCGCGGACGTCGCATGGGACATCCTGCTGGAGGGGCTGCCGAACCGGTCTGTCGCGCTGTATTTCATGATCAGCGAGAAGGACATCGAGGCAGCGCTGCATCAGCCCTGGGTCAGCATCGGCAGCGATGCCGCGGCATCGGCGAAGCTGGGCGAGATAGACGCGCTCGGCCTGCCACATCCCCGCGCCTACGGCACCTTTCCGCGCATCATCGCCGAATATGTGAAGCGTCGCCCTGTTCTGTCGCTCGAGGACGCCGTGCGGAAAATGACCAGCTGGCCCGCGCAGCGGATGGGACTGACCGACCGCGGTCTGATCCGGGACGGGATGCGCGCCGACATCGTCGTTTTCGACCTCGACACGCTGGATGATGCGGCAAGCTGGGAAAAGCCCACGGCGCTTCCCACCGGGATCGAGACGGTGATCGTCAACGGCGTGGTCACGATCGAGGGCGGCAAACACAATGGTGCGAAGGCAGGCAAGGTCCTTCGTCATAGCTGCGACACCTAGGCCGGCAGCGTTGATACCCATGCGCCGTCACATCCAGAACCCTCGTTTTGGGGCACCGGCGGTCAGGGCGGAACGACACGATCTCCAGGGGAATTGCGCATGATCCGACACGTCTCCAGAGCAAGCCTTGCCGGCCTGGCGCTGGTCGCGTCGACCGCGGCCCTGGCGGACGAGAAGGTCTCCGGCCCGGCCGATCTCGGCACTGCGGTATCCGCGCAGATCGCCTGCGCGGGGATCTTCGTAACGGGGCGGGCCGAGACGGATGTCCTCCGAGACGATATCCACGCGCTTGCGCCGTTCACCAGGGCTGTGACGCTTTCAGTCGATCGCAAGGCGAACACGGTCGCAGCGTCCGCACCCGGGGCCACAACGCGTACGGCATTATATCGTCCGGCTGTCGGCTGCACCTTGCTGACGGGCAACGTCGCCCGCGACGTGCTGGAACGTCAGGCGGCGAAGCTTAAACCCCTGAAGACACAATCGGCAAAGCCCTGGCCGATGGGGGATGCGCAGCCGGGCGACGCGGTGGTGAAGGTGGATCGGGCCGCGCTCGACAAGGCGGTGGAAGATGCCTTTGAGGAGCAGAACAAGGGCGGATATCCCGATACCCGTGCCATTGTCGTCGTTCAGCGCGGGAAGATCGTCGCAGAACGCTATGCGCCTGGCTTCGATCGGAACAGCCGGCTGCTTGGCTGGTCGGCAAGCAAGAGTATCGGTGGAACGCTGGTCGGCCTTCTGGTGGGCGATGGCGTGCTCAAGCTCGATGCGCCCGCGCCGGTTCCTGAATGGCAGGGGGCAGGGGATCCCCGTGGCAAGATAACGCTGCGCCAGTTGCTGACGATGTCGAGCGGCCTTCGCTTCGTCGAGCGCTACGATCCCGGGACCGATTCCATCGCGATGCTGTTCGCGGCCTCCGACATGGGCGGGCTGGCGGCATCGCTGCCGCTGGACAAGGCGCCGGGTACTGTCTGGAGCTATTCGTCGGGCACGAGCAATATCTTGTCCGGGATCGTGTTCCGCGCGACCGGTGGCTCGCTCGACGCCGTGACGCAGTTCGCGCGCAAGCGATTGTTCGAACCTGCGGGAATGACGAGCACGATCATCGAACCGGACGAAGCGGGTGCGCAGATCGGCAGTTCCTACGCCTATGGCACTGCGCGGGACTGGGCCCGGTTCGGCCTGCTCTATCTCAATGGCGGGGTGGCGGGGGGCAAGCGCCTGCTCTCGAAGGATTGGGTCGATTTCATCCGGACGCCGACCGAAGCAGCGCCGCGCCCCTTCTATGGGGGGCAATTCTGGCTCAATCTTGGGGATGACGCGGGGGATCGCCGGCGGATCTTCAAGGACCTGCCGCGCGATACCTTCATGGCGATGGGCCATAACCAGCAGATGGTCGCGGTCATTCCTTCAAGGGACACCGTGATCGTCCGGCTTGGCTGGACCCCCGAAGGGCAGACCTTCGACTTCAACAAATACTTCTCCCGGATCGTGGCCGCGCTGGCGCCCGGTGCGGTCGCCCCGTGATGTGAAAAACGAAACCGGTTTCGGCACGGCCGGCCGGTCGACAGGAAGGATTGATCATGAATATGCGTACCGGGCTTTCGCTCGATTATACGGTTGAATCTCTGCCGCTTGCCAAGCCGTTCCGCATTGCGGGCCATGTCTTCACTGAAGCGTCCGTGGTGGTGGCCACGATTTCGGATGGCACGCATTTCGGACGCGGCGAGGCATCGGGCGTCTATTATCTTGGCGACGACGTTCCCGCGATGCGCGCCGCCATCGACGGGGTGCGCCACGCGGTTGAGGCGGGGGTTACGCGCGCTGAGTTGCAACAGCTTCTGCCGGCAGGCGGGGCGCGAAATGCGATCGACTGCGCGCTGTGGGAACTGGAAGCACGGCGCAGCGGCAAGGCAGTATGGGAAAGCGCGGGGGTCTCTGAGCCGAGCCCGCTTCTCACCACTTTTACCCTCGGCGCCGATGATCCGGATGCGATGGCGGCGGGCGCACGTGCCTATGCGCAGGCACGTGCCCTGAAGCTCAAGCTGACCGGGGAGCTTGCCCTCGATATCGCGCGCGTAAAGGCGGTGCGCGCGGCACGGCCCGAATGCTGGATCGGTGTGGACGCCAACCAGGGTTTCGCGATCGGCGATCTCGATACGCTTGTCGCGGCGCTGGTCGCAGCGGATGTGAAGCTGCTTGAGCAACCATTGGCGCGGGGCAGTGAAGCTGATCTCGACGGCTATGAATGCCCGATCCCGATCGCCGCGGATGAAAGCGCGCTGACGCTTGGCGACATCGAGGGGCTCGTCGGAAGGTTCGACGTGGTCAATATCAAGCTGGATAAATGCGGTGGCCTTACCGAGGGGCTGGCGATCGCAGAGCGTGCCCGCGCGCTGGGGCTCGGCGTGATGGTGGGCAACATGGTCGGCTCCAGCCTTGCCATGGCGCCTGCCTTCGTTCTTGGGCAGCTCTGCGACATTGTCGACCTTGACGGGCCGATCTTCCTCGCCGCCGATCGTATTCCGTCGATCCAGTATGAAAACGGCAATGCGTGGTGCGCCGAGGCTATCTGGGGTCGCGAAGCCATCTGATCGCGTCGGGCACACCGAGACTGAAAATGGAGAGGGATATATGAAGAAAACGATCGTCGCCGCGCTGATATCCGCTGCCTTTGTCCAGCCGCTCATGGCGCAGGAGCAGGCGGGAACGCCCAGGACCTATATCCACGCAGGGCGACTGCTTGCCGATCCGGCGACCGGCCGTGTCGAAACCAACAAGACCATCGTCGTCGAGGGCAACCGTGTCGCCGACATTCGCGATGGCTTCGTTGGTGAAGGCAAGGTGATCGACCTGCGCGACGAGCTGGTCATGCCCGGCTTCATCGACAGTCATGTTCACCTCACTTTCCAGTCCGGCCCCACGAGCCAGTTGGACGCGGTGACCAAATCGACAACGGACCAGGCCTTTGACGGCGTCGTCTATGCCAAGCGGACCGTGCGTGCCGGATTCACCACTGTCGTCGATCTGGGCGCCGATCCGGAGGCGATCAACGCGCTGCGCGATGCCATTGCATCCGACAAGGTGATGGGGCCGCGAATCATCGCAGCCGGGGGTGTCGCAGCGAATGGTGGCCATGGCGATATCCATGGCTATCGCACCGAGATCCTCGATCTCTTCCGGTCGCCGACCCTGTGCAGCGGCGCGGACGATTGCGCCCGCGCCGTACGGCTTGCGGTGCAGCATGGGGCGGACATCATCAAGACGGCGTCGACCGGTGGCGTGATGTCCAATACGGCGGCCGGGCTCGGCCAGCAGATGAGCGACGCGGAACTGACGTCGATCGTCGAGACAGCACATCGCCTCGGACGCAAGGTCGCGGCACATGCGCATGGCACCGACGGGGTGAATGCGGCACTTCGGGCAGGCGTGGATTCGGTCGAGCACGGCACCTATCTCGATGCTGAGTCGATCCGCATGTTCAAGGCGAAAGGGACCTATCTCGTCCCGACATTGCTGGCGGGCGACACGGTGGCGCGTCAGGCGGAAAACGCCGAATGGATGCCGGCAGCGGTCCGCGCCAAGGCGAGAACGGTGGGGCCGGTGATGATCGCTGCACTGCGTCGTGCGCATGAAGGCGGCGTCCTGATTGCCTTCGGCACAGATTCAGCGGTGTCGCCACATGGCGAGAACGCCCAGGAATTTGCCCTCATGGTGAAGGCGGGCCTTACGCCCCTCGATGCGATCCGTTCCGCCACCGTCTGGGGAGCGACGCATATCGGGCTTCAGGACGAAATCGGCACGCTCGCCAAGGGCAAGGCGGCTGATATCGTTGCGGTGAAGGGCGATCCACTCTCCAATGTCCGGGTGCTCGAGAACATGGCCTTCGTCATGAAGGGCGGTGTGGTGGCGCGCGCGATAGGGGAATAAGGGCCGGGTGATCCAGAGCCCGGCAGCTTGCCCAGCTTCATGCGAATGGATGCGGGGCAAATCGCCGGGCGGTTGCTCTCGACACGGTCGAAAATCCCGCCCTTCTTGGCGCCAGGCTTCCCAAGGGGACGACTCGTGATGTCGGGTACGGGGGGGCGGTGGTGCGCCAGTTTGGTCCAGGCTGTATTGACAGTTTTCTGATTTGGACCATTATGTTCGGAATCGGAAATTTTTTCCAAATTAGTGTTTTGCCCACCGTCCGATGTTCTGGCGAGGGGCAAAAATGGGAGGGGACGTAGGATATGCGCTCGATCAAGTTGTTGGCGCCATTGGCATTGATGCTGATGGGCGGTGGCGCGATAGCACAGCAATCAGCCCGGATCGTCTCATCCCCGGTAGCATCCGCGACTGCCGAGAAGCGTGCCGCCCCGTTGCCTGCGCCCGCTGCCGTGTCCGGCGAGCGAGCAATGACCAAGCAGGATGTGGATACGTGGCTTGACGGGTTCATGCCCTTCTCCCTCAAAAAGGCAGATGTCGCGGGGGCCGTGGTCGTCGTCGTCAAGGACGGACAGGTCCTGACGCAGCGCGGATTCGGTTATGCCGACATCGCGAAGCATGTGCCGGTCAATCCCGATACCACGCTGTTTCGCCCGGGTTCGGTATCCAAGCTCTTCACCTGGACGGCAGTGATGCAGCAGGTCGAGGCCGGGAAGATCGACCTCGATGCCGATGTGAACAACTATATCGATTTCAAGATCCCGCTGAAGGACGGCAAGCCCGTCACGATGCGCCAGATCATGACGCACACGGCCGGTTTCGAAGAGCATGGCAAGGAGACCATCTTCGACGATCCCCAATATCTCACGTCGCTGGGCGACTATGTGAAGCGCTCCATTCCCAAGCGTATCTACGCGGGCGGATCGACCCCATCCTATTCCAACTACGCCACGGCGCTGGCGGCCTATGTCGTCGAGCGGGTCACGAAGATGTCCTTCGACGATTATATCGAACAGCGCATCTTCAAGCCTCTCGGCATGACTCGGTCGAGCTTCCGCCAACCGCTGCAGAAGACGCTCATGCCGCTGATGGCGACCGGCTACACCCAGGCCTCGGCCGAGCCGTCGAAATATGAATTCATCGGTCCGGCACCGGCGGGCAGCCTAGCGTCGCCGGGCGCCGATATGGCCAAGTTCATGATTGCCCATCTCAATCAGGGCCAGGGCCTGCTGAAGCCTGAGACGGCACGCATGATGCACGATACGCCGCTCACGCTGCTTCCGCCGCTCAACCGGATGGAACTGGGTTTCTTCGAGACCAACATCAATGGCCGGCAGGTGATCGGGCATCTCGGCGACACGCAGCTTTTCCACACCGCGCTCCACCTCTTCATGAACGAGAAGGTGGGTCTCTACATGTCGTTCAACAGCACGGGCGAGCAGGCCGGGGTGGGGCCGTTGCGTCGTGCCTTGTTCGAGGATTTTGCCGATCGCTATTTCACCGATGTCAGCAAGCCTGACGGACGGGTCGACGACAAAACCGCGGCCGAGCACGCGAAAATGCTCGTCGGGCAATGGCTCAACAGCCGCCGGGCGGAATCGAACTTCTACGCAATCGGGAACTTGCTGCGTCAGGCGTCGGTCAGCGTCGATGCCAAGGGCAAGCTCGTCGTTTCAGCCGGGCGCACTGCCAATGGCAAGCTGATGAAATGGGTCGAGATCGCGCCTTTCGTCTGGCGGAACATCGACGGTCATGAGCGGCTTGCGGCCAAGGTGGTCGATGGCAAGATCGTGCGCTGGAGCATCGATGGCATATCGCCGTTCATGGTCTTCGATCGCGCACCGGCCTCACAATCCTCGACCTGGATTCTCCCCTTGCTCTACGCGAGCGTCGGAATCCTGTTGCTTACCTTCCTCCACTGGCCGGTCTCCGCATTGATCCGCCGGAACTACAAGGCACCACTCGGGCTTCAGGGGCGCTCGCTTCTGGCCTATCGCAGCGTCCGGCTTGGTGCCGGGCTGGTGGTCGCGCTGCTCGTGGCGTGGTTCGTGACCGTGTCGACGCTGAAGGGAACGCCTGCGTTCGACGCAAGGCTGTGGTCGCTCCAAATCGGCGGATTGATCGTCTTCGTCGGTGGCGTCCTGCTCGCGGGATGGAACCTCTGGATCGCCACGCGGGAGAAGCGCGGCTGGTTCGGCAAGCTCTGGGCCGTGCTCATCCTGCTCGCGACGCTCTTGGTGCTCTACACCGCCTGGACCTTCGGCCTGCTCTCCATGACGGTGAATTATTGATGTCGAAGCTGAGACTTGGGGTGGCGGTCGAAACGCTACGGCTTGCCGCCCCGTTTCGTATCTCGGGCCATGTGTTCGATGGCCGGGACGCGATCATCGTCACGCTTGACGATGGCGAGCATGTGGGACGCGGAGAGGCCTCGGGCGTCTATTATGTGGGCGATGACCTCGGCCATATGCTGGCCGCGCTGGATAATGCCCGGGACGCGATCGAAGCTGGTCCCTCCCGCGAAGAACTGCGCTCCATCCTGCCGGCGGGCGGAGCACGCAACGCGGTGGACGCCGCGCTGTGGGAGCTTGAATCCAAACGACTCAGCAAGCCGGTATGGGCGCTGGCCGGGCTCGAACGGCCCCGGCCATTGCTCACCACCTTCACGATCGGCGCCGACGAGCCGACGAAGATGGCCGAGACGGCAAGGGCATATGGCGATGCCCGCTCGATCAAGATCAAGCTGACCGGCGAACTCGATCTCGATATCGCGCGCGTGAAAGCGATCCGGGCCGCGCGACCCGATGTGTGGATCGGCGTCGACGCCAATCGAGGTTTTTCCATCGGCGATCTTGATGCACTGGTCGAGGCGATGCTCGCGGCCGGAGTCTCGCTGATCGAGCAGCCGCTCGCGCGCGGACGCGAAGCTGATCTCGACGGCTATGGCTCGCCCATTCCCCTCGCGGCGGATGAGAGCGCGCTGACTTTGGAGGACGTCGTTGGCCTGAAAGGCAGGTTCGACGTCTTCAACATCAAGCTCGACAAGTGTGGCGGCCTGACCGAGGGGCTGATGATCGCCGCCGCGGCGCGCGACGCCGGGCTGGGCGTGATGGTGGGCTGCATGGTGTGCAGCAGCCTGGGCATCGCGCCGGGCTTTGTGCTGGGCCAGCTTTGCGATCTCAGCGATCTCGACGGACCGATTTTCCTGAAACAGGATCGGTCACCTGCCACAGTCTATCGCGACGGGACCGTCTGGTGCGACGACGCCATCTGGGGTGTCGGGGCGATCGCGTGAGGATCACGGAGGAGCGTTCGTCCACCTGGTTCGGTCAGCCGCGCGGGCTGACCGTGCTGTTCCTGACGAACATGTGGGAGCAGTTCTCCTACTACGGCATGCGCACCCTGCTGGTCTATTACATGACCAAGCAATTGCTGATGAGCCAGCAACAATCCTCGCTCGTGTACGGCGCCTATACGGCGTGCGCCTATTTCACGCCGATCGTGGGCGGGGTCATTGCCGATCGTCTGCTCGGCAAGCGCCGTGCGGTCGTGCTGGGCGCGAGCATCATGGCCGCGGGCCATTTCATGATGGCGTTCGAATCGCTCTTTTATATCGCGCTTCTCACCATCGCGCTCGGAAACGGGCTCTTTCTTCCCAGCCTGCCGAGCCAGATCAACGACCTGTACAAGGCAGGCGATCCCAGGCGCGGCTGGGCCTATAATGTCTATTATGTCGGCATCAATATCGGCGGCTTCATCGCGCCGCTGATATGCGGCACGCTCGGGGAATTCTACGGCTGGCATTATGGCTTCGGCGCGGCCGGCATCGGCATGTTTGCCGGGCTGATCATCTATCTGTGGGGCCAGCGTTACCTGCCGCCTGAGCCGCCCCGGGTCCCGACCGTCGATATGCCGGCGGCACGATGGGTGGACCACAAGCGCACCTTCATGGTGCTGGCCGGGATCGCGCTTTCGGTGACCGTGTTCCGCGGCGCCTATGAACAGGTCGGCAATACGGTAGCCCTCTGGGCCGACACTGGCCTGGATCGGAGCGCGGGTAGCTTTGTCATCCCGATGACCTGGTTCCAGTCGCTGAATCCGCTTCTGGTCATGTTGATGACGCCGCCGCTGCTCAATTACTGGCGCCGCCGTGCCGATGCGGGCCAGGATACGTCTCCGGCCAGGCGCATGGCGCTTGGCGCTGCGATCGTCGCCGGCGCCTATCTGCTGCTCGCGATGGTTGAATGGAGCGGGGGCGGCGCGAAGGCCACATGGTTGTGGTTCGTGATGTTCTTCGCGATCTTCACGCTGGGTGAGCTCTTTGTGCTGCCGACGGGCCTCGGGCTGTTCGCCAGGCTTGCGCCGCCGCGGCTCGGCGCGACGACGGTCGCGGCATGGTATCTGGCGATCTTCACTGGCAGCCTGTCGGCCGGAATGGTTGGCATGTTGTGGAGCCGGACAAGCCATGGGGCCTTTTTCGCGTTGCTCGGCCTGATCGCGCTGGCGTCCGCGCTGCTCTTGCGCTCGCTCGACGGGCAGGTCCGCAAGGTCGATCCCACCTGGAAGCCAGACATCGATTGATAACCTCCCGACCGGGGGGGACGTGGCCGTATCCACGCGCGTCGACCATTGGCCAGCCCCGCGATCTGGATATCATCGCAGGGCTGTGCCTTGCCTCGAGAGCAAGGCTGGCGAGATCGCCGGCGCGGAGTTGGTCGCCATAGTTCAGCAGTCTTGCGCCACAGTATTCTCGAACTGTGTTGCGTACCCCGGTCCTTGTCGAAACCTGCCCCCGCATATCGGGATTGGCGATTGGTCTGTCATTTGATGGACTGACCGCCGGGCGTCTGCCTTGGCAATCGGAGGGGCTGTTCTTTCCTCCCTGGAAGGGCAGGAGCTTCGACACGGGCGGCCTGAACTCAGCAGCGCCCCTGTTTCAGACGGGAGCGTGCTTCCGCGAGGCGGATCGCTCACTGATCTTTTGCGGCGATCAAGAGGAGCCTGGAAGGCGCGGAGCGAGCTCCCTTAGGCTATTCACCCTGCAGGCCATTTACGGCGCCTGGATGAGCGGGACGACGGATCACAGTTCCCGGAAATGCTTCGGGGCAGCGGTGGATATCACCGCTGCCCCGATGGCCGCGCTTGGGAGCGGCCGGATGATGCCCCTTGTCGGGGGGCGGTCGTGACGATCAGAACTTCACTTTGACGCCACCCGAGAAATAGCGACCGATCACGTCGTAGTTCGGGTTGGTGTACGGGGTATAAGGTGGTGCGACATCGAACATGTTGTTGACGTTGCCGAACAGGGTGAAGTCTCCGACCTTGAAGCGCAGGCCGAGATCGACATAGGTCCGGCTGCTGATCTGGTTGTTCAGAATCGCCTGAGTCTTGCTGTAGATACCGCCGCCGACATAGCGTGCGCGCAGATCGGCGCCGAAACCTGCATTTTCATAGGTCACGGTGCCGGTCAGCCGCCATTTCGGTGTCGAGAAGGCAGTGTCCCCGCCAACGACGCCTGCAACGTCCGTCGTGCTGTTGGCATTGGCAATCATCAGATCGAAGATGTGATTGGCGAGCACGCGGAACCCGAGTTTGCCATTGCCCAACGACGTCCGGTACGACGCCTCGATATCGAGCCCGCGGGTGCTGTACGAAACGAGGTTTCGATACGTAGCCGCAATTGACTCCATTGCACCGTTCGCACCGCGGGTGATCACGCCGCCGCAGGTGGGGTCATTGGGGTTTGTACGGAAACACTGTGCGAGCGTGTCCGGCACGGTGACCACCGTGATCACATTGTCGATCTTGATGTCGTAATAATCGACCGAGATGCTGAGCCCCCGCACGTAATGCGGCGAATAGGACCCGCCGACCGTCAGGGTGTGCGAGATCTCGGGCGTCAGGTTGGGATTGCCGCCGGTATAGATCCTTACGCCAGCCTGCGTTGCTTGCCGGAAAGGATCGTAGAGGTCGGCGATATTGGTCGAGCGCGTGGAGAAATATTCAGGGACGCTTGGGGAACGAATGTCACGCGAATAGACGGAACGCAGCAGCAGGTCGTTGACGAGGCGCAGTGTGCCGCCGGTTTTCCAGGACCAGATGCCGCCGCTTGTGCTGTAGTCCGAATAGCGCGCCGCGCCGTTGATCTCGAAATGCACTGCGTCCTTGAGATCGATCAGCGGCAGGTTGACCTCGCCGAACACTTCCTTGACGCTGAAGCGGCCGTTGGTCGGAGCTGAGTTGAGCGTCGCAAAGGCATTCGCCTTGGACATCGGGTCGATATAGTTGGTGACGAGCGCTTCCCACCGGAAATCCGTACCAACGGCGATGTCCACCGGCCCGGCCCAGGTCGAGAAGGGATGGCCGTGCAGGCTGGCGCCCGCTGCGTCGAGCTTGATCGTGCTGATGGACCGGGTGCCGCCAAAGGCGTAGGCGACGGCCGCCGACGAGATATTGCCGTTGCCGAGCAGGTTGATCGGCGTGCAATTCGGATCGGTGACAGTAACGGCATTTACGCGGCATACCGGTGTGCCGTTCACCAGCACTGCGTCGATGGCGCGATCGAAATTCGCCTTGATCCGCTGGTTGTAGAGCGACTGGTCGCTCCTGGCTTCGCCGTGATCGTAATAGGCATCATAGCCCCACCCGTCGCCGAAGCTTCCCTTGAGGCCGAGCGAGCCTTCGAGGTTGCGACGGGAGAACTTGAAGTTCAGCATGCGATTGGGGCCGACGTCGTCGAGGATCCGGCCGAGCAGGAAGGGCCCGGTGACGCCGGCGGCGGTGAGCTGGCTGCGCGCGGCCGGTGTCAGGAACGCATTGTCCGGCATGATCGCCACGATCGGCGTTTCCGGGAAGAAGCTGTAATTGCCCCACATGCGGCTATAGCTGCCATCGGCCCAGATCTTCAGGGAGTCCGTGATATCGAAGGTGGCGCGCGCGTAAATATTGTTGCGCTGATAAGGCGAGCTGACGGCGACATAGTCGTAGATGTTCTGGCCGTTGCCGCCGACGGTGAACTGACCCGCCGTCTGGCTGCCGAGCGGTAGCGGACCGACGCTGCCGTCGGGATTGAAGATCAGGTTGTAAGGTGTGCCATTGGTGCGCAGGAGCGATCCGCCGCGATTGAGGACGGTGTAGTTGACGTCGTTGGCGAGGATCAGCTTGCCGTCGGGGCGCTGGAAGACGGCCGATTCGAGATTGGGGCGGTCCTTGCGGCCGAAGGCGCCGTTTTCCTGAAGATAGTCAGCGGAAATCATGAAGTGGCCGCGATCGCCCGCGAAGCTCGTGCCCCAGGCCATATCGACGCCGTAGCGGCCCATGTCGCCGCGCGAGGAGATGCCCGTCTGCGCACCCATGCGCAAGCCCTTGAGCTCGTCGTCAAGGATGATGTTGACCACGCCTGCGACAGCGCCCGAGCCCCAGGCGGCGGAGGCGCCACCGGTTACGACGTCGACGCGCTTGATGAGGTTCTGCGGCACGATGTTGAGATCGTTGCTACCCGTGAAGCGATGTCCGTTGAGCAGGGTCAGCGTGCGCACGGCACCCAGCCCGCGCAGATCGGCAGTCGAGACGCCGCTGGTCGTGTTGCCCACTGTCGTCGCCGGAGTCGACGAGCCGCGGAACTGGGGCATGTCGTTCAGGACCTGGGCGATGCTCGGACGATTGCCCTGGCGCAGCTCGGCTTCGCCGACGACGGTGGTTGGTGTCGGCGCGTTGAAACCGGAACGCTGAATGCGTGATCCGGTGACCACAATTTCATCCGGCGCTTCAGCATCGGTGTCGGCCGTTTGCGCCGAGGCCGGCGCTAGGCTCAGGGCCATCGAGAGCGCGGTGCTGGTGTACCAGAACAGGCGAATGGACTTCATGCATACCCCCCTTTGTTTATAGATACGGAAAATCGGTTGCCATGCGCCCGGCTCCATTCTCGTTTTTTCAAACCGGAAGCCGTTAACGATCTCAACATTTACCGATTGCGATAAGATCAGGTAGTTTCCGAAAATGCAATCCCAATTTGGATATAATTATCTTTTTTGGAAAATTTTCGTTCAGAAAAACCCATCCAGGTCGCTGTCTTTAGGGTGGCGCGCCCGATGGCGTTTCAGGCCGCGCCGCTATGTTCGGTGGGCCAAGAGGATCATATTGGTTGACATAATTACATGTAATGTAAGTGAAATTATTGCGCCGGCGAGCGTGCGTCGCGCCGTGGTAAGGGGTGGCAAGGGTGGGGCCGGGAGATCATGAACGCCTCTATTCGGTTCGCCGCGGAAAATCTCGATGATCGACGCTCGCGCCTTTGCCGAAAGCTGGGCACGCCCATTCTGGTGGAATCGGTAGCCAGATGTCACAGCCGGAAATCGGCGTGGGACACAGGTTGCGCCGAAGGTATCAGGCGGATTTTACGGAATCCGTCCGCTCGATACGCGCGAGCACCGCGCCTTCGCTGACCTGTCCGCCGGCCACGGCATTGAGTTCCGCCACGATGCCGTCGAACGGAGCGACTAGGCTGTGCTCCATCTTCATTGCCTCGAGGGTGAGCAGCTTCTGGCCTTTGGTGACGGCGTCGCCCGCCACGACTTCGACCGCAATGATGCGGCCGGGCATGGGGGACAGGATCGCACCATCGGCGGCAGCGCCAGCGGCGCCTGCACCCTCGACGCGACAGGGCCGCGTCTCGAATGTCGCACCGCTTTCGAACAGGATGGTGGACTGGCCGGCCTGCACAGCGCCGGGATTCTCGTCGGAACGGGAGACGACGATATAGTCGACCTCGGTCGCGCGGCCATCGACAGTCAAGCGAATTCGCCGATTGACCGGCGCGTTCAGTCTGAACCCGAGCAGCCCGTGCAACCGGTCGAAATCCGGATTGCCGGCCCGCCCGGCAACGAAGTCGGTATGGAAGATGGCCCGACCGGCTGCCGCCTGGAGCAGCGTAGCCCCGGGCTCCGGAGCACGCGCCAGCCGGTCGGCGTGATCTGCGATGAAGCCGGTGGTGACGTCGCCCGCGCGAAAGGCGGGTTCCTTCAGGAGCCGGGCGAGGAACCAGGCATTAGTCTTCACCGGTTCGCACATCACCTGCGCGCAGCCATCGGCCAGGGCGCCGAGCGCCTTGTCGCGGGTTGCCGAATGGGTGACCAGCTTTGCGATCATCGGGTCGTAAAAGGGCGATATCGTATCGCCCTCTTCGACGCCGGTTTCGATCCGCAGGCCTTGCGGCAGCCGGAGACAGTCGAGCGGGCCCGTCGAGGGGAGGAAACCCGTTGCCGGGTTCTCTGCATAGAGCCGTGCTTCGACTGCCCAACCGTTGATGGAAAGCTCATCCTGC
>JAZKCJ010000020.1:0-154200 GCA_040388155.1 Pseudomonadota bacterium
TCGCCGCGGTCGAGCGGATGAGCGATTCGACCGGCATGCTCCAGCATTCGATCTATTCGGTGCCGGATCGCCGCCATGGCTATTGCATCGACGACAATGTTCGCGCGCTGATGCTGATGACCGCGATCGACACGCTCGACGAGGGCGTGCGCGACAAGTGGATGACGATTTATGCGTCGTTCGTCCAATATGCGTGGAACCCGGACAAGCGCCGTTTTCGCAACTTCATGAACTTCGATCGCACCTGGTGCGAGGAATATGGCTCCGAGGATTCGAACGGCCGCACGATCTGGGCGCTTGGCGTCACCGCGCGCCGCTCCACCCTCGCCAAGCATCGCGACTGGGCGGTGCGCCTGTTCGACGAGACGGCGTCGCTTGCCTTCGACCTGGGCAGTCCGCGCGCGCAGGCGTTCGCCATGCTCGGCGCGGCGGCGATGCTCGGCGCGCATCCGGGGCATGAACTGGCGCGCAATATCCTCGAACGCTTCTCCAACGACCTGCTCGCGCTGGTCGAAGAGGCGCGGCGGCCCGAATGGGAATGGTTCGAGATCGTGCTCGCCTATGACAATGCGCGGCTGCCCGAGGCGCTGATCCGCGCCGGCATGATGCTGGGTCGCGACGACTTGCTGAAATGCGGCCTGTCGACGCTGGGCTGGATCGTGGCGCAGCAGACCTCGCCGGAAGGCCGGTTCCGCGCGATCGGTACGGAGAGCTTCGGCCGCGCCTATGAGGAGCCGTTGCCGTTCGACCAGCAGCCGCTCGAGGCGCAGGCGACGATCGACGCCTGCTCCGCCGCCTTCAGGGCAACCGGCGATGTGCGCTGGGTCGAGGAAGCGCAACGGGCCTATCGCTGGTATCTCGGCCAGAACGATCTCGACCTGCCGCTTGCCACCGCGCAGGATGGTGGCTGTTTCGACGGGCTGATGCCGACCGGTTTGAACCGCAATCAGGGCGCCGAGTCGATTCTGGCACTCCAATTGGCGTCTTGCGCCATTTCGGGGCTTTCAAAGCGGGCCGAAAGCATGGCAGGACCGGATCGCGCCGTCGCGTAGCCTCGCTCGGGACGTCGCCAAGACGTCATTGGTGCGAGGCCCTCACGTGATCGAACTGTTCCACCACGCGCTTCGGCTGCATGCCGATCCCTCTCGTGTGGTGGTGCGTCCCTTCCATCTGGCATGGGCAGGCAATGGCGGCAGTCGCACCGAGCGGCTGGTGAAGGAAGTCATGGAGCTCGACACCGCGGCGACGCGCGCCGAGCTTGAGCTGGTGCTCAAGGATTTCGAGGCACGCCACTGGCAGACCCGGCGCGTGTTCATGACCCGCTATGACGAGATCGAGGAGATGCTCGGGCTCGATGGCAGCGAGATCGGTGACGAGAAGCGTCAGCTGATCGGCGCCTATTTCTGCCACGAATACAGCTATGCCGCCGCCGCGCTGATGAACCCCAGCGCGGTGCCGCATTTCGACCAGACCGGCATGCCCGAAGGGTCGCTGCGTATCCTGATGTCGCTGCGCGCGGTGGGCGAGGGGCATATCTCCTCGGTGGCGTTCCGCGAGGGAATCATCACGAGCCGGAACGAGCTGAAACTGGCGCCCGAGCCTCCCTTCGCCACCGCGACCGACGCGGTCGGGCAGGACGAGGAGGAACTGCCCGAGGGCGAGATCACCGTCTATCGCCACCGGGATTCGACTCTGTCGGGCACCGTGATCTTCCCGATCACCGCTGCGCAGTCAAAGGGGCTCGAGGACCTGCGCCTCGTCAAGTTCACCCATGACGACGGCTCGGCCGAATGGCTCGGCACCTACACCGCCTATAACGGCTCGGCGATCCAGTCCGAACTGCTGCGCACCCGCGATTTCCGCGCGTTCGACCTGGTGCCGATGACCGGCCCCGCCTCGCGCAACAAGGGCATGGCGCTGTTCCCCCGCAAGATCGGCGGGCAGTACATGATGATGGGGCGGCAGGACGGCGAGAATCTGTTCCTGCTCAAGTCCGACACCCTCACCCATTGGGAAGAGGGCGAGAAGCTGCTGACGCCGCATTATCCGTGGGAGCTGGTGCAGATCGGCAATTGCGGCCCGCCGATCGAGCTGGATGAGGGCTGGCTGATGCTGACGCACGGCGTCGGGGCGATGCGGAAATATTCGATCGGCGCTGTCCTGCTCGACAAGGACGATCCGTCGAAGGTGCTTGGCCGCACGCGGGAACCGATCCTGGCGGCGGCGCATGAGGATCGCGAGGGCTATGTGCCCAACGTGGTCTATAGCTGCGGCGCGATCCGGCACGGCGACAAGCTGTTCGTGCCCTATGGTGTGGCCGACAGCTCGGTGGCGTTCGCGTTCATCGAGATCAAGGCGCTGCTCGCGGCGATGTAGCACCCGAAGGCCCCTCCCCCGAAGGGGAGGGGAACAGAGATCACCGCGCCATCGACTTGGTCCGGCTGTAGAGCAGCCAGATCAGCCCGGCGAACGCCACGGGTGCCGCGACAGTCGCGATCGTTTCGAAGCCGGCGCCTACCAGTGCGAGCGGCGCATCCTTGCCTGACGCGCCGACGATCCCAGCGAACGCCACGCCGAACAGGCTCTCGCCGACGATCAGGCCGGTCGCGGCCAGCACGCCCATGCGCTCGGCAAAGGCCGGATTGGCGCTGCGTCCTGCCCATTTGTCGTAGAAATGGCCGATGACCGCGCCGACCGGGATCAGCAGGGTCAGCGCCATCGGCAGGTAGATGCCCATGCCGACGCCCAGCGGCGGAAGGCGCATCTTGCCGGCGCGGCCCAGCGCCTCGTCGAGCGCGATCACCAGTACGCCGATCCCGGCACCGACGCCGATCAGCCGCCAGTCGAGGTCGCCGCCCAGCACGCCCTTGGCAAGCGACGAGATCAGCGCGGCCTGGGGCGCCGCGAGGGCGGTGTCCTTGGCATTGGGCGCACCCTGGAAAGTGAAGGCGGTGTTCAGGAGGTCGAGCACCAAGGGAATGACCAGCGAGCCGAAGATCACGCCCAGCACCAGCGCGAACTGCTGCTTCCATGGCGTTGCACCGACCAGCTGGCCGGTCTTCAGGTCCTGGAGATTGTCGTTGGAGATGGTCGCGACGGAGAAGACGATCGCTGTGGTGAACAGGGCATAGGCGATCAGCGCGTTGGTACGCGCGAGATCAGTGCTGTGGCCATAGATCGCGACGAGCAGCAGCGAGGCGCCGAGCACGGCAAGGATGCCGACGCCCGAGACGGGGCTGTTCGACGCGCCGATCAGCCCGGCCATATAGCCGCACACCGCGGCGATCACGATGCCGATGACGAGGATGTAGAGGATCGTGCCGGCGATCACCGCAAAAGCGTGATCGTGGACCGGGCCACCAGCGGAGAAGCTCCACAGCAGCCAGGCCATCGGTGGCAGGGTTGCGAGGATCGACAAGCCGACGATGCCGATCGGCAGGTCGCGCTCGGTCAGTTCCAGGATCGAGCCGTCCTGGCGCGCACGCGATGCGGCCATGGCCGAGCGGATGCCGCCGATGATCGGCCCGAGGATCTTGAGCAGGGTCCAGATCGCCGCGACGCCGATCGTGCCGGCGCCGATGAAGCGTGCCTTGAGGCGGAACGCGGTGCCTACGACGGCATCGACCTCTCCCGTCACGCCGTGGGTGAGGTACGGCATCAGCCCGGCCCAGGAGATGAGCATTCCGAAAAGCATCGCCGCGCCGACCGAGAGACCGACGAGATGGCCGACGCCGATCAACGCCATGGAGAAGCTGGTCGAGACCCCGGTCGCGCTGCTGCCGATCCGGAAGTTCTTCGCTGCTTCGCCCGCGACGAGCTTCATCGCGGCGAGCAGGGCGAAACCGGCCGACAGCACTGAGCTGAGGATGATGACGCGGAGGCCCTTGGCGTTCTCCTCGTCGCCATCGGTGGCCGCGCCGACCTTGAGCACCTCGGCCGCGGCGACGCCCTCCGGATAGGGCAGGTCGGATCCCGTCACGAGCGCGCGGCGCAGCGGCACCGAGAACATCACGCCCAATATGCCGCCGACCGCGCAGACCGCTACCGTCGTCCAATAGGGGAAGCCGGTCCACCAGCCGACCAGGATCAGGCCGGGCAGGACGAAGATGATCGCCGCCAGGGTGCCTGCGGCGCTCGCGATTGTCTGGACGATATTGTTCTCAAGGATGTTGGCATCCTTGAAGAAGCGCAGGATCGCCATGGAGATGACGGCGGCAGGGATCGAAGTCGCGAAGGTCAGCCCGACCTTGAGGCCGAGATAGACATTGGCGGCGGTGAACAGGACAGTGATGAGCCCGCCCAGGATGATGCCGCGAATGGTAAGCTCGGCGAGCGGACGGGCGGCTGGAGTCGTTGATGCTTGCATCGGGTCATCTGGCATAACAGGGCGGGTCTGGGACAGTGGTTTCTGCCGAGACCAGTCTGGACGCCGAGTCCTCAGCGCGCGCCGTATCGCTTCTCGTACAACCGGCCGCCAAGCCACACCGCTGGAAATGCCGTGATTGCCAGCGCGATCGGATACCATCGCGGGCCGAGATTCAGGTTCCAGCTCAGCAGCACCCCCGCGATCCCGCCCAGCGTGCCGATCATCGCCAGGATGGCCACATGCCGCATCCGCGCGCGCGGGGCGAGCCAGGCGGTGACGAAGCCGCCAGCGACGGAGAAGAGGCAGCGATAGGCGAGGGCGAGGAGATTGTGCCACGGATTCCACATCGCGCCGCGCGGAATGACCCCCGTTGAATGCATGATCTCGTCAGTGCCGGTGTGCAGCATCACGATGAGGGCAAAGCCCACAAGCACGGCCCCGAGGCTGCGGATATAGAGCCACAGGGCGGCGGCTGGTCGATCGGTCATGTGGCAGTCCCCCGGGGTAATCGAGAGACAATGCCACAGCTGATGAAGGCTGGACAGGCCGCCGGGCCGCTCGTTCGCGCCGTTCGCCAGCGTTGACCGGCTTACATGATGCATATACATCATCGCTGTGCCCCTTCCCGCTCCTTTCGATTCTCCCTGCGCCTGTACCTCGTTGCGCAAGGCCGCGCGGGCCGTGTCGCGGGTCTATGACGAGGCGTTGATCGGCACGGGCATGACGATCGCCCAATTCTCGGTGTTGCGGCACACCGCGCGATGCGGGGACGTGCCGCTCAGCCGGCTGGCCGAGACGCTGGTGATGGACCGGACCTCGCTCTACCGGGCGCTGGCGCCGCTTGAGCGTCAAGGCTGGATCGAGATCGTGCAGGCGGGGCGAGGCCGGGCACGAATCGCGTCGCTGACCGCCGCGGGACGCGAGGCAATGGAGAGGGCGACTCTTCCATGGCGCGCGGCACAGGAACGATTGATCGGTGGGCTCGGCGCGGACGAGTGGACCAGGCTCGAAACGCTGCTGCGCGACGTCGTCGACGTCGCCGGCCATGACTGACTTGCAAGGAACAATGATGCGTCCAGTCCGCCTGTCCGGCCGATCCTTCCCCTATATCGTCGTCGGCGTGACCTTTTTCGCGCTGCTGATCTCCGCCGGGCTGCGGTCGGCGCCCGGCGTGATGATGGTCCCGCTGGAAATGCATTTCGGGTGGGACAGGGCGACCATCTCCTTCTCGGCGGCTGTCGGCATCTTCCTGTACGGGCTGGTCGGGCCGTTCGCTGCGGCGCTGATGATGTCGTTCGGCATCAAGCGGACGATGCTGGCGGGCCTTGCGATCATGTCCGCATCGACCCTTGCGAGCCTGTGGATGACCGAGCCCTGGCATTACGTCCTCACCTGGGGAGTGCTGTCCGGCGTCGGGAGCGGGGCGGTCGCCTCGGTGCTGGGCGCCGCCGTGGTCAATCGCTGGTTCGCGACGCGGCAGGGGCTGGTGATGGGCATGCTGAGCGCGAGCACCGCGACCGGCGCGCTGATCTTCCTGCCGCTGCTCGCCTGGCTTTCCAGTACCGGCGCGTGGCAGCCGGTGGCGATCGCCGTGGCTATCGCGAGCGCGGCGCTGATCCCGTTCGTCCTGTTCTTCGTACCCGAACGGCCGGAGGATGTCGGTACACGGCGCTTCGGCGAGACCGCGGAGAGCGCGCCGCCGGCACCGATGAAGCAGGCCGCGACCCCGATGCTCGCGTTCGACGCGCTGTTCCGCGCCGCGCGGACGCCGATCTTCTGGCTGCTGTTCGGCACCTTCTTCGTGTGCGGGCTGACCACCAACGGGCTGGTCGGCACGCACATGATCGCCTTTTGCGGGGATCACGGCATCGCCCCGGTCGCTGCGGCAGGGCTGTTGTCGATGATGGGCCTGTTCGACCTGTTCGGCACGACCGCGTCGGGCTGGCTGACCGACAGATATGATCCGCGAAAGCTGCTTTGCGTTTATTACGGCCTTCGCGGCCTCTCCCTGCTCGCGTTGCCGTTCATCGATTTCGGCGCGGTGAGCCTGACGATCTTCGCCATCTTCTACGGGCTCGACTGGATCGCCACCGTGCCGCCGACCGTGAAGCTGACCAACATGTCGTTCGGGGAGCGCGACGCGCCGATCGTGTTCGGCTGGATCCTGGTCGGGCACCAGATCGGCGCCGCGACTGCCGCCTTCGGGGCCGGCGTGATCCGCGAGCAGACGGGCAGCTATCTGCCCGCCTTCCTCATCTCGGGCGGGTTTGCGGTGGCAGCGTCGGTCCTGATCGTCGCGACCGGGCTGGCGAACCGGCGGGTCGTCACGCCGGCCTGACGGCGTTCGCCCGGGACTCTTCAGTCAAGCCCGTTGTCGAGGAACCGCTCCGCCACGGCGCAATGGATCGCCACGCCGCGCGCCATCACGTCTTCCTCGATCGTCATGCGCGTATTGTGGAGCGGCGGGTTGGTGGCGGGATCGCTACCTTTCGGTGCGACACCGATAAAGGCCATCGCGCCGGGAATCTCGCGCAGGACATAGGAGAAATCCTCTCCGCCCATGATCGGCGAGGGCATGGTCCGCCACGCCGCCTCGCCGCCCAGTTCCTCCGCCACGCCGCGCATCAGGGTTAGCGCGCGCGGATCGTTCATCGTCACCGGATAGCCGTCGTCGATCACCACTTCGGCGGTGCAGCCATGGGCGATCGCGATATGTTCGGCGATGCGGGTCAGGCCCTCGCGTGCCTTGGCACGAACCGTGTTGGACAGGGTGCGCAGCGTGCCCTTCAGCTTCACCTCGTCCGGGACGATGTTGTAGGCCGACCCGGCGTTGATCTGGGTGATCGACAGAACCGCCGGATCGGTGACCGGAATCTGGCGCGCGACAAAGGCGCTCAGCGCGGTGACGATCTCGCAGGCGACCGGAATCGGGTCGATCCCGTCATGCGGCATCGCCGCATGGCCGCCACGCCCATGCACCGTGATGTTGAGCGCGTCGGTCGAGGCGAGCAGGGCGCCGGGCCGGCTCCACATGACGCCCGCCGGGGCATTGGGCATGATGTGCAGCGCGAACGCCGCCTCCGGACGCGGTTCGTCGAGCAGGCCGTCCTCGATCATGAAGCGGGCGCCGTGATGGCCTTCCTCGCCCGGCTGAAACATGAAGACGACCGACCCCGACAGCCGGTCGCGCCGGGCGCAGAGCGCGCGGGCGGCACCCACCAGCATGGCAGTGTGTGCATCGTGGCCGCAGGCGTGCATCGCGCCCGGTACCCGGGAAGCGAAGGGCAGGCCGGTCTCCTCCTGCATCGGCAACGCGTCCATGTCGCCGCGCAGCAGCACGGTGCGGCCATTATCGCGGCCGCCGCGCAGGATGGCGACGAAGCCGGTGGTCGACGTTCCCTCGCGATATTCCAGCGGCAGCCCGGCCAGCGCGGCCTTGATCTTCTCCGTCGTGCGCGGGCACTGGAGCCCGATCTCGGGATCGGCATGGATCGCGCGGCGCAGCTCGACCACGTCGGCAAGCTCGGCCTCGGCGGCGGCGCCCCAATCCTGGTGAAGATCGAGAGTGGCGTCCATCGTTCGAGTCCTTTGCTGCGTTGCCGAAGGGCGAGCCTACGCCTGCGCCGCTGTCGCTTACAAGCCCAGTGCGCGCTTGATCTCGCCCCAGCGGACCAGTTTGAAATTCTGCGCGCGGGGTGCGTTCATGCCGTCCTGGGCGATCATGATGCCATCGGGGAAGGCCGGGCCGAAATCTCCGGTCGCGATCTCGATGCCGTCAGTCTCCTCGGTCGCGCCGAACGTGCCGGGGGCGATACGGAAACGGCCGACATAGCTGTCGTCGGCGAGTCGATAGACCGCATAGGCATTGTCGCCCTGGCTCGAGACGACAAGATAGCCGGCACTGCCTTCCTTCGCGATGGCGACACCCTCGGCATCAGCGACGATCTGCTGGCCGTCGGCCGCGGCGATCTTCACCGGTTCGACCGGACCGTCGGGGCGGGCGTCGAAGCGCCACAGGCCGACATCTTCCTCGGCGACGTAGAGCCGGCCAGTATCGGGATCGACCGCGCAACCTTCGGACTGGGTGCCGAGCTTCATCGTGCGGACGATCTTTGCGTGGGGTGTCTTGCCCGCCAGGTCGAGCGCGAGCTGACGGATCGTGCCGTCCTTGGCGACCATGAAGGCGTAGAGCGCGCCGGGGGTGCGATAGAGGCAGATGCCGTAAGCCTCGCCGACGCCCGCCGGCACCTTGCCGAGGGCGGTCAGCTTGCCGGCCGTGCCGTCGAGCGCGAACAGCGCGACCTGCGCGTTGGCGCGATCGCTCCGGTCGCTCGCTGCGACGACGATCCGGCCGCCATGTTCGGCGATGTCGACATTGTTGACCGCGCCCGCATTGTTGAAGTCGCGGACCTTGCCGTCGAGACCATAGACATAAAGTCCTGCCTTCTTGTCGGTGCCGACGATCAGGCTCGCCGCCGGGTTTGCCGCGTTGCGCCAGATCGCGGGGTCGTCGGCCGCATCGGCATTGGCCGTGGCGACCGCTTCGGTCTCTCCGGATGCCTGAACGCTGACCACCGGAAGGGTTGATGGAGCCGGCTGAGGAACAGTCTGCGCGCACGCGGTGCCACCAAACAGCAACATTAATGTCATTGAAATGTAACGAGTTTCGTACTTCCAAGTCATGTTTGGCTCCTACCGGCGATTTCGAGGCGCCGTTCGCACGCGCCGCATAAACGGTCAATCATCACGAAGGGGGTCTATCATGGTTCGCAAGGGGACGTTTCTAGGGGGCTGCGCTGTCGTCGCGCTCCTGATGCCGATCGATGTCGCGACGGCACAGGAGGCGCACGGTGAGGCGCAGGCACAGGAATCGGCCGAGAGCGTGAGCGACATCGTCGTCAGCGGTTCCCGCCCGATTGCGGAATCGGAAGCATCCGCGCTCGCGGTGCAGAAGAATTCCGTGTCGCTCGTCACGGTCGCTGCCGCCGACAGCGTCGGTCGCCTGCCCGACCAGAACATCGCCCAGGCAGCCGGGCGCCTGCCCGGTGTCGCGGTCGAGCGCGATCAGGGCCAGGCGCGCTACATCTCGCTGCGCGGCGCCCCCAATTACTGGACCACGCTGTCGTTCGACGGGATCAACATCGTCAGCCCCGAGGGCCGCGATGCGCGCTTCGATTCGATTCCTTCGGCGATCGCGTCGCAGATCGTCGTTTCGAAGGCAGTGACCCCGGAAATGCCCGGCGAGACGGTGGCGGGCAACGTCAACATCGTCACCCGCTCGGCGTTCGACTATCAGGGCGCGCATTTCGCGGGCAAGGCCGGGTTCGGCATCGCGGAACTTGGCAATCGCAAGCAGTATGAAGGTTCCGCCGTCGTCTCCGACCGCTTCAACCTGGGTGGCGGCGAGCTCGGCGTGCTGCTCTCGGGCAGCTTCTACCAGCGGGCGATGATCACCGACAATTTCGAGACCGATTACGAGCGTGTCGCGCAGGATACGCGGCCAGGCAACGCGACGCGCTTCTGGGCGCATGAGGCCGAGAACAAGCTGTATCGCCTGACCCGCCGCAACTGGTCGGTCTCCGGCCGGGTCGATTACAAGCCCGATTCCAACAACACCATCTCGCTCCGGTCGATCTACACGATCTTCACCGACGACGAGGCGCGCGACAATTATCGCTTCGATCTCGACGATCGCCAGGGTGACCTCGTACCCAACAGCGCGGCGTGTCCGACGACGGTGAACAGCACCCCGACGACGAGCGGCTACGCTGACATCTGCATCGGCAACACGCCGCAAAAGGGCACGATCTACGGCATCGATATCCGCCAGCGCTCGACCCTGCGCGCCTTCCGCCAGTCGATCTTCACCAACACGCTCGCCGGCGATCACGATTTCGGCGATAGCTGGCATCTGGCCTGGGTCGGCAACTACACCCAGTCGAAGGACGATCGCTCGGTCGTCGGCGAAGTGGCCTGGGACAGCCCGAACACCCGCACGCTGCGGCCTACGGTCAGCTATGATTTCAGCGACCCGAATTTCTCACGCCTGTCGCTTTTCACCACCACGCAGTTGAGCGGCCCGACCCGCTATCAGGCCGGCACGCCGGTGACCGCGATCGACAGCTTCACCAAGCCGCCTTCGTCCTTCACCGTGCTTGATGCCGTCGATACGACCAATGCCTATACCGGCAAGCTGGTCCTCTCGAAGCAGGCGGCGTTCCTTGGTGGCGACGCGACGTTCAAGGCGGGTTTCCAGTTCGATCAGCGCACGAAGGTGGCCAACGAGAATCAGATACTGCTCAACACGGCGGCACAATTCACCACGATCGGCCTGCCCAACGACTACAACCAGTTCTCGCTGAACGATCCCTTCGCCGGCAAGATTCCGCTTGGCTATACCTTCCGCTACTTCGACACCGACAAGATGCGCGCGATTTCCGATGCGGCGCGTGCCAACTTCGCATTCACGCCGAACACCGCCAATAATTACAAGGTGCGCGAGCAGGTCTATGCCGGCTTCGCGATGGCCACCGTCAAATATGACTGGGGGTCGATTCTCGGCGGTGTCCGGGTCGAGCATCTGAAGAACCGCGGCGAAGCCATCGCCACCGTGGGTACCACCACCGGGCCGGTCGTCGCTGAATCGAGCCAGACACTGGTCTTCCCGAGCCTGCACGTGAATTTCGATGTCGACGACAGCAAGAAGCTGCGGCTGTCGTTCAATTCAGGCGCCGCGCGTGCCGATTATGACCAGCTCCGTCCGAACGTCGTGGTCAACGATACTAACCAGTCGATTTCGGGAGGCAATCCGGCGGTGAAGCCAGAACGCGCCTACGGCGTCGATGCCTATTTCGAATGGTATGTTCGCCCGCAGGGCTATCTGATGGCCGGCCTGTTCTACAAGAAGGTCAAGGACGTGCTGTATCGCCAGACGCGCACCTTCGGTTCGGATGCGCTCAACACCAGCGGGATCGATCGTTCGTCCTACGTCTTTAGCGGCATCACCAATGGCGGCGACGGACGCGTGTTCGGTGCCGAAGTGGCGGCCCAGCTCCAGATCGAGCCCTGGACCAGCGATCTCGGCCTGCCCGGCTGGATGGGGGGCTTCGGTGTCTCAGCCAACCTCACGGTCAATGACAGCGAAGTGACCAAGCCAGCGCTGGGCGTCGTCCCGGCGCGCAAGGTGCGGCTGCCCGGCACGTCCGACCTGATCTACAATATCGGCGCTTATTACGAGAAATACGGCCTGTCGTTGCGCGTGCAGTATCAGCGTCGCAGCGCCTGGCTCGACGGTATCGCCGACGACCTGACTGACGCCGGCGATACCTATTGGGCGGCGGACGACGAAATGGATATCTCGGCGCGCTATGCCATCACCCGGAATTTCGAGATCTTCGCCGATGTCTCGAACGTGCTCAACCAGCCGGGGCGTCGCTATTCGGAGCCGGGCAATCTGCTCACCGCGACCGGCACGCCGAGCCCCACAATCACGAATCAGACGATCGAGTGGGAACGGTTCGGTCGCCGTTATTCAGCCGGTATCCGGGTCAACTTCTGACGCACCTTGCTGCCAAGGCGGCCGTTCGGCCTGCTGTCGTTCGGGACGGTAGGCTGCGCGGCCGCCGAGGTGCGTGCGGCCTGTCGCCTCGGTGCGGGTGCATCATCGTCGCGACAGGCCACGGCGACGATCCGCTGAATACCGGAAGCACATCGCCTCCTGATGCGGGAAACGGCTCGTAACCGCGAGCGGTTACCGGCCTTTGAACAGCCCGCCGAGAATCCCGCGCACCAGCCCGCCGACGATACCGGAGCCGGCACCGCGCGACGATCCGAACACTGCCTTCGACACCTCGTTCGCGACCGTGCGCCCGACCGCCGAGGAGGCGGAGCGGGTGGCGGAGGTGATGGCGCGGTTCCAGGGCGAGTTGGCGGCGGCGCGTTCCGCCTCTTTCTGCTGCTGGGCGGCGAGCCTCGCCTGGCGATCAGCCTCGCGCTGGTCGGCGATGCGCTGGCGTTCCGCCTCCTTGGCGGCGCGGGCATCCTCCTTGGCCTGGAGCGCGGCGGCCTTGTCGGCCTCGGTCTTGGCTGCTGCTTCGGCGGCGGCCGCGCTGGCTTCCTTCGATTTGCTGGCGAGGATCTCCTCGGCGGATTCCCGGTCGATCAGCGTGTCGTATTTCGCACCGATCGGATCGGTCTGGATCATCACGCCGCGCTCGACCGGCGTCACCGGCCCGACGCGCGAGGCTGGCGGCTTGATCAGGGTGCGCTCGACCGGAGCTGGCGAGCCGTCCGGGAGGAGCAGCGAGACCAACGCTTCGCCGACCTTCAGTTCGGTGATCGCCTTTTCGACATCGACGCCGGGATTGGCGCGGAAGGTCGTCGCGGCTGACTTCACCGCTGCCTGGTCTCGCGGGGTGAAGGCACGCAGCGCATGCTGGACTCGGTTGCCGAGTTGTCCCGCGACTGTGTCCGGGATGTCGATCGGGTTCTGGGTGATGAAATAGACGCCCACGCCCTTGGATCGGATCAGCCGGACGACCTGCTCGATCTTGTCGAGCAATGCCTTGGGCGCGTCGGCGAATAACAGATGTGCTTCGTCGAAGAAGAAGGCGAGCACCGGCTTGTCGGGATCGCCGACCTCGGGAAGATGCTCGAACAACTCGCTCATCAGCCAGAGCAGGAAGGTGGCATAGAGCTTCGGGCTTGCCATCAGCTTGTCGGCGGCGAGGATATTGACGATGCCGCGCCCCTTCTCGTCCACGCCGATGAAGTCGGTCATGGTCAGCGCCGGTTCGCCGAAGAACTTCTCGCCGCCCTGGCTGCGGAGCTGCAACAGGGATCGCTGGATTGCACCGATGCTCTGCTTCGAGACATTGCCATAGGTCAGTGTCAGCTCGTCGGCACGCTCGCCGCAATTGACCAGCATCGCCTGGAGGTCGTTGAGATCGAGCAGGAGCAGCCCCTCCTTGTCGGCGACATGGAAGGCGATGGTCAGCACACCCTCCTGCACCTCGTTGAGGTCCATCAGGCGGGAGAGGAGGAGGGGGCCCATCTCGCTGATCGTGGTGCGGATCGGATGGCCCTGTTCGCCGTACAGGTCCCAGAATTGCACGGGATTGTCGGCATAGGACCAGTCGTCATACCCGATCTCCTTCGCCCGGGCGGCGAAGATCTCGTGCATCTTCGAGGTTGGGGAGCCGGCCATGGCCAGGCCGGAGAGGTCGCCCTTCACATCGGCGACGAAGCAGGGGACGCCGACTGCGGACAGGCCGTCGATAATGCCCTGGATGGTCACGGTCTTGCCGGTGCCCGTCGCGCCCGCGATCAGGCCATGGCGGTTGGCGCGTTTCAACTCGAGCTGCTGGCGCTGCCCGGTCGCGTTACTGCCGATGAAGATGCTGGTGCCGTCTGCCATTACCGTCTCCCGATGGTCGAACGCGTATCGCGCGAAACGGGAACGGGCGGAAGATGCGTAAGGGTAAATTCCTCCCCAGGCAGCGCCTGGGGAGGAAGTGGGACGTTACTTGATCTTGACTGCCAGGAAGCGGCCAGGGGTCTTGCCGCGCTGGACGAGCAGCGCGATCTGGGTGCGACCGGCTGCCTTCGCCTCGGTGATCGCGCGGGCGAGATCGGCCGAGGTACGGGTCTGGATGCGGTTGGCCGAGATGATCACGTCGCCGCGCTGAAGGCCCTTGGTCGCCGAGTCGCTCGACGGGTCGACCTGAACAATCACCAGCCCCTGGACCGTATTGTCGAGGTTGAGGCTGCGTGCGATCGCCGGGGTCAGCGGCTGCACCGACAGGCCGATCGCGCTCGCGCTTGCCTGCTGGCCACTCTTCGGATCATTCTCGGGCAGGCCGTCATCATCGCCGCCGCCGTTCAGCCCGGCTGCAAGCGTTTCCTCGGAAGGGCGGGTACCGACCAGTGCGGTGAGCGACTGGCGCTTGCCGTCGCGGATGATCTCGATCGGCACGCGCGTACCGGGCGCCGTGTTGGCGACGAGGTAGCTGAGCGTCTGATCGGGCGTGACATCCTTGCCGCCGACGCGGACGACGACGTCGCCCTGCTTCAGTCCGGCCTTTTCGGCTGCTTCGCCTGGTTCGATCCGGGCAAGGAGCTCGCCCTGGTTGACGGGGAGGCCCAAGGCAGCCGCCATATCTTCAGTGACCGGCTGAATGCCCACGCCGAGATAGCCGCGCTTGACCGCGGTGCCCTTCATCAGTGTCTCGATGATCGGCTTGGCTTCCTCGGCCGGGATGGCGAAACCGATGCCGACATTGCCGCCGGTCGGCGACAGGATCTGCGAGTTGATGCCGATGACGTTGCCGCCGAGATCGAACATCGGGCCGCCGGAGTTGCCCTGGTTGATCGATGCATCGGTCTGGATGAAGCGGTCATAGGCACCGCCCTGGCCGGTGACCCGGTGAAGCGCCGAGACGATGCCGGCGGTGACGGTCGAGCCGAGGCCGAACGGGTTGCCGATCGCGACGACCCAGTCGCCGACGCGAGCGCGCGTCGAATCGCCGAACTTCACGAAAGGCAGGCCCTTGGCCTCGACCTTGAGCAAGGCGAGATCGGAGGCTGGATCGCGGCCGATCAGCTTCGCGGTATATTCCTTGCGGTCGGTCAGCGTGACCTTGATCGATTCGACCGTCGCGCCCTTGGTTCCGGCTGCGATCACGTGATTGTTGGTGACGACATAGCCGTCGGGCGAGATGATGAAGCCGGAGCCGAGCGATTGAGCCTCGCGCGTGATCGGCTGGCCATTGCCCTGGTCGCCGCCATTGAACTGGCCGAACAGGTCGCCGAACGGGGTGCCCGCGAACGGGTTGGTCGGTTGCTGCACGGTCACGCGCTGCGTGGTCGAGATGTTGACCACCGCCGGCTGGAGGGTGGCGACCATGTCGGCGAAGCTCATCGGCGCGCCGGCCTTGGGGGCTGCGGCGGCGATCACGCCGGGTTCGTTCTGCGCGACCTGACCCGCTGGTGGCTCCAGTGTCATGGCGGCGGCGGCGCCGCTCAGGAGCAGGGCACCGGTAATGGCGTAAGCGTAGCGCACTTGGGTCGTTTCCTCTCGTCTGCCGATCGCGACAACTATCGGTGTTGCGGAT
This sequence comes from Pseudomonadota bacterium, assembly GCA_040388155.1. Lineage (GTDB taxonomy): Bacteria > Pseudomonadota > Alphaproteobacteria > Sphingomonadales > Sphingomonadaceae > Sphingomonas. Next base: position 15,478 of record JAZKCJ010000020.1, read on the forward strand.
GGTTGCTGAACGGCGATTGAATATGAACCGCCTGAAAGCTTTACGGAAGAATTTCCGGAAGTCTTCAGGCTTAGCGGTTGCCCTGGAATTCCCTCAGATAAGCATTGTCGGTCGACAGGACCATGGACGTCGTTCCCTTTGACGTCGGATCGCCATCGGCCCCGAACGTATGCCGATAAGACTGCATCGCCCTGTAGAAATCGTAAAAGGACGGGTCCTTGCTGAAGCTTTCCGCATAGATGCGTGCCGCGTTGGCGTCAGCTTCCGCACGGATGATCTGCGCTGCCTTCTGTCCCTGGGCGATGGTCGAGGCGCGTTCCTGCTGGCGCGCGGTGCGCATCCGCGCCAGCGCGCTTTCGAGCGGGCTGCCATCGGGCAGGTCCGCGTGCTTGATCCGGACGTCGACGATCTGCACGCCATATTGCCCGGCAAGCCGCTGCAGGCCGGCCTGGATATTGTCCATCACCTGGCCACGCTCCGGGCTGAGCAAGGCAGCGAACGGACGCTTGCCGAGTTCGTTGCGCAGTGCCGAGCCGAACAGGGGCTGGAGTGCGTCGATCACGCGCTGCTCGGTGTTGGACGAACTGCCGGTCGAGACCACTGCCTTCAGCGGATCGACGATGCGGAATCGGGCAAAGGCGTCAACTTCCAGCCGGAGCTGATCGGTGGAGATCACCGGCGTGCCCTCCAGATCGACATCGAGCACACGCTTGTCGACCCAGACGAGCCGGTCGATGAACGGCACGCGCGCGATCAGGCCGGCGCCGGTGCTGCCGAACTTCTCATTGGGACGCCACCGGTTGATGGCGGTGCCGACCGGCTGTTCGAAGCGCAGGATGACCGCCTGCTTCGTCTCGGGCACGATCGCGAAGGTGCTCGCGGCGAGGATCACCAGCAGCAGGAGAGTGATGCCGATCGCGATCGGATTGCGGAAGAAGCCGCTCATTGGTTGGCTCCCTGCACCGGCGCGGGCGTTGTCGCGGGCGCATCCGGCAGACGGCGGGCGGTGCCCGGCAGCGGGAGATAGGGAACGACGCCGGGCGCCTGCACGATCGTCTTGTCGGTCTTGGCCAGAACCTGCTCCATCGTCTCGTAGTACATGCGCCGGCGGGTCACCTCGGGCGCGAGCTTGTATTGTTCATAGACCTTGTCGAATGCCGCTGCCTCGCCCTGGGCATGGGCGAGTACCTGCTGCGCATAGCCGCGCGCCTGGTTGGTCATTCCCTGCGCTTCCTGCTGGGCGGCCGAGACAAGCTTGAAATCGTCCATCACCTGCGACGGCGGCGCTGCCTGCTTGATGGCGACGCCCTGGATGCGGACGCCGGCATTATAGCTGTCGAGCACTTCCTGCATCATGTCCTGCACGCGCAGTTCGATCGCGTTGCGGCCCTGGCCGATCGCGTCGTCGAGCGTCGTCGTGGCGATCACCGCGCGCATCGCGCTTTCGGCGGTCGCGCGCACCGTCTCGACCGGCTTGGCGATCTGGAAGGCGTAATCCTGTGGATTGCTGATGTCCCACCGCACCGAATAGTTCAGGTCGACGATATTCTGGTCGCCGGTGAGCATCAGATTCTCGCCGCTGCCGCTGGCGGGGAAGGTCTCCGTGTTGATCTTGCGCACGTCGACCTTGGTGACGCTGGCGAAGGGGGCCGGCGGCGTCAGCCGGATACCCGGCTCGATCGTGCCGGCGAAGCGGCCGAGATAGGTCACGACGCCGCGCTGCTGCGGGCCGATCGCGTGGAAGCTGGTGAAGACCAGCCAAGCACCGACGATCAGGCCGACGCCGATCATCCACAATGTACGGGGATTGGGCGTGCCGGGAAGGCGCGGCCGGCTGCCGCCGCCTGATCCGTTGCCGCCACCGCCGCCGCGTGCGCGGCGCAGGAATTCGTCGAGCGCGCTCGGGCCGGCGCTGCGTGGGCGCCCCGCGGGCGGCACTGACCAGGGATTGCGCGGGCCGCCGTCATTGCCGTCGCCGGAGCCGCCGCCCGAACCACCCTTGTCCGGCCCGCCGCCGCCCCAGGGGCCTTTGGGGTTGTCGGAGAGGAGGATGGTGAAGCGCTGCAGCCAGCGGGGAAGGGTCGTCATGCTTCCTTTATAGGACCCCGGTCGCGGAAAAACAGTGGCAAGCGCCGTTTACCGCCCTATCTGCGCAACGATGACCGATATCGCCCAATTAACCGTCGCCCTGAACGCCGCCCTTGATCCCGTCGCCGGAAAGCGCGCGACCGCTCGGATCGAGGGCGACCGGGCGAGCATCATCCTCGATGTGACCGGGCTGGACGAGCCGGCGCGCGATGCGATCGAGCGTGACGTGCAGGCGGCGGCGCAAGGCGTCGCCGGCATCGCCACGGTACGGGTCGCGCTGACCAGCCAGCGGACCCGCCGCCTGCTGATCGCGGTAGCGAGCGGCAAGGGCGGGGTGGGCAAATCGACCGTGTCGGCCAATCTCGCGATCGGACTGCAGGCGCTGGGCCGGCGGGTGGGGCTGGTCGATGCCGATATCTACGGGCCGTCACAGCCGACCCTGATGGGTGTGCAGGGATCGCGGCCGACGGCGAAGGACAAATTGCTCGAGCCGGTGGCGACGCCCTATGGCGTTCCGCTCCTTTCGATGGGGCAGCTTGTTGCGCCCGACCAGGCGATCGCCTGGCGCGGGCCGATGGCGGCGGGGGCGCTCGGCCAGCTCGTGGATGCCGACTGGGCGGCGCAGGACACGCTGGTGATCGATCTGCCGCCCGGCACTGGCGACGTCCAGCTCTCGATGATCCAGAAGCACAGGCCGGCGGGTGCGGTCATCGTCTCGACCCCGCAGGACCTGGCGCTGATCGACGCGCGCCGCGCGATCGACCTGTTCGCCAAGGCCGGCGTGCCGATCATCGGCCTGGTCGAGAACATGGCTGGTTATATCTGCCCCCATTGCGGCGAAGTGTCCGATCCGTTCGGCCGCGGCGGCGCCGAGGCGGCAGCCGCCGAACTGGGGATCGAGTTCCTCGGGCGAATTCCGCTCGACATGGCGATCCGTTCCGCATCCGACGCGGGCGTTCCGCCGGCGAGCGGGAACGGCGTCGAATCCCTGGCGTTCTCCAGCATCGCGCAACGCGTGTTTCACTGGATCGAACAGGGAGGATAGAATGCCACTCACCGGCGACGCGGAGATCAGGGCGCTGCTTGAGGAAACGCGGACGATCGCGCTGGTCGGCGCTTCGGACCGGCCCGACCGGCCGTCCTATCGCGTGATGCAGTCGCTGCAGGCACATGGATATCGGGTAATTCCGGTCAATCCGCAGATTACCGGCGAGCACATCCATGGCGAGTTCGTGTTCCGCGAGCTCGCGCAACTCGGCGACCCGATCGACATGGTCGACATCTTCCGGAATTCCGCCGCGGCGGGCGACGCCGTCGACCAGGCGATCGCCGTCGGGGCGAAATCGGTGTGGATGCAGCTTGGCGTGGTCAATGAGGAAGCCGCCGCGCGTGCCGAGGCGGCCGGGCTGAAGATAGTGATGAATCGGTGTCCCGCGATCGAGATTCCGCGACTCGGCGTTGCGCCGATCACGGGCGCCTGAATCGCGATTCCCGCGCTTGCGCGGGGGAAAGGCGCCCTGCATGATATGGGGGACCGCGGGAGTCGCCGATCATGCTGACGATGCTGATATTCCTTGCGCTCCAGGCCGCGCCTGCCGCGAAGGCGGAGCCTGAGCGATGGTCGATCCTCGTCCCTGTCGCGAACGAGCCGTGCCGGCCTTCTCGGCGGGACGACAGCTCTGCCGAGAAGGCGACGCAGGGCAGGACCAACCAGGAGGGGGATGTCGTGGTGTGCGGCGACGCGCTGCCGAGCCAGCGCCTGCCGCTTCCCGGCGAGGCCGTGTCGGACGGGGCGCAGCCGTCCAATCGCGAACTGACCGGCAGCGGCGCTCTGGCCGCCGCCGGAACTCCGTGCGCCGTGCGCCAGGGTGGTTGCCAGACGGGCTTCGGGCCACCCATCGTCCCGATGGTCGCGGGGGCAATCGGACTGGTCAAGGATGCCCTCCGCAAGCGCCCCGACAAGTCGAACCGGGTCGCGATCCCGCTCGATGACCTGCCGCCCGAGGGCAATGCCGCTCCTGCCGCGAGTCCGGCGAAATGATGCTCGTGGCTTCCCTGCTTCTGCTCCAGGTCACCGCGAGCGATGCGATGACCCGGTACCGCGAGAAGACCGTGGCGGGGCCGCGCTGTGCCGTCGCGCGTGATCCGGGCGAGGTGATGGTCTGCGGGCGGCGCGATGCCGATCGCTACCGCGTCCCGCTGGTGGAGAAGGACCCGGCCGATCCGAAGAATGAAGGCGTGCCGATGGAGCGCGAACGGATGCTCGCCCGCACCTCGAATTGCGAGGAGAAGTCACTCTTCCTGGTCGGATGCGGCAAGGTCGGCGTCACTGTCGGCACCAGGGGATTCTATCTTGCCGGGGAGCGCCCGCTGGCACCCTGAGAACGCACGCAACCTATCGGCCTCTGCGCGGTTGTGGTTCCCGTACCGAAACGGGGAATGCGACGATGCTGGTGATCACCATGTTGTTGATGGCGGCACCGCCGGTTGCCGATCGGGTGCAGGTGAAGCGTACAAATGCCGTCGTCCGTGGCGTTCACGTGAAGCGCAAGGCACGGCGGCTGCGCAAACCCATCTCGCTGTCGGTATTGAAGCCCCGAACACCCGGTTGCGCGGGCGATCCGGTCTGCGTCACGGCCAAGACGCAGTCGCGGTACCGCCTGACCTTGCCCCAGACGTTGGAACCGACCGACAAGGATATGGCCCTGGCGGAGGACGGCACGCGCTGCGCGCTGATCGGCCAGACGATCTGCCCGCGCCGGACCCGCACGATCATTCATATCGGCGAGGCGGCGCCCGGCGTTCCCGCGACTGCCCTGGTCAGATAGCCCGACGTTCTCAGCCGAGGATGTGCATCCACATCGGCTGGCCGGCCAGGCTCTGCGACCCGCGCAGCTTCTCAAGTGCCTGAGCGACGGCGCGTTCCGGCCCTTCATGCGTGACGATCGCGACGAGCACCGTGCCGTCGGGCATGGCGCCGCGCTGCATCAGGCTTTCGATCGAAACGCCGGCATCGCGCATCGCCGCCGCGATCTCCGCCAGCACACCGACCTTGTCAGCGACGGTAAAGCGTACATAGGCGCGGCCGCGACGCTCGCCGGCATCGGCTGGCGTGTGTACCGCAAGCGCTGCGGCCGGCATGGCATAGGCCGGGCCGAACTCGCCGCGCGCGATGTCGATCAGATCGGCGACCACCGCTGAGGCGGTCGGGCCATCACCCGCGCCAGCGCCCTGGAACAGCAGGCGGCCGACGAAATTGCCCTCAGCAACCACGGCATTGGTCGCGCCGGTGACATGGGCGAGCGGGTGGCTGAGCGGGACGAGATGCGGATGGACCCGCTGGAACAGGCCGTTCGCGCTGTCCTCGGCAATGCCGATCAGGCGGACACGATAGCCGAGCGACGCAGCCTCGGCGATGTCGGCGGCGAGGAGGTGCCGGATACCGCTTGCAGCGACGTCGGAGAAGGCCGGGCGCGTGCCGAAGGCGAGGCTGGCGAGGATCGAGAGCTTGTGTGCCGCATCGACGCCGTCGATGTCGAAGCTGGGATCGGCCTCGGCGAAGCCGAGCGCCTGCGCCTCGGCCAGGACCTCGCCGAAGTCGCGGCCCTCAGCCTCCATCTTCGACAGGATGAAATTGCAGGTGCCGTTGAGGATGCCATAGACCCGCGCGATCTCGTTCGCGGCGGCGCCTTCGCGCAGGCCCTTGATGACCGGGATGCCGCCAGCGACAGCTGCCTCGAACTTCAGCGCGACCTTGGCAGCCTCGGCGGCCTCGGCGAGCTCGAGCCCGTGATGCGCGAGCATCGCCTTGTTGGCGGTGACGAAGCTCTTGCCGCCGGCCAGCGTCGCGCGGGCAAGCGCGAGGGCAGGGCCATCCGATCCGCCGACCAGCTCGACCACGACATCGGCGTCCTCGTAATGGGCGAGCGCGGAGGTGTCGTCGACCCATTCGAACCGGCTGATATCGACGCCGCGATCCTTGGCGCGGTCGCGCGCGGAAACGGCGACGATCTCGATCGGCCGGCCGGCGCGCCGTGCGATCAGTGCGCCATTCGCATCGATCAGCCGAATCACGCCGCCGCCTACGGTTCCGAGCCCGGCAAGTGCGACGCGTAGCGGTTTGGTCATAATGCTCCACCTTCGTCACCCCGGACTTGTTCCGGGGTCTACCAATCGACAGGCGCGAGCATGAATGTTTCGCGCTGCCGTCGCGGCTGCGCTAGCGGAGGAGTGGACCCCGGAACAAGTCCGGGGTGACGAAATCTATTTCTTCACCAGCCCGATCTCGACCAGCCGCTCGTGCAGATAGTCATGCGCGGTGATCGGGGCCGGGTAGCGGTTGGGGTTCTCCGCAGTGATGCAGCCAGGCAGCGTCTCGATCAGGAAATCGGGTGCCGGGTGGAGGAAGAAGGGCATGGAATAGCGCGAATGGGCGCGGCGCTCGGGCGGCGGGTTGACGACGCGGTGCGTGGTCGAGGGCAGGACATGGTTGGTCAGGCGCTGGAGCATGTCGCCGACATTGACCACCATCGCACCCTCGGGTGGCCGGATCGCCAGCCAGCGGCCATCCCGGTCGAGCAGCTCAAGGCCCGCTTCCTCAGCGCCAAGCAGCAGGGTGATGAGGTTGATATCCTCGTGCGCGCCGGCGCGCACGCCCTCGGCATCGGCCGGGATCGGCGGATAATGGAGCAGCCGCAGGATGCTGTTGCCGTCCTCGACCGCATGATCGAACCAGTTGGGCGCCAGCCTCAGATGGCGTGCGATGGCCGACAGCAGCCGGTCTCCGGCACGGTCGAACGCCGTGAACAGCTCGAGGAAGGTCGATGTGAAACCTTCGGGCCGGGTGGGCCAGATGTTGGCGGGCATGTCCGCGGCGAAGCGGTGGTCGGCGGGGAGGTCGCGGCCGACGTGCCAGAATTCCTTCAGGTCGACATGCTTCGCGTCCTTGGCGATCTCGGTCTTGAATGGGGTATAGCCGCGCTGGCCGCCACCTGCCGGCGTGAAATAGCTGCGCTTCTCCTCCTCGGGCAGCGCGAACAGTTCGGCGGTCTCTTTCCAGGCCCGGTCGATCAGATCCTGCGGGATGCCATGATCGGCGATGACCGCGAAGCCGAAGCGCTCGAACGATCCGCCAAGCGCTGCGGCGAAGGCGTCGGGATCGGTCGCTTCGTCGTTCAGCGAAAGCGCGGGAACCTGGGCGGAGGGGGTATCTAGCATGACAGCGTATCCGTGATGGGGAATGGACCATGATAGCGCCATCCCCCGGACACGAACAGTATGCGGATCGGGAGGTCCCGGCGCCGATCCGGTGAGTTGCCCCTAGTTGATGGTGATGACGCCCTTCGATGTGTCTACACCGTCGGCGGTCAGTTCGAGCTTGAAGGGCTTCTTCTCGTCGGTCGTGCCGGTCAGGCCATTGCCGTTCGGCGCGACGCTGAAGCCGGCGGCGTTGAGCTTCTGCTGGAACCAGTCGCGCACCGTGCCGGGCTCGGCCGGGCTCTTGAAGGAAACGCGGACATTGGCATTGTCGTCGTTCTTGCCGGCCTTGCCGTCGCTGTGCGCCTCGACGTTCATCCCGGAAATGGTCGACCCCGGATAGAGATGCACGCCGTTCATATCGAAATCATTGGCGTCGAGATGAATCTTGGGGAGGTTCAGCTTGCCGGAGAAACCGGGCACGTTGATCGCCACCGCGCCGGTGTTGCCGTCCATGCTCGCCACGACGTTGCCGTCGGAATCGCTGCTGTTGATCGAGATGGAGGCGCCAGTCTTGGTGTTGTCGCAGGCGGAGAGCGTGGCGGCGAGGACGACCGCAGCGGCCAGGGGGCGAAGCATCGGGGGAATCTCCACGGTGAATTAGTTGTGTAATACACTAACCACAAGCCCGCCGGACGTCAAGTTTTTCCGGCCCGTCGGGGGTGACCTTCGAAGGCTCATCTGCGACAGGCCCCGGCATGACTGGCGTTCCATCCCCCGAATCTACCGGCACGGCACCCCGCAACGGCGCGCCTATCGGCTTTCGCGAGTTTGTCGTGATGGTCGCCGGGCTGATGGCGCTGGGCGCGATCGGCGTCGACATGATGCTGCCCGCGCTGCCGGCGATCGGCGAGCGGCTTGGCGTCGCGACCGAGAATGAGCGGCAATATGTCATCGCGATCTATCTGATCGGGCTTGGTGCCGGGCAGTTGATCCATGGCCCGCTGGCCGACCGGTTCGGACGGCGGCCGGTGATGATGGGCGCTCTGTTCCTTTATGGAATAGCCAATGCCGTGGCGGCGCTGTCGGGAAGCTTCGAACTTCTGCTGACCGCGCGGTTGCTCGGCGGCAGCGCGGTGGCGGCGACGCGGGTGGTGACGATCGCGATCGTGCGCGACTGCTATTCCGGCCGGCCCATGGCGCGGGTGATGAGCCTGGCGATCATCGTCTTCATGATCGCGCCGGTGGTGGCGCCGACTCTTGGGCAGGCGATCCTGTTCTTCGGATCGTGGCGGCTGATCTTCAGCGTGATCGCCGTGCTGACCGCAATCGTGCTGGTCTGGTTCGCACTGCGCATGCCCGAGACGCTTGCGGGAGATCGTGTGCCGTTCTCGGTTGGGCGTCTGGTCGAGGGGTATCGGATGACGCTTACCGACCGGTGGTCGCTCGGCTACACGCTGGCAGGCGCGACGCTTCAGGGGGCGCTGTTCGCGTACATCACGTCTGTGCAGCAGATCGTGACGACGGTGTTCAACGCCGAAAAGCATCTGAACCTGGTTTTTGCGGGCACCGCAGGCATGATGGCTGTCGCGAACCTGCTCAATTCGCGCGTGGTGATGCGGCTTGGCTCGCGCTTCCTGTCGCATAGCGCGGTGGCATTGCTGATCCTGATTTCCGGGGCGAACGTGGCGATCTGGTTCCTGGGCGGCGAGAACCTGATCCTGTTCGTGATCCTGCAGGCGCTGACCATGGGGTGCTTCGGCCTGGCGAATGCGAATTTCAACGCGATGGCGATGCAGGACATGGGCGGGATCGCCGGGACGGCATCGAGCGTGCAGGGCTTCATCAGCGTGACGCTCGGTGCGGTGATCGGCATGTCGATCGGACAGTCGTTCGCCGGAACGACGTTGCCGCTGCATTTCGGCACGCTGTGCTGTGCGCTGGTCACGCTGGGCATCATCGCCGTGACCGAGCGCGGAAGGCTGTTCCGGCCACATTGAGCGCACTTCGTCGCAAGGCGGTGGAACCGCTTCGACATAGTCTCGTTCGCCTCATGATTCCGCAATCGCGCGGCTGGGAGACGGATGATGAGCATTGGTGGCTATCAGGTGCCAGGCGAAGGCACCGGCGACGACGGTTTCGACGAGGAAGGCTATGACGAAAGCCAGCGTGCGGAGATCCTGGAGGTCACGCGCGACGGCCCGACCGACGGCACGATCCTGACCGACATCTCTCCTGACATCGGCGATGACGATGACGACGACGATCCCGAAATGGACAGCGACGAAGTCGGCGACGAGGACGAGGATGCCGACGAGAGCGATGACGACCAGACCGAGGACGACCTCCAGGAGGATTTCGACGAGGACGATGTCGACGAGGAGGATCTGGGTGACGCCGACGATGCGGCGCTGAGGCCCTGAATCCAGCACGGCGGGTCTGATTGACCGCCCTCTCCACGCTGAATCAGAGCGGGCGGGGGGCAGTCGCATGGCGACGGCAATCGTCTTGCTGCGCGCGGCAAGGGGTGACGCCGGGAATACGGGAATGACGACGGCCGAGGTTGCGCGCACCTCATGAGCCCGCCCGCGAAGAATCTCGGCGGCGGCGATTGCGGGGGTGCGGGGCATCATGCAGATACGGGGCATATTGATGCGGTTCATCCTGACCGCATCCTGCCTGCTTCTGCTGGAGAGTCGTTCGTGAAGAAGAAACTCGCACTGGCCGCGTCGCTTGTCGCGCTGGCCGTCGCCGCCCCCGTCGTCGCGCAAGGAGATCATTCGTGTCTCGATGATGCCTGCACGATGGAATCGCTGATTGCCGATACGCCCGCCGCCGGAGACGATGCGGCGGTGCCGACGCGTTACGGCACCTGGGGTTTCGATCTGACCGGCATGGACAAGGGCGTGAAACCCGGCGACGACTGGTTCCGCTATGTCAACGGGACTTGGGCGAAGAACACGCAGATCCCCGCCGACCGCTCTTCCTATGGCGCGTTCGCGGTGCTGCGCGACCTGTCCGAGTCGCGGTTGCACACGCTGGTTGGCGGGTATCAGGTTGGCGATACCGCGCATGTCGACCGTGCCAAGGTCGCGACCCTGTACAAGGCCTTCATGGATGAGGCGGCGATCGAGCGGGCCGACGCAGCGCCGCTGACGGAGCGCCTGGCGGCAGTCAAAGCGGCGAAGACGAAGGACGATGTCGCTGTCCTGATGGGCAAGTCGATGGGCGGTTTCGGCGCCAGCTTCTTCGGCTCCGGCGTGAGCGACGATGCCAAGCAGCCGGACATCTACTCGCTGTACCTGCGCCAGTCGGGTCTCGGTCTCGGTGACCGCGATCTCTATCTCGATGCCAAGTTCGCGCCGCAGGTGGCGCGATACCAGCAATATGTCGCGCAGATGCTCGGCATGGCAGGCTGGCCCGAGCCCGAGGCGGCCGCGGCGAAAATCGTCGCAATGGAAACGAAGATCGCTCAGGCGCACTGGACACGCGCGCAGAGCCGGGACCGCGACAAGACCTATAACCTGATGACGCTCGCCCAGCTTCAACAGGTGGCGCCGGGGTTCCCTTGGCAGATTTTCTGGAATGCCTCAGGGATCGGCAAGGCCGAGCGGGCGATCGTCGCGCAGAACACAGCCTTTCCCAAGATCGCCGACGTCTTCGCCACGACTGACCTCGACACGCTGAAGGCCTGGGAAGCTTTCCGTACCGCCGACGATATCGCGCCGCTCCTGTCGAAGCGGTTCGTCGACGCCGAATTCGACTTCCGCTCCAAGTTCCTCAACGGCCAGCCCGAGCAGCGGGTGCGCTGGAAGCGCGGCATCGCCTTTGTCGAGCGCGCGATGGGTGAATCGATCGGGCGCGACTATGTCGCGCTCTATTTCCCGCCTTCGTCCAAGGCGAAGATGGACCAACTGGTCGGCAACCTGCGCACTTCGCTTGGCGGGCGTATCCGCAACCTCGCCTGGATGGGCCCCGAGACCAAGCAGGAAGCGCTTGCCAAGCTCGACAACTTCACCGTCAAGATCGGCTATCCTGGCAAGTGGCGCGACTATGACGGGCTCGCCGTCACGCCAGGTGATCTGGTGGGCAATGCCGAGCGATCGGCCCGGTTCGAATGGGATTATCGCCGCAACCGGATGGGCAACCAGGTCGACAAGGCCGAATGGGGCATGACCCCGCAGACGGTGAATGCCTATTACAACTCGGTGAAGAACGAGATCGTCTTCCCGGCGGCGATTCTGCAGGCTCCGTTCTTCGATCCGCAGGCCGATGACGCGGTCAACTATGGCGGGATCGGCGGCGTGATCGGGCATGAGATCAGCCACGGTTTCGACGATCAGGGCCGCAAATCGGACGGCAAGGGCGTGTTGCGCGACTGGTGGACGCCAGTTGATGCGGCCAAATTCGAGGTGCAGGCAGTGAAGCTGGGTGCGCAATATGAGGCGTACAGCTTCGACGGATTGCCGGGCGTCCATATCAATGGCCGTGCGTCGATGGGCGAGAATATCGGCGATCTGGGCGGTGTGCTGATCTCGCTCGATGCCTATCACCAGTCGCTCGGCGGCAAGCCCGCGCCGACGATCGACGGATTGACCGGCGACCAGCGCTTCTTCCTCGGCTGGGGGCAGGTGTGGCGCACCTTGTTCCGTACCGAGGCGCTGCGTCAGCAGCTCGTCAGCGATCCGCATTCGCCGGGGCAGATTCGCGCGATCAACCCGCTGCGCAATGTCGACGCGTGGTATGCGGCGTTCGATGTGAAACCGGGCGACAAGCAATATATCGCGCCGGCCGACCGCGTCCGGATCTGGTAGGATCCATCTCTCCCGTCGGCGGATCGCATCCAGGGTCGATCCACCGACGGGAGTGATCGCCAGGCCCGTTTGACGTACCGGGCGCGCCGTTTGCGGGCGTGCCCGGTACGCGACTTATCCGCTTGTCGTGCTCACTTCTCATGATATGGTGTAACGTTACCATATGAGGAGGACATGATGAGCGCACGAGCCCTGGCTTTCCGTCGGTCACAAATGCATGAGCCCGAACCTCTTTCGGCGCTGAACATCACGCCGCTGATCGACGTCCTGCTTGTCCTGATCGTCACGCTGATCCTCACCATCCCGATGATGACTCACAAGGTGCCGATCGACCTTCCGACCGGTGGCAAGCCGACGACTGAATCCAACGTGATTCATCGGATCGATCTCAATGCCGCCGGCCAGATATCCCTTGATGGGGCGCCGGTCGATCTGGCGGGCCTGCGGGCACGCCTCGATACGATCCGTGCGGACCCCAATGTGCAACTCCAGTTCAGTACTGACGGCGCGGCACGGTACGAGCGGTTCGACCAGACGCTGGCGGTGATCAAGCGGGCTGGCATCACGAAGCTCGGTTTCGTCGGGAACGAACGCTTCCGCAATTTCGATGCTGTCGAGTGAGCGGCATAGAGTGAGGATTGATCAGTGAGGATCGACGGATAAGGCTTGGCGGGGAACGTTGCCGCGTGGCACGGCGTTGGGCGTTCCCCTTCCACCGACAAGGTTCGATCCCATGCGGTATCTCGTTGCGCTTCCCTTGATCCTCGCCGCCGGCTGCTCGCCCGACAAGCCAGCCGCCGGAAACAGCGTGGATATCAACGCCGCCGCCGTGCAGGCTCAGGGCAGCGTCGACGCCTATGCCAATGGCCAGACGGTGGAGCCGGTTAAGCCCACTGCCGAGCCCACGCCAGTCGCGATCGCGACGCCAGCCCCGCTGACGCCTGCGGAACCCGGCACGCCCGGTGGACTGCCGGATGATCGCACGCCGATCTCTGAAGCGCCCTTCACGCCCGACAGCGCACAAGGGGCAGCGAACGTCGTCCAGACTTATTACGCGCTGCTTGGCGAGGGCAAATATCGCCAGGCCTGGGCGCTGTGGGACGATGGCGGAAAAGCGTCGGGGATGAGCGCGGACGCCTTTGCCGCGAGCTTCGCCCGATATTCCGAATATCACGCCAATATCGGGGCGCCGGGCGAGGTCGATGCGGGTGCCGGCCAGCGCCATGTCACGGTGCCGGTGCAGGTTTACGGGCGACTGAAACAGGGCGCCGCACCGGTCTATCTGCTGGGCAGCGCAACGCTTCACCGTGTGGGCGATATCGATGGAGTCACGCCCGCGCAGAAAAGCTGGCATATCAGCAGCGTGGACCTGAAGCCGAGCCAGGGCGGCAAGCCGACGCCGGCCGCCGCCATTCCGGCGTCCGATATCGTAACGGCGCGCTACCGTTGCATCGACGGCAGCCGGATCGACGTCCGCTTCGACAATGGGGCCGATACGGCGACGGTGCGCTCGGCCGGCAAAGTCCTGGCGGTGCTCAGGGGCCAGCGACCGGCCTCGGGCATCTGGTACGCAGCCCCCGGCTATGAGTTGCGCGGGAAAGGGCGGGACGCGACCTTCACCCGGCCCAAAATGCCCCCGCTGGCTTGCCGTTCCAGCTAGTACGGGCGTAGCGGGGGCGTCGGAGGATCCTGCCCGTGCCCACTATCCTGCTGCTCGTCGCGTCCAACTGCTTCATGACGATCGCCTGGTACTGGCATCTGAAGGGCGGGATGACGAAACCGCTGATCTGGGTGATCCTGATCAGCTGGGGCATTGCCCTGTTCGAATATTGCCTTGCGGTCCCAGCCAACAGGCTCGGCTATGCGTCGGGCTGGAGCGGCGGGCAGCTCAAGGTGGCGCAGGAAGTGATAACGCTGCTGGTGTTCGGCGTCTTCATGGTGGCGGTGCTGGGCGAACCGCTAAGCTGGCGGCATGCGGGCGCGTTCCTGTGCCTGATCGGTGCCGCTGCGTTCCTGTTTGCCGGGCGCTAGTTGCTGTTGAGGGCGGCGGCGAGTGCGACGAGATCGCTGTTCTGAACGGCTTCTCCGGTCGCATCGGTCGGCACCGCCGCGGCAGCCTGATTGTCAGGCGAATGGGACGGGGAGTAGCCGGCGACGTCGACCGCTGTCCACAGGATGCCGCCCGCCCAGACCAGCGCGGCCCAGCGGCTGCGGAAGAGTTTGGCGAAGGGCATTCCCCTCCAATGACATGAACAGGGTTAAGCCGGCCTTCCGCCTCATGGTAAACAGCAGGCTATTTCGGCGTTCTGGTGCGCCTCGACTGCCGCTGGGCTTCGTCGGCCGCGGCGGCGATCGCGCTTGCCGATTTCGACGCGGCCTCGGGCGTAAAGGAAACAGCAAGGCCGTCCGGCCCGTCGAGCATTACCTCGCCCTGCTCTGCGGTCACCGTCGTGGGGACGTCATGGGCCTTGGTCGGCATGGCGAAATAACCTTTCCCGGATTAACAAAAACGCAGGCGCGACCGGGACGGTTCCGATAAGGTATAGAGATGTACACGCGAAATTTCCTGAAAACCCATCAGACCCCGAAGCTTAGCGAGGCAGAGGCCGCATCGCTGGAAGCAGCGGTGGGGCGTACCGCTGAATTCAGGGCGAAGCAGATCATCGTGCGCCAGCAGGTGCCGCTGACTCAGTGCACCCTGCTGCTCGAAGGCTTTGTCGAGCGCTACAAGGACACGCCGGAGGGCCGTCGGCAGATTCTGGCGATCCATGTGCCGGGCGATTTCGTCGATCTGCACAGCTATCCGCTGAAGCGGCTCGAACATTCGGTCGCCGCGCTAACGGCGGTGAAGGTCGCCCTGTTCCCGCATCCGGCGATCCGCGCGCTGACGGAGCAGTCGCCCACATTGACTGAATTGCTGTGGCGATCGACGCTGATCGACGCCGCGATCAACCGCGAATGGATCGTTTCGGTCGGTGCGCGCTCCGCTGCGGTGCGGCTCGCCCATCTGTTCTGCGAGATGTACATGCGGCTCGAACGCATCGGCATGACCGACGGCATGCGCTTCGCCTTCCCGCTGACTCAGATCGACCTTGCCGATGCGACAGGGCTGACACCGGTCCATGCCAATCGCATGTTGCGACAGTTGCGCGAGCAGGGGCTGGTCGAGTTTCGTGCTGGCACTGCCACGATCCTCGACTGGGCTGCCTTGCGCAGCTTCGCCGAATTCGACCCGGGCTATCTGTTCCTGGAGTGATTTTCCCAGCGCCTCCCCCGAGGGGGAGGAGCCTGTTCCTACCGTGCGGTTTCACCCAGATAATGGGCCTGTGCCGCATCAGTCGCATTGACCGCGAGGATCGAGCGCGCGTCGCCGGGCGGGCGGGGGCGGCCCTTGCGGTCACCGGCGGCATGGATGACTCGATCGAGCAGTTCCTGCCCCTCGCTCCACCAGCCGATCCCGCTGGCCGCATTGATATGGCCCTGTTCGCCCGCATCGACGAAATGGCTGCCCCATGTCGCCGCGAGGCTGTGGGCCCGCTCGATCGTGATCCACGGATCGTCACGACTCGCGACGAGGATCGACGGGAAGGGCAGGGGGGCGATCGGCGTGGGCGCGAACGCTTTCAGATCGACCTGCGCATCCGGAAGATCGACGTCGGCCGGTGCGACCAGCAACGCGCCGGCGACAGGCCAGCCATAGGGCTGGCGCGTCAGCTCGGCCCACCAGGCCACGGCGAGGCAGCCAAGGCTGTGTGCTGCGAGGATGACCGGCGCCTGCGCCGATCGGATCGCCTGGTCGAGCTTGGTCACCCAGGCGTTGCGATGCGGGGTATTCCACATGCCCAGCTCGACGCGGACGGTATCAGGCCGGGCGCTTTCCCACAGGCTTTGCCAGTGCGAAGGGCCGGATCCGCCGAGACCGGGGACGGTCAGGATCGTTGGTTGGGCCGGGTCGTGGGGCGAAAAGCTTCCCATCGTGCGCACTCCTTCAACAAGGGGAGAGACGTGGCCGCTCGAAGCTCTAGGGGGACGCCGGGCGACCACGCCTCCCTCCCCGAAACATATTCCTACTAATTAGATGGGCAATAGGCGCTGCGACCAAATGCACAGCCATTGCGACAGTCCGAAACGGACCCATGATGGGTCGGGAACGGTGCCGGCCGGCGGGACTTTCGTTCGGCCTGGCGAGGCTATCCCGGCACGATCCGACTTGCTAGGGACAAGGGCATGGCCAAGCTTCGCGCCGATCAGATCCTTGTCGATCGCGGCCTTGCCGAGAGCCGCACGCGCGCACAGGCGCTGATCATGGCCGGGCTGGTCTTCGCGGGTGATCGCAAGATCGACAAGCCTGGGCAGCAGGTCGCAGAGGACGTGGTGCTCGACGTGCGCGGGCGCGATCATCCCTGGGTCTCGCGTGGCGGGATCAAGCTGGCGCATGGGCTCGATCATTTCGGCTGGGACGTGACGGGTGCCGTCGCGATCGATGTCGGGTCCTCGACCGGCGGCTTCACCGACGTGCTGCTCACGCGCGGCGCGGCGCGGGTCTATGCGGTGGACAGCGGCACTAACCAGCTCGCCTGGAAGCTGCGCCGGGATCAGCGTGTGATCGTCCACGAACAGACCAGCGCGCGTATCCTGACGGCGGCGCATATTCCCGAGCCGGTCGACCTGATCGTGTGCGATGCGAGTTTCATCGGCCTTGCCAAGGTGCTCGACGTGCCGATGGGGTTCGCGAAGGACGAGGCACGATTGCTCGCGCTGGTGAAGCCGCAGTTCGAGGCGGGGCGGGAGGAAGTTGGAAAGGGCGGCGTGGTGCGCGATCCCGCCGTGCATGCGCGTGTCTGCGCCGAGGTTTCGGCTTGGGTGCAATCGCGCGGCTGGCAAGTCGAGGGCATTGCCGAGAGCCCGATCACTGGCCCGGAAGGCAATATCGAGTTCCTGCTGGCGGCGAAAAGAGACGGCGGAAACCTGCCTGAAACGGGGTGAGACAGATTCCGTTCGCACGTGCGAAATTTATCCGATGAATTGCCTCCGCCTTCTTCTATAGTGGATCGCCAACTGTTCGCGCGAACGGTGCGGGGGACTGGAAGGGTTTGGAAGCTTGAGGGAAATCGCATCGAAACAGCAGCTCCGGCTGGCGTTCATGCGCTGGGCGGTCGTCACCGTCCCGTTCATCCTGCTGCTCGGGTTCACATCGGCCCGGCTGGCGCCGAGCGGTTCGGCCAACAGCTGGTATGCCGCGCTCGTCAAACCCGCCGAGACGCCGCCCGACTGGGCCTTCCCGGCTGCCTGGACCACGATCTACATCCTGATGGGCGTGGCGCTGGCGATGATCATCCATGCGCGCGGATCGCGGCTGCGCGGCCCGGCGATCACCCTGTTCGCGGTCCAGATGGCGGTCAACCTGATCTGGTCGCCCCTGTTCTTCGGCATGCACCAGGTGACCTGGTCGCTGGTCACGATCGGCGTGATGTTCGTGCTTGCCCTCGCCACGACGATGCTGTTCGGGCGGATTCGCTCGAGCGCGGCATGGCTGATGGTGCCGTATCTGGCATGGCTGGTCTATGCCGGGCTGCTGATGTACCGGATCGCCGAGCTCAATCCCGGGGCTGAAACCCTTGTGCCGTCGTCCTCGACGTCCCAGATCATCAATATCTGAACGCCATTTGCGAGATCACCCGATGCAGTCCGACAACAAGATTTTCGACGATTTCGTGAAGTTCATGAACGGCGCCGCCGGCACGCTGGCCGGCATGGGCCGTGAAGCTGAGCAGGGCGCCCGGTCCAGGGCCAAGGAATGGATCGGCGGTCTCGATTTCGTCAGCCGCGACGAGTTCGAGGCGGTGAAGGCCATGGCCGCAGCGGCCCGCGACGATGCGGATGCGCTGCGCGCGCGGCTCGACGCGCTCGAGGCCAAGGCGACCCCCGCCGCCCCCAAGAAGACCAAAGCAGGAGCCTGACGATCTTTTCCACAGTTTTTTCTACAGGCCTATCCACCCCCGCCTTGTGCGTTCGACAGTATCGCGGCACCAGATATGGTGTCATGATCGTAGCGGGAGGCATGGCGTGATGCTCGACGAAGCCGATTACGAACGCGACGACGCCGCGCCCATCGACATGCTCGAAAGCTATTTCGCGGCGCATGGCTGGGAACATGAGCGCCAGGACGACGAGGTTATCGCCAAGGTAAAGGGCAGTTGGACTCAATATGAGCTCCGGGCGCTGTGGCGTGACGAGGACAGCGTCATCCAGTTCCTCGCCTTCCCGGATATCCGCGTCACGGACGAGCGTCGCAGCGCGATCTACGAGGCGATCGGGCTGATCAACGAGCAACTCTGGGTCGGCCATTTCGAACTATGGTCGTCGAGCGGCATCCTGCTCTATCGCCATGCCGCGATGATCGAGGGCGAGAACGGCACCATGTCGCTCGGCGCGGCTGAACTGCTGGTGGAATCGGCGATCGACGAGTGCGAGCGCTTCTACCCCGTGTTCCAGTTCGTGCTGTGGGGCGGCAAGACGCCCAAGGAAGCGCTTGCCGCGGCGATGACCGAGACCCAGGGCGAGGCGTGAGCCTGGAGAATCTCTGGCTAATCGGTTGCGGCAATATGGGCGGCGCGATGCTGCGCCGCTGGATCGCCAGCGGTGTGGTCGCGGCCGATCGGGTCGATGTCGTCAACCGTGCCGATCGCGATCTGCCGGAGGGGGTGCGACAGGCGCGCGCGCTGCCCGAAGGGCCCTTGCCCGACATGGTGATGCTCGGGATGAAGCCCCAGCAGCTCGACGAGATTGCGGGCCGCTTTGCCGGCCAGCTCGCGGGCGTTCCGGTACTGGTCTCGATCCTCGCGGGTGTCGAGGGTGCCGCGCTGGCCAGGCGATTCGATGCCGGGGCGATCGTGCGGGCAATGCCGAATCTGCCGGTCGGGATCGGCCGGGGGGTGGTCGGGCTCCATTCGGATGATGCCGACGCTAAGGCACGCGACTCGGTCTCGGCACTGATGGCGCCGCTTGGTCTGGTCGAGTGGATTGCCGACGAGGGCTTGTTCGATGTCGTGACCGCGCTTGCGGGAAGCGGCCCGGGTTTTCTCTACCGTGTTATCGATGCGCTGGCGCAGGGGGGCGCGGCGCTCGGCCTGCCCGCCGATCAGGCGCGGCGCATGGCGATCGCCACGGTCGAGGGATCTGCCATGCTGGCGGCGCAAGCCGATGTGTCGCCTGCGGTGCTGGCGGATCGAGTCGCGAGCCCGGGCGGTTCGACCCGCGAGGGGCTGAATGTCCTGGATCGTGACGATGCGCTGAAGATTTTGCTGCGCGAAACCCTCGCCGCATCGACGCGCCGCAACGCTGAAATGGCGGCTGCGGCGCGTTAGGCTCGATACCGCATCCGCGGCAAGATCAGGCGCGAAGACCCTCGATACGGGGGCGCTCGTTTTCGGGGATCAGTCCTTCGAGCACCGCCCAGAACCCGCTGACGGCTGATTGCCCGGCGCTGGCATAGGCCGAGGACAGTCGTTCGCGCAGCGCTTCGAACAGTTCGTTCTCGAGCGCCTTTCCGGCATCCGTCAGGCGCAGCAGGCGTTGCCGCCGGTCGCGTTCACCCGGTCGCGTCTCGACCAGCCCGCGATCGCCCAGTTCGGTCAGGACGCGGCCGAGCGACTGCTTGGTGATCGCAAGGAGCGCGAGCAGATCGCTGACGGTCATGTCGGGCTGGCGCGCGATGAAATAGAGGGCGCGGTGGTGCGCCCGGCCGAGGCCCTGGGCCGCAAGCCCGCGATCGATCGCGCGCGTGAGGTGGCTGTTGCCGAAGTAGAGCAATTCCATGCCGCGGCGAAGCTCGGGCTCTCGCAGGAAAAGCGGCGATGCTGACGTTGATGGGGCTGCCATGTTGACCGGATTTGGTCGCTTCCCTACTAGGCTTCAACCCAGAAATTGTAACAAATTGTAAGAACGGAACCATGCTCGACATAACCATCGACGGACGCGCGGGCGCTGGCCTGACCTTTACGCACGTGCCGCATCAGGCGCCCGTCGATGTGAACGAGCGTGCCCGCCTTCTTGAAAACCCCGGATTCGGGCGAGTCTTCACCGATCATATGGTGACGATCCGCTACAATGAGGCCGAGGGATGGCATGACGCGCGCGTCGAGCCACGGGCACCGTTCCAGATGGATGCGTCCTCTGCCGTGCTGCATTACGCGCAGGAGATTTTCGAAGGCATGAAGGCCTATCGCCTTGCCGACGGAGGCACGGCGCTGTTCAGGCCCGAGGCCAATGCTGCACGTTTCCGCAGCTCGGCCCAGCGGATGGCGATGGCCGAGCTGCCCGAGGATCTGTTCCTCGAATCGATCCGGCAGCTCGTGCGGATCGACCATGAGTGGATCCCGACGGCTGGTGGCGGTTCGCTCTATCTGCGCCCGTTCATGATCGCGAGCGAGGTGTTCCTCGGGGTCAAGCCATCGGCGGAATATATCTATGCGGTGATCGCGTCGTCGGTCGGCGCCTATTTCAAGGGCGGCGCATCGGCGGTCACCCTGTGGGTGTCGGAAGACTATACCCGCGCAGCGCCCGGCGGGACCGGTGCCGCGAAGTGCGGCGGCAACTATGCCACCAGCCTGGTCGCGCAGGCGGAGGCGATTCGCCAGGGCTGCGACCAGGTGTTGTTCCTCGACGCGGCCGAGCGCCGCTGGATCGAGGAACTGGGCGGCATGAACATCTTCTTCGTGTTCGACGACGGCACGCTCGTCACCCCGCCGCTGACCGGCACGATCCTGCCCGGCATCACCCGTGATTCGATCCTGACGCTGGCGCGCGACATGGGGCTGACCGCACGCGAGGAGCCTTATTCGATCGACCAGTGCCGCGCCGATGCGGAAAGCGGCCGGCTGCGCGAGGCGTTCGCCTGCGGTACCGCCGCGGTGGTCGCGCCGATCGGCCAGATGAAGATGCGTGGCGGCGATTTCACCATCGGCACCGGCGGCCCGGGCCAGACGACGTTGCGCATGCTCAACGCGCTGACCGATATCCAGCGCGCCAACGCGCCTGATCCGCACGGATGGCTGGATCGGCTCGACTGAGTCGATAGAGCCGTTGCGGGAATCGAGCGCGGTCCCTAAAGGGCTGCGCTCCGGGACTTCTGTCAAAGCGTTGTTTTGACGGAATCCCTGCTGGGGCGTCGCCAAGTGGTAAGGCAGCGGCTTTTGATGCCGCCATTCGCAGGTTCGAACCCTGCCGCCCCAGCCAGTCTCCTCTTCCTGTCTGGCACCAGGCGGTACGTCAGGCCCTCTCTTCGCCCGGATTGTCTTCAGCGACGGGCAGGGTGAAGCGGAAGGACGCGCCGTGGCCCGGCAGATTCTCCCCGACCAGCGTGCCGCCATGCGCTTCGACGATGCGGCGGGAGATGGACAGGCCGATGCCCATGCCGCTCTCGGGCTTGGTCGTTGAAAAGCGCTCATAGAGGTTGTCGAGGATCTCGGCGGGGATGCCGGGGCCGTTGTCGCTCAGCTCGATCTCGACCATCGCATCGTTGAGTCGCCGCGACCTGATCGAGATTCGCCGCTTGGCACGGGGCAGGTCGCGCAATGCCTCGATCGCGTTGCGCAGCAGGTTGACCAGGACCTGCTGCACCTGGACCCGGTCGGCGAAGATGCGGGGCGCGGCGGGATCGAAGTCGAAATCGAGACGGGTGTCGAACGGGCGGGTGCCGACCATCACGAGATCGACCGTGTCGCGGACCAGCTCGGCCAGCGACTCGGCCTGCATGTCCACGTCGCGCTTCGCCATGAACGCGCGCATCCGGCGAATGATCTCGCCGGCGCGGAGCGTCTGCTCGCCGCCCATCCTGAGCAGGTCGATGATCGCCGGGGGATCGCCGCCGCGCTCGGTCATCATCCGCGCCGTGGCCACGAGATTGGAGACAGCGGCGAGCGGCTGGTTGAGCTCATGGGCAAGGTCTGCCGCAAGCTCGCTCATCGCGCCCTGGCGCGCCAGATGCGCCAGCTCGTTGTTGAGGTCGCTCATCCGCTCTTCGGTGACGAGACGTTCGGAAATGTCAGTGAAGAACATGGTGACGCGAAGCTCGCCGCCGGATCGCGCGATCCCGACCTCGATCTCGGCCGGGAACACGCGCCCGTCCGCGGTAAGGCCGGTGCCCGGTACGGTCCGGCCGACTGCGGTGGTCTTTCCCGTCTCGACATAGTTGCGCAACGCGGTGGCGTAGCGCTGGCCTTCCTCCTCGGTCGCCAGCATCGTGAAGTTCCTGCCGAGCACTTCGTCGGCGCGATATCCCCAGATACGTTCCGCCGTGCTGCTGAAGTTCTGGATATCGCCATGCTCGTCGATGACGACCATCGCCTCGGGTACCGTCTCGAGGATCGAGCGGAGTTGTGCCTCGCGTGCCCGCAGCGCGGCCTCGCGGGCATCGCGCTCGGTCGTCTCCAGGCAGACGCCCACGGTGCGAACCAGATTGCCCTCATCGTCATAGATGCATTGGGACGATCCCTCAATCGACCGGGAAAGCCCGTCGACCGGGCGGAGGCGATAGCGGAAGCTGAACTTGTCGGCGCGCGACGCGACTGCCTCGGTTATCGTATCCAGCACGCTCTGCTCGTCCTCCGGCAGCATCAGCGCGCGCCAGCTTTCGAAGTCGCGCATCGTGCCGTTCTCGAAGCCGAGCCGCTGTTCAGTGCCCGGCGACCAGTGGAACGCGCCGCTTGCGACATCCCATTCGAAGACCCCGACCTCATGGGCCGCCATCGCTAGCGCCAGACGCTGCTCGCTTGCCCGAAGCGCTGCCTCGGCGTGGACGCGCTCGGTGATGTCGAGCAGTTTCAGGATGATCATCGATTCGCGATCCGGCATATCGGCGGGCTGCTGCCGTTCGATCACATGGATTTCGCTGCCGTCGCGGTGGGTCTCTATCAGTTCCTGCTCATATTCCGATCCCATCAGCAGGAGGTCGGGTCTTTTGCCGCCAGCGCAGCGCGTGCGCAGCAATTCATATTTGCGCTGTCCCACTGCCTCTTCGCGCGAATAGCCGTACAGGCGTTCGCAGCCGACCGACCAATGGGCGATCACCCCATTGGGGAAGACGAGCGCGACGTTCGACGTGTCGAGCGCACGGGCAAGATAGGAAAGTTCCCCCTGCTGCTGCAGCATCCGGGAGGTCGCCCAGGCGAGCAGGCCGCCGACGATCAGGATATTGCCCGTAACCACCGCGACGTCGGCGCCGAGGTCCGACAGCAGCTTGTGCCGGACGATCCCGGTCGCGACGAGCGAGGGCAGGATCGGGAGGATCAGGATCGCCGGAATCGCCCGTCGAAACGACCGCCATTCCTCGCCGCCGCCGGACAGGATCGTGATCCAGGCACGCTCGGATCGCGGGATGATCAGGGCGAAGGCGATGGAGATACTGATCAGGCTGTCTGGCAGCGAACTGAGAAACTCGGCTGACGCACCGGCCTGGGCGGGGAGAAGCAGGATGATGATGATACCGGCAACGGCGGCAAGCAAAGCGGTGCCGGCAAGCAGGATGCTGACATCGTCGATTCGGCGGGATCGGTGCGGGATGAGGAGGACGGCGAAGGACAGCAGGAGGAGGGAGAACGCAGCACCGATCGAGGGAAGCCCGGGATATCGCAGGCCGGTGCGGGCAAGCTGGTTCGGGAAGAAGGGGTGGTACAGCTCGATCTGGATCGCTCCCATGTAGCGGAGCATCGTCCAGGTCGCGATCACGGTTGGCGCGACGGCGAGGAGCGTTGCCAGGCGCCTTTTCTCCAGGATCGGCGCGGCAGCGGCCAGTGCGAGGAACGCAAAGCCCACCGCCGCCCAGGGCCGGATCGGGAAGCCGGGGATGCCGAAAGTTTTCAGGATGTCATTGTCGATTACCCAGCCGCCAAAGCTGGCCATGACAAGCAACAGCGCAAGGAGAATAAATCCTCCTGCCACCACCCTGGTTTTCAGCATCCCCCCGGACCCCGCGGTCATCATGCGCCCCACTCGCCCACGATGATACCCGATCGGGTTGATCTTTCGAGGGTCAATTATTCATAGCCCTTATTCGTGATCGAAGGTCGCTCGTATCCGTAAATATACGGAGGTGGCCCCGGATCAGAACATGTAGGTCGCGTCAGCCGAGAAGGAGCGTTGCGGGAAGGGGTGGAAGAGAAAATATTTCTCGTTCCCGACATTGTCGAGGCCGAGGCCGATCGACCAGCGCGAGGTCACCCTGAAGCTGGCGCGCATGTCGATGACGGTATAGCCGGCAAAGCCCTGGAAGGTGTTGCCGATCACGTCCGTATTATCGAGCGATCCGTACATCCGGCCGGCATGTCGCCCGGCCGCGGTGAGGGCGATCTGGTCGGTCGGGCGCCATATCGCCACCAGCGACGCTTTCCAGTGCGGTACCGAAGGCTGGAGCTTGCCGACCGCGGCGGGCAGTGCCGCATCCCGGCGGGTCGTGGCGTCGGCATAGGTGACACTCCCCGAGAGATCGACGCGAGGCAGGATGTCGGCGCGCTGGAACGTAAATTCGACACCGCGTGCACGGGTTCGGTCGACATTCTGGACGAAGGTACCGACTAGTGCGGGGACGACCGGCAGCGGGCCAGTCTGGGAGATCAGCGCGTCCCTGATCGATTCGTTGAAGAAGGAAAGGCGGATCGAGCCATGCTCGTCGTGGCGCTCGACCGCCAGCTCCTCGGAGAGCGCGTTCTCCGGCTTCAGGTTCGGATTGGGTACCGCCGCCACCGGCGTCGTCACGATCTGGTAGAGCTCGCCCGCCGTCGGAAAGCGATAGGCCTGGCCGAAGGAGAAGCGGACCGTCCAGTCGGCATCCGGATTCCACGCAAGCGAGGCCTTGGGCGAGAATCTGGCGGCCGACAGCAAAGGTTGCCGTACGATGGGGATCGACGGCGACAAGGAGAAGTTCACGCCATCATAGGCCTTCCACCATTCATAGCGCCCGCCCAGCGTCAGGGTGACCGCTGGCAGCAGTTTCCAGGCGTCTTGCACCCAGAACGCGGCGGTGCGGGTCTTGCCCTCCGACTGGAGATTGAGCGCGCCCTGACCGCCATCGATCCAGTCGGTCGTGGCGAACCGGTTGCTGTCGATTGCGAACCAGTCAGCATGAGCGCCGAAGCTGATGATGTGCGTCGCGTCCCCATCGGACCGCCACATGCCCTTGGCGTCGATCGTCTTCCAGCCGGTACCGTCGAGCCGGGTGATCGTCCCCGGGCCGCCATTCTGCGCGGCGGGCAGCGTTCCCGCCGGGATGCGCTGCACGTCACGATCGAAATCGTAGAGGGTGCCGATCACCTGCCAGTCGAACCGGTTGCCGCTGCCGCTTGCGGAGAGGCTGTGCGACCAATGGCGCTGGTCCGCGTGATAGACGCCGCTTGAAAAGGCGCTGGTATAGGTCTTGCCGCCTGCGTTGGAGATATAGCTTTCGGCCGTGGAGTCGGTCCTGTTGAGGAACAGGGCGCCGACATAGGTGAGGCGCACGCCCGGCGTGATATCAAGCGCGGCCTTCAGCTTGATGCGATCCTGCCGCTGATGTTCGAAACCGCTGGCACCGAGCACGCGGATCGGCATGTTCGTGCGATTCACGTCGGCATAGCCGCCGGTCGTGCCGGCCGGCTGCGTGGCGGCCGTGACATAGGTCAGCGGCTGGCCGTCGCTCGTGACGTGATCGATGCTGGCGAACAGCGCCAGCGGTCCGAACCGGTCGCCGATCGTCCCGCCGATCTGATAGGCGGGGAGTGTCCGGTCCGTGCCATATTGCCCGAACTTCTGAACGGTCGTGCCCGCTGTCATGCTGCCTTCCAGCCCATCCGGCAGGCGCGTGGCGATGTTGACCACGGCGCCGATGGAGTTGCCGGCATAGGCGGCGGAGAAGGGGCCGTAGAGGACATCGATCCGCTCGATCTCCTGCGGGCTGACGAGACCCCAGCGTGGCGAGGCGATGGTGTTGTTGTTGCCGATCAGCGACGAAAGCAGGGCGCCATCGACATAGATCAGGCTGCGGGCGCTGGCGCCGAGGCCGGAAGTGCGGGTGGCGAGTGGCGCCTGGGTATCGCCGATATGGCGTTTGCGGACGATCAGGCTTGGCAGATATTTGATCGTGTCCTCGACATTCCTCGCATTGATGGTGTCGCCGATCGTATCGGCGGAGATGGTTGCTGTCGTCGCAGGCGGATTCTCGATCGGCCTGGGCTGGCGGGTACCCGTGACCAGGACGTCGCGCTGGTCCTTGTCTTCGGCGTGCGCGCCGCCCGATGGCAGGGAAGCCGCCAGGCAGGCGACGATCATGGAGGCGCGCGACGGCCCGCGCGGAAATCGAGTGTTCATTGAACGATCCGTTCTGCCGACAGGGTTCGAAGGCTGCGCGGGAACGCGGCCCGGCGGTGTCAGGCGAGGATCGGCGGGCCGGTCTTCGGAGGCGGCGGCGCCGCGAGGCCGAGCCCCGGATGCGCGAAGGCATGGGATTGCGGGCGAACGCCCATTTCGATGATCGCCAGCGTGCCCGGATGGAGGATCGCGGCGAGGTCCACCGCTGCGCTGGCGGCGGCGAAGGCGCAGGGATGGTCGGGTGCCTTTTCCTGATGTCGGCCGTCATCATGTGAAGTCCGCCCGCTCGCGGGATCCATTCGCATGGGCGTGGGCATCGTCGTGACGCCCTGGCCACTGCACATCGTGATCGTCGGGAGCGCGCCGTTCGAGCCCGGCATCAGCATGAAGCCCGACGGAACCGCTAGCCGGATCGCGAGCGCGCAGGCGATCAGGGCGAGCGCCACGCCGCGAAATCGGCCGGGAGTGAGCAGATCGCGCATTAAGGGAGGCGTAGGAGGCGCCATCCAACCAGACAAGCAAAGGTGCAGCCGTTGCATTGTTCGTTCGATCGAACTAATAACTGACGGGTGAAAAGCGAACCTCTCCTCGATACCGCGATCGAGCAATTCGGCCGTCATGGCTTCGAAGGGGCAAGCACGCGCCAGATAGCCAAGGCATCGGGTGCGGCGATGTCTTCGATCACCTATCATTTCGGCGGCAAGGAGGGTCTGTACCTCGCCGCCGCTGACCGGATCGGCCAGGGCATATCGGAACTCCAGGCGCCGGTGTTCGCCGCTGCCCGGGCGGCGGCGATCGAATCGCGCGAGCAGGCGGTGGAATGGCTGCTCCGCCTGATCGACGGCTTCGCCCAGATGATGCTGCGCCCGGAAACGGAGACCTGGGCACGCTTCATCATTCGCGAGCAGCTCGACCCGACCGAGGCATTCGAACGCATCTATCGTGGCGCGATGGAGCCGCTGGCCGACACCTTCGTCGCCCTGCTGGCGGGTATCCGCACCGATCTCTCCGATCGTGAGGTCCGTTCCCTGGCGCTGCTGTTCTTCGGCCAGGCGCTCGTATTGCGTGCCGGCCGTGCCTCGGTCTGCCGGGTGATGGGCGTCGAGCGGATCGATGAGGACACCGCCACCTTGCTGCGCGCCCGGTTGCGCGCGAACGTGCACTGCATCCTGATGGAGAAGCTGGTATGAACCGCCGCATCATCGTGTTGATCGTCGTGGCCGCGGCCCTTGTCATCGCCGGCGTTGCGACCCGTGGCTTCGGCATCTTCCCGCGCGCCGGGGAGGGCGAGCTGACCCTGCACGGCAATGTCGATATCCGCGAGGTCGACATGGCCTTTCGTGTCGGCGGGCGGATCAGCGGTATCGCGGTGGAGGAGGGGGCAAAGGTTCGCCAGGGTCAGCCGCTTGCCACGCTCGACACCGCGACGCTCGACAGCCGGATCGGCCAGGCGGACGCCCAGCTCGCCCAGGCCCAGGCGCAGCTTGCCAAGTTGCGCAACGGCAACCGCAGCCAGGATATCGCCCAGGCTCGTGCTCGTGTCGCCGCGGCGCAGGCAGTGATGGAGAATAGCGAGCGGGATTATCGCCGCCGCGAGCCGTTGGTCGCGCCCGGCGCGATCAGCCATGATATCTGGGATCAGACCGTCGCTGGCCGGGACCGCGCCCGGGCCCAGCTTGCCGAAGCGCGGCAGGGCCTGTCGCTGCTGGTGGCCGGATCGCGCATCGAGGACATCGACGCGGCCAGGGCGCAGGTCCAGGCGGCGGCCGAGGCGCGACGCAATGCGGCGACGGACCTGTCCGATACGCGGCTGATCGCTGCCACGGCGGGGACGGTGGTGACTCGCGCACGAGAGCCGGGCGCCATCGTCCAGCCCGGCGAGACGGTGCTGACCCTGTCGATCGACCGACCGCTGCGGGTGCGCGCCTATATCGATGAAACAGCGCTCAGCCGGATCAGTCCCGGCATGGCGGTGCAGGTTACCGCTGACGGCAACCCCCGGCCCTATCGCGGCACGATCGGTTATATCTCGCCGCGGTCGGAATTCACGCCGAAGTCGGTCGAAACCGAGAGCCTGCGAACCGACCTGGTCTATCGCCTGCGTGTCATCGTGACCGATCCCGACGACGCGTTGCGCCAGGGGCAGCCGGTCACGGTGCGCGTGCCAGGCGCCCGCCCGGCGCATCGGAACTAGGCCGGTGGCTGACGCCGTCGCCAGCGCTGAAGGACTGGTCAAGCGCTTCGGCGCCGGCCATCCGGCGCTCGACGGTGTGAAGCTGTCGATCGTGCCGGGACGACTGACCGGTCTGGTCGGGCCGGACGGCGCCGGCAAGACGACGCTCATCCGCATCCTTGCCGGGCTGATGGCGCCCACCGAGGGCAAGGTCGAACTGCTCGGAGGGGCGCCGGTCGATGCGCTCGGCGATCTAGGTTATATGCCCCAGCGCTTCGGCCTCTACGAAGATCTGACGGTGATCGAGAACCTGACGCTCTATGCGCGGGTCCGCGATCTGCCTGAAGACGAACATCGGGCGACCTTTGACCGGCTGCTCGATTTCACCGACCTCAGGCGATTCCAGGACAGGCTGGCCGGCAAGCTGTCGGGCGGGATGAAACAGAAGCTCGGCCTGGCCTGCGCGCTGGTGCGTACCCCGAAAGTGCTGCTGCTCGATGAGCCCAGCGTCGGTGTCGACCCGGTGTCCCGGCGCGAGCTCTGGTCGATGGTTGGCGAACTGACCGGCGAGGGCATCGGCGTGCTCTGGTCGACCGCCTATCTCGACGAGGCGGAGAAATGCGACTGGGTGTATCTGCTCAGCGAAGGAAAGCTGCTGTTCGAGGGGCCGCCGGCCGAACTGACCGGCAAGGTGAAGAACCGGGTGATCCGCGTGACCGGGTTCGAGGAACGGCGGCGTCAGTTCCTGACTCATGCGCTCGATCGCGACGATGTGATCGATGGATCGATCCAGGGGCGGTCGGTTCGGCTTCTGCTCGCCAGGGACGTGGCGGTGCCCGATGCGGCGGCGTTCAAGGCGGGACCGAAGACCAAGGTCGGAAAAGTGGAGCCGCGCTTCGAGGACGGCTTCATCGAGATACTGGGTGGTGGGCCGCCGGGGACGAGCGCGCTCGCCCATGCCTATCGCACGATCGAGCAGACCGAGACGCCGGCGATCGAAGCCAGGGGGCTGACCAGGCGTTTCGGCGATTTCACCGCCGCGCACGACATCGAGTTCGAGATTCCGCGCGGGCAGATCTTCGGGCTGCTGGGGCCGAATGGCGCGGG
Organism: Pseudomonadota bacterium; assembly: GCA_040388155.1. Classification (GTDB taxonomy): domain Bacteria; phylum Pseudomonadota; class Alphaproteobacteria; order Sphingomonadales; family Sphingomonadaceae; genus Sphingomonas. Next base: position 45,196 of record JAZKCJ010000020.1, read on the forward strand.
CAAGTCGACGACGTTCAAGATGCTGTGCGGGCTGCTGACGCCGACCAGCGGCACCGGATCGGTCGCGGGCAATGATCTGCGTCTGGCGCGGGCGGATGCGCGCGCCTCGCTCGGGTACATGGCGCAGAAATTCTCGCTCTATGGCGATCTCAGCATCCGGCAGAATCTCGATTTCTTCGCCGGCGCCTATGATCTCGACCGGGTACGAGCAAGGCGCGCGATCGACGAGATGATCCACATCTTCGCGCTTGGCGAGCATATCGACGAGAATGCCGGGCTGTTGCCACTGGGCATCAAGCAGCGGCTCGCCCTGGCCTGCGCGGTGATGCATCAGCCGCCGGTGCTGTTCCTTGACGAGCCGACCTCGGGCGTCGACCCGGTGGCGCGGCGGGAATTCTGGACTCATATCAACGGGCTGGTCGAGAAGGGCGTGACCGTTCTGGTCACCACTCACTTCATGGACGAAGCCGAATATTGCGACCGGGTGACGCTGATCTACCGGTCGGAGCAGATCGCAACCGGCACGCCCGATGCGCTGAAGGCCGATGCAGCGAAGATCGCGGGCGTCGAGGACCCGACGATGGAAGATGCCTTCATCGCGCTGATCGAACAATCGGATCGCAACCGCGATACGGTGCAGGCGGCGTGAGCAAGGCGGGCATTCGCTTCGATCCGCGCCGGCTGGCGGCGCTGGTGCGCAAGGAGGGCACGCAGATCATGCGCGATCCCTCCACCTTCCTGATCGCCTTCGTCCTGCCGCTGATCCTGTTGTTCCTGTTCGGCTATGCCGTGTCGCTCGATACGCCGCGCACCCGCGTCGCGCTTGTGCTGGAGGACAGCAGCGCGCCGGCCCTGGGTCTTGCCCAGGCCTATCAGAACTCGCCCTATTTCGACGTGGCCATGGCAAGGTCGGTGGCTGAGGTGCGCGGCATGATGGTCGATGGCGCTGTCCGCGCGATCATCGTCATCCCGCAGGATTTCGGAAAGGGCGCGACACGCGGCAAGGCGCCCCCGATCCAGATCATCACTGACGGGTCGCAGCCCAACACCGCCAGCTTCTCGGCTGCCTATGGCGAGGGCGTGCGGGCGAGCTGGGCCGCAGCCGAGGGACTGGGCGGAGGGGCGAGCCAGGCGGCGGCGATCAGCGTCAACCCGCGCTACTGGTACAATCCCGGCCTGCGCAGCCGCTTCTTCCTCGTTCCCGGCTCCATCGCGATCGTGATGACGATGATCGGTACCTTGCTGACGGCACTGGTCGTCGCGCGCGAATGGGAACGCGGCACGATGGAGGCGATGATGGCCACGCCGATCAGCATGGTCGAATTCATCGCCAGCAAGGTCATCCCCTATTTCCTGCTCGGCCTTGCCTCGATGGCGCTGTGCAGTGTGCTCGCGGTTGTCGCGTTCGGCGTGCCGTTTCGCGGATCGGTATTCGCGCTGTTCGCGATTGCCTCCGCCTTCCTGATGCCGGCCCTGGGGCTTGGCCTGTTCATCTCGTCAGCCACCAAGAACCAGTTCGTGGCGAGCCAGGTCGCGCTGCTCGCCGCCTTCCTGCCGACCTTCCTGCTCTCGGGCTTCCTGTTCGAGATCGCGTCCATGCCCTGGCCGATCCGCCTCATCACCTATGCGGTGCCGGCGCGATATCTGATCCCGTCGCTCCAGACGGTGTTCCTGGCGGGCGACCTGTGGGCGCTGATCCTGCCGAACATTGCGATCATGCTCGGCTTCGGGGCGCTGTTCTTCTTCCTCAGCTTCCGGGCCACGCGCAGGAGTCTCGACTGATGCGGCGGCTTCGGGCGATGATCGTCAAGGAAATCTGGGCGGTGCTGCGCGACCCGAAGGCGCGGCTCGTGCTGGTGCTGCCGCCGTTGATCCAGCTCTTCATCTTCACCTTCGCCACCACGCTCGAGGTGCGCAACGTCGATATCGGCATCCTCGACCGCAGCAGCGGCGCGCACAGTGCGGAGATCGTATCGCGGATCTCGGGCAGCCCGAACTTCCGGAAGATCCGCCGGCTGAGCTCACCCGAGGCACTGGAGAAGGCGGTCGACCGGCAGGAAGTGATCGCCGCCGTGGTGATCGACGAGGATTTCGACCGGGCGGTGACGGCCCACCGGCCGGCGACGATCGGCGTGGTGCTCGACGGCCGACGGTCGAACGCTGCGCAGATCGTCTCGGGCTATCTCTCGCAGATCGCCGGGAGTGTCGGTGCCGATCTCGCCCCGCGGTCGCAGGGGAGTGGGGATGCCAGTGGCGGCAGCGTCGTGACCAACTGGTACAACCCGTCGCTCGATTATATCTGGTTCACCCTGCCGTCGCTGGTCGCGATCATCACCTCGGTGGCGGGATTGTCCATAACCTCGCAAACCGTGGCGCGAGAGCGGGAGCTTGGCACGTTCGACCAGCTGATGGTCTCGCCGCTCCGCGTGCACGAGGTGCTGATCGGCAAGATGGTCCCGCCGCTGCTGGTCGGGCTGTTCAACGGCACGCTCTACCTGATCGTCGCGCCGCTGATATTCGGGGTACCGTTCACCGGATCACTGATCCTCTTCTATATCTCGCTGACCGCGTACATGCTCGCGCTGATCGGGGTAGGGATGCTGGTGTCGGCTGCGTCGGCGACCCAGCAACAGGCGTTCCTCGGGTCCTTCCTGGTGACGACGCCGCTGATCCTGTTGTCAGGCTATGCCAGTCCGATCGACAATATGCCGGGCTGGCTGCAGGTCGTGACCTACGCCAATCCTGCCCGTTATTTCCTGGTCATCGTCCAGGGCCTGTTCCTCAAGGCGATGCCGGCTGCCGCGGTGTTCCACCAGCTCTGGCCGCTCGTCATCATCGCCTGCGTCACCTTGAGCGCGGCCGCGTGGCTGTTCCGCGCCCGGATGGAGTGATCCCCATGCCTCGTTTCCCTGCCGTACTGCTCGCGGGCGCCGCGCTGGCCGGCTGCACCGTCGGGCCCGACTATAAACGGCCTTCGGTACCGTCGGCCGCTGGCTGGACCGAGCCCGGTACGCCCGGCGCGGTCGACCTCGCCTGGTGGGACCGCTTCGGCGACGCGCAGCTTTCGGCGCTGGTCGCGCGCGCGATCGGGAACAGCCCCGACCTCGCCGAAGCCGAGGCGCGGCTTGCGGAGGCGCGTGCGAATCGCCGCGCGGTGGCGGGCACGCGCCTGCCCTCGGTGGCGGCAAATGGATCGGCGACCGAGAATGTGCTGAGCAAGAACGGGCAGTTGCCGATCGGCGAGATTCCGGGTTTCCAGCGCGAGTTTCGCCTGTTCGACGGCGGGTTCGATGCGAGCTGGGAGATCGATCTGTGGGGGCGCCATGTCCGGCAGGGCGAGGCGGCGGCGGCGCGCGAGGAAGCGGCGCTGTTCGCGCGCCGCGACGTGATGCTTTCGCTGATCGCCGAGGTGGCGCGCAACTATCTCGACCTGCGGACAGCGCAGGCCAATGCCGCGACGGCCCGGGCGACTGCCGAAGCTGATGCTGATCTCGCGCGGCTCACCCGGTTGCGTTTCGGCGCGGGCGAAGCCTCGCGGCTGGATGCGGAGACCGCAGAGAGCGCCGCACGGGCAAGCGCCGCCGCCGTTCCCGATGCGGAGGCGAACGCGACGGCGGCGGCGTATCGCATCGCGACGCTCGTCGGTTCGACGCCGGAGGAGGTCGGCGCTACGCTGCGCACGCCCGCGCCACTGCCCGCCAGTCCAGACCAGATACTGGTCGGAGTGCGATCGGACTTGCTCGAGCGTCGCCCTGACGTCCGCCAGGCCGAGCGCGAGCTTGCGGCGGCGACGGCGGATATCGGGGTGGCCACGGCCGACCTGTTCCCGCGCTTCAGCCTGCTGGGCGGCATCGGCCAGCAAGCGCGCAATCCCGGTGACCTGTTCTCGGCCGACAGCATGCGGTTGCAGGTCGGGCCAAGCGTCTCCTGGCCGATCTTCTCGGGCGGCACGATCCGCGCGCAGATCCGCGCTGCCGACGCACGTGGGCAGGGCGCGGCAGCGCGGTACGAAAAGGCGGTGCTCGGCGCGCTGTCGGACAGCGAGACGGCGATCAATCGGTTCCTCAAGGCACGGATCGGGGCGCAGGAGGCGGGGGAGGCGCTGGTCCGCGAGCGGGCGGCGTTCGCCCTGTCCGAACGTCGAGCAGCGAGCGGCGAGGACGACCGGCTTGCGCTGGCACGGGCGCGCAAGGCGCTTCTCCTGGCGGAGCAGCGAGACAGCGACGCTTCGTCGCGCAAGGCCCAGGCAGCGGTTGCGCTGTTCAAGGCACTGGGCGGTGGCTGGAGTTAGCGCATTGCGCTGCGCCATGCAGGCAAACCGACGATCGGAAGACGCGGACATGGTCGTCAGGGCATAGCCTGGCGTCGAGCGCCCCGGTATTTGTCTCCCATGGACGCTCAACAGCTCGACGTGGCCATTCGCATTGCAGGCGTGACGGTGCTGCTCTTCCTGGCATTCCTGCTCGCCCGCGATGGCAAAGGGGGGCGCCAGGCGGTGCTGTTTGTCCCCCTTGCGATATGCATCTCAGGATTCCTGATCGGGAACACAGCCGATCCGTCGCTTCGTCCGGACGGCGTCGTCGGTCGTGTCGCCCATTTGCTGAGCGGCTACGCGGCGATATTCATCTGGTGGTTCTGCCTCGCTTGCTTCGATCGACATTTCCGGTTGCGAGGGCCCATCCTGGCTGTCGGCATATTGTGGATCTGCATCGCGAGTGCTGATCGGGGGGTGTTGGGCTCGGGGGTCGCCGACAAGGGGCTTTCCCGGCTTCTCGTCGCATTCGGCCTCGGGATAGTCGCTCACCTCGGATGGCGACTCCTCCATGATCGCGAGGGCGATTTCGTGGAGACGCGGCGTGATGCTCGCGTGATCGTTGTCATTCTCCTGGGCGGCCAGCTTCTTGCTGACTTCCTGGTTGACGCCCTGCTCGGTTTCGACTGGCGTCCGCGGGTCTTTGCCATCTCCCAGAATGCAGCCATCCTTGCCTTCGGTCTCTGGCTTGCGACAAGACTGCTCCGCGCCGACCCCGGAACGCTGACGTTTCCGGCTTCGACGATGCAGGTGGTACCGGTCGTGGAGACAGGCGACGCGCGACTGGCGGAGCGTTTACGGAACCTGATCGAGGTCGAACGCGTGCACCTCGATCCCGATTTGAGCTTCGCCACGTTCGTTCGCAAAATGGGTGCCGCCGAGCGTGCGGTGCGCCAGCTGGTCAATCATGAACTCGGCCATGATCACTTCCGTTCCTTCATCAACGCCTATCGCGTGGAGGAGGCGTGCCGATTGCTGTCCGATTCATCGCGGGCCGGGGACAAGCTGATCGCGATTGCGATGGATAGCGGGTTCGCCTCCCTCGCCAGTTTCAACCGGGTGTTCCGTGCCGCCAGGGGCTGCACCCCTGGCGCGTATCGCGCAGCGTCCGGCCACGTGCCGATATCGTCATCGCCTGCTCCGACCGCGAAGCCGTCTTTTGAGGAGCGGTCGGCGGCCTTTTGAGAAGCCCTTGCCGGTGCTCCCTTCTATCGGGGCGCACCCCGCGTGATGGAGAGCAGGACGTGAACGGCTTTATAGGACTGATCGGCACGATCGCGCTTCTTCTCCTCGTTGGAGGCGCCGTCGGGCTGACGCGTCGCAATGCCTTCTCGCTCCGGTGGCTGCTGGTCGCGGCCGGACTTGTCGGGATCAACGACTTCCTTCTGACCCACGGCTATGGCCTCCTTCCCAACCTGTTCCCGTCGGCTGAATGGAACTGGCAGGGCAAGATCCTGGCCCTGGTTGCGACACTGGCCGTTGCCGCCCTGCCGGCTTTCGGGTGGCGTCGATCGGGGCTCACTTTTGCTCAGGCCGAGGACAGCCTCAAGAGCTGCGTGCCCGTCGCGCTTGTCTATTGTGCGTTTTTCGTGGCGATCGCGCTGGCTTTCCCAGGCGGACCAGGCTCGCATGAGGAGGTCGCGTTCCAGCTGACCATGCCGGGATTCGAGGAGGAGCCCTTTTACCGCGGCATCCTCCTGCTTGCGCTTGATCGCGCCTTCACCGGGCGCCTGAGGCTGTTCGGCGTTGAATGGGGATGGGGTGCCGTCCTGTCATGTGCGTTGTTCGGGATGGCACATGCCTTTGGGTTCTCGCACGGTCATTTCTCGTTCGACCCGCTGACCATGGCGTTGACGGCGCTGCCCTCCTTCATCGCGATATGGTTGCGCCTTCGGACCGGCAGCCTTCTGCTTCCCGTCCTGCTTCACAACTTTGGAAACTCCATTTCCCTGGTCGTATGAGCCGGAGCGGATCCTCCCCGAGGACTATGCAAGACCGGTTCAGCCGGCCGTCGGCTCGACGCGCCCTGCTCTCAATGCGCATCGATCGGCTCGGCGCCTGCCTGTTTCGGCGGGCGGCAGAAGGGCACCATCACCAGCGCGGCAATGAACAGCCACGCCATGATGCGGAACACATCGTTGAAGGCGAGGGTCAGTGCCTCGCGGCCGACGATCCGGCCCATCACCGCTTCAGCCATCATCATCGCGCGGGCCGGGTCGGGCGTCATCGATTGCATCATCCGGGCGAGATTGCCGAGCGTATCGGTGGCGATCCTTGAGGAGCTGCCCAGCGCTTCGCCGATCCGCAGGGCATGGAGGCGGCTCATGTCCTGAAGCCATGTGGTGACCAACGCGATGCCGATGGCGCCGCCGAGATTGCGCATCAGGTTGAACAGCCCCGATGCATAGCGAAGTTCCGGCCCGGCGAAGCCGTTGAGGGCAAGGCCGACGCTTGGGACGATGCACAGCATGATCGCGAAGCTGCGCACTGCCTGCGGCACCAGCAGCGCGGCGAAACCCCAGTCGGGCGTCATGTAGGAAAAGAGCCAGAGACCGGCCGCGAACAGGCTCAGGCCGAAGGTGATGATGATCCGCTGGTCCACCCGTTGCGACAGCGCGGCGGCGATCGGCACGCCGCAGAACTGCACCACCCCCGCGATGAACACCGTCGTGCCGATCTCATTGGCATTGTACCCGCGGACACGACCGAGGAAGAGCGGCACGAGATAGGTGCCGGCATAAAGGCCGAAGCCGATCACCAGGTTGAAGACGCAGGCGAAGACGAACGTCGGCTTGCGAAAGGGCGAGAGCTTAACGATCGGGCTGCTCGACCGGAGAGAGCGTTCGAGGAACAGCAGGAAAGCGATGAACGCGACCCAGGCAGCGGCGGCGATGCCGGTGTCGCCGAACCAGTCGTTCTTCGGCCCTTCTTCGAGCACATATTCGAGACCGGCGAGGAACACCGCCATCGAGGCGAGATGGACCCAGTCGATTCTCCTCAGCATCGAGAGGTCGGCACGGTCGACCTTGATAACCGCGATCGCAAACAGGGTGACCAGCGTGCCGGGCAGGACGTTGACGTAGAACACCCAGCGCCAGCCGGCAGCATCGGTGATCCAGCCGCCGAGCGTGGGGCCAAGCGTTGGGGCGAGAACCGAGACCATGCCGAGGATCGCGGGGATCATCGCACGCTGCTTGCCCTCGAACATCGCGAAGCCGGTGGCGAACACCGTCGGGATCATCGCGCCGCCGACAAACCCCTGAAGCGCACGGAAGGCGATCATCGATTCGATGCTCCACGCCAGGCCGCACAAGGCGCTCGCAACGGTGAACAGTCCGGCTGAGAGCGCGAACAGCCAGCGAGTCGACATCGATTGGGCGAGGAAGGCAGCGAAGGGGATCATCACCAGTTCCGCCATCAGATAGGCGGTCTGGACCCAGCTTATCTCGTCCGGCCCGGCGGAAAGGCCGGCCTGCACCTCGTTCAGCGAGGCCGCGACGATCTGGATGTCGATCAGCGCCATGAACTGGCCGAACGCCATCACCCCGAAGATCAGGAACTTCCGCGCATCGGGCAGCTCCATGGGATCGATCGGCATGCCGACAACAGAAGGGGATGACATCGGCGCTTGTCCTTGGCAGTCTTTATATTATATGCATCATATAAAGGAGATCGACAAGCCATGCGCTACGACAGCGATCACAAGAGCGAGACCAGGCGCCGTGTCCTGAAAGAAGCGGCGCGAGAGATTCGGGCCAAGGGTCCTGGCGGCGTGGGCGTGGCCGGGATCATGGCGCGGGCGGGGCTTACTCACGGCGGCTTCTACGCGCATTTCGATTCGAAGGAGGCGCTGGTCGCCGCCGCCATCGAAACGATGTTCGAAAGCGCCGGACGCCGCTTCGACGCTACGGCCGCTGGCGACGATCCGCGCGCGGCCCTGCGCGCCTATGTCGATTTCTATCTTTCGCCCGGGCACCGCGACGCGCGCGAGCATGGCTGCCCGCTGCCGGCCTTGTCGGGCGATCTCGCGCGGCTCGATCCGGAGGCGCGGACACGCTTCGGCCAGGGTGTCGCCGGGCTGACCGCGCGATTGGCTGGTGCGCTGGACCGCCACGGTATTGCCGATTCCGAAGCTGCGGGCGGATCGATGCTCGCCGAGATGGTCGGCGCGGTGACGCTGTCACGCGCGGTTGCCGATCCTGCCCAGTCCGATGCGATCCTCGACCGGGCCAGGGCCTCGGTGATCGGCCGCTTCTCGCTCGGGGACATACAATGACCGATACGATCGACCGGGCCGCGATGAGCGGCATCGAGCAGTTGCGCGCGATGATCGCGACTGACGCACAGCCGCCGATCGGCAGGACGATGGATTTCTCGCTGGTCGAGATCGACGAAGGCCGCGCGGTGTTCGAGGGCAATCCCGACATGCGCGTCTACAACCCGATCGGCAGCGTGCATGGCGGCTATGCAGCGACCCTGCTCGATTCCGCCTGCGGTATCGCCGTGCATTCGAAGCTGGCGCCGGGCCAGGGCTATACGACGCTCGAATTGAAGGTGTCCTATGTTCGCGGCATGACGGTCGATACCGGTGTGGTGCGGGCCGAAGGTGTGGTGATCAGCATGGGGCGCCGCGTGGCCTTTGCCGAGGCGAAGCTGACTGACGCCTCGGGCAGGATTCTCGCCACGGCCACCTCCACGCTGCTGGTGATCTCATGAACATGGCGGCGACGATCGACGTGCCGGTCGAGGCGAAGCGGCGATTCAGGGTCGGCCGCAATCCGCTGATCGCGGCGGCGATCGCACTGGTGGTTGCGGTGGCTGGCATCGCCTGGCTGCTGTCGCCGCGTACGGCCGAAAGCACTGACAATGCCTATCTCAAGGCTGACAGCAGTTCGGTCGCGCCCAAGGTCGGCGGGCTCGTGTCGGCGGTGCTGGTGCGCGACAACCAGCCGGTCAGGGCTGGCGACCCGCTCGTGCAGATCGACGCCCAGGAATTCGACGCGAAGCTTGCTGCTGCGCGGGCGGCGGTCGCGGATGCCGATGCTGGCGTCGCGACGGCGCGAGCGGCACTGGCGGGACTCAGCGCTGATGAAGGCCTTGCCGCGGCACAGGTGCGTGCGGCCCAGACGTCGATCCAGTCAGCCGATGCCGAATATGGCCGCGCCTCTGCGGACCGCGATCGTTTCGAGGCTCTGGTGAAGCAGGGCTTCGTCACCCGGCGCGATGTCGAACGTGTTCGCGCGACAGCGGTCGGTGCCGCGTCTGCCCGCGAGCGGGTTCGTGCCGATCGCGACGTGACGAGCGAGCAGGCAGCGGTGACTCATGCGCGTCGGCCGGTGCTGCTGGCGCAACTGGCCCAGGCAGAGGCCGCGGCGGTGCGGGCGCGGGCGGCGCTTGATCTGGCACGGCAGGATCAGGAGCACACCATCATCCGAGCGCCGATCGACGGCGTGGTCGGCAATCGGCAGGTGCAGACAGGCGATTATGTCCAGCCAGGTTCTCGGCTGCTGACGCTCGTGCCGTCCCAGGCACTTTATGTGGTGGCCAATTTCAAGGAGACCCAGACCCGGGCCATGCTCCCGGGCCAGACCGCGACGATCAAGGTCGAGAGCTTCGCGCCCGGGTCGGGATCGGAATTCACCTTGCTCCCGTTCGAGCCGGGCTCGGGCAATTTCACCAAGATCGTCCAGCGCGTGCCGGTGCGGATCAGGCTCGATTCCGGTCAATCGGCAGTGACACGACTGCGCCCGGGCTTGTCGGTGACGGCGAAGGTGAGTCTGAGGTGATATTCTCCCTCTTCCCCTATGGGAGAGGGAAAATAGGGTCATGCCCCGATGAGTTCCCGGCCGATGAGCATGCGGCGTATCTCGTTGGTGCCGGCGCCGATATCGAGGAGCTTTGCATCGCGGAGGAAGCGTTCGACCGGCCAGTCCCTGGTGTAGCCGGCACCGCCAAGCGCCTGGACTGCCTCGCCCGCGACGCGGAAGGCGTTCTCGCTGGCGAGCAGGATGGCGCCGGCGGCATCGAAGCGGGTGGTCTTGCCTGCGTCGCAGGCCCGGGCGACGGCATAGACATAAGCGCGGGCCGAGTTGAGCGCGACATACATGTCGGCAACCTTGGCCTGCATCAGCTGGAAGGCGCCGATCGGCTTGCCGAACTGCTTGCGCTCGCGCAGGTACGGCAGGACGACGTCGAGACAGGCCTGCATGATGCCGAGCTGGATGCCGGCGAGCACGGTACGCTCATAGTCGAGCCCCGACATCAGCACGCCGACGCCGCCATTGACCGGTCCCATGACATTCTCGTGCGGGACCTCGCAATCGGTGAACACCAGTTCAGCGGTGGGGCTGCCGCGCATGCCCATCTTGTCGATCTTCTGGCCGATCGAGAAGCCGGGCATGTCCTTCTCGATCAGGAAGGTGGTGATGCCGCGGCTGCCCTCGCCGGTCCTGGCATAGACGACCAGCGTATCGGCATAGGCGGCGTTGGTGATCCAGAACTTGGTGCCGTTGAGCACATAGCCGGCATCGGTCTCCTGCGCGCGCAGCTTCATCGAGACGACGTCGGATCCGGCACCGGCCTCCGACATGGCAAGGCTGCCGACATGCTCGCCCGAGACGAGCTTGGGCAGGTACTTCGCCTTCTGCTCGGGGCTGGCCCAGCGGCGGATCTGGTTGACGCACAGGTTGGAATGCGCGCCATAGCTCAGGCCGATCGAGGCCGAGGCGCGGCTGACTTCCTCGCAAGCGATGACATGTTCGAGATAGCCGAGACCAAGCCCGCCAAACTCCTCCTCCACCGTGATGCCGTGCAGGCCGAGCGCGCCCATCGCCGGCCACAGCTCCTTCGGGAACCAGTCCTCAGCATCGATCCGCGCCGCCAGCGGCGCGATCTGCTCGGCCGCAAAACGCTGCGTCACATCGCGGATCATGTCCGCATTCTCGCCAAGCGCGAAATCAAGGGTCATGTCCATGATCGTCTCTCCTGAAACCGGCTGGCTGGGCTGTAGCGTTCCGCAATCGCACGCGCCAGCATTGCGCCGGTGTGCCGAAGCGGCTTAGGTTCGCGCCGAAATCGGGGGACCAGATGCGCAGCCTGTTCAGATTGAAGACCATCGTCGCGGGCGAGGAGCAGCCCGAGCATCAGCGCCTCGCGCGGACTCTCTCCTGGCCGCATCTCGTCGCAATGGGGGTCGGTGCGATCGTCGGCACCGGCATCCTGACGCTGATCGGTGTCGGGGCCGATCGCGCCGGGCCCGCCGTCCTGCTGAGCTTCGCCGTCGCCGGGGCGATCTGCGCCTGCGCTGCGCTCTGCTATGCCGAGATGGCGACGATGATCCCGGCGTCGGGCAGCGCCTATACCTATAGCTATGCCGCGCTGGGCGAGATCATCGCCTGGGTGGTCGGGTGGAGCCTGATCCTCGAATATTCGCTGGTGGTCTCGACGGTCGCGGTCGGCTGGTCGGGTTATGCGGTCGGGTTCCTGAAAGGGCTCGGCGTGATCCTGCCGGACGCGATGACTCACGGACCGTCGCTCGAAGGAAGCGTGGCCGATCATAGCCTGCATCTCGCCAATGCCGGCATCAACGTGCCGGCGATCCTGATCATCGCGGTGGTGGCGGGGTTGCTGATGCTCGGCACGAAGGAGAGCGCGCGCCTGAACTCGGCGCTGGTGATACTGAAGATCGTGACGCTTGCGCTGTTCGTCGCGGTGGCGCTGCCACATTTCGATGCGGCCAACCTCCATCCCTTCGCACCGAGCGGCTATGGCAGCGTCGCCGACGACCACGGGGTGAAATATGGCGTGATGGGTGCGTCCGCCATCATCTTCTTCGCCTTTTACGGTTTCGACGCGATCTCGACCGCGGCGGAGGAGGCGAAGAACCCCGACCGCGACCTGGCGATCGGCATCGTCGGGTCGATGGTCGCCTGCACGCTGATCTACATCGTCGTCGCTGCGGCGGCGGTGGGCGCCGTGCATTACACGGTCTTCTCGAAGAGCGCCGAGCCGCTGGCGCTCATCCTGCGGGAACTGGGCAGCGGCGGCGTGGCGACGGTGGTCGCGGCGGCCGCGGCGATTGCGCTGCCGACGGTGCTGCTCGCCTTCCTCTATGGGCAGAGCCGAATCTTCCTGGTGATGGCGCGCGACGGCTTCCTGCCGCCGGCGCTCGCCGAAATCTCCACGCGCGGTACCCCGGCGCGGATCACGGCGGTAACGGCGATCTTCGTCGCCATCCTTGCCGGGCTGCTGCCGCTCGACGTGATCGCCTCGCTTGCCAATGCCGGGACGCTGTGCGCCTTCGTCGCGGTGGCGACCTGCGTGCTGGTGCTGCGCCGGCGCAGCCCCGGCGCGCGGCGGCCGTTTCGCACGCCGCTTGCCTGGGTAGTGGCGCCGGCCGCGATCCTCGGCTGCTGCTATCTGTTCATGAGCCTGCAGCGGGTGACTCAGATATCGTTCCTCATCTGGAACGGCATCGGGCTGCTGGTCTATTTCCTCTACGCACGGATGCGGTCGCTTGAGGGGCGCGCATAGGGGCGTCTTGCCGCGGCTCAGCCGGGCAGGCGGGGCGCGTTCTCATTGGTCACGAGGCGGCAAAGCTCGACGCGGCGATTGATGTCGAGCTTGGCGAAGACTCGCCGCAGATGCGTGGATACGGTCCAGTGGCTGATCCGCAACGTCTGGGCGATCTCCTTGTTGGACAGGCCGCATGTCACCAGCTGCGCGATTTCCCGTTCCCGCAGCGAGAGCAGCTCGCTGGTGGGCGCGGGCGTGTGAACGGTCGGGGTCGCCCTGCGCCCGGCGATCACTCGTTCCGTTGCGTTGAGCACCCAGTTCTTGGGCTCTCGCGCGCGGAGGCTCGCTGACATTGATCCGTCCCCGCTAATAGTTAATCAGAAGAGTGATGCCTTTGCTGCGCGCGCAGCCGGCCTGAACGAAACGACATTGTTATCGATCAATCCCGGTTGTTTGCGCAATCCCAACGACTCAGCGCTTGTCAGCCAATCGTCGCATGCGTCGACAATAGCTTCAAGTAGAGATTCGAAATCAATTCGCACCGTTGTGAGGAGATAATCCTCTGCCAACCAGCGTAATATATCACGTCCGGTGACCGCCATACGACTGCGCTGAGATGTTACGGGGATTTCGTGGAGATAGCGCTTCATTACTTCCTCCAGCACGTCCCAACCGCTATCTGCACCGAACAGATTGACGATATCGGGCGAACCGAGAATGTCGAACGCTTCCTGGAGCAGGGACAGGACTTCACTGCGCAGCACGGCGACATGGCCGTAGGAGACGTGTTTGAGATTCTGGCGCAGGTCCAGGCCTGAACGCCGGACCACCGCCATGCTGCCGAACGTCTCGCGCCCGCCATCGGGACGCAGCACTTCCGACACGCGCTTGTCCTCGAAGAAACGCGATACGTGCTGGCAGAAGGTGCTGAGCAGGGCGTGGAAGGCGATGTTCGGCTCGGCGCCGGCGGGCGGCAGGGATTCGGTATAGCCGAACACCTTGCGATAGACCGACCGCCGCTCGCGCTGGGTATAGCGCAGCACCCGTTTGCGATCGAACTGGTAGAGCGCCAGCGCGCCTGGCCCGTCCGAAAGCCGCACCTCGCCCGACTGGAAAAGTTGTTGAAGCTTGAGCACGGCGCGGAACACGCCTGCGCGCTCGTGCTGGTAGATATAATAGAGATCCCCGACCGCCGTCAGGCGCTCGCGGCTGATCTGGTCGTCATAGGTCGGCACCAGTCCGACCGGTCGGACCTCGTCGAGCCGCGACGCGACATTGTCGCCGAGGCCGATCAGGCGGGCGAGGCCGTTGTCGCTGTCGGGTGCACCGGGATCCGGCTTCAGCGCGTCCATCAGCAATGCCTCGGCATCGCTGATATACTGGTTGATCAGCTCGGCCTGGGCAGGCGTCTTGGCCAGTTCGTCGCGGGCATCGCGCACCATCGTCGAGCGAAGCGCCTGCAGGGACGCAAGCAGATCGTTGAGTTCACCCAGGGTTTTCGGATTGTTGGCCATGGCGGTCTCTCCGGTGCGTTGATCGATCAGGCGGTGGCGGAATAGTGGGCGCGCGGGTTTCCGCCGAGTTCCCCGGCATTGTCGGCGGCAGCGGTCAGGTAGCCGGTCAGCTCGACCAGCTGCTGGTGCGCGCCCAGCCGCGCGATGCCCATGCTGCGTGCCGCATGCTTGAAGCAATTGGCTGCCTCGGCCAGCGCGGTCAGCTCAAGGGCCAGGAGTACCGCTTCGCTCTGCCGCAATTCAGCGGCACGGTTGCCGGCCTGTGCAAAGGGCCGTGCGACGCTGTCCACCCAGCGAAGGAACTGGCCGATGGACAATTGGGTCCTCGTCCCTTTGCCGTGCGACAGGAACTGGACTTCCTGCTCGTCCATGTCAGTGCCCGATTGCTCCAGCGCGGCTTCAAGCAGATCCACGCTGGTCAGCGCGCAGGTGAGCTGCGCCTCGAGGCGTGCGGCATAGAGGCCGAGGCGATAGCGGTGCGGGTCGCGGATGAGGCGCCCGCCCATCGAAGCCAGCAACTCCAGCAGATTGGCAAGCTCGGCACGCAGTTCCTCGTCTTCGACCAGGCTCGTCGGGGCACACACTTCTTCGTCGCGGAAGGTCGACAGCCAGGCGATGATTCTCTCGATTCCGTCGCCGGGAACCAGGGCGAAGGACCGCGCTTTGGGAAGCGCCTCGCCTTCCTGAAGATAATCCAGGATCGCGAGCACCAGCCGGTGGAACTGGAAGGTCGCGCGGGCGGCATTGATCCCCATCGGATCGCGCGCGCTGGCGACCAGGCCGTTCAGTTCGTCGCGAATGGCGGCACGCTCGCGCGGCGGACCGGCTTCGGCACCTCGTGCAAGCTCGAAACGGGTGGTGACGGGCAGCCGGCTGATAATGTCCTCGACCGCGTCGGTCTCGGCCTGGAGCAGGTCGGCATTCACCCGCTGGCCGCCGCGCAGCAGATCGGAATCGCCACTGGCACCGCGCGTCACAGTCCGCCGGTCGGTACGGTAGTAGACGCGGTATCCGTCCTGTTCCCTGAAGGCGAAATTGTTCTTGAGCGCGTCGATCAGGCGCTGCCGCTTGACCTCCACGGTGCCGGTGTCGCCGAGTGTCGGGAACCCGGCGGCGTTGAGCGAGGCGGCCATCTGGTCGGTCACTGTCGCAAAGGCACCCGAATTGCGTCCTCGGGCAACCGAGCTCCCTCCCTCGGAGATCATCGTGGCGAGGGTGATGCCGAGTTCCTCGACCGCAACGGCGGTTGCGTTGTCTTCCGGTTCCATGGTGCCTGTCTCCTTCGCGTCGATGCTGTGCGAAAAATCTCTCGCCGCCTCGGCGAGAGACCCCGTCGAAGCCTTTAATGTGTCGAATTGGCTTTCCAGATCGGCCCACAGGCGCTGGAGCTTTGGCTGAGCCTTGCCCGCGACCTCGTCGAGCTGGCTGTCGAATTCGACGATGAAGTCGATGCTCAGGACGCTGTCGCCAAGTGCCTCATGCAGCGACAGGTAGGCGGCGATCGCCTCGCCGTGCCCGCTTTCGGCAAGGCTCTCGATTGCCGTCGTCGAGTGACGCTCAGCATTTGCCAGTCCCTCGCTGGCGGTCGCCAGCAATCGCGTCTCATTGCCGCGGCTCAGTCTGGCGACCACCTGGCGCGCTGCCTTCGCCAATTGACGAAGGGCCAACAGCTCCTGCCTGAACCGCTCCCGCGCGGCGCTGGTGAAGGGGTCTTCCTCCATCGTCAGCACCTCCCCAGCGCGTCGTAGAAGTTGCGGTGGATCGTCGCTGGCGAGACCCGTGCCCAGGCGAGCGCCTGGCGCGCCGCGGCAATGAGGAAACGTTCGGGAAGGATGCCGGTATCGGTGCCGGTCTGGAGCCGCTCGGCTGCCTCGCGCACCAGTTCGGCATGTTTGGGCTCGAACCGGATGACGTCGGCGAGTGCCTTGCCGCCATATTCGTCGAAGCTTTCGAAGCAGATCGCATCAAGCACCGCATCGATCTGCTCGGGCAGCCGTGCCCGCACCCATTGCGGCACGGGTTTCCAGGCGCTCGCCGGATAGAGTGCGTCCCAGGCGCGTCGAAACGCTGCTGCGTCGCCGGCGAAGCCGATGCGCTCGAGCAGGCGGATGTTGAGCGGTACGCGGATGATCGGGGTGGGATGCACCGCCTCGTCGTTCCACGCCGCCGTCGAGGCGCGCGACCGGCCGACCACATCCATCAGCGCGCCGACATAGGCAGGCCCGATCAGCAACAGGCCTGAGAGATCGGCATAGGTTTCCTTGTGCCAGCGCTGCCATACCTCGGCATTGCGCGCCGGGAGCCTGTGCGCGGCGAAGGATTCGGCGATCCGCCGGGGCATCAGGTCCCACAGGCCGAGATCGCTCTGGAGGTTGTGCGACACCTCATGCGGCACCGCGCCAAGCGACCAGGGATTGAGCAGCCGGTGATACGGCACCTTGACCAGGGGGAAGGGGTTGAGCTGCTGCCCAAGCTTGCTGAGCCGCACGCCCCGCCGGAACGTGGCCGGGCCGAAGCCGGTTTCCATATAGGTGAGCGGGGAGGGCGACGGGATCGAACGCGCCTTGCCGAGCCCCATATACACTGCCTGGTAGCAATCGAGCGCGATGCGATCGAGCGCGCCGAGCCAGGGCGCGAACGATCCGGTGCGCTGGCCGAAGACGTTCAGGTAGAATTCCCAGATCTGCTCTGTCTCCCGCGCACGGGTCTCGCTGCGTTCCTTGAGATTGAGCAAGGTGGCCCGCCCCTTGTCGCCGGCGCCCGCAAGATCGCGGGCATGCAGTGCCAGACCGCGCTCCTCGACCTGCTGGCGTCGCCGGGCGGCATCGATCAGCGCGTTGACCGTCTTTAGGTGGGACCGGTCGGGCGCATTCGGGCCGCGGCCGAACTCGCCCTCGCGGAACGGGCGCATGCCGCTCACATAACGGTCGGCATTCACGGCGGTCCGCCAGGCGAAATAGGGAAGCGCGCTCGCCTCGCCGGCCGGGGCGGGCGTGCCCGTGACGGCGCCTGCTCCCGCGCCGGTGGCCATGCCCGCCGCCGCGGCGTCGAGGTCGAGAAAGGCCATGGCGCTCATGGGGCGAGCTCGGCCTGGCGTTTGCCGCCGCCCTTCTTGCCGGTGGCCACGACCGCCGCCACGGTCGCCAGCATCTTGAACGCCGGGGAAAGGTCGGAGGCGACGACCGCGTTGACTGTCTTGGCGAGGGCTGACGTGCTGACCTGGTCGACGATACCAAG
Source organism: Pseudomonadota bacterium (assembly GCA_040388155.1). GTDB lineage: Bacteria > Pseudomonadota > Alphaproteobacteria > Sphingomonadales > Sphingomonadaceae > Sphingomonas. The sequence continues at coordinate 62,773 of JAZKCJ010000020.1, forward strand.
CTCCGTCGCGGCCGAGGCCACCGCCGAGGCGATCACGGCGCTGATGACGGTGCCGTCCAGGGTGCCGCCGCCATCGGACGAACTGATCAGGCTGACGATCTGCTGGATGAAGCTGCTGCTGGCGAGGTTCGCCAGTCTGTCGACGACTTCCGGCATCACGCCGCCGCCGGGATAGACGATCGGCAGCATCGCCTTTTTGAAGGACGCTGGCGCGCGATTGCGGATCAGCGCGATCGCCTGTTGCCGCGCGCGCGAGCGGTCTTCGGCACCCCTCACGCGTTGTTGCGCGCGGTCGGTCCTGGTGCGGTCGACACCAATGGCGGCCTGCTTGTTGGCGCGGCTCCGTTTCGAGGTCGGATCCATCGCATGGTCGGCCTCGGATTCGGACGACATGCCCCGTTGCAGGCGCGTGATCGCGTCCGTGGCGGCGCGGCGCAGCGAGGCGAGTTCGTCGGTGCGGACTCCCGGCGTGGCGCCGTTCGGCCGCGTGGCGTCGATCGGGACAGGCGGCCTTTGCGGACCGGGCACCATCCATCGTGGAGCAGGCCGTGCTGTCGTCGGCAGGGCGGTGCTGTGTCCCATGCCGGCCATCGGCATGGTCGGTGGGCGAGGGCCGATCGCCGGGCGCGGGCCCGACAGGCTTGCCGGCGTCGTCGGCGGCGGCACGGGTCGCGTTGCCGGGCCACGCGTATCGAGTTGCGCCAGCGTTCCAAGGATCTGCTTCAGGCCGGCAAGCGCCGTGCGCAGTTGCGGGTCTGCACGACCGGCAGGCGTCGCCGCCACGGCGAAGCCTGTGGCGGCGAGCTGGTGTGCGCCAGCCTCGGCGCGGTGGACATTGGCGAGGAAGCGGTGCCGCGCGATGGGCGTGGCCTTGCTCCAGGAGGCGGCGCGCCATTGCTTCAGGCGCACTGCCTGCTGTCCAAGTGCCTTTGCCTGGGCCATCAGGGCAGGTGTCGTCGGGACCGGGTTTGCCATTGCTACCCTCCGGAAGTCAGCATTCGGGGACAGGCGGTGCGGGCAGATCGCCCGCGCCGCCCTGCACGCCTCAGAAGAAGCGCTCGGCGCCGGCCACTGCCCGGCGATCGATGCCGCGCTTCTTCGCCGCATTCTGCGCGAGTGCCTTGGCGATCGACTGGGGATTGGCCAGGGTGCGGCTGGCATGCCGTGCCATCACCCGCACCGCAGTCTTGGGCGTGACCGGCCGGCCGGTCTGGGCCTTCTGGGTGAGCGTCGCCACGGTCTTCTTCTGGATGGTCGGCAGCATGCGGATCAGTGCCCTGGCGCGAGGATCGCCGGTAGCGGACAAGCGGCGCGCGACATCGCTGCCCGCCTTGGCGAGCACCGGCACGACTGCCCGCACTGGCAGAGGGGCGCGGCTGGCGATCGTCACGGTGATGGCGGAACCGAACATGCCGGCATCGTTCGGGTTCGCCCTCGTCGCCGCGACGGCCATCGATTCCGATAGCTGATCGTCGTCGCGGGAGACGCGCACCGGTGCGTTCAGCTCATCCTCGGTCTCGCCCTCTTCCTCGCCTTCCATCTGCTTGACGAAGCCGCCGAGCTTGCTGCCGAGCATGGCGCCCGCCGGGCCGCCCAGCGCGCCGCCGATCACCGATCCGATCTGCGGCGCGAATTTCTTGGCGATCGGTGCGACGACCTTCGCTGCCTTCTTGGCAGCATCCCAGATCTTGCCGAAGAATTCCTCGCCTTCCTGGTCGCCGAAGGGATCGAAGCCTTCGCCTTCGAGCTCGCCTTCCCAGTAATTGTCGGCGGCGCCAAACTGGTCGAAGCCGTCGCCATATTGGTCGCTCAGCTGATCGAAGCCATCGCCCGCGAAATCCTCGAAGTCGCCGCCAAAGCCCTCGCCTTCATATTCGGCATTCATGAAGCCATAGCCGCCGACCTCGTTCAGCTCGAACGGGTCGCCTTCCAACTCGCCGAAATTCTGCTGGTTCTCGTACATGGCTCGCCTCCTCGCGAAATCTCGACCCGCAGGGGGTCCGGCGCGGGTCTGCTCCCAGGTCCGCGAGAGGATATGACCATGTTCGGGTGGTCCGCCGGTAGTCGCGTGCATCGACTACCATAAGTGGGGTAGCATGTTTGCCGGCGAGCGCGGCCGTCAGGGCGAAGCCGGGTCGCGGTCGGGTGAGGTCAGCCGGCGCAGACCAAGGCGAGGATTTCGTCGCCCGAGGGTTGTTCGTTCAATGGCTGGGTGAAGGGCTTGGCGGGATCGGCCTTCCGAACGCCGGTCTGCACGCCCTTGTCGTAGAGTTCGGCACGACCGATAGTTATCAGCTTGCTCTGGCAATCGAGCATCACGTCGGCGATCGCGTAGCGCGGATCGCCGATCTTGCCCGCGCGCAGGCGGAAATAGCGCAGCGTGCCCGATGCCTTGATGCTGTCGGTCGCGACGGCGCTGGCATAGCCGTCCGCCGTGACGAAATCCTTCCATTCCGCCGCCGCCGCAGCGACGGGGACGGCGGCGACCGCCAGGACCAGAGACCAGACGATCGCCGTTCGCATCATGTCTTCCTCAGGCAGCCAGCTTGCGCAGCACATACTGCAGAATGCCGCCGTTGAGGAAATACTCCAGCTCGTTGACGGTGTCGATCCGGCAGCGGGTCAGGAAGGTCTCGGTCGAGCCGTCGGCGCGGGTGAGGATCACCTCGACATCCTGGCGGGGGCGGATGTCCGCGACGTGCTGGATGGTGAAGCTTTCCGAACCGTCCAGGCCAAGCGTCTGGCGCGTGACGCCCTCGGCGAACTGAAGCGGGAGCACGCCCATGCCGACCAGGTTCGAGCGGTGGATTCGCTCGAAGCTCTCGGTGATGACGGCGCGGACGCCGAGCAGGTTGGTGCCCTTGGCCGCCCAGTCGCGCGACGAGCCGGTGCCATATTCCTTGCCGGCGATGACGACCAGCGGCGTGCCGTCGGCCTTGAAGCGCATCGCCGCGTCGTAGATCGGCATCACTTCGCCTTCATACTTCGACATGCCGCCTTCGACGCCGGGGACCATCTCGTTCCTGATGCGGATATTGGCGAAGGTGCCGCGCATCATCACGTCATGGTTGCCGCGACGCGCGCCATAGCTGTTGAAGTCGGCGCGGCTGACCTGATGCTCCTGCAGATAGGTTCCGGCCGGGCTGTCGGCCTTGATCGAGCCGGCAGGGCTGATGTGGTCGGTCGTGATCGAATCGCCGAGGATCGCGAGCGGGCGCGCCTCGATGATGTCGGTCACCGGCGCCGGGGTCATGGTCATGCCCTCGAAATAGGGCGGGTTGGCGACATAGGTCGAGCCGGCGCGCCAGGTATAGGTGTCCGATCCCTCGACCTCGATGCCGCGCCATTTCTCGTCGCCGGCATAGACGTTGCCGTAGCGCGAGCGGAACATGGTGTCGTCGATGTTCGCGGCCATCACTTCCGCGATCTCGGCATTGGTCGGCCAGACGTCCTTGAGGAACACGTCCTCGCCGTTCGAGCCCTTGCCCAGCGGCGTTTCGACCATGTCCTCGGTCACCGTGCCCTTGATCGCATAGGCGACGACCAGCGGCGGCGAGGCAAGGAAGTTGGCGCGCACGTCAGGAGAGACGCGGCCTTCGAAATTGCGGTTGCCCGACAGTACCGAGGCGGCGACGATGTCGTTCTCGTTGATCGCGGTCGACAGTTCGCTCGCGAGCGGGCCTGAATTGCCGATGCAGGTCGTGCAGCCATAGCCGACCAGGTTGAAGCCGAGGGCGTTCAGGTCCTCGGTCAGGCCGGCCTTGTTGAGATAGTCGGTAACGACCTGCGAGCCGGGGGCGAGCGAGGTCTTGACCCAGGGCTTTGACGTCAGGCCGAGTGCGCGGGCCTTGCGGGCGACGAGACCGGCGGCGACCAGCACCGAGGGGTTGGACGTGTTGGTGCAGCTCGTGATCGCGGCGATCACCACGTCGCCGTCGCCGATATCGTTCGGACGGCCCTCGACCGCGGCGCGGACCGGCTGTTCCTTGTGATAGACCGTGAACAGGTCGCCGTTGAACACTTCGTCGACCTTGTTGAGCGAGACCCGGTCCTGCGGGCGCTTCGGGCCGGCGAGGCTCGCCTGGACGCTGCCCATGTCGAGCTCGAGCGTGTCGGTGAAGACCGGATCGACGCTGTCGGCGTCGTGCCACAGGCCCTGCGCCTTGCAATAGGCCTCGACCAGTTCGACCGTCTCGTCGGGACGCGCGGTGAGCTTCAGATACTCGATCGTCTTGGCGTCGATCGGGAAGAAGCCGCAGGTCGCGCCATATTCCGGCGCCATGTTGGCGATGGTCGCGCGATCGGCGAGGGTCATCGAATCCAGGCCGGGGCCGTAGAATTCGACGAAGCGGCCGACCACGCCCTTGGCGCGGAGCATCTGGGTGACGGTCAGTACGAGATCGGTGGCGGTGATGCCCTCGTTCATCGCGCCGGTCAGCTTGAAGCCGACGACCTCCGGGATCAGCATCGAGACCGGCTGGCCGAGCATCGCCGCCTCAGCCTCGATCCCGCCGACGCCCCAGCCGAGCACGCCCATGCCGTTGACCATGGTGGTGTGGCTGTCGGTGCCGACCAGCGTATCGGGATAGGCGATCGTCGCGCCGTCATTCGCCGAGGACCAGACGCCGTGGCCGATATATTCGAGGTTCACCTGGTGGCAGATGCCGGTGCCGGGGGGGACGACCTGGAAATTGTCGAGCGCCTTGGAACCCCATTTCAGGAACTCGTAACGTTCGAAGTTGCGGCTATATTCGAGGTCGACGTTATCCTCGAACGCCTTGGGCGTGCCGAACTCGTCGACCATGACCGAGTGGTCGATGACGAGATGGACGGGAACCAGCGGGTTGATCTTCGCCGCATCGCCGCCGAGCTTGGTGATGGCATCGCGCATCGCGGCCAGATCGACCACGCAGGGAACGCCGGTGAAATCCTGCATCAGCACGCGCGCGGGGCGATACTGGATCTCGCGGTCCGAGCGGCGCTCCTGCTGCCAGTCGATGATCGCCTTCACGTCGTCGGTGGTGACGGTCTTGCCGTCCTCGAAGCGGAGCATGTTCTCCAGCAGCACCTTCATCGAGAAGGGCAGGCGGCTGATGTCGCCATATTTCGCCGCGGCGTCGGCCAGCGAATAATAGTCGTACGACTTAGAGCCGACCTTGAGCGTCTTGCGGGCGCCGAGCGTATCCTGGCCAATGGCGGTCATCTGGGGCGGGTTCCTTCCCTGTCTGGCCGGGCGCGGCGGGGAGGCGGAAAGTTCCGCGCGGGCGCGCTCCGGGTTGTGCGAATGCGAAGAGTCGCGCGGGCCTTAGCAAGAGGGGGCGGGTTGGGGAAGGGTGGCGGTGATCGGAATTGCGGGTCACTGTTATCACCCCTGTCATCCAGGCCGGCACCGCCCCGGCCAGATCGTTTCCGATGATAAAATCATGAATTCCGCCGCTTTGTCGTGCCGCAAGGCTATTCGACCTGCGGACGAAACAAGGCGGCCGAAGTTCCCGACCTGAGTTCGCCACGGGCCTGAACCATGATCTGCATTCCGCCCCATAGCCCCAGCCCGGCCATCATTGTCGCGACGGCCAGATCGGGCCACGCCGTACCGGTGCCGAACACGCCGAGCGCGGCGGCCATCACCGCGAGGTTGCCGATCGCGTCGTTGCGGGAGCAGATCCAGACCGACCGCATGTTCGCGTCGCCCGTGCGGTAGCGATAGAGAAGTACCGCGACCGCGAGATTCACGGCGAGCGCGATGAAGCCGACCACGCCCATCATCTCCGCATGCGGCACGGATCCGTTCAGCGCGCTCCACAATGTCGCGCCGAGGATGGCGAGGCCGAACAGGAATATCGTCGCGCCCTTTACCAGCGCCGCGCGAGCGCGCCAGGCGAGCGCCATGCCGGCGACGCCAAGGCTGATCGCGTAATTGGCTGAATCCCCGAGGAAATCGAGCGCATCGGCCTGCAGCGCCTTCGAGTCGCCGGCGATGCCAGCGCCGATCTCGCCCAGGAACATCGCGGCATTCAGGACGAGCGCGATCCACAGGATTCGGCGCCAGCGCGGATCGTTCGTCGCGTTCTTGTTCTCGCCAGGGCAGCTGGTGCAGGCCATCTTTGTCCTCTCGACAGTTTCCGAGTCGGACAGGCATATGCACCCTGTAGCGACTACAGGGTCAAGCGGATGGTGACAGCGTTGACGATCGGCCAGTTGGCCAGGGCGACCGCGACCAAGGTCGAGACGGTGCGCTATTATGAGCGGATCGGGTTGCTCGCGCCGGCGGGCCGGACTCAGGGCAACTACCGCGCCTATGGCGCTGCCGATCTGTCCCGGCTGAGTTTCATCCGACGCGCGCGGGACCTCGGCTTCTCGCTCGACCAGGTCCGCAACTTGCTCGATCTCGCCGGGCAGGGGCAGAAGGATTGCGGCTCGGTCGACGTGATGGCGCAGGAGCATCTCGCCGAGATCGATCGCAAGCTGGCCGACCTGACGGCGCTCAGGCGCGAACTCGGCGTGCTGATCTCGTCATGCGAGGGTGGGGCGATGTCGGAATGCCGTATCCTGGAGGCGCTGGCGCCACGCTCCACCCTCATGCTTTGAAATGCCGGTTTCGGAGGGCGCACGCGACAGTCTGCCTTCACTGCGCTGGAAACAGGAACGACCTGATTCAGTGTACGCCAGCGTGAATTGCCGGGCGGCCGTCCCGTCGAAGGAAAACAGGGTTTAATCCTGCCGGAAGCGGTGGTCGAGATGCCGGCATCTCGCGCCGATCCCTGTCGAGCGTGAGCCCTCGATACTCTCGAGGCAGTAGATGGCCGCTTTTGTTTTCGCGGTCGTGCATCCGGATGGCCAGCGGAGCCGTATCTCCGTGCGTCCCTCGATCGCGTGCAGCCATGCCGCCATCGGGATATCGGCGTTGCCAGCTGCTTCCAAAGAAAAGTGAATCTTTTCAAATGGTTGGAACCAATGCAGCGCAAGGATGTTTGCGCTGAACCGTCCGGACAAAAAGGGAGGTTGAGCCATGACCGATGCCAGTAACCAACTCATCGATGTTCTCGACAGGCGTGTCGAACGACGCAACGAACGCCGCGAATTCTTCAGGACCGCCATCGGCGCCGCCGCGGTCGCCGGTGCCGGAGGCGCACTGACATTTGCCGGGCGGGTCGACGCGCAGAGCGCGCCGACCGATGCCGATGTGCTGAACTTCGCGCTCAACCTCGAATATCTCGAAGCGCAGTTCTACAATGTCGCGGTGTTCGGCACGCCGCTGACGCCGGCCCAGACCAGCGGGACCGGCACGCCGGGCGTCGCCACGGGCGGTCGCCAGGTCAGCTTCACCGATCCTGTCGTCGCTCAATATGCCAAGGAGATCGCGCAGGACGAGGTTGCGCATGTGAATTTCCTGCGCACCGCGCTTGGCACCGCGGCGGTGGCACAGCCGACGATCGATATCGGCATCGCCCCCAACGGCGCGTTCAGCAGCGCCGCCCGGGCGGCCGGCCTCATCACCGGGCCGACATCCTTCTTCGATCCTTATGCGAACGACGAGAATTTCCTGCTTGGCGCTTTCATCTTCGAGGATGTCGGCGTGACCGCGTACAAGGGCGCGGCGCCGCTGATCACCAACAAGACGTATCTCGAGGCGGCGGCCGGCATCCTTGCGGTCGAGGCCTATCATGCGGCGCTGGTGCGCACCGTGCTCTATGCCAAGGGTATCGCGACGCCCTCGCTGCGCACCTCGGCCGATGCGATCTCCAACGCGCGCGATTCGCTCGATGGCCCCAGCGATGACGATCAGGGCATTTCCCCGGTCATGATCAACGGTGCCCTGGCATCGAACATCGTGCCGCTGGACGCGAACGGGCTCGCTTACAGCCGGACCACCGGCCAGGTGCTCAACATCGTGTACCTGAACAACATGGCCGTGGGCATGGGCGGGTTCTTCCCCGCAGGCGTGAACGGCTCGATCAGGACGAGCGCCGCCAACTGAGCGCGCCATCGTCCGTTTCCATTCGAAAGGGAGTTCTCCCGATGCATATCAACGATACGATGCTTCAATTGCTCGAAGCGAGCGATCGCCGCCGCGAGGAACGACGCCAGTTCATCCGCACCGCCGCCTCCGCCACGATCGCCGTGGGCGGGCTTTCCCTGCTCTCCGCCTGTGGCGACGACAATGATAATGTGTCGCCTTCGCCCAGCCCCACGCCGACGCCCACCCCGACGCCTGCCCCGACCACCTTCGCTGATGCCGACGTGCTGAACTTCGCGCTCAACCTCGAATATCTTGAGGCGCAATTCTACTCCTTCGCGGTCACGGGTGTGAGTATCCCTGGTAACTTGCTGACCGGCACCGGCACGCCCGGCGCGCCGATCGGCGGGCGGCAAGTGACCTTCACCGATCCGGTCGTCGCGCAATATGCCCGGGAAATCGCGGCCGACGAGGTGGCGCATGTCGCATTCCTGCGCAGCGTGCTGGGAACGGCGGCGGTCGCCCAGCCGGCGATCGACATCAGCGCTGCCGGGCCGTTCACCGCGGCCGCGCGGGCAGCCGGCGTGGTCGGTCCGACCGGAACCTTCGATCCTTATGCGAGCGACGAGAATTTTCTGCTCGGCGCCTTCATCTTCGAGGATGTCGGGGTCTCGGCATATAAGGGCGCATCGCCCCTGATCGTGAACAAGACCTATCTCGATGCGGCGGCGGGCATCCTCGCCGCCGAGGCCTATCATGCCGGGCTTGTCCGCACCGTGCTCTACGCAAAGGGCGTTGCGATGCCGTCCCTGCGCACGGCGGCCGGCCAGATCAGCGACGCGCGAGACTCGCTCGACGGGCCTTCCGACGACGATCAGGGCATCACCGGCGACGCGACGACGTCGAACATCGTCCCGACGGATTCGAACGGCCTGGCGTACAGCCGGTCGGCCGGACAGGTTCTCAACATCGCCTATCTGAACAAGGCTGCGGTTGTCGGCGGCGGGTTCTTCCCGGTCGGCGTCAATGGCAACATCAGGACAAGCGCCGCCAGCGGCTGATCAGTCCGGCGCCACCCCGATCACGGCCGCGCGACGGAAGTCGCGCGGCCGTTTTGGTTAGAAGGGGGCGATGATGGCGTCGGCCCAGGGCCGGGCCGGGCAGGGCAGGCTGGCCTGGGGAATAGGGCCGCCCCCCACCGTTCTTGCCTTGTCCTGCGACAGGCGCAGGGAGCGTCCACGCGTCAGAAAACCATGCAGTGTACAATCCTGTTTCCAAGTAGATGTGGAAGTTACTTCGATCTTATTGATCCGATATGGTTGTAATGCATGGTGTCGATCCATGCCGGCAATGAAGTAATTGCGTATTCGGTGCTATTGACTCCAGATTCAAATGCAGGATTATTCAATATAGCGGGGATGCCGACTGGCTGGTCCACGGGGGGTGAATTGACACAGAATCCAGCACGGCACTGGGCTTGGCCTTGTGCGATCGCTCTTGTGATCCTGCCATTCTTTACGATCTACGTCTTTCACATAGACCATGAGATGCTGCAGCTGGACAAGGCGGCGGGGTACAGCCGAGCGGATTACAAGGATGCTTTGGGGTTTCTGAGCAGTTGCTCGCAATGGCTTGTCACTGTTTCGATTTCGACGATTGCGGCTTCCGGGTATCTGTTCGTCAAGAGTCGGGACAGCCACCCCTGGTTGTGCGGTGTAAGCGGAACCATCATTTTCTGCGCGAGCATAACCTCGATCTATTATTCGATCGAACTGGCGCAATGCTCGGCCAATTTCCTTGCCAAATCTTTTCATCATATCGAGATCGTGAGCAGCATCTTGGTCGAGCAGGCTATCTTCGCCCTGGTCGCGGCAAGCTGTCTGCCCAGCCTGGCTTTGGGGGCAAAAGAAGCGTGAGAATGTTCAAAGGCTTCCCTTGGCTCGGCATCGTTTGTTTTCTGGGCCAGGTGGCGACGGCGAACGCCGGCCAGGCGTCGGCTGAGGAAGGAAAACGCCCGTCGGCCCAGGGAAAAGAGGTCGTCATCACCGGAAGGCGGGACCCGAACGATGTATCCTGGGGCAGGGCAAAGGTTCTGCTGAGCCTGGAGAGCGCGGTGAAGGAGCGACGCCTGCTGCTCGTTCATCCACAAAGCGCGGAACAGAGAATGTCGTCCGTGGATCTCGGTCGGCCGAATAGCGTGGTTCAGGGATTTGTCTTCGAGATGAGCGTCGAAGGAGCCGCCTGTTTCGCCAACCCGGTTCTGAGCTGGCATATTCTCGGTGGAGATCAGGAGATAGACGAGGGGCACTATAATATCGGACTGAAGTCATCGCCGAAATCATATGCGATATTGGGTTTTTCCTTCAGTCCGTTGGGGGATCGGGGCGTTGTTGGCGAGAGAACGTCGGTCTTCGTATATGTGGACATGCTCCTGCGCAGTGGCAAAGGCCTCTACGGTGACACCACGGGCGCGATATCAGAGCTTTATAGAATGGACCCCGCAAACCAGCGCGTGAGCCTGATCAGGAAGAAATCGGCAAAATACATATGTTTGTCTGGTTCGAACCAGGTCGATGAAGATATCAGAAATCGCATATCCATGACGATCGACAAGAATATCGTGTGGACCAAGTTTCTAAGCGATATAGAATATCGAGAGCTCGACAAGATATATTCCAACGACAATGCACTCGTGGAAGATATAAACAAGTCAGTTCTCAAGATAACCAATCGCGATCCCTATTCCTACGGGACGCTTGTGATGGCCAATTACAATGGGCATGCCGCTGGTTTTGCCGGGAAGGGCGAAGAACCCAATCGTCGATGGATAGGCTGTCTGCCGACCGATGTCAGCGGCACGATCGTTCGGTCCCTCGACTGCAGCTCGGGACGGACCTGGGAAGTGTTCGATCCTTTCGGTATCCTGGGAACCGCGAAAGGAGCGATCCGCAAGCTGGGGGCGGCCAAGAACAAATATAAGGGTATCGTATTCCCCGTGACGAACCTGCCTATGGCGTCGATTTCCTCGAAGCCGAGCGGAGCGGACGTCTATATAGACGAGGAACACCAATCCTCCCCGACCGACGACGACTATACGCTATCCGAAAACAGCGTGCCGGGGATCAGGATCGAGAAGGATGGTTATGCCGCCTGTGCCGGAGCAGCACTGAAGAAGCGGCTCGTGCGCGAACGACCGAAGATCTACAAGATAGACTGTCGTTTGCGTCCGTTGAACCAGGGGCATGCCGGCAGGCATTCGCGCCGCTGAACGCCGGCCGCTTCACGGTGCGGTTATGGTGCCGTCGCGTTGCCCGCCGCCTCGTCGCGGCGGACTCGCGATGTCATGCCCGTCGCATCGGCGTCGTCCTGCGTCTGCGCATCGGGATCGGGCGGCGTCTCGCGCGGCTCGACCGCGGCGGCATTGGCGGTTTCCGGCGCCGGCTTCTCTTCCGGGACGACCAGGTTCACCGGCTCGACCTCGTTGACCGCGTTCTCGACCGGAGCGGGCTGCTCCGGTGTCGATTTCTCGCAACCGCCAAGCGCGGCCAGCGCCAATATCCCCGCCACGGTTGCCGCGATCTTGCCCCGGTTCATTCTCATGATTTCGTCAACTCCTCAAGTTCAGGCAGGACCAGCCGGCCGGATGACCGCGCTTCGATCTTGGCAGCCAGGGTCTTGTCCCAGCCATAAGGATCGGCACGGAAGTTCATCTGGCCGCTCGCGCTGGCGAACGCCGTCCAGTAAAGCAAATAGACCTCGACCGGATTGGTCAAGGTCACCCGCAACGTCTTGCCCTTCTCTACCTGTGCCGCGATCGCCTCGGGCGGCCAGTCCGGATTGGCCTTGAGCAGCAGCGCGGCGAGCTCGGCGGGCTTTTCAAGCCGCACGCAGCCATGGCTGGCGAGGCGGCTGAAGCTGGCGAACTTCGCGCGCGACGGCGTGTCGTGCAGATAGACGGCATAGGCATTGTTGAAGTCGAACTTGAACCGGCCGAGTGCGCTCTGGTCGCCGGCTGCCTGCTGAAGGCGGGTGCCGTCGATCACCTTGAAACCGTTGCGCTTGAAATAGCCGGGGCTCTTCTTCTCTTTCGGCCACAATTCCTTGGTCGCGATCGAGGTCGGCACGTTCCAGGGCGGATTGATCACGATGCTGTTGATGGTCGAGGACAGCATCGGCGTCTCGTCGCCCGGCCGGCCGGTGACGGCGCGCATCGACATCACCGGGGTGTCGCCGTCGAACACGGTCAGCACGGCGGCGGCGATGTTGACCTGGATCCGGTCGCGCGGAAGCTCCTGCGGCAGCCAGCGCCAGCGCTCCAGGTTCGCCATGATCTGGTGGACCCGGTCGATCGCCGGCACGTTGAGCGCGGCGAGCGTCTGGGTTGAGACCACGCCGGCCGGGTTCAGGCCATAGCGGCGCTGGGCACGCTGCACGCCGGCGACAAGCGCGGCGTCGAAGGTGTCGCCGGTCGCGACGACGTCCTTGTCCTCCACCGCGAGCCGCTGGCGCAGCGCAAGGACGCGCGGGCCCTTCGCGCCAAGGGTGAGATCGGGGCCCGCAGGAACGGGCTGCCAGCCACCGGCCGCCTCGATCGCGCGGTAATTGGCCAGGCCCTTCAGCAGGCCGTCATAGCCGGCATAGGGTGGCGGGAGATTGGCGATCCACGATGCCAGCCGGTCGCGCCGAACCGCATCGGTCAAGCCGGGCAACGGATCGTAAGGCGGGGGGCGGAGGCCCCAATCCTTGTCGAAATCGGCTGTATCGAGCCGCCCGGCATGGACCGCACGAGCGTGGTCGAGCACGGCGCGAACAAGGGCTTCCCCGTCGAGCCGCGTGGGTGACGCCGTGGGCGCCGAGCGCAGGCCCTGTGCCATCGCATTCGCATCGAGCATGGCGCGGAGCTGGTCGGCCTGCGCAGCCGTGGGGACCGGCAGGGGAAGCTGCGGCGGCGCCGGTTGCACCTGCGGCGGCGGGACGGTGCGGACAACGGGTGGCGGGGTAACTGTCTGGCCAGCCTGCACCGGAGCGGCGAGCAGGGCGGGTATGATCGCCAGGGCCGTGAACCACCGCGCGGGAGCGTGTCTGTCGTCCCCGTGCCCGTAACCCCCGTGGCCGTCACCCTTGCCGAATTCTTGAGCCATCATCTTCCTGTCGTTCGTGGCGATCCGGGCCATGTGGCACGCCGCTGATCGCCCTAGTATGAATGGAATAGGGATTTCCAGTGCATGCCGCCACCCACCGCTCAAGGCGCGGGAGTGGCGGTTGGTTCCGGGCGCTCGTCGATAATCCAGCTATGATTCTCGATGATGATCGAGGACACTGGCCTGCCATCCTCGTCCTTCGACGGCTTGAAACGGAAGCGCTCGCGGATCAGGCGGCAGGTGGTCTCGTCCAGTTCGACATTGCCGCTCGATGTCGTCACGGTGCAGTCGGTGACCCGGCCGGTCTCCGCGACGATATAGCGCACCGAGACGGTGCCCTGGATCAGCGCCTCCTTCGCGGCGCGCGGATAGTCCGAATCCTTGATCCGGCCGCGGATCCAGCGCGGCGGAATCTCCGCGCCGCCGTCTCCGTCACCGTCGCCCGCGCGACCGCTACCGGTGCCGTTCCCAATCCCGCCGGCGCCGGTGCCCGGGCCGGGAACCGGGGCGGCGCCGGTGGAGGCCTGGTTGCCGGTGGCGGGTTTGAGTGCCGCGACGATCGGCGGCGGGACGGCCGGTTGAACGATGGGAATAGGCGCAACGATCTCGGTTGCCCTGGATCGCAGGTTCGCCGGCGACGCGGCGCCTTCCCGCCTGATGCTCCTGATCGGGTGAGGCCTGGTCTTCTCCGGCGGCGGTGGCGGCGGCGGGGGCAGCACCCCGAACAGGGTGAGCGGGCTTTCTGCCGCGGTTCGCGATTTCACCGCCAGGCCCATGACCAGCGCATAGACAAGCAGGCCCTGCAAGGCCGCGGCACCTAGCGCGGCCTTGATCCGGTCACCGGGGTTCGATTGCAGATAGGTCATGCTCGCCCGCGGGTTGCCATGTGGCGACAACGATCCGGACCACAAAAAGGACGAACGGGTGCTGCGCTTGTTTCCAGCACAAGGTTAACGGCTTGATAACCAAACATCGCGATATCCGGCTGGACATGATCGGCCACGGAATATCGAGATGACCACCGCCCGCGCGCACGAACTCCCGACCCTGCTCGATCGCGCGCCTGTGGGGTTGCGGTATCTCTCGCTCGACTGTTTCGATACGCTCCTGTGGCGCGATACCGGCGCGCCGGTGGACGTGTTCGCCGATCTCGGCCTTGATGGCGGCGCGATCCAGCCGCGACGGCGGGCAGAGTCGGCGGCGCGCCGCGCGGCGCATCTCGATACCGGGCGGAACGAGGTCTCGATCGAGGCGATCCATCAGCGCCTGCATCCGCGCGATGCGGACGCGGCGGCGGCATCGACGGCGGCCGAGCTCGAGGCTGAGGCGCGGCATTGCTTCGGCTTCGCGCCGGTGATCGCGCTGATCGAGGACGCGAAGGCGAGGGGCCTCGGCGTCATCATCGTCAGCGACACCTATCTCGGGGAGGCGCAGCTTCGCGCGCTGATCGGCGCGGCTGCGGGGGAGAAGGTCCTCGGCCTGATCGACCATGTCTTCTGCTCGTCGGATCATGGTATGGGCAAGGGGCAGGGCCTGTTCGGGCCGGTGCTCAAGAAGCTCGGATGCCAGCCCGGGCAAGTTCTCCATGTCGGCGACAATCAGCATGCCGATCTGACGGCGCCGGCCGCGCTGGGCATCAACGCGGTTCATTTCGTTCAGTTCGACGAGGAGGCCGGGCATCGGCTACGCCTCGAAGCAGCGGTTGCCTCGGTGCTCGATCCGCGTATCCGCGCCTCTTTGCCGGCGTGGCAGCCACATCGTCCGGCCGTGTCGCTGCGCACTGACGACGAACCCGCATCCGCGCTGGGGCACGACGTGCTCGGACCGTTGTTCGCCGCTTATGCCGAATGGCTGCAGGGCGAGGTCGCGGTGCTGGCTGGAAAGACGGGGCGCAAGACTCATCTGCTGTTCCTGCTGCGCGACGGACATCTGCCCTCGCGTGCCCATGCCGCGCTCTATGGCGAGAATGCGGGTAGGACGATCGAGATCAGCCGAATGACCGCGATGCGTGCCAGCTTCCGCGACGAGGCTTCGATCCGGAACCATCTGTCCCGCGTGCCCGCGGGGTCGGAGGCGCGCGCGATCGCGAAGCAGTTCCTCTTCAACGCCGACGAGATCGCGAAGATCGCGCCCGACATGGCCGGCAACGCCGGGGCTTTTGCCCGCATGATCGTCCAGCCGGCCAATATCGCCAAGATCGTCACGCGGTCGGCACGCTTCGCCGAACGGCTGATCGCGCATCTCGAACGCGCCGGGGTCGCTCGCGGCGACGCGGTGGTGTTCGCTGACCTGGGGTATAATGGCAGCGCGCAGAATCTGGTCGAGCCGGTGCTGCGCGAGCGCATGGGCCTGCATGTCGCGGGCCGCTATCTGGTACTGCGCGAGGATTCGCCGAGCGGGCTCGACAAGGCCGGTTATTTCGATACGCGCAGCACCGATTTCCGCGTGCTCGACGCGATCTGCGGGCCGATCTCCCTGCTCGAGCAGCTCTGCACCAAGGCCCAGGGATCAGTGGTCGACTACAAGGCGAACGGCGAACCGGTTCGCGCCACGGAAAGCATCAAGACGCGGCAGAGCGCCACGCGCGATACGGTCCAGGCCGCCTGTCTTTCCTACGTCGAGGGCATGCGGGGCCGCGGCCCTGTCTCCCGCGCGGACGGTGCCGAGGCACGGCGGATCGCGGCGACCGGGCTGCTCGGGCGGTTGCTGTTCCTGCCTTCGCACGCCGAACTCGGCGTGATCCAGGCGTTCGAGCACGACTTCAATTGCGGCAGCAAGCAACAGGTAAAGATGATCGATCCGGCGGCGTCGCAGGCCGATCTGCGCCGGCGCGGCCTGCTCTATTCCGGTTCAGCCGACCGCATGTTCCTGCCCGGCGAGTTCCGCAAGCACGGCCTGCCGCTGAACCTGTCCTTCCTCGTCACCAGCCGCTTCGGACTCGATTTCAAGGGCGCCGACTTCAGGGGAGAGCCGGTCATGCTTCCCGTCATCCTGATGGACCAGCGCGGCCAGGCGATCATCGAGGTCGAGGCCTGGGCGACTCATGACGGCTATTACGCCGCGAGCGTGCCGGTGGGCCGGGCGCTCTATTCGGCGGCGGTAAGCTGGGGGCAGCTTTACGATTATGTCGAGCTTGAGGAGATGAGCTTCCACCGCGTCGCCGAATTCGCCGAGGCGAGCCCGGGCGATCATCAGCCGATCCCGGCGACGATCATTCCCGATGCGATGGAAGGCGTGGGCGGCAGCCTCTACCGGTGCCAGTCGCCGAACGCCTTTACACTCATGCCGCCCCCGGCCGGCACCGGCGACGATCTGATGCTGTTGAGCATCGTGTTCCGCCCGATCGTTCGCCGCGATGCGGCGGCAGCCATCCGCGCGGTCGCCTGACGCAGAAAGCCCTTTCGAGCTTCAATTCTTTTGCGCTGCAACATAATCGTCACTGCGCTGCAACGGAGGCGACGCGGTCGCCACTTACTCGCCCCATAACAACCAAAAACAAGGGGCTCCTTATGACGATCCGCTCGACGATTCTCGCGCTCACCTGCCTTCCGGCGCTGGCGATCGCATCGGCCGCCCATGCCCAGGCAGCGCCCGAAGCGACGGCGATGGTCCAGGAAGCGTCAGCCGAGGGCGACATCGTCGTGACCGCGCAGCTCCGCAGCCAGAATGCGACCGAAGTGCCGATGGCACTGACTGCCTATTCCGGCCGGTTCCTCGATGATCTGGGCATCACCGATTTCGAGAAGCTGTCGCGCTACGTCCCCGGCTTCGTCGTGCAGAACCAGTCGCCCAACAATCCCGGCTTCGTGATCCGCGGCATCACTTCGGACAGCGGCTCGGCGTTCAACGAGCCGCGCGTCTCGGTCTTCCAGGACGGCGTCTCCATCTCCAAGTCACGCGGTTCCTATGTGGAACTGTTCGATCTGGAACGGGTCGAGGTGGCGAAGGGCCCGCAATCGACACTGTATGGCCGCGGCGCGCTGATCGGCGCGGTCAACATCGTCCAGGCCAAGGCTGACCCGAGCGAGCAATATGGCTATTTCCGCGCCAATTACGGTAATTTCCACGCCTATCAGGTCGATCTGACGGCCAATGCGCCGATCACCGATACCCTTGCGATCCGTATCGCCGGCCGTTCGAAGAAACGCGATGGCTATGTCGACAATCTGCTCGCCAAGGGCAACGATCAGGATTTCAACTCGGTCGATACCCAGGCGATCCGTGGTTCGCTGCGCTGGGCTCCGGGCAAGCTGACCTTCGACCTGATCGGCAATTACCAGGAGGATCACGCCAACGGCACGCCGTTCAAGTCGATCGCCTACAACCCGACCGATCCGGTGACGGGTGCGGTGATCGGCGATCGCGGGCGCAATTCGGGCGCGGCACTGGCGCCGCAGCCGGGCTTCGAGAACAGCGCGCCGCTCGGCCTGAATCGCCGGGTCTGGGGCGCGACCGGCATCGCCAACTTCGCGATCGACGATCACTGGTCGATCAACGCGCTCGGCTCCTATCGCCGCTTCCAGTCGCTCGAAGTGTTCGACGCCGATGGCATCTCGCTGCCGGCGCTGACCGCGGCGGAGGATGCGCGCGGCAACCAGACGATGGGCACGTTGCGCCTGTCCTACACGTCCGACCGCCTGACTGCCTTCTTCGGCGGCACCTATTTCCACGAGGACGGGCTGCAGCGCACGCCGGCCTCGTTCGACGAGCGCGTGGCGCTCGCCCGGGTGGCCTCGGCGCTCAATGGTTTCATCCCGGGCCGTCCCGCAACCGATCCGGCGCCGCTGAGCTGGATCGGCAACCCCGCCTTCACCTCGCAGCTGATCCAGGGCGTGGCCGCCGCGAGGGGCGTTTCGCTCGGTTCTACTCCGGCGCTGGCTGCCGCGACCGCGCTGGGGATCGCGAGGAACCTCAAGGCGAACCATCTCGAAAGCTCGACCAACTATGCACGGACCAACGCGGTCGACCTGTTCGCCGACGCGACGTTCCACGTCACCGACCGGCTCGAGTTGGGGGCGGGCATCCGTTACAGTCACGACGACAAGTCGACCGGGATCACCGCCGCGGTGCTCAATGGCCGGTCGATCCTGGGCGGCTTCATCGGCGCGCTCAGCCTGCCGGCTGGCGCGCAACGCGATGCGCTGATCGGTGCGCTGGCGCTGCCGGGGGCAGTGCTCAACACCTTGCCCGCGAGCGCCGTGCCGTTCTTCGGCATCGGGCTTCAGCCCACGGCCGGCAACGGCACGCGGTTCGACCAGGGTCTCAAGGATTCCGGTTTCACCTGGCGCGCGACCGCTCGCTACGAGGTGAGCGCCGACGCCAGCATCTACGCCACCTATGCCCGGGGCCGCCGGCCCCAGGTGCTGAGCGTGTCGACGCCCGGTGCTCCCTATGGCGCGCCGAGCTTCAAGGTGCTGCCGTCGGAGACCGTCGACAGCTACGAAGTGGGCGTGAAGACTGCCTTGCTCGATCGCAAGCTGTTCGCTGACGGGTCGGTCTTCCTGTACAATTACAGCAACTTCCAGACCCTTGAGCAGATCGGCACGCAGTTCGTGACGACGAATGCCGGCAAGGCGCGGAGCTATGGTTTCGAGGGGCAGTTCCGCTATGTCCCGTCGGACGCGCTGATGCTCTTCGCGACCTATGCCTATAATCACGGCCGTTTCACCGAGGGCGTTCGCGACGGCAATCATTTCCGCCTCTCGCCGGACAACGCCGCCTCTGCCGGCTTTACGCTGAAGCAGCCCGTCGGCCCGGTGAAGATCGATTTCACCCCGAGCGTGACCTGGCAGTCGAGCATCTTCTTCGACGACGACAACGATCTGCCGGCGCTGCAGAAGGGCAATCTGATCCCCGATACCGTGCAGGACGAATTCCAGAAGGGCTATGCACTGGTCGATGCGCGGTTCGGCGTTGAATCCGCCAACGGCATCTGGCGGCTCGAAGCGTTCGTCACGAACCTGTTCGACCGCAAATATATCAAGGATGCCGGCAACACCGGGGACGCGCTGGGCCTGCCGACCTTCATTGGCGGCGAGCCCCGCTTCTACGGCCTGTCGCTGACCGTGCGGAGCCGCGCCCGCTAGGCATCAACCAGCAGTTGCGCGGAACCGCGCCGCGCCGTAGCGGTTGGACGGGGCGGGACGCCAACGGGAGAAATTAGATGCGGATCATGACGATCGGGACGGCGGCTGCGCTTGTGCTCGGGCTTTCGGCGTGCGGCAAATCGCATGCCGAGGTCGGGGCACCGGTCGCCGATGGTGCGGTGGCAACCGCGAGCCTGCGCACTGCGGACGGCACCGACGCGGGTCGGGTCACCGCGCATGAAGTCACGGGCGGCCTGCGCTTCACCATCGATGCCAAGGGCCTGCCGCCAGGCACGCACGGCGCGCATGTGCATATGACCGGGACCTGCACGCCCCCGGATTTCGCCAGCGCGGGCGGGCACTGGAATCCGACCGGGATGAAGCATGGCTCGATGAATCCCGCGGGGCCGCACGAGGGCGACCTGCCCAATCTCATCGTCGGGACTGACGGGCGTGGTACCATCGGCATCACCATTCCGGGTGCCACGATGGCCGGGCTGCTCGACGCTGACGGATCGGCGATCGTGGTGCATGCCGCGGCGGACGACCTGATGACCGATCCCTCGGGCAATAGCGGCGCGCGGATCGCGTGCGGGGTGTTCGCGGCAGGCTAGCCGCTGCAGGCACGTCGCGCTGGGAGCGGGCGTGGGTGGCGACGGTGTCGCTTGTCGTTCGGGACGGACATTCCTAGGCTCCGGCATCGTCGGACAATAGGAAATGCCATGCACCTGAAGATCGCCCTCGCTGCCCTGCTCGCCTCCACCGCGGCGGTGCCTGCCTATTCCCAGGCCCTGGCGCCGCCGGTGCCGCTAGCGGGCGACAGCGCCGAGGACATGAAGCTCAAGCGGCTGTTCTACGACAGCGACGAAGCAGGCCTGAAGCGCGACCCGATCTCGGCCATCTTCAGGGGCGATCTGCGCTATGCGGACCAGTTCGGCGACTATCTGTCCGACGCCCATATCGCTGCCGAACGTGCCGCCAATGAAGGCGACCTGCGCAATCTGGCGACGATCGACCGAGCGAAGCTGACGCCGGTGGATCAGGTCGCCTATGACGTGTTCCGCCACCAGATCGGGGTCACCCTTCGCGGGCTGAGCCCGGATCTCGTGGCACTGACGATCGTTCGGCCGCTCGACCATTTCTTCGGCTTCCAGACCTTCTATCCCGATTTCGCCTCCGGCCAGGGCGCTGCGCCGTTCAAGACGCTGGCGGATTACGAGAACAACCTGAAGCGCAATGCAGGCTATGCGCGGCTCCTCGACGAGGCGATCGTCCGCTTTCGCGAGGGCATGAAGGCCGGGATCGTCCAGCCCAAGCTGGTCGTCCGGAACATGATCGGCCAGTTCGACAATCTGATCGCCGAGCAGGGCGAGGCATCGACGTTCTATGGCCCCGTGAAAAAGTTTCCGGAAGGAATCTCTCCCGCCGATCAGGCACGGCTAAGGACAGCTTACGCGGCGCAGATTCGCGATGTGATCGTGCCGGCCGAGAAGCGGATGCGCGATTTCCTGGCCAATAGCTATCTGGCGGCGGCGCGGGACAGCGTCGGCCTGTCGGGCATGCCGGGCGGGGACAAGCTCTATGCCTATCTGATCGAATCCAACACGACGCTGCCGCTCGGGGCGGAAGAGGTGCACAAGCTCGGCCTGTCCGAGGTCGCGCGTATCCTGAAGGCGATGGAGGTCCAGAAGGATGCCGTCGGCTTCAAGGGCACGCTGGCCGAATTCTTCACCTTCCTGCGCACTGACAAGAGGTTCGTGCCTGAATCCGCTGCGCAGTTGCGCGATGGCTATACCGCGATCGGCGCGCGCATCCAGAAGCGCATCGGCGAGCAATTCTCCCTGCTGCCCAAGACCGCGCTCGAGATCCGCCCGGTGCCGGCCTACAAGGAAAAGACCGATGCCGGCGGGTCCTACCAGGGCGGCACGCCGGACGGGGCACGGCCGGGCGTCTTCTACTACAACACCTATGATCTTCCGTCGCGCTACATGTGGGAGATGGAGACCCTGTTCCTGCACGAGGCAGTGCCGGGGCATCATTTCCAGATCAGCCTCGCACAGGAAAACGCAGCCCTTCCCGCTTTCATGCGGTTTGGCGGGAATACTGCCTATAGCGAGGGCTGGGGCCTCTATGCCGAAACGCTGTGGCCTGAACTCGGCGTCGAGACCGACCCGTATCAGCGGATGGGCGGACTGAACGACGAGATGCTGCGTGCGATGCGGCTGGTGGTCGATACGGGCATTCATGCCAAGGGTTGGACCCGCGACCAGTCGATCGACTATATGCTCGCCAATTCGCCGATGGCCCGCACTGACGCGACGGCCGAGGTGGAGCGCTACATCGCGATTCCCGGGCAGGCACTCGCCTACAAGATCGGGCAGCTGACCATTTCCGGCGCGAAGGCCAAGGCGAAGGCGGCGCTGGGCGCCAAATTCGATCCGCGGGGCTTCCACGCGGAGGTCCTCGACACGGGCGCGTTGCCGATGCCTGTACTGGAGAAGAAGATCGACCGTTGGATCGCGGCGGGCGGACCTGTGGCGGTGCGCTGAGGCCGCCGCCGCGGCCGCGAGGCAGGGTCAGATCGCTTCGCCTGCCTCGCGCGCCCATGTCTCGCGGCTGGCCTCGGCCTTGGGGACCAGCCGATAGGCGGCGATGCCGGCGGCCAGCGTGATCGGTACGGTCAGCAGCAGGGAGAGCACGCCGACCGACAGGCTGCCGGTCAGCGTGGACACGCGCCCTGCCAGATAGGGGCCCATCGCCAGGCCGAGCAACGTCGTGCCGATGAAGAAGGTCCCCGTCGCCGTCCCGCGCATGCGCGGCAGCACCAGATCCTGCATCGTCGCCGCCGACGCGCCGAGTGCCGAGGCCGCGCAGATCTGGGCGACGGGGAGCATTGCGTAATAGAGCCACAGATCATGGGTGGTGAAGGCGACCCAGACCGCCGGCACCGGCGCGACCGCCCCGAAGATGACGACCATCACGCGCCCGTTGGCGAAGCTGCGCCGGAGCCGGTCGGCGACGATGCCGCCGATCGTGACGCCGATGAAGCCGCCCGCCGCGCCGAACCCACCGATCAGCAGTCCGGCCGTCGCGGGCGAGGCGCCCAGGTCGCGCAGCGCATGGGGTGCCGCCCAGAAGCTCACCGCATAGGAGAGGAAGGCGTTGAGGCCATAGGCGACGACGATGCAGAGGAAGGCTGGATTGCCGACGATCAGGCGGAAGGTCGGCGGGTCGCGACGCTTCAGCGCACAGGCCCAGGAGAAGACGGCATAGACGCCGATCCCGATCGCAACCCATTGCGGCCAGGGCTCGCCGACCGCGATCAGCCCGCTGACGCAACCGATCACGACGGCCAGGCCGATCAGGTTGACGATGAAAGCGCGGACGCCGCCTCGTGCCGCACCGATCAGGGTCAGCGGTGGCAAGATGGTGAGGAGCTCTTCGAGGAACTCGCGGAACGGGGCGGGGTGCGGTGCCGGCTCGGCCAGCCCTTCGGACGCGCCGCGCTTCGGTTCGCGCAGCGTCGCGATCCACAGGGCGACGATCAGCCCAGGAATGCCCACGATCAGGAATGCCGCCTGCCAGCCATGCAGGCCGAGCGGCCCGCCCTCTGGCCATGCCTTGTTCCAGCGCTGGACGATGAGCCCGCCGATGCCGAGCGACAGCCCGCCGCCGACATAAAGGCCGGAAGAGTAGATCGCGAGCGCGGTGGCGCGCAGGCGCTTCGGGAAATAGTCGGAGATCAGCGAATAGGCCGAGGGGCTGGCGGTGGCCTCGCCGACGCCGACGCCGATCCGCGCCGCCGCCAGCATCCCGCCGCTTCGCGCGAAGCCGGACAGGGCGGTCATGCCGGACCAGAGCGCGAGGCCGATCGTCATCAGCCGGACTCGGTTCCAATTGTCGGCCAGGCGGCCGAGCGGAATGCCGAACAGCGAATAGAACACGCCGAACGCGGTGCCGTAGAGGAAGCCGAGATCCTCGTCCTTGAGCCCCAGGTCGCGCTTGATGTCCTCGGCCAGGATCGAGATGATCTGCCGGTCCACGAAATTGAGGATATAGACAAGGAACAGGATGCCGAGGACGTACCAGGCATAGGCTGGCGTGCGCGACGGCGCGCCGGTGGGCGTGGTGGCCATGATCCTCCCCATCTGTTTTTGCCCGGTGAGGCTAGCAGAGCGCGGAGGATACGGAAGCGGATTCGGCCTCAGTCGAGGCGCCAGCGTTCCACGACGTCATATCGCGCGCCTTCGCCGCCGAGATGGCTTTCGAACAGGGTCATATGCTCGATCGTGAAGGGCTGGCTGGCCAGGCCGGCATGGGCCGCCTGCCACCGCTCGATCTCAGGCCCGAAGCCCGCACCGCGGCTGATCCGGGCGAGGGTGACATGCGGCAGATAGGCACGGCCCTCCGGCGCCAGGCCGAGGCGGACGAGCGCGTGATCGATCTTCCGGTGAAGCGCGGCGAGCGCGTCATGCGGGGCGACGCCGGCCCATAGCGCATCGATGCGGTTCTTCTTGTCGAAGGCGCCGACGCCGGACAGCGCCACCTCGACCGGCGGGGCATGGACCTGACCGAGCGCCAGCACGATATCCTCCGCCGTGCGGCCGTCGACCGCGCCGATGTAGCGGACGGTCAGGTGGAGCTGGTCGTCATCCTGCCAGCGTGCCTGGGGCACGCCGTCCATCGTCGCGGCAAGGGCGGCGCGGATCGCAGGAGGTGGACGCAGGGCGACGAACAGGCGGTGCATGCGCGCGATTCTACCGCGCCTGTCGTCATTGTCATCTCCTGCGCCGGCTTTTGTAATAAAGTGTTGCTGACCCCTAAGACACGCCCGCCGGATTGTCTTGAAAACCCCTCTGATAAGAGCGATATTCCGGTCATCCGGCATGATGCCGGGTCAAAGGAGCGTTTTCGAAATGGCTAATTGGTCCGACCCCCAATCTGGCGCGACATCGTTCGCGACGGCAACGGGCGCACGCACCGAGGCGTTTGACGCGGGTCTGCGCCGCTACATGCTGTCGGTCTATAACTACATGTTCTCGGGGATCCTGCTGACGGGTATCGTCGCGATGGCCTTCTCCTGGGGCGGCGCGACCTCGCCGGCCGCGCAGATCATGTTCGGCGGCGGCCTGCTGAAGTATGTCATCATGCTCGCGCCGCTCGGTTTCGTGTTCGGCATGAGCTTCGGCGGCGGGCGGATGTCCGCCGGCACGCTGCAGGCGATGTTCTGGGGCTTCGCGGTGGCGATGGGCCTGTCGCTGTCGACGATCTTCCTCGTCTACACCGGCACCTCGATCGCTCAGTCGTTCTTCGCGACGGCGGCGGCGTTCGGTGGTCTCAGCCTCTACGGCTACACGACCAAGCGTGACCTGTCGGCATTCGGCACCTTCCTGATCATGGGCCTGGTCGGCCTGATCGTGGCGAGCCTGCTGAACCTGTTCTTCCAGTCGGGTGCGTTCGCACTGGTGATCAGCATCGTCGGCGTGCTGCTGTTCGCTGGCCTCACCGCCTATGACACGCAGCGTACCAAGAGCATGTATGCTCAGGTCGCCGGCACCAGCGCCGAGCAGCATGTCGTGATCATGTCGGCGCTGAGCCTGTATCTCGACTTCATCAACATGTTCATGTTCATCCTGCGTCTGTTCGGCAACCGGAACTAGAACGCGGCTTGATCGCTCAAACGAGAGGCCCGGCGGGGAGACCTGCCGGGCCTTTTGTTGTGCGTGATGGGCTCTTTCTCCCACCAACCCTGCCCTTCCGCCCCTCGGGGCTCCCGCCCTCTCCTGGAAGGAGAGGGGATTTAGGAATCACCATGCGCCTCGCGATCGACGTGATGCTCGATTACTGGATCGAAGGCTCGGCGGACGTGCTGCTGCTGGTCGAGGCGGCGGCGATGGCCGATCAGCGGCTGGAGCAGCAGGACCTCAGTATCTACTGCAATGAACCGCTGCGCGCCGTGCGGGGCGAGGAAGGGATCGGCCAGCGGACCTGGGCGCGGGGCGACGGCGCTTTCCGTGTCGAATATCGCGCGGTGGTGGCGATCGACCGGGGCGTGGCCGATCTGGCCGCGCTGGCGCCGACCCCGGCGCGAATGCTGCCGGCGGTGACCATCCCCTATCTGCTGCCCAGCCGATATTGCGAGTCGGACAAGTTCGAAGGATTTGTCGAGCAGGAGTTTGCCGGGCTCGAAGGCGGCGCGCTTGCCGCCGCGATGGGCGACTGGGTGCGCGGGCATCTGACCTACGCGTCGGGGAGCAGCAGCGGCGTGACGACGGCACTGATGACCTTTGCCGATCGCCGCGGCGTGTGCCGCGACTATGCCCATCTGCTGGTCGCACTGGCACGAGCAGGTGGAATCCCGGCGCGGTGCGTGTCGGCCTATGCGCCGGGCGTCGATCCGCCCGATTTCCACGCCGTTGCAGAACTGTGGCTGGCAGGGGCATGGCATCTGGTGGATGCGACCGGCATGGCGTCGTGCAGCGATCTCGCCCGCGTGGCGGTGGGGCGCGACGCGACCGACATCGCGTTCATGACGGTCTTCGGCCGGGCGGTGATGAACCAGCAACGCGTGGTGGTTCGCCGGATCGACGGGTGATCCCGGCGTCGCCGGATCACGTGCGCAGGAACGCATCCGGCGGGTCGCTCGTTCTACTCTCGTAACAGCCCAGGAGAGTGGCGATGACCGAGGACCGGACGACAATCGATCAGAAAACGCCCGACAGCCGGGACGTGGCTGCAGGCGATCCGGAGGAGAATGAGGCGATCCACCACCCCCGGCAGGAGGCCGGGCAGGATGCGTCCATCGCCGCCCGGCTCGAGCGCGATCCTGAAAGCAAGGAGGCACGGCTCGATGCTGCGCTCGATGAATCTATGGATGCGTCCGACCCGCCTTCCTCGACTCAGCCGGTGCACAATCACGCGCCGCCGGCATCCTCCGGCTATGACGCCGACGAAGAGGCGCGCCTGAAGGAAGAGAAGGCGGGCTGAGCCCGCCGGCGCCCGAGCCGTCTCAGGAATATTACGGAACGCACCGCCCCTTTCCGCGTCCGCGGAGAGGGGCGGTTTCAGTGACATGTTGCGCAACTATCGCACTTGTCCGCACTTTTCGGTCAGCAACACACCGTTCGTCGCAACCTTTGTTGCATCGCAGCAGGAACTGTGATTCGATGCTTAACGCCGGACGACGGCGCGTTAAGGACACTGTTAACCATCCTGGCGCATCATCGGCACCGGTTCCACGATTGCGGGTGGGGTGACGATATGGGTGCCAAGATGAAACCGGCGAATGGCGCGATGACGCTGGCCGAGATGAAGGAATTCGCGAGTTTCAGCTCTTCGACCCAGCGCTATATCCGGCGCTCGCTCGACATCGGTCTCGACCGCGACGACGCGATGAGCCGCTGGTCGCGCGACGTGGTCGAAGCAGCCAGCATCCGCGCCCAGGCCCGCCTCTATGCCCGCCTTCCCGATATCCGCTCGATCATCCCCGACGATAGCGGTCTCGACTCGGTCGAGCCGTTCCTGGCGCCGCTGATGACGGTGACGGCATTCGATCTGGGGCAGGGACGGCTCACCACTTTCTCGGCCTATCGCTTCCTCTATGAGCGGCTGATCGGCGCCGAGGTGCGGCCGTGGCTGCCCGCGGCGTTCTGTTCGGCGGCGGCGCTGCCCCATCTCCATCCCGACCTGCGCCGCAAACTGCTTCAGTCGATCAGCGAGGCGGCCGCAACCGCATCGGGCTGGTCGAACCGCCAGCCTGCCTTCTTCCCGAAATGGGTGGAAAAGGTCGAGGCGCCCGCGCTGCCGCATTGATCTTTTGCTTCCCCTCCCTTGA
This sequence comes from Pseudomonadota bacterium, assembly GCA_040388155.1. Lineage (GTDB taxonomy): Bacteria > Pseudomonadota > Alphaproteobacteria > Sphingomonadales > Sphingomonadaceae > Sphingomonas. Next base: position 89,791 of record JAZKCJ010000020.1, read on the forward strand.
CGGGAGGGGCGGTATTCACCGGCACGCCCGCCACCCGAACGCGCCGCGTGCCGCCTGATCGAGGTGCAGATGGTCCCGGTGCGCCGCATTATAGTCGGGTGACAATGTGGTCGAGAACAGGCGGCACGCGCCGTTGCGGGCCTCATGGAGGAACGTCGCTTCGGGCCCGTCGCCTTTCCAGTCGGCCGCTACGGTGATGCGCTTGCCGTTCGCCAGGCGGAAGCCCGCAATGTCGATCGCGTCCGCAGTGGCGTGCTCGCTCCACGCCGTACTGCCGCCTATGCGACGGCAATTATAGCTGCCGAAATGTTCGATCGTCGCGACCGGGCTGCCAAGCAACCGGCGCGCGGCGGGCTGGATCACGTTCCACTCCCACACGGACAGGGCCGCCGCCACCGGACAGGCGGTGCCGAGATCGGCTGGCGAATAGGCGGCGCGCCGGGATCCGCCGGAGTCGAAGCGTACGCCGTCGGCATAGCCGCACCGGCCAGCCTTTACCTCGGCCAGCACTGTGTACCGCACCCCCGCCCTGTCGAGCAGCGCCCGGCATCTGGGAAAATCGTCGGTCAGTCCGGCGAGCTTGCGTCCGGTCATCATGCCGATCGGCTGGCTCAGGTCGAGCGGGGTCCAGGGCAGGTCCTGCGGCCGGCCACGCAACGCGGCGAACAGCAGCAACGCGATCGCCAGCACGATCGCGGCGATCGTCATGCCGCCGACGAGCCCCCGTGCCGTCCGCATTGCCGCCTGCATCAGCCCCGCCCTCTCAACCTCTCAGGGCGCTCGTGATCGGTTCGGCGGTGACCGGATAGCCGAGATCGTCGGGGATGCGGAGGTGGGGCACGCCGCCGATCTGGTCTTCCCACGGCGTGACCGGACGGATCGGGTAGCGTGCCGCGTCGGCCGCCGCCTCGTCGAAGCTGGCGAAGCGCGCGAGGCGTTCGAGATTGCGGCGGGTCGGGAAGATGATCCGTGCGCGGCCGGCATCGGCATCGTCGAGCACTGCCTGCGCCGTCGACCAGAAGACGCGGACATTCTCGGTATCGTCGACCACCGGTTCGGATACTCCCTCGGGCATGCGCGCGAGATAGAAGCGCGTGTCGAAGATGCGCATATGCGCATGCGCCGGCAGCCAGCGGGCAAAGGGGACGAGCGGTGCGGGGTCAAGCGCGAGCCCGGCGTCGTGCAGCGCTTCGCCGAACGACATGCCGGCGTGCAGCGCCACGCGGAGAGCAGCGAGGGCATCGGCATCCGGCCCGGGATTCAGGCCGACCGGAACGCCCACCTCCTCGACCGTCTCGCGGATCGCGGCGATACGCGCCGCCATGTCCTCGGGGTCGCCGGGCAGCGTCAGCGCCAGCGCATGATCGCCCGGGTCGACCCGGCCGCCGGGGAAGACCAGTGCTCCGCCAGCGAAGACCATCGCCTTGGAGCGTTCCACCATCAGCAGTTCGGGCGCGCCCGGTCCTTCGCGGAACAGGACGAGCGTGGCGGCGGGGATGGGGGGCGACACGTCGGGCATGGGGCTGGTGTAGGCATGCCAGGCGCAGCTTACCAGCGTGGCCATGAACTGCCTTTCGAGCCGGGCGCGAAACGGATTTGCCGGCAGCCAGTGACGAAGCGCCGTTGAAGCGCCGGATGACCGTGCTGCGACATGCCTCGCGGCAGGGGCGGCGAGTTTCAGTCCGCATATCGGCACATGCTTTCGCGCTTCACCGTTGCATCGCGGTGCCGGCGTGGCATGCTGCGCCAACACACAGGTCGCAGGGGGATTCTCTACATGGCGAAGCTCGGATTTCTGATGGCGGGCGCGTGCGCCCTGGTGCTGGCGCAGGCGGGGCTCGCTGCACCGGCGGACCAGAAGGCCAATGAAACGGCGTTCGACGCGGGCGTGAGCTCGCAGGACCAGATGGACTGGCTCAAGACCATGTCCTCCGCGCCCAACCATGTCGGATCGCCGCACGACAAGGCCAATGCCGAGTTCATCCTGGCGAAGTTCAAGGAATGGGGCTGGGATGCGAAGATCGAGACCTTCCAGGTGCTCTATCCCACGCCGATCTCGACCGTTGTCGAGATGGTCGCGCCCGAGAAGATCGTGCTTGGCGGGCAGGAACCGGCGGTGCCGGGCGACGACACCTCGGCCAACCTTGCCGGCGCGCTGCCGCCTTATGTCGCCTTCCAGGGCGACGGCGATGTCACCGGTGACCTAGTCTATGTGAATTACGGCCTGCCCGACGACTACAAAGCGCTCGCGCGGCGCGGAATCGACGTGAAGGGCAAGATCGTCATCGCCCGTTACGGTGCCGGCTGGCGCGGCCTTAAGCCCAAGCTGGCGCAGGAGCATGGCGCGATCGGCTGCATCATCTATTCCGATCCGCAACAGGACGGCTACGGTGACGGCGACGTCTATCCGAAGGGGGGCGCCCGTCCCGATTTCGGCGTGCAGCGCGGCTCGGTCGCCGACATGACCGTCTATCCCGGCGACCCGCTGACCCCGGGCATCGGTTCCACGGCGAATGCCAAGCGGATCGATCGCAAGGATGCGGTGACCATCCTGAAGATTCCCGTGCTGCCCATGTCCTATGGCGATGCGAGCAAGCTGCTGTCGCGTCTCGGTGGGCCGCTGGTGGCCAATGGCGCGCAGGGTGCCTTGCCGATCGCCTATCACACCGGCGGCGACGGCAAGGTGCAGGTGCATCTCGCGGTCAAGTCCGACTGGTCGCTGAAGACCATCTATGATGTGATCGCGACTCTCAAGGGATCGGAATATCCCGACCAATGGGTGGTGCGCGGCAACCATCATGACGGCTGGGTGTTCGGTGCGTCCGATCCGCTGTCGGGCAATGTCGCCATGCTCTCCGAAGCGAAGGCGCTTGGCGGCCTGTGGAAGCAGGGCTGGCGGCCGAAACGGACGATCGTCTATGCAAGCTGGGATGCCGAGGAGCCGATGCTGCTCGGCTCGACCGAATGGGCTGAAACCCATGCGGCCGAACTCAAGGCCAAGGCGGTCCTCTACATCAACACCGATGGCAATGGCCGCGGCTTCCTGGGCGCGGAGGGCAGCCATGATTTCCAGCATCTGGTGAATTCGGTCGCCGCCGACGTGACCGACCCGCAGACCGGCGTCAGCGTCGCGGAGCGCGCCAGGGCAGGGCTGCGCGCCCGGGCCTATGACAAGATCGGCCGCGTCGACGATGCCGCGCTGGCAGCGGCGGAAAAAGGCGGCGACGTGCCGATGGGCGCGCTTGGGTCGGGATCCGACTATTCGGCCTATCTGCAGCATCTCGGCCTGCCGGCGCTCAATATCGGGTTCGGCGGCGAGGAGGAGAGCGGCGGCGTCTATCACTCGATCTATGACAGCTATCACCACTTCACGACCTTCGACGATCCCGGCCTGAAATATGGCGCGGCGCTGTCCAAGACGGTCGGGCGACTGGTGCTGCGTGTCGCCGACGCCGACACGCCGCCGCAGCGCTTCGGCGATTTCGCCGATACCGTCTCGACTTATCTGGGCGAGGTGAAGAAGCTCGCCGAGGATCGCCGGACCGAAGATCGCAAGCGCGAGAAGCTGCTGGCCGACGGTGCTTTCCGTATCGCGAGCGATCCGCTCAAGCCGGTTGGGCCGGTGGCGGCCGAGGCGAACACGCCGCATATCGAGCTGGCGGCGCTTGAGGATGCGGTCGATCGGCTGAAGGCCGCGGCGAGCGCCTATGACAGCGCCTATGCCGACAAGGGCGGCAAGCTCGATCAGGCGCGGCGCGTGAAGCTCAATGCGCAGCTCCGCGATATCGACCAGCTCCTGCTCGATGAGCGCGGCCTGCCGGGCCGGCCCTGGTACAAGCACATGATCTACGCGCCGGGCCGTTTCACCGGCTATGGTGCGAAGACGCTGCCGGGCGTGCGCGAGGCCATCGAGGAGCGGCGCTTCGACGATGCCAATATCTATGCCGGGCGGACGGCCAAGGTGCTCGAGGCCTATGCGGTACGGCTCGAGGCAGCGAAGGCGACGATCGAGGGCAAATGAGGGAAGTGAGAGAGGTGGTTGCGCGCAGCGGGACCACCTCTCCCCGCCCGACACGCACGGCTGGCTGACTATGCCCGGCCGACAGCCGCTCCCGTCGCCCCGCCCGCCGCGAGCGCCTCGCGTACCCGGGCGAGCGCAGCCGCCTGCGGGTCCTGTTCGCCGAGCAGCGCGAAGGTGCCGTTGAGCGCGAACTCGCAATGACCGTGGACCAGGGCCACCAGCGATCGGGCCAGGGCAGGGGCCTCGCCGCGCCGGTCCTCGGGCAGGACATGGGCGATCTCGGTCTCGACGATTCCGGTCAGCCCGCTGCGCAGCCGACGATAGCCCTCGGGCATTTCGGTGCCCGGCGGCTGGCGGTGATCGTAGATCGCCATCCACAGATTGGGATTGCGCTCCGCGAAGTCGAAATAGCCGGTGACCAGCGCTGCGATCCGGTCGTCGCCAGCCCCTGCAAGCTTCTCGCGCAGCCAGGCCGCCCACAACACGAAGGTACGGCTGTTGATCGCCAGCAGCAGCGCGTCGAGGCTGCCGAACACATTGTAGATCGTGCCGATCGAATAGCCGATCCGCTTCGCCACCTCGCGCGCAGAGAAGCGGGCATAGCCGGTTTCAGCCAGCAGCCTGTGGCCTTCGGCGAGGATCAGTTCCTCCAGTTCCTCGCGTGAATGATCCGATCTGCGCCCCATGGGAAAGGGATTAGGGTTAAAATTGAACGGTGTCTAATTTATTTATTGAACAGCGTTCAATTTAATGGCATCTCCTCATCGTCCGGCGAGTCGCCGGGATTTGGACGGGTGGTTCCGGATCGGTGCAGACATGCCTTGGTGAAGGCGCGTCGGTCCGCCATGATCGCCCGTTCCGCTGGGAGGCACCTGATCAATGTCGGCACCCGATTTCTCGCTGCTCGCGAAACGGCGCTTTGCGCCGATGTTCGTCGTCCAGTTCCTTGGGGCGTTCAACGACAATGTCCTGAAGTTCGCGATGCTCAGCCTCGCGACCTACACGCTGTTCCCGCAGGACCCGAACCATGTCGCCCTGCTCGGCAACATCGCGACCGGGCTGTTCATCCTGCCCTATTTCCTCTTCTCGGCAATGGCGGGGCAGATTGCGGATGCGTGGGACAAGGCCCGGCTGGTCCGGATCATCAAGGGCGCTGAAATCGCCATCATGGGTCTGGGCCTGATCGGCTTCTGGTTCCAGTCGGTGCCGGCGCTGCTGACCGCCCTGTTCATGATGGGCATGCATTCGACCTTTTTCGGGCCGGTCAAATATTCGATCCTGCCCCAGCATCTCCAGCATAACGAGATCGTCGGGGGAACCGGCCTGATCGAGGGAGGCACCTTCCTCGCCATCCTGGGCGGGCAGTTGCTTGCGGTGACCGGCGTGCTGCCGGCCTGGGAATGCGGCCTGGCCGCGACCGCGCTGGCGGGCGTTGGCTTCGCGGCAAGCCTGGCGATCCCGCCCGCGCCGCCGGCGGCGCCCGACCTGAGGATCGACCGCAATCCATTCCGCAGCACCTGGCAGATCCTGAAGTCGGCGCATGAGGGCGAGGGGGTGTGGCTGTGCATCCTCGGGATCAGCTGGTTCTTCGCGGTCGGCGCGATCCTCGTCACCAATTTCCTGCCGCTGGTCTCAGGCGCATTGGGCGGCACGCAAGGCGTGGTGACCCTGTTCCTGATCATCTTCTCCGTCTCGATCGCGCTCGGCTCGACCCTGGTCAACCGGCTGCTCAAGGGAGCCGTGTCGGCGAAATACGTGCCGGCCTCGGCACTTGCGATGGCGGCCTTCATGATCGACCTGTGGCTCGCCACCCGCCATTATCCGATCCCGGGCACGCCGGTGACCTCCTGGGAGTTCGCGAAGAATCCGGGCAACTGGCGCGTGCTGGTCGATCTGGTCGGTATTTCGGCTGCCGGCGGCATGTTCGTCGTGCCGCTCTATGCGATCCTCCAGACAGCGACCCCGCCGAAGGAACGCTCGCGCATCATCGCCGCCAACAATATCGTCAACGCGGCGATCATGGTCGCGGTGGTGGCGGTCGTCCTCTTCATCCAGGCCCAGGGCGCGAGCATCCCGGGCGTGATCGGGGCGCTCGGCTTCTCCACCATGGCGATCGCACTGATCTCCTGCTGGCTGTTGCCGGAGACGGTGATCAAGTCGCTCCTGCGCGGCCTGCTCACCCTGGTCTATCGCATCGAGGTGCACGGCGCCGAGAATATGCCGCAACCGGGCGAGCGTGCCGTCGTCGTGGTCAATCACGTGTCCTGGCTCGACGGACTGCTCCTGGCTGTGTTCCTGCCCGGTAAGCCGGTGTTCGCGGTCAACAGCCTGGTGGTGAAGCTGTGGTGGATCCAGCCGGCGCTGAAGCTGTTCCGCGCCTTTCCGGTCGATCCGACGAATCCGATGTCGGCCAAGTCGATGGTCAAGGCGGTGCGCGGCGGCAATACCCTGGTGATCTTCCCTGAGGGGCGCATCACCGTCACCGGCGCGCTGATGAAGATCTTCGACGGCCCCGGCATGGTCGCCGACAAGGCCGATGCGCCGATCGTTCCGGTGCGCATCGACGGGGCGCAGTTCACGCCTTTCTCCTATCTCAAGGGCAAGGTCAGGCGGCGCACCTTCCCGCAGATCAGCCTGACGATCCTGCCGCCGCGTCGCTTCGTGATCGAGGGGCAGATGAGCGCGCGTGCCCGCCGCGCCATCGCCGGGCGGCAGCTCTACGACGTGATGAGCGACATGATCTTCGCCACCTCGGACATCGACCGGACCCTGTTCCAGGCGCTGCTCGACGCGAAGGACATTCATGGCGGCCACACCGCCGTGGTCGAGGACATCAAGCGCGATCCGCTCACCTACAAACGGCTGATCACCGGCAGCCTGGCGCTCGGCCGCACGTTCGAGCCTGGCACGAGGCAGGGCGAGGCGGTCGGCGTGCTGCTGCCCAATGTGTCGAGCGTGGTGGCGACCTTCTTCGCGCTCCAGGCGATCGGGCGGGTGCCGGCGATGCTCAACTACACCGCCGGCCTCGCCAATCTGAAGGCGGCGTGCATAGCGGCGGAGGTCCGCACCATCGTCACCGCGCGCGCCTTCATCGCCCAGGCCAAGCTCGAGGCAGTGGCCGAGGGGCTGGCGGCGGAGGGTATCGCGATCCGCTATCTCGAGGACGTCGCGGCCGGCATCGGTGCCGGGGCAAAGTTGCGGGCATTACTCGCCACCCGCTTTGCCGGCCGGCTGCATCGCCGTCGCGGGGTCGCGCCGACGAGCGGCGCGGTGATCCTGTTCACCAGCGGATCGGAAGGCCTGCCCAAGGGCGTGGTGCTGACTCATCGCAATCTGCTGGCCAATTGCCTGCAGCTGTCGGCGCGGATCGACTTCAACAAGAGCGACCTGGTGCTGAACGCGTTGCCGGTCTTCCACAGCTTCGGCCTGACCGGTGGCACGCTCCTGCCGATCCTCAGCGGCATCAAGACGCTGCTGTATCCGAGCCCGCTTCACTACCGGATCGTGCCCGCGCTGGCCTATGACGCCAATGCGACGATCCTGTTCGGTACCGACACCTTCCTCGCCGGCTATGCACGCATGGCGCACAGCTATGATTTCTATTCGCTGCGCTACATCTTCGCCGGGGCCGAGCGCGTGCGGGACGAGACGCGGCGTGCCTATGCCGACAAGTTCGGCCTGCGCATCCTTGAAGGGTATGGCGCGACCGAGGCGGGGCCAGTGATCGCGGTCAACACCCCGATGTATTTCCGCTCGGGCAGCGTTGGCCGCCTGCTGCCGGGGATCGAGGCGACGCTTGAGGCAGTGCCCGGTATCGAGGAGGGCGGGCGCCTGTCGATCCGCGGGCCGAACATCATGGCCGGCTATCTCAAGGTCGATGCGCCGGGCCAGCTCCAGCCCCCGGCCGAAGGCTGGCACGATACCGGCGACATCGTCACGATCGACGAGGCCGGCTTCGTCACCATCCGCGGCCGCGCCAAGCGCTTCGCCAAGATCGGCGGTGAGATGATCTCGCTCCCGGCGGTCGAGGGCTATGCTGCCGCGCTATGGCCTGACTCGGAGCATGCCGTCGTCACCCGCCCTGATGCGCGCAAGGGTGAGCAGCTCGTGCTGTTCACCAGCCGCAAGGACGCGACCGCCGCTGCGCTCCAGGCGTGGGGCAAGGCGAACGGCGTGGCGGAACTGGCCATCCCGCGCGAAATCCGCGTGGTCGAGGCGCTGCCCGTGCTCGGCACCGGCAAGCTGGATTATGTGACGATGGGGGAGATGGCGGCGGGCGAGTGATCGCGGCATTGTATGGGCGGGCGCTGGTGGAGCTGAGGGGAATCGAACCCCTGACCTCTGCAGTGCGATTGCAGCGCTCTCCCATCTGAGCTACAGCCCCGCACCCGCTCCGGGTCCGTATTTCGGGCCGGAACCGCGCGTTTAGCGAGCCTTTCCGGGCGATGCAACCGGATCGCCCGGGCCTTCCGAACTTTCCCTGCGCCGAACCGCGCGAAGGACGCGGCGAGATTTCGCTACGTCCGCGTAACTATCGGAACAAACACGGCTTTCATTCCTTTCTTGGCTGTCGGGCGGGCGCGATATTGTGGCCCGCCGGCGCCGCAGAATTGAAGGAAGGACGTCGTCATGGACAATGGACGCTATCTCCGGAACACCAACCCGCAGGCCGATTATTCGGACAGTGCGGAGGGGAACTACACCCGCGATTATGGGTCGGGTCAGGACTATACCTATTCAAGCGCTCGCGAATATCAGGCGGCCGGCGAGCTTGGCCGCGGACGCGGCCGGGATTTTGGCCAGCGCGACTACGGGCCGCGCGACTATGGCAATTCCGGCTATGCCTATCGCGACCAGCGCTCGCTCGGCCAGGGCCAGCGCCGCTATACCCGGGATGCCGGCTTCCAGGGCGACTATCGCGGCAGCTACGGGGCGGACGGCCATCGTTTCACCGAGACCGGCGACCGCGATCATGGGCGTCCGGACGCCTATGACCATCGCCGCGATCGCGGACGGCCCGAAGGGTATGACTATCAGGATCGGGACTTCTTCAGCCGTGCCGGTGACGAGGTCCGTTCGTGGTTCGGCGACGAGGAGGCAGAGCGCCGCCGCGAACTGGACTCGCGTTACGACGAGCGCCACGGCGGCGGGCGTGGGCACAGCCCCTATGCGCGCGACGACGACTATCATAGCTGGCGCCGGTCGCAGATCGACGCGCTCGACCGCGACTATGACGAATACCGCCGCGAGAACCGCTCGAAGTTCGAGAACGAGTTCGGCTCCTGGCGCACCGAACGGCAGACTCAGCGCAGCGCGCTGTCGAAGGTCGCCGAACATATGGAAGTGCTCGGCTCCGATGGCGAGCATGTCGGCACCGTCGACAAGGTGCGCGGCGATCGTATCATCCTGACGAAGAGCGATGCCGATGCCGGCGGACGGCACCATTCGATCCCGTCGCGCTGGATCGATCTGGTCGACGACAAGGTGAAGATCCGCAAGACTGCCGAGGATGCCAAGGCGCACTGGCGCGACGAAGAGCGCAATGGCGCCTTCTTCAACGAGAATAGGGCCGAGGATGCCGGCAAGGGCCCGCATATCCTCAACCGGAGTTTCTCGGGCACCTATTGATACTATTCCCTTCTCCCGGCGGGAGAGGAGAAAGCCGCGTAGCGGCGCGGGGTGAGGGCGACCGGTTCGCGCCGGTTGTCCTCACCCTTTCATGTCCAGTGCCAGCATTGATGGCAGGGCATCATTCGGCCGCGGCCGAAGCATCTTTTCTGCTTCCTGCGGTATGGCAGGGGCATGACAAATCTCGCTTATGTCCAGCGCTGGTTCCTGACGCCGGACCTCTTCTGCCGACAGATTGGTGCTGCCCCGGATTTCGTCGAATGCCTCGTCGCGGCCGGTGCAATGCCTGGTCCGATCTATGCCGAGCATGACGGCGTCTGGTGGAGTGCGCTCGAAGCGACCGAAGGGCCGCCGTCCGGCAGGCTCTGGTATGCTCCGGCTGCCGTCTGGTGGGGGCGTCGTGCGCTGCTTGGTCTGAAGCATGGCCTGTCCGCCGAGGAAGCGGCGGTGCGGAATCGCGCGCATTTCATCGCGACCTTTGTCGAGGCGCTGGCCGTCGAACCGCTTGCCATTCTGGCCTTTCCCGGCGCCTTCGCGAACGCGAATGTAGATCCCGAAGGCGCCACCCGTTGCGCCGGGGCCGAATGGGCGAGCTGGACTGACGGAGGCTATGCCGTCTGCCTGCGCCGGTTCTCGGGCGAGAGCTGCGTCAGGAAGGAATCGCTCGCCCGGCGCATCCGCCATCATATGGAAGATCTGCCCGGCTACCGGCTCGACGACGACTCACTGTTCGGCCTGGTCGAGCGGCTGGAGAGTCTGATGCTGCCCTTCGCCCCGTGGCAGCGGCGCACGGGATCACCGGGCCGCGCCGTGGATGCGCCGCTCGCCGCGATGGGGCTTGGTGCCGAGATACCGTACGATATCGGCGGCCTTTAGATTGCCCCGCTGAACGTATCGCACTGGTTGGGGTCGCCGCTGTCGAGCCCGCGCTTCAGCCAGGCCATGCGCTGCGCCGAGGTGCCATGGGTGAAGCTGTCGGGCACCACGCGCCCCTGCGCCTCCTGCTGCAGCGTGTCGTCGCCGATCGCATGGGCGGCGGTCATGCCCTCTTCCAGGTCGCCCGGCTCCATGCGGTCGCGATTCTGCGCGGCCCAGACGCCGGCGAAGCAATCCGCCTGGAGTTCGAGCCGTACCGACAGCGCATTGCCTTCGGCCCGGCTTGATCGCGCCATCTGCTGCTGAACCTTGTCGGAGGTGCCGAGCAGGTTCTGGATGTGGTGGCCGAATTCATGGGCGATCACATAATCCTGCGCGAAATCGCCCTTGGCGCCGAAGCGGGTGGCAAGTTCGTCGAAGAAGCTGGTGTCGAGATAGATACCCTGGTCGCTGGGGCAGTAGAACGGGCCCATCGCGCTTTGCGCCGCGCCGCAGCCCGACCGGCCTTCACCGCCATAGAAGACCAGCTTGGGCTGGACGAAGCGTTCGCCGCCGCGGCTGAACAGCGCCGCCCAGGTCTTGTCCGCCGAGCTGAACGCGTTGCACGCCGCCTTGCTCGCCGCATTGAGCGTGCAGCTCGATTTCGTGTCGGTACCCCCGGCCTGGCGATCGCTGACCTGTGTCGTCGGCGCCGAGAGCTGGCTGCCCCCGCCGGTGAGCGAGCCGAGACCGCCGCCAAAGACCGCGAAGACGATCAGCAGGACGACCACGCCGCCGCAGCCGAACCGGCTGAACACCAGCGGCAGCAGCCCGAACAGCATGCCGCCGCCCCCGCCACCGCCGCCGAACCCGCCGCCCTGTCCGCGCTGATCCTCGACATTGATGTTGGGATCGAAATCGTCGAGCCGCATGGCAGTGTTCCGGGGTCGTTGCCGATGCGGCATGAATGCGCGGCGGCCCGGCTTGTTGCAAGCGTCGCGGCGATATTCGGGCGTCACGCCCTTTCGTGCCGCCCGCCGACCGTGCGTGACGCGCTTTTCATCAAACTGCCGTTGATCCCGCCGTCGCGGCGGCGCATGGCGAGATCGATGGCCGATGTCGAACCCACCAGGCCGCCGCGCCAGGCTGATGCGCTGCCGTTGCCCGATTGCGTCGCGCTGGTGCTCCAGGGCGGCGGGGCGCTCGGCAGTTTCCAGGCGGGCGTGATCGAGGGGCTGGCGACGCGCGGGATCGAGATCGACTGGGTCGCCGGAATCTCGATCGGCGCGGTCAACGCGGCGATCGTCGCCGGCAATCCGCCGCACAAGCGGGTCGAGATGCTCACCGCCTTCTGGGACATGGTGACGTCCTCCCTGCCCAGCTTCCCGATCTATCCCGACGATCATATCCGCGAATGGCTGCACGAATGGTCGGCCGGCTATGTCATGGCGGCTGGTGTGCCGGGCTTCTTCACGCCCCGCATGGTTTCGCCGGTATTCGCCGCGCCAGGCACGTGCGAGGCGTTGAGCTTCTATGATTCGGCACCGCTGAAAGAGACGCTCGATTCGCTGATCGACTGGGATCTGCTGAACAACGGGCCGGTGCGGCTCTCCGTCGGTGCGGTCGATGTCGAGAGCGGCAACTTCAACTATTTCGACACGACCACGACCCGGATCGACGCGCGGCACATCATGGCATCGGGGGCGCTGCCGCCGGGGCTCCCGCCGGTCGAGATCGACGGGAAATGGTGGTGGGACGGGGGACTCGTCTCCAACACGCCGCTGACTCATGTGCTGGACAACCAGTCCGAGCCTCTGCTCGCGTTCCAGGTCGATCTCTTTGCTGCGGCAGCCGAACGGCCCAAGACGATCATGGACGTCGCGGCGCGCGAGAAGGAGATCCGCTTCTCGAGCAGGACCCGGCAGGTGTCCAATCAGGTGATGCGCATCCGCAAGGACCGGGAGATTGCGCGCAAGGTGCTCGCCAAGCTGCCGGAATCGATGCTGAACGATCCCGACGTCGCGGCGCTCGCCGCCTGCTCGGCTGAACACCCGGTCAGCCTCGTCCAGCTCATCTATCGCACCAACGCCTGGGAAGGCGGGTCGCGTGACTTCGAATTCTCGGCGCGGACCATGCGCGAACACTGGCATGCCGGGCGCGAGGCGGTCGCCGAGACGATGGTCAATGCGCGCCTCGTTGCGGCCAATATCGAAACCGGCAAGACAGCGGCGTTCGACCTGACGGTGCGTCCCCCGGCCAAATCCGCCACCTGACCTTTCAACCACGGAGATACCCATGTTCCTCAAGGGCAAGAGCGCGATCATCACCGGTTCCACCTCGGGCATCGGCCTTGCCTATGCCAGGGCGCTGGCCGGCGAGGGCGCGAGCGTGATGATCAACGGCTTTGGCGATGCTGCGGCGATCGAGACCGAACGCGCCGCGCTTGAGGCGACGACTGGTGCCAAGGCGCTGTATGATGCCGCCGACATGACTGATCCGGCGGCGATCGCCGCGATGGTCAAGCGCTGCCATGACGAGCTTGGCGGGCCGGATATCATCATCAACAATGCCGGCATCCAGCATGTCGCGCCGATCGAGGATTTCCCGGCCGACGCGTTCGAGGCGATCATCAAGATCAACCTGACCTCGGCCTGGTACATGATGCGCGCTGCGGTGCCGTACATGAAGGCGGCGAAATGGGGCCGGATCATCTCGACCGCCTCGGCCCATTCGCTCGTCGCGAGCCCCAACAAGAGCGCCTATGTGATGGCCAAGTTCGGCATCGCGGGCCTGACCAAGACGATCGCGCTCGAGACGGCGACCGACGGCATCACCGCCAATTGCATCTCCCCCGGCTATGTCTGGACGCCCCTTGTCGAGAACCAGATCCCCGACACGATGAAGGCGCGGAACATGACGCGAGAGCAGGTGTTGAACGATGTGCTGCTCTCAGCTCAGCCGACCAAGGAATTCGTGACGTCGGAACAGGTGGCGGCACTTGGGCTGTTCCTGTGCCGGGACGAGGCGAAGTCGATCACCGGCGCGAACCTGTCGGTCGATGGGGGCTGGACTGCTGCCTAGGCGCTTCCTCGGGTTCAATCGGGTTGGCATTCGAGGCGGGGCATGGTTAGCTGCACCCTTGCTGTAGAAAGAACCGGTCGCTTGAAAAGACTCTCCCTCGGCCTGTGCGGCTGCGCTCTCCTCGCCGGTTGCGGCGGCAAGGCGCACAAGTCCGTCGAGGTTGCCGCGCCGCCGGCGATCGTGTCGACGACCACGCCACCGCCGGTGCCGGTACCGCCTTTGCCGGCGGCGCTGAAGGCGGCGGGCGTGGACTGGCACAAGGTCGTGACCGACCGTGATCGGGAAAGGCTGCGCACCTGGCGGACCGCCTGGCTCACCGCCCTGGCCAAGGTCAGGGCTGCCGGCCGCGGCGCTGACCTGACGGGGCAGGGCAGCCTGTTCGAGCCCGACCGGGCGCTGACGAATCCGGCGCCTCCCCCGGGGCGTTATCGCTGCCGCGTGTTCAAGCTGGGCGCCAACGGCACCGCGATGCGCGATTTCACTGCCTATCCACCCTATGAATGCCGGGTCAACGACGAGGGCGAGGTATCAAGCCTGTACAAGGCTGGCGGATCGCAGCGCCCGGTGGGGCTGCTGTTCGCTGACAGTGCCTCGCGGCAGGTGTTTCTCGGCACGATGATGTTCGGCGACGAGAAGAAGCCGATGGACTATGGCCACGACAATGGCCGGGACATGGTCGGCTATATCGAGCGTGTCGAGGACAGGCGCTGGCGGCTGGTGCTGCCCTGGCCGAAGTTCGAATCGATCATCGACGTGATCGAGCTGGTGCCGGCAGAGTAACCGGCGGGCATCAATCACCGCGCTCCGCTTCGTTGAGATGGAGGACGGGCGCATCCTCCCGCCGTTCGGGGCGGATATAGATCGAGGAGAGCATCGGCAGCGCTGCCTTGAGCTCGCTTTCGATCGCCTCGATCAGCGGTTCGGCTTCGCCCATGCTGAGTGTCGCGCGGAAATCGGCGCTGATCGCGACGAAGATCCGGTCGGGCGCTGTGTGGAGCGTGCGGACATGGTTGACCCACATGATCTCCGGATGTGAATCGACGATCTTGCGCACCTGTGCGACGACCGCGGGATCGGCGCCTTCGCCGATCAGCAGGCCCTTCGCCTCGCGCGCGAGCAGGGCGGCGACCACGCCGAGCAGCAGGCCGATCGCGATCGAGGCGACGCCGTCGATTCGGGGATCGCTCCAGGCATGGCTTGCCCACACGCCGATCGCGGCGATCACGAGGCCCGCCAGCGCGGCCGAATCCTCGAACAGCACGATGAAGCCGGCCGGGTCCTTCGACGCGCGTACTGCCTGCCACCAGCTCGTGCCGCGCACCGACCCGGCAAACTCACGCATGGCGAACAGCCAGGACGCGCCTTCCATCGCGAAGGCGACCGCGAGCACGACATAGTTGATCGTCGGGTCGCGGAGCGGCTCGGGCTCGGTGATATGGACCCAGCCCTCATAGATCGACACGCCAGCGCCGACGGCGAAGATCAGGATCGCGACGACAAAGCTCCAGAAATACAGCTCGCGGCTGTAGCCGAAGGGATGATCGGCATCCGGCGGTCGGCGCCCGCGTTTCTGGCCGTAGAGCAGCAGGACCTGGTTGAGGCTGTCGACGACCGAGTGGAAACCTTCGGTAAGCATCGAGGACGAGCCCGAAATGGCCGCCGCCACGAACTTCGCGACGGCGATGCCGAGATTGGCCGCGAGCGCCGCATAGATGACGAAGTTGGAGCCGCCATGCTTGGTCGCCGCCACGATGACATTTCCTTCCGCAAGCAATCCCGGACACAGATGACAGGAGCGTATGAGCGATTGAAACGATCCTCGCCCGAGTGTTATAACATGCGTATGAACGCTCCCCTTAAGACCACGAAGAAGTTGAAGCTGATCAAGATCGGCAACTCGATGGGGGTCATCCTGCCCAAGGAAGTGCTGGCCAAACTGGGTGCGGAGGCGGGTGATTCGCTCGACCTCAGCGATACGCCCGAGGGCATTCACATCCGACGGCATGACCAAGGTTTTGCCGAGCAGATGGAACTTGCGCGCATGGTGATGAAGCGGCGCCGAAACGCCCTGCGCGAGCTCGCCAAATAAGCGGTGGCGCGGGATTGGATCTGGGTCGACATCGCGGTGGCGATTGCCGCTCATGAGGAGCAGCTTGCCGAGCATGGCGGTGCAGTGGGCATTCGTGACATGGGCATGCTCGAAAGCGCGCTGGCCCGTCCGTTAAATCTCGTTGCCTATGGCGAGCCTGACATCGCCGATCTTGCCGCGAACTATGCTTTCGGAATCGCGCGCAATCATCCCTTCGTGGACGGCAACAAGCGGACAGCGCTGGTGGTGAGTGAGACCTTTCTCATGCTCAACGGGTATCTGCTCGGTTGTGATGACGTTGAACTCGTCACCATTTTTCTCGCGCTTGCGGACGGAGAATTGGCCGTCGAGACTTTGGCGGCGTGGTTCCGGAATCACCTTGCCGCCGCCTGACGGAAATGCCCGCCGACGTATCCGTCGGCGGGCATCCTTTCCTCCCCAGGAAACTTTCAAGGCGCCGCTTCAGGCGGCTTCCTATGGTTGCGCGATTTACAAGGTGGCCACCCGGACGGAGTGCCTGAGATAGGCGTTACCGTGGGAAACCACGTGAGTCAGGCGGCGCGGACCCGCCCGCAATGTTGTAATGTCTTAGCTACGCGGCTCATTCCTGAAATTTTGTAAAGAGTTGACAAATTGCTCCATGCCGGTGAAGGCGGGTGCATCGAAAGGGTGGGCGGAATGGCGGACAGGAAGCTCTTTGCCGGACACGCGGTGCGGCGTCTGCGCCGCCAGGCGGGCCTTACCCAGGCCGCGATGTCCGAGGTGCTGGCGATCTCGGCCAGCTATCTGAATCTGGTCGAGCGCAATCAGCGACCCTTGTCGGCCTCGCTGCTGGTCAAGCTGGCCGAAAGTTTCGATTTCGATCCGCGCGCTCTCGCGGCGGGAGAGCCGGGCGGCGGGGAATCGGCAATCCGGCGCCGGCTCGCCGATCCGATGTTCGCTGACCTCGAAATCGACCGGAACGAGATCGAGGAATGGCTGGCGGGTGCACCGGGCGGTGCCGAGGCCTTTGCCCGCGCCTATGACCGGGTCGGGGTGGGTACGACGCCGGGCGAGGCGAGTGATCCGATCGCCGAGGTGCGGCGTGAGATCGAGCGGTGGCGTGGTCATTTCGCCGATCTCGACGGCGCGGCGGAGAAGCTGGCTGACGAATTGCGGCTTGGTGCGGGCGATCTCTACGGCGCGATCGCTGAACGCCTCCGGGTCAAGCATCAGCTCACCATCCGAATCCTGCCGGTCGATGTGATGCCTGATCTGCTGCGGCGGCTCGATCTCCACGCCCGGCAGTTGCAGCTGAGCGAGACGCTGGATCCGGCCTCGCGTACCTTTGCCGCCGCCTTCCAGCTTGCCCAGATCGAGGCGCGGGGCGAGATCGAGGCGCTCGTCAAGGGTGCGGGCTTTGCCGATCGCGCTGCGGAGCGGCTCTATCGTCGCCATCTCGCCAGCTATTTCGCCGCTGCGGTGATGATGCCCTATGCGCGCTTCCTCCGGGCGTGCGAGGCGACTGGCTATGATCTCGAACTGCTGCAGCGTCGGTTCGGCGTCGGTTTCGAGCAGGTCGCGCACCGCTTGCAGACTTTGCAGCGTGTGGGCGCGCGCGGGTTGCCCTTCTTCATGGTCAGGCTCGACCGCGCGGGGCAAGCGTCGAAACGCTTTTCGGGCGCGAGCGGGTCGCCGCTCGTTGAAGCCGAGGGGCGCTGCCCCCTGTGGCGTGTGCACCATGCCTTTGATCGGCCCGGTACGCTCGCCGTGCAACTGGTCGAACTGGAGGATGGTGCCCGCTGGTTCACCATGGCGCGCACCGTGGCGCCGCAGGGCCGGCGCTACGGCGCGGTGCCGGCGGAATTCGCCGTCGGGCTGGGTGTGGCCGCTGACTTCGCCGACGGGCTGGCGGCGGCGCGGGGAATCGATCTCAAGGGCGAGGCGACGCCGATCGGCCTTGGCTGTCGGGCCTGTCTGCGCGATCGCTGTCCGCAACGTTCGGCGCCCCCGATCGGGCGGGCTCTGTTGATCAACGAGCGCGAGCGCGGCGTATCCCCTTTCACATTCGGCGGGGATTGATAATTGTTATAAATTTACAGATTTACTAAAGAATCTGGCAGGCTGTTACAGCTTAACGCACTTCTCTCTCGTGAATTTGATCCAACCATTGTCAATTTGTGTACTTATCCTCGTACTTCATCAAGCGAGGGACGTATCGTGACCTACCAAAGTGACATCGCACAGCTCGGCCAAATCATCGGCGGCAAGAACGGCACCTGGGACGGGATCGATGCCGAGGCGGTGGCGCGCATGCGCGTCCAGAACCGCTTTCGTACCGGGCTCGACATCGCGCGCTATACCGCTGCGATCATGCGCAAGGACATGGCGGCCTATGACGCCGACCCCGCGAACTACACCCAGTCGCTCGGCTGCTGGCACGGCTTCATCGGCCAGCAGAAGCTGATCGCCATCAAGAAGCATTTCGGCTCGACCGAGCGGCGCTATCTCTATCTGTCGGGCTGGATGATCGCGGCGCTCCGCTCGGAATTCGGCCCGCTGCCCGATCAGTCGATGCACGAGAAGACGTCGGTTCCCGCGCTGATCGAGGAACTCTACACGTTCCTGCGCCAGGCTGACGCCCGCGAACTCGGCATGATGTTCCGCGAGCTCGATGCCGCGCGCGAGGCAGGCGACCAGCTCAAGGAGAAGCAGCTCCTCGCGTCGGTCGAGAATTACCAGACTCATGTCGTGCCGATCATCGCCGACATCGATGCCGGCTTCGGCAACGCCGAGGCGACCTATCTGCTTGCGAAGAAGATGATCGAGGCGGGCGCCTGCGCCCTGCAGATCGAGAACCAGGTCTCCGACGAGAAGCAGTGCGGCCACCAGGACGGCAAGGTCACCGTGCCGCACGAGGACTTCCTCGCGAAGGTCCGCGCCTGCCGCTACGCGTTCCTTGAACTCGGCGTCGAGGACGGCATCATCGTCACGCGGACTGACTCGCTCGGTGCGGGCCTGACCAAGCAGATCGCCTTCAGCAAGGAGCCGGGCGATCTGGGTGACCAGTATAACGCGTTTCTCGACTGCGAGGAGATCACGCCGGAGAACGCCCGCAGCGGGGACGTGGTCATCAACCGCGACGGCAAGCTGGTGCGGCCCAAGCGGCTGGCATCGAACCTCTATCAGTTCCGCGCCGGCTCAGGTGAGGATCGCTGCGTGCTCGACAGCATCACCTCGCTCCAGAACGGCGCCGACCTGCTGTGGATCGAGACCGAGAAGCCGCATATCGAACAGATCGCCGGCATGGTCGATCGAATCCGCGAGGTGATCCCCAACGCCAAGCTGGTCTACAACAACTCGCCGTCGTTCAACTGGACGCTCAACTTCCGCCAGCAGGTGTTCGATGCCTGGGCGACGGAGGGCAGGGACGTCTCGGCCTATGACCGGGCCAAGCTGATGAGCGTCGATTATGACGGGACCGAGCTGGGCGATGAGGCCGATGAGCGTATCCGCACCTTCCAGGCAGACAGCGCGAAGCGGGCCGGCATCTTCCATCACCTGATCACGCTGCCGACCTATCACACCGCGGCGCTGTCGACCGACAATCTGGCGAAGGAATATTTCGGAGAGGCCGGCATGCTCGGTTACGTCCTCGGCGTGCAGCGGCAGGAGATCCGCCAGGGCATCGCCTGCGTGAAGCACCAGAACATGTCGGGCTCCGACATCGGCGACGACCACAAGGAATATTTCGCCGGAGAGGCGGCGCTGAAGGCCGGCGGCGTGCACAACACGATGAACCAGTTCGCAGCGTAAGCGAACGGTGCGTAACGAGAACGGCCCGGGGGAAGCCCCGGGCCGTTTTCGTTGCTGTGGTCATGCCGGATTTGTTTGAAGGCTGGTGCCCGGGCGCTCGTAACAACGAGCGGTGCTGCTGGGCTTGTCTTCTTCAGGCGTGCATTTTCTTCTTCCCCGGCGAAGGCCGGGGCCCAGTTGCGGGATTCTTGATCTGGGTGCTTCGTCCGTTCCCTTCTTTCTCCCAACTGGGCCCCGGCCGTCGCCGGGGGAAGCTGACATAATCGGGAGGTTCAGTGGCCGAAAAGGTTGGAAGTGACGTCGGTAACCGACGCGCCGCCTAGATCTTCAGCAGCAGGATCGGCACCACCACACCGGCCACCAGCATGATCGTCGAAACCCGCCGGGTCGCGCGATTGTTCAGCGCGATGATCATGCCCAGCACTGCCGACAGGATCAGCCCGATCGACATGATGACCGCGAAGATCTTGAAGGGCAGGGCCGATGGCTTGGGTTTCTGCGGCGCCTTGGGCGCCGGCTTGGCGGCCGGCTTCGCATGCTCGTCGCCGCCCGCCTGTTTCGGCTGAGGCAGCCGGTCGTCCTTGTGGACGCTCGCCAGCCAGACGATCCATCCGGGCGGCGTGCCGCCCCAGCCCTTTTCCTCCTGAAGGCGGAACGTCTGCAACGCACCGCTGAGCGCGAAGAAGATGATCGCA
Source organism: Pseudomonadota bacterium (assembly GCA_040388155.1). Lineage (GTDB taxonomy): Bacteria > Pseudomonadota > Alphaproteobacteria > Sphingomonadales > Sphingomonadaceae > Sphingomonas. Next base: position 109,955 of record JAZKCJ010000020.1, read on the forward strand.
GGGGCAAGGAACATGCCGACATACAGATGATAGCGGCGTAGCTTCTGCAGGCTGTGGGCTTTCATGAATCCGCCCCTACGCTCGGCTAGGATTCCGTCAACGGGAATCGCCGTGCCGCCGCCGTTCCGCTTCCGCGAGCCATCGCGCCCGCAACTGGGCTGGGCGGGCGGGATAGCGCGTGTCGAGCGGTTCGGCCGCCACGATCCGGTCGAGCCGGAAGCTCCGGAAATCCTCGCGCAGCTCGCACCAGGCGATCAATATTCTCGCGCTATGGTGATAGCCGAGCAGTGCCGGCCAGACGATCCGTTCAGTCGGCTCGCCATTTTCGGCGCGATAGGACAGGGCGATCTTGCGCCCCGCCCGGATCGCCTGGCGCAGTCCGGTGGCGTCGACCGCATCCTCGGGCATCTGCCATGCCGGCGGCGTCCGTGCCGCGGGATCGTCGACCAGCGCCCGCATCTCGGCCGGCACCACGGCGGCGATCTTCGCGATCAGGTTGCGCGCCGCATGGGCGAGCGCCGGGTCGCCATGCCCTGCCACCCATTGCGCGCCGAGCACCGCTGCCTCCACCTCTTCGGGATTGAGCATCAGGGGCGGCAGATCGAAACCGTTTTCGAGGATATAGCCGATACCGGCCTCGCCCCTGATGGGCACGCGCTGCGCCATCAGCGCCGCGATGTCGCGATAGACTGATCGTTTCGAGGTTTCGAGCTCGGCCGCGATCGCGTCGGCCGTGATCGGGCGGCGCTCCCGGCGCAGAATCTGGACGATCTCGAACAGGCGGTCGGCGCGGCGCATGAGACGGTCCTAATGACAGGCTGCTGCCACCATGCTGGCAGCAGGGTGGCAGTATGTCGATCCCGGAACGAGCCAACACTCAAAGGGAGATCATCATGCTCAAGACCTATCACGGCAGCTGCCATTGCGGCGCGGTCAAGTTCGAGGCCGACCTCGATCTCGCCGCAGGCACGGGCAGATGCAATTGCTCGATCTGCACCAAGCGACGGGCCTGGGGGGTGACCATCAAGCCCGACGCCTTCCGCCTTCTCCAGGGCGGAGACTCGCTGTCGGACTATCAGTTCGGCACGCTGTCCGGTCATCACCGCTTCTGCCGGACATGCGGTTGCGCGCCGTTCGGTGACGGCCATGTCGAACAGATCGGCGGAGACTTCGTCAGCATCGCCGTCAATTGTCTCGACGACGCGACCCCGCAGGAACTGGCGGATGCGCCGGTCAACTACGCCAATGGCCGCGACAATCTCTGGTGGGAGAAACCTGCGATAACCACGTATCTGTGAGGTGGGACCGGCCCCGATCGGGGCCGGTCGTCACAGCTTCACGAATGCCAGCGCGTTGTTCGCGTTCATCGGTACGACCAGCTGGTTGGCGTCCACGTCGAGGCACATCGATGCGGCGCTGGGGATTCCCGCCGCGATGAGCGTGGCTGCCTGGCCGGGCCGGATGCGCGAGATGCCGCCGTTCACCACGCTGCTGACATATTTGGTGCCGTCCGGCATGATCACCAGGCCGTCATTGCCGGCCTGTGCCGCGTGCTCGGTCTTCAGCAGCTTCGCCGAGGGCGAGAAGGTCAGCACTGAATCGTCGCCGATGTTGACCACCACGATATTGCCGTCCTTGTCGATGGCGACGCCGTTCGGGCGCGACAGCGGCGCCCCTTCCAGGAAGATCGAGGTCCTGCCGTCGGGCGTGATCCTGTAAATCCGCCAGGGCGTCTGGGCATCGGCGGTACCGGTCTGCGATCCGTAGATGGTGCCGTCCGCGGCCACCTCGATATCGTTGAGCCAGGCCACGTCGGGGCTTGCGATCTCGCCGGCCGGCGTGCCGGTCTTCAGGTCGAACATGCGGATGACCGAGACTCGCTTCGCGCCATCGGCGGTGTCTCCGTCGCTGTCGGCGAGGTAGAGCTTGCCGTCGTGCACGTCGCTGCCGAACGGCTGGTTGAGCACCAGCCCGTTACGGTTCACGCCGATCCAGCGTGAGGTGTGGACCGACCCGTCATGATTGATCAGCGAGACGAAGCCGTCGTTCGGCGCTTCCTTCTGAGAGGCGCCGCGGTTGACCGCCATGATCAGCTTGCGGGTCGGATCGTAGCTGCAGCTCTCGGCGCTGACGATCGCGCCATGGACTTTCACGTTCGAGGACATCGGGGTGTGCTTGCCCTCCGCCGTCACGCCCAATGGGGTTCCCGCGGTGAAGGGCTGCGGGGCCGTGGGCGCCTGCTGCGCAACGGCAGAGGTGCCGGCAAGCAGAAGGGCAGCGAAAGTCGCTGTGACAACTGTCTTCATATCCTCGTCCCCCTTTTGTTGGTCGTTCAGGCGCCGGCGTTGGTCAGCCGTTCCAGCTGCACCTCCGTCAGCTCCAGGCCAATCGACCCGGCGAGCTCGTCGATTTGCGCGACGCTGGTCGCGCTGGCGATCGGCGCGGTGACGCCGGGTTGCGCCGCCAGCCAGGCAAGCGCGATCTGGGCGAGCGTCGCGCCGGTGTCGGCGGCGACATCGTCCATCGCCGAGAGGACTGCCTTGCCCTTGCCTTCGAGCAGGTCGTTCATCCGCCCGCCGCGCACGCTTTTGCCGAGATCGTCGGCCGAGCGGTACTTGCCGGTGAGGAAGCCCGAGGCGAGCCCGTAATAGGGCACCACGCCGATATCGTGGACGACGCAATAATCCTGCAGTTCGCCTTCGAATTTATGGCGGCTGACCAGATTATATTCGGGCTGAAGCACATGATATTGCGGCAGGCCATGCGCGGTCGCCGCGTCGTGAGCTGATTTCAGGCGGCCGGCATGGAAGTTGGACGCGCCGAGCGCGCGGACCTTGCCGGCATCGATCAGCTTGCCGAACGCCGCGAGCGCATCTTCCTGGGCGACAGCATCATCGTCCTGATGTGCGAAATAGAGATCGATCCGCTCGATCCCGAGCCGCTTGAGCGAGGCCTCAGCCGCGGCGGCGATCCGCGCGGGCGCCAGTTTCTCGCCGCCCTCGCCGGGCAGCATGCCGACCTTGGTGGCGATCTGAACCTTGTCGCGCTTGCCGCTGGTACGCAGCCACTCGCCGATCACGCTTTCGGATTCGCCGCCCTGGTGGCCGGGCACCCAGGCCGAATAGACGTCGGCCGTATCGATCATCGTGCCGCCCGCCGCGACGAAGGCGTCGAGCACGGCGAAGCTGGCGGCCTTGTCCGCCGTCCAGCCGAAGACGTTGCCGCCGAGCACCAGCGGGGCGATGTGAAGATCGGTCGATCCCAGGCGGCGAAGATTGGTCATTGCGGCTGCTCCTCGTTGCCGTCGTCGATCTGGTTGGCCGACACCGCGTTCATGTCGACGCTGTTCGCGTCGAGCATCGCCGCGGCGTCGTTGAGCGCGCGCGCCTCGGCCGGGGTTGCCGCTCCCGGCGTGTCGTTGCCGCCACTGCAGCCGGCGAGCAGCAACATGCTGGCCAAAAGGCTACCGGACCTGAGATAGGCCATCCGCTTGTCTCTCCGTTCATTCCGGACTTGTCGAAGGATCGTCCGGCTTCGCAATGTCAAAGGCGAACATTGTGCTTCGACATGTCCGGCACGAGCGGTCTTGGGTTGGTTAGTCCTCGATCTCGCTGCCAGCCGCCTTCATCGCGTTGCCCGTCTTGTCCAATGCGCGGTCGGTCGCATTGCCGACCGCGTTGCCCGCATTGTCGATCGACGCCTCGGCTGCGCCGAGCGCGCGGTCCGCGGCGGCGCCCGTATCCGCTGCCGCCTCGCTCATCGTCGCGTTGGCGTCGGCGGCGATGGTGTCGGCTGCCTGGGCGGTTTCGTTCTGTGCCTTGGGGCTGCAGGCGCCAAGGCCGATGGTTGCGGCCAGCACGAGCGGCAGGGCCAGGAATTTCCTCATCTGTCAGACTCCCTCTTCTCAGATGCGCGCCGGCATCGGGCACGTCGTGGTGGACGCTATCGAACGGGCGAGACGCGCGCAATCGGCTTCGGTTCCATCGTCTCGGCGTTGACCTCATATAAAGATATCTTTATATGTCGATTCACGATGACCCTCGCCCTCGACATATTCCGCGCGCTCGCGGACGCCACCCGGCTGCGCATCCTCGCGTTGCTGCGGTCGATGGAGCTTTCGGTCGGCGAGCTGGCACAGGTGCTCGGACAAAGCCAGCCGCGTGTCAGCCGCCACGTGAAGATCCTGTGCGATGCCGGCCTTGCGGAGCGGCGCAAGGAGGGCAGCTGGGTATTCGTGGCGCTCGGTACCGCCTCGAAGGTCGATCCGGTGCTCGCCTCGCTTGACGAATGGGGCAAGGTCGAGCCTGATCACTGGGCGGTGGCGGACGCAGCGCGGCTCGCGGCGGTGCGCGCCGACCGCGCTGCCTCGGCGGCTGGCTGGTTCGAGGCGAATGCCGGCCAGTGGGATGCGATCCGCTCGCTCCACATCGCCGAAAGCGAGGTCGAGGCGGCGATGTCAGCGGTGCTTGGCGACGCGCCGATCGGCCAGCTTATCGATATCGGCACCGGCACCGGCCGGATGCTGGAGCTGTTCGCCGGCCGCGCGAAATATGCGCTCGGCATCGACCGCAGCTCGGAAATGCTGCGCCTTGCCCGGGCCAAGCTGTCCGAGCGCGGGCTCGCCAACACGGAGCTGCGCCAGGCGGATCTGTACGCATTGCCGCTCGGCGATGGCGAGGCTGACGCGGCGATCCTTCACCACGTGCTCCACTTCGCCCAGCAGCCCGGCGCTGCCATCGTCGAGGCGGCGCGGGTGCTGTCCGATGGCGGGCGCCTGTTGATCGCCGATTTCGCGTCGCACGACCGCGAGGATCTGCGGACTCGCGACGCGCATACGCGCCTCGGCTTTTCGGATGAGCAGATCGCCGCTTGGTTCGATGCCGCCGGGCTTGCCTCGGCGCGGACCGAGACGCTTGAAGGCGGCGAACTGACGGTGAAGCTCTGGCTGGCGCGCAAGGCGGCGGCCCCAAAACAGTTACCGGTACGAGAGGTTAAGGCAGCATGACGACCCAGAACCCGCAAAGCGAAGCGCGTCGCGCCCAGGCGTCGCCCTTGTTCGCTGACCTCGCGGGCGACGCACAGGTGTCGTTCGAGTTCTTCCCGCCCAAGACGCCCAAGATGGAAGAGACCCTGTGGGAGGCGGTGAAGACGCTCGAGCCGCTCGGCCCGCGTTTCGTCTCGGTCACCTATGGCGCTGGCGGGTCGACCCGTGAACGCACTCATGCGACGGTTGCCCGTATCCAGCGCGAGACCTCGCTTGCGGCGGCCGCGCACCTCACCTGCGTCGAGGCGAGCAAGGCCGAGATTGATCAGGTGGCGGAGGAATATTGGGCTGCCGGCGTCCGGCACATCGTCGCGCTGCGCGGCGATCCGCCCGTCGCCGGCGCGAAGTTCGCGGCGCATCCTGATGGCTATGAGAATGCGGCCGCGCTGGTCGCCGGCCTGAAGAAGCTCCATCCGTTCGAGATCTCGGTCGCTGCCTATCCCGAATGCCATCCGGATTCGCCGGACGCGACGGCGGATATCGACAATCTCAAGCGCAAGCTCGACGCCGGCGCGAACCGGGCGATCACCCAGTTCTTCTTCTCGCCAGAGGCTTTTTTCCGTTTCCGCGACCGTGTCGCCGCGGCGGGGATCACGGCGGAAATCGTTCCCGGTATCCTCCCCGTCTCCAACGTGGCGCAGACCCGCAAGTTCGCTGCGATGTGCGGCGCCGAGATCCCCGACTGGATGGGGCGGCTGTTCGAGGGGCTGGACGATCACCCCGCCGCGCGCCAGCTCGTCGCGGCGACGGTCGCGGCCGAGATGTGCCGCCGGCTCTATGCCGGCGACGTGCGCAGCTTCCATTTCTACACGCTCAACCGCGCCGAGCTGAGCTTCGCGATCTGCCACATGCTCGGGTTGCGCGCGAAGGCGCCGGCGCATGAGGCGGCAGCCTGAGGGATATGACCATGACTGCACGCGAGACACTGTTGGCCGAGGCCGCCAAGCGAATCCTGATCACTGACGGCGCGTTCGGCACCGAGATCCAGAACTGGAAGCTGAGCGAGGCCGACTATGCCGGCACGCTCGGCTTGGCCAAGGACCAGAAGGGCAATAACGACATCCTCGCGCTGACCAAGCCCGAGGTGCCGGAGACGATCACCCGCGAATATCTCGACGCGGGATCCGACATCGTCTCGACCAATACGTTCAGCGCCAACGTGATCAGCCAGGCCGACTATGCGGCCGAGAGCCTGGTCAAGGAGATCAACATCGCCTCGGCGCAGATCGCGCGCCGGCTGGCCGATCAATATGCCGCGAAGGACGGCCGCCCGCGTTTCGTCGCCGGCGCGATCGGGCCGACCAACAAGACGCTGTCGCTGTCGCCCGACGTCAACGATCCGGGCTTCCGAGAGATCGACTTCGATTATCTGAAGGATGTGTACCGCGAGCAGATCGACGCGCTGCTCGAAGGCGGCGTCGACTTCATCCTGATCGAGACGGTGTTCGACACGCTCAACGCCAAGGCTGGCGTCATGGCGGCGCTTGAGGCGGCGGACGCGCTCGGCCGCGACGTGCCGATCATGCTGTCGATGACCCTGACCGACCTGTCGGGCCGTAACCTGTCAGGCCATACGGTCGAGGCGTTCTGGCACGCGGTGCGTCATGCGCGGCCGATCACCATCGGGCTCAACTGCTCGTTCGGGGCCGAACAGCTCCGCCCGCATGTGCGCACGCTCAGCGACATCGCCGACACGCTGATCATGGTCTATCCGAACGCAGGCCTCCCCAACGAGCTCGGCGAATATGACGAGCAGCCGGCGACCACTGCCGGGCTGGTGCGCGAATGGGCGGCCAACGGCCAGGTCAACATCCTGGGCGGCTGCTGCGGATCGACCCCCGCGCACATCGCCGCGATTGCCGGGGCGGTCGCCGGTCTTCCCCCGCGCGCGCCGGTGGTGCCGCCGGTGAGGACCAGGCTCGCCGGGCTGGAGCCGATGACGATGGGCGCGTAGGCGCAGGGACAACCCAACCGTTCGTGTCGAGCGAAGTCGAGACACAATGACGGCGCGCTCACCCAGCTTTCTCGACTTCGCTCGAAACGAACGGATTTTATTTTGGCCTCTGCCCCCTCCACCGCCCAGTTCGTCAATATCGGCGAGCGCACCAACGTCACCGGATCGGCGCGCTTCAAGAAGCTGATCATGGCGGGCGATTATGCTGCCGCGGTCGAGGTCGCGCTGCAGCAGGTGGAATCGGGCGCTCAGGTGCTCGACGTCAACATGGACGAGGGCCTGCTCGACGCCGAAGTGGCGATGACGACCTTCCTGAAGCTGATCGCCGCCGAGCCGGATATCGCGCGAATCCCCTTCATGGTCGACAGTTCGAAATGGTCGGTGATCGAGGCCGGGCTGAAATGCGTCAGCGGCAAGCCGATCGTGAATTCGATCAGCATGAAGGAGGGCGAAGCTCAGTTCCTCTCTCAGGCAAAGAAGGTCATGCAATATGGCGCTGCCGTCGTCGTCATGGCGTTCGACGAGGTAGGTCAGGCGGATACCAGGGATCGCAAGGTCGAGATCTGCGAACGTGCCTATAACCTGTTGATGGGGATCGGCTTCCCGCCCGAGGACATCATCTTCGATCCCAACATCTTCGCGGTGGCGACGGGAATCGAGGAGCATAACAACTATGCGGTCGATTTCATCGAGGCGTGCAGGGAGATCAAGGCGCGGCTGCCGCATTGCCACATCTCCGGCGGCCTTTCGAACCTCAGCTTCTCGTTCCGCGGCAACGAGCCGGTGCGCCGCGCGATGCATTCGGTGTTCCTCTATTATGCGATTCCCGCCGGGCTCGACATGGCGATCGTCAATGCCGGGCAGCTCGACGTGTACGACACGATCGATCCGGAACTGCGCCAGGCCTGCGAGGACGTCATCCTCAACAAGGACGAGGGGACGACCGAACGGCTGATCGCCCTCGCCGAGCGCTACAAGGGCACTGACGAGGTCGCCGAGAAGCAGGCGGCCGAATGGCGCGGCTGGCCCGTCGCCAAGCGGCTCGAACATGCCCTGGTCAAGGGCATCGACGCGCATGTCGTCGATGACACGGAGGAAGCGCGGCAGCTCTACGCCCGCCCGATCGAGGTGATCGAAGGCCCGCTGATGGATGGCATGAACGTTGTCGGCGACCTGTTCGGCTCGGGCAAGATGTTCCTGCCCCAGGTGGTGAAGTCGGCGCGCGTGATGAAGAAGGCGGTGGCGCATCTGCTGCCGTTCATCGAGGCGGCCAAGGAGCCCGGCGCGCGGGGCAAGGGCAAGATCATCATGGCGACCGTGAAGGGCGACGTGCATGATATCGGCAAGAACATCGTCGGCGTCGTGCTCCAGTGCAACGGCTTCGACGTGGTCGACATGGGCGTCATGGTGCCATGGTCCGACATCCTGAAGGCGGCGAACGAGAATGACGCCGACATGATCGGCCTGTCCGGCCTGATCACCCCGTCGCTCGACGAGATGGTCACCGTCGCCGAGGAGATGAAGCGTTCCGGCATGACGATGCCGCTGCTGATCGGTGGTGCCACCACCTCGAAGGTCCATACCGCGCTGCGCATCGCCCCGGCCTATGATGGTCCCGTCGTCCATGTGCTCGACGCAAGCCGCGCGGTCGGTGTCGCCTCGACCCTGGTCAGCGACACGCAGAAGGACGCCTTCGTCCTCAAGACAGCCGCCGAATATGAGGCGGTGCGCGTCGCCCGCGCCGGCCGCAGCCAGAGCGAGCTGGTCTCGCTCCAGGTCGCCCGCGACAATGCGTTCGAGGCCGACATGAACCTCAAGCCGCCGACGCCGCTTCAGCCCGGCGTGCACATCTTCCGCGACTGGGACCTGGCCGAGCTGCGCGAGATCATCGACTGGACGCCGTTCTTCCGCGCTTGGGAACTGGCCGGCAATTATCCGGCGATCCTCGAGGACAAGGTCGTCGGCGAAAGCGCGCGCAGCCTGTTCGCCGATGCGAACGCAATGCTCGACAAGATCGTCGCCGAGAAATGGCTGGTCGCGCGCGGCGTGGCGGGCCTGTGGCCATGCCGTCGCGAAGGCGACGACGTCATCATCCACCTTGAGGATGAAAGCCATGTGACATTGCCCTTCCTCCGCCAGCAGATCGCCAAGCGCGAGGGCAGGGCGAACATGTGCCTTGCCGACTTCATCAGCCATGACGGCGACTGGATCGGCGGCTTCGCGGTCAGCATCCACGGCATCGAGCCGCACCTCGCCCGCTTCAAGGCAGCGATCGACGATTATTCGGACATCCTGCTCAAGGCGCTGGCCGACCGTTTCGCCGAGGCGCTGGCCGAGGCGATGCATCGCCATGTCCGCACCACGCTCTGGGGCTATGCGCCTGACGAGCAGCTCACCAACGAAGCGCTGATCAGGGAGCAGTATCGCGGCATCCGCCCGGCGCCCGGCTATCCGGCCTGCCCCGACCACAGCCTGAAGCCAACCCTGTTCAAGCTGCTTGATGCGCATCATGCAACGGGCATCTCGCTGACGGAAAGCTTCGCGATGCTGCCGACGGCGGCTGTCTCCGGCTTTTACTTCGGACACCCCGAGGCCGAATATTTCGGCGTGGCGCGCGTCGGGCGCGATCAGCTTGAGGAATATGCCGGGCGGCGCGGGGTTGATCTCCAGACTGCCGAGCGGTGGCTGCGGCCGAACCTGGACTGATCCTTCCATTCCTTCCCGTCGCAGGCGGGGAGGTCGCCCGGGGATGGTGGAAGGGATGCCGGGCACGGCGCCTCGTGCCAATGCTTCGCCGACACTCTATGGCTTGGCGATGTCCTATCTCTACCTCGCCATCGCGATCGCCTCGGAGGTCTGCGCCACCTCCTTCATGAAGCTGTCGGAGGGGTTCACCCGACCGGTGCCGTCGATCGTCACCGTCATCGGCTATGGAATCGCCTTCTATTTCCTGTCCCTTACCCTGAGGACGATCCCAACGGGCGTCGCCTATGCGATCTGGTCAGGCGTCGGCATCGTCCTGATCGCGGCGATCGCCTGGATCTTCCAGGGGCAGAAGCTCGACGCAGCCGCCATTGCCGGCATGGCGCTGATCATCTCGGGTGTGCTGGTGATGAATGTCTTTTCAAAAGCGGCGGCGCATTAAGCCGGCTGCGCATTAGTTGCCGCCCAAGGCCACGGGCTCGTCATCGCGCCGCCGGTGCCGATACTCTACCCTTTTCCAGGGCCACGCTGCGAATTTTGTTTTTTTTACAGTGACGGGGTCGGAAATCGCTTCGCCAAGCATCTATGTCTTAAGAAGTCGGGCAACGGGCAAACTGGGGGCAAGCTGGTTTTGGAACAAGATCGCGCGGAACTCGTAGCCTGGGTGGCGGGAAACATTATCCCGCACGAGGGCGCGTTGCGCGATCGGCTTCGCTCCATTGCCGTGCCGCGTCAGGAAATCGACGACATCGTGCAGGACGCGTATCTGAGCATCACGCATCTCTCCAGTGTTGCGCATATCCGCGATGGCAGGGCCTATCTGTTTTCCGTGGCGCGTACGGTGATCCTGAAGCGCGTCCGGCGAGAACGCATCGTTCGCATCGATAGCCTGACCGAATTTCAGGCCTTGTCATTTGCCGACGAAGATCCGGGGCCGGAACGCAGGGCGGGCGGGCGACGCGATCTCGAGCGCGTTCGTCAGTTGATTGCGAACCTGCCGTCTCCCTGTTGCGAGATTTTCGAACTCAGGCGGATCGAAGGCGTGTCGCAACGGGAAATCGCGGCCCGTCTGGGCGTTAGCGAGCATGTCGTCGAAAAACAGTCGAGCCGTGGCCTGAAGCTTATCCTGAAAGCCATTGCGGACAGCGAAAGTGAAGCCGCCCAGCCTGTGAAACAGCGTAAAGAAGGGGCAAAGCGTGATCGCGGCCATGAATGACAGCGAAGCGGCGGATTGGGCCATTCGCCGGGAGAACGGTCCGCTGTCGCCCGGCGACCAGCGCGCGTTCGAGGCATGGCTTGCCGGCGACGAGCGGCGCGCCGGCGCGTTGCTGCGTGCGGATGCGGCGCTCGTGTATCTCGATCGCGGCCGCGCGCTCGCCGGCCTTGCCCAGGCAGAGGACTCACCGGAACCCGAGGCGGAGGAGCCTGCCTGGATGTCGCGGCGGATGCTCGTGGGCGGCGGGATGGCGGCACTTGTCGCGATCGGAGCCGGCATTGCCGGTCTCGTGAAACTCCCGCGCAGCGACGTGATCGCGACCGGTGTCGGGGAAATCAAACGGACGCCGCTGGCCGACGGCTCGGTGGCGACGGTCAATACCGCCAGTCGGCTTACCGTCGCGATGACCGGGGACGTGAGGAACGTCTCCCTGGATGACGGGGAGGCGTGGTTCGAGGTCGCGCACGATCAGGCGCGCCCCTTCGTGGTCCAGGCGGGCGATGTGAGCGTGCGCGCAGTCGGCACGGCGTTTTCGGTTCGCCGCACCGAGACCGGCGTCGATATATTGGTGACGGAAGGGGTCGTCGAAGCATGGCGCGCTGATCAGCCGGATAAAGCGACGCGGATCGAACAGGGCGAGCGCGGCTTTATCGCTGAAGAGGCGCGATTGGCCGACAGCATTCCCGGCGAGGTGGTTGCGGTACAGTCCAGCACCGAGATTGATCGGTCGCTCGCATGGCGCAACGGCGATCTCGCGCTGAATGGCGAGACGCTCGATTATGCGGTTGCAGAGATCAATCGCTACAATCGGCGCAAATTGATTGTCGATAATGTCGAATTGGGCCGAGCGCCGATCGTCGGCTATTTCAAGGTCAATGAGCCAGAGAATTTCGCGCGTTCCGTAGCGGTATTGTTCGATGCGAGCGTGCATGTCACTGACAACGCGATCAGGTTGGACACAAAAAAGGAATAATTTTTTCAGGAAAGGGGGTCGGAATCTCCTCCCCCAAGCATCCTTACTGTTAGGGGAGTGCAATGTACGCTCCCCATCATAGGGGAGGTACGGGGTGAGGGGCAGTTCCGCTGGTCTATATTGTGGTGTGGCTATTGCCGCGATCGTCGTTGCGAACCCGGTAGCGGCACAAACGCGAACATTTGATCTTTCGGCGGGTCTGGCGGAACGGAGTATTCCGGCGTTCGCCAAACAGGCAGGTATTCAGATTCTTGCGAGCGGAAAGCTGGTGCGCGGCAAGCGCACCAACGCCGTGCGTGGCACCAAATCAGTTGAAGAGGGGCTGAACGATCTGCTCGCCGGGACAGGGCTCTCGGCGGTGCTTCAGCCGGGCCGGGCGGGCTCGTTCATCATTCGGGCCGGGAGCGCGGCGCCGGCGCCGCAAAAATCGCGGCTCGTCGCATCGACGTCCGCACAACCGGCCCAGGCTGAATCGGAGGGCCAGGATCAATCGCAATATTCCAACGACATTATCGTCACCGCGCAGAAGCGGCGGGAATCGATGCAGGACGTGCCGATTGCGATGAGCGCGTTCACCTCGAAAGCGCTCGATGAAATGAAGATCGAGGGTGGGTCGGAACTGGTACGCGCCGTTCCCAACATCACCTTCTCGAAATCGAATTTCGCCAGCTACAATTTCTCGATCCGTGGCGTCGGCACCAAGGCGCTGTCAGTCACGTCCGATCCTGGCGTCGCGATCAGTTTCAACAATACCCCGCTGATTCGCAATCGACTGTTTGAGCAGGAATATTTCGACGTTCAGCGGGTCGAGGTGCTGCGCGGGCCGCAGGGCACGCTCTACGGCCGCAACGCGACGGCCGGGGTGGTCAACATGATCCCGAACTTCGCCGACCCCGACAAGTTCGCGGCCAATCTCAAACTGGAAACCGGCAATTACGAATCGAAGCGCGTGAACGGCATGATCAACCTGCCAATCACGGACACGCTGGCGGTGCGCGCGGCCGGCGCGTGGACGAGTCGCGAGGGCTATGACTACAACACCGTCACTGATCAGCGCGTCAATGGCCGCAACCTCTGGGGCACGCGCGTTACGGCGGCCTGGGAGCCGAGCAGCCGGTTCAAGATCAATGCCGCGTGGGAGCATTTCTCCGAGGATGACAATCGCTCGCGCACCGGCAAGCAACTTTGTCATACTGATCCTGGGCCGGCCTCAATGGGTGGCAAAAACCTTACGCCGGTGATCAGGGGTGCCTTGAGCCAGGGTTGTTTGTCAGGTTCGCTCTATGACGACGGCGCCTATGGAGTTCCGAACGGCTTCTCCCTGCCGTACATCAACGCAGCCGCCGGACTAATCGCGCTGGGATACAAAGCCGGGGCGGTCGGTGGAGTCCCTCCGGTCATGTTGATCGACGATACGCGAGATCCTTACGCGGGCGTAACGCAATCACGCAATCTCCGAGAGATCGCGACGGCGATTGATCCCAAGTTTCGTGCGAAAAACGATATTATACAGTTGAATATCGAGGCAGGCCTGGGGCCGAGTCTGAAATTATATTCAAACACATCATACTCTGAAGATTCATATTATTCTTTTCAGGATTACAATAGATTCAATAGTGGAAGCGTATTTAACGACTCCAGCGTCCTGTACAACCTCAGAACCAGGCCATTGGCGACGAAGGGGATCGCGATCGGGGGTATTTTGGATGATCCTCAATTGGGGGCTTCGTCTAATATCCTCGGAGCGGATATGGTGAATTCCCATAGCAAGCAGTGGTATCAGGAGTTCCGCCTGCAATCATCATTCGGCGGAAAATTGGAATTTAGCGCTGGCGTCAATTATCTCAATTTCAAGATACGTGAAGATTATTATGTTTTTAATAATCTGTTCACTGCTATCGCCAGAACGGTCCTGGGTACCGGAAATACCAGCGGCATCGTTAAGGATTGTGCTGGATGGACGGGGGGAGCGGATTGCACCTATGTTGATCCAAATCCCTTGAGTTCGCTCAACGGCAACGGCCACAATTATTTCCGCAGCCAGAATATCGCCAGAACGGAATCCTATGCCGGGTTCGGTGAAGTCTATTTCAAGGCCACTGACGAGCTGAAATTTACGGCGGGACTTCGCTACACTGATGACAAGAAGGTAGCGACGCCCATCCCAACGCAGCTGCTCCTCGGGACGGGGATTTTGGGATTTGGCCTGATCAATGAGGGATATCAGGTATCTCCGGATATCGTGCAAAAATGGGGTCGCGTAACGGGAAGGTTTGTCGTGGATTGGAAGCCGCGCCTTGCCTTCACCGATGAGACTCTGTTCTACGCATCTTTTGCACATGGCTATAAGGGCGGCGGCACCAACCCTCCAGGGATTGGAGCCAATCCAGCCTATCTGCAATTTTTTCCGCAGCCTCAAACCTTTAAACCCGAAAGCGTCGATGCGTTTGAGGTCGGAACGAAAAACACTCTGGCGGGAGGGCAGCTGACGCTGAATGCAACAGCCTTCTATTATAAATATAAGAATTATCAGGTTTCGCAGATTGTCGATCGCATTGCCCTGAATGAAAATTATAATGCCGATATCTGGGGCGCCGAACTCGAAATGCAGTGGCGGCCGACGCGGCGCATCAGCCTGAACGCCAATGTTGGGTATCTCGGCACGCGCATCGCGAATGGCATGAAATCAGTCGATGTCATGAACCGCACGCAGGGAAATCAAGATTGGGTCATTGTAAAACCCTGGATTCAACTTGCTTCCAATTGCATAGCGCCACGCGCCCTTGTCGATAAGATTGTCAAGATGTCGACGTTTAACAACGCGGGCGGGCCTGGTGATCTGTCGACATTCTGCGGTGGGCAAGTCGGTAAGAATTTTACCGCTGGAAGCTACTTCTCCAATCTTACCGGTATCGTATACGACCCAGCAACGGATGCGCCAAATAATGGCAGGGGTTTTGATGCTGATCTTGGGGGGAATGAACTGCCGAACTCGCCTCATTGGACAGTTAATCTTGGTGGTCAGTATACGATTCCCATAACAGAATGGAACCTTACGTTTAGGGGTGATTATTATCGCCAAAGCGCAAGTTGGGCGCGCGTGTACAACACATCGATCGATCGTTTGCGGTCATGGGACAATGCAAATATCTCTGTGACACTCGACCGCCCGGAAAGTGGGTTTTCGATGCAATTTTATATTAAGAACGTATTTAATAAAACACCCATTACGGATGCCTTCATCAATAGTGATGATAGTGGTCTGACAACTAATGTATTTACACTTGACCCGAGAATAATGGGATTTAATCTTACGAAGAAATTTTGATATATCATCGACAGCGAGTCGATAGTTCTGCGTCACTACATCATATTTTACCAAAGCTGCAGAGATCGTTCCATGAATATGGGCGATGATGTTCGCAGAGAATCATTTGGTATCTGCGATCATCTGGGACGCGACACCTTTTATGTCGCATATAGAAGGAGAAGGATGATGTTGAAGGCTTTTATCGGCACAATCGCCGTGCTCGCAAGCACGACGGCAATGCCCGCTTTTGCTCAGAGCTTCACTCCGGCGCCGACGACGATTTCCGGGACCGGTACTGGATATGTGAATGGCACCCCTTGCACCGGCGCGGCTGTCAGCGGGAGCGTAAATTCGTCCGGTACTTACGCAGATGTGTCATTTAACAATGCGGGAACTGCGTGCGCCGCTTACGCGGTCACCGCTCGCGTCTCGGCGAACGGTACTTTGAGCAACGTGGTTGTTACCTATCTTCCTACGTCCACCGTCATTTGTAGCAGCGGGGCGACAACCTACCCGGGCGTGGTCGAGTATACCAACGTGTCGGGGACGACGATGAACGCATATGTCGACCCTTCGGCCCCCGTGACCGTCGGCGCCTGTGCGGTGGCGGCCGACATGACCGTCGGCACCGTACAATTCGTGCCGTAAGGCATGATTCTCCGATGAAGTAGCGGATGCCCCAACCGGCGGATTGTCGGTTGAGGCATCCGCACTCGAACCAGTCCAACTGGCACCGCGTCGTTCTGAGCGACGCGGTGCTGTTTTCACCCGAATTGTTGTGAGTCGGCAACAACTCAGTAAGGTGACCTAAAGGATCTTGCGATGTGCGCTTTTCTACAAGGTCATCTGCGAGCATCATACTAGCGCTGATTTTCGCGCCGGCTGTCGCTCATGGCGAAGCTGCGAAAGGCGACGCCGTGATCGAACGAGCGACGGATCGCGCGCAGGCTCGATTGCCCAATCAAACAGTTGAGCCGGATGATATTGTCGTCACCGCCATGCGTCGGGGGGAGGCGCAAGTTCCCGCCGAAACCGAATTCACCGAGGATCAGATCGCGGCGCAAGGCGCGGACTCGATCGACGATTTGATGTCGCGGCTCAGGCCCTTCGTCAGCCCCGACGGGGATGAGCCGGTGCTATTGATCAACGGCAGGCCAGCAGGGTTTGATCGCTCGGTCCTGGGCTATCCGCCTGATGCTCTTACCCGTCTTGCGATCCTCAAACCTGAAGCTGCCGCGCGTTACGGCGCCGCGCCGGGCAGGCGGGTGGTCAACCTCGTTCTCAAAAAACACTTTACCGGCCTTGACGCCGACGCCGGCACCTCAGTTCCCTTCCGCGGCGGGCAAATGGGCAACGATCTGACGATAGCCCGCACGGCCGTCAACGGGGATACGCGCTGGAACGTGCGCGCGATATTCGGGCGCGATACCGGTCTGCGCAAGAATGCACGATCGATCTCACGCGATCCGGGCATTTATGATGGCAGGGGGTTTGTATCGGCGCTTGATGGTGGCGAAATCGATCCGGCCCTCAGCCTTGCGGCGGGATCGAGCGTTGCCGTCGCTGCTTTCCCTGCCGCAATACCTGCCGGCGTGCCTTCGATCGCCGATTTCGCTGCGACGGCCGGACAAAGGCATCCGCTTGATCCCAACGCCTATGCCACCCTGCAATCCGCGCGCCGCACGATGGGGTTGAATATCGGCGCGACACGGCCGCTTGGTGCCTTCAGCGTTTCGCTCGCCCTTACGGCGAACAGCATGAACAACGAGGGCCTGCGCGGGATACCCATGGCGTCGGTCGTCTTGCCAGCAGGTAACCCATGGTCGCCCTTTGCCCATGATGTCCTGCTGACTCGGCCCCTTGATGGTACGACGCCTCTCCGCGCCAATACCAGTTCGCGATCACTTGGAGGTTCACTGACGGTCAACGGCACTGTCGCTGGATGGCAGGGCAGCTTGGGCATTGGCTATCGCATGTCGTGGAAGGAGAATCTTCTGGAAACCGGCATCGATATCGACCGCGTGCAGCACCTGCTCGACGCGGGGGATGTGGGCTTCAGTCCCTTCGGCCCGTGGGATCGCAGCTTGTTGCGCGCCACCCGTCGCCGCTCGTTTTCGGATGATCTAAGCGCGCGGCTCAGCCTTCAGAAAAGCGTGATCGATCTGCCAGCGGGGCCGATCACCCTGAACCTCACCGGCAACGCGACGCGTGGCAACACGCAAACCCGGCAGCGCGACGCCGTGGGTGACCTGGTGTCTGCGAACGATATTTCGCGGATTCAGGCAAACACACAAGTCGCTCTCAATGTGCCGATCGCAGGACGTGGCAAGCGTGGCTTGCTGCCTGTCGGCGATTTGTCGCTTGATCTGACGGCCGGATGGCAGGCCATGAGCGGAAGCAAGCCACAACGCAGCTACAATGGCGGCTTCTCCTGGTCTCCGATCAGGGCGATCCAGTTCCGCGGCATGATCAACTATCAGCAATCCTCTCCGTCGCTGGCTGAGCTCGACGGTCCGGTCGAGACGACCATCACGCGGATGTTCGACTATGCCCGGCAGGTCGTCGCCGAACCGCTCCTGATTACAGGAGGTAATCCGGCCCTTAAAGCGGGCAGTCGGCAAGGGCAGACGATAGCGGCGATGGTGCGGCCGCTGGGCAACGAGGCGCTGACGTTCAATGTCGAATTTCGCAAGACCGTTGCGAAGAATATGCCGAGTTCCTTTCCCGAACTGACACCGGCGATCGAGGCGGCCTTTCCGGGGCGGGTGACACGCGATGCGGCGGGAAATCTGGTGTCGGTTGACGCGCGATCGATCAACATCGCACACGATACGACCGCTGAACTCTCAGGCGGGGTCGCGTTGCGCTTTTCGAGCGGCGCCAAGGTCCCCGTGCCGGGCGGGGGAGCCAATGCCATCCAATACACCCTGTCGCTCACGGAAACCTACCGGATGAAAAGCGAGATGCTGATACGCGCGGGATTGCCCGTAATCGATCGGCTCGGGGGGGGCAGTGGCCAGTCGCGCCATACCGTCAGCCTGCAGTTCGGGATGGGCAGGCGGGGCATGGGGGCGTCGCTCAACGCAAGCTGGAACAGCGCGGCGCATATCGGCGACCTTGAAGCCGATCCGGATCATGCATTCCGGATCAGGCCGCCCTTCATGGTGGGAGTGTCCGCGTTTCTCGATCCGGACAGCGTGTTCGCTGGGCTGCGCGATAATCCGCTTACAAAGGGCTGGAAAATCTCCGTCACCGTCCAGAACCTGTTCAACAGCTATCAGCATGTCGTGCTCGGGAACGGCCATATCCCGGCAGGCTATAGCCATGACGAGATCGACCCGGTCGGGCGGAGCCTGCGCTTGCAGATACACAAGCGTTTCTAGAGCAAGCGGCCCGAAATCGGAATCGGTCTGCCTGTTCTCGGTACAAAGGAATCGGGCTGAAAGCGGTTATCCCGAATTATGCGGCCGCTACCCAGGCAATCCGCGAACGATGCGTGGAGCAGTGGCCGATTCAAATCGCACCACGCCTGTCGCAGCATGATCCCGGCCGGAGCATCCGGTCCGCTCTTTCTCATTTTTGAAGTGTTGATTTCCCTGTTCCGGCAGGAATTTTCCCTGTTACCAGCTAACAGGGAGTTCAGTATCAAGATATTGGATATATTGGACAATATCGGCGAATAAACGCCCTGCTTCGCCAGGAAAAAGGAAATTCCCTGTTAATTTCCCTGTTAGTCGCCCGGAACAGGGAAATCGGGACGTCCGGGGTGGATATGATCGCGCCCGCGGGCCGCGCTACCGCCACACGGGATTTGACGTCAGGTCCGCCGGATACATGTTCACATATTGCGCCATGCGCGGTCGGGTGGCGCGGTTTGGGCTGGCGCCGTGGGGCAGGTCCTGCCGCCAGAGGATCAGGTCGCCCGCACCGGCGGCGATCGGCACGGCCCGGTCGCTGAGGTCGATTGTCCGCGGGTCGCCATCGCCCACGCTCTCGAGCCAGTCCTCGATTCCGTGGTGGAAACCCGGCACGAGTTGAAGCGCGCCCTGGTCTCCGGTGGTATCGGTCAGATAAAGGATGCCCTGGGTCGCGAACGGGATCGGCAGGGCAAGGCTCATGTCGAAATGCAGGTTCGGCCCGGGAAAGGTGAAACCCGGCCTTTCGGGCGGGTTGAAGCTCAGCCGGTCGGTGATCATCCAGAGGTCGGCGGTTCCCCAGAGCTGGGCGAAGGCCTTGTGCACCCGTGGCGATTGCCGCGCTGCTTCCATCGCTGAATCCTGGAAGTGCTGGACCATGATGCCGTTGGGGCGGCGTTCGTACCAGCTTTGCGGGTCGTCCGGCGTCGCGTTCACTTGCTGCCAGAGCAGTTCTTCGGTGGCCCTCGCCTGATCCGCGGTGATCGCCTGACGCAGGATGACGAAGCCATGTTCGTCCCAATGCGTCAGATCGTCTCGGTCGAGAACGGGCGGGGCCTCGTCGATCGCCCGCAGCCTCTGCGCGATCCCGTCCGGCGGTGGCGCACCGTCGAGCCACGCATGATAGCGTGCGACCTTCAGCGGATCGGGTTCCCCGGCGGTTTCCAGGACCCAGGCCTGGAATGTCGGGAAATCGGGCTGCTCGGCGCCAAGATATTTCAGCGTCTGCTCGAGCCCGAGACCCAGCACGTCGAGCAACGGGCGCGACTGGGTTTCCCGGTTCGCCTCCGCCTGCGACCGGAAGGTGCAGCGCGCCCAATAGTCTTCGAGCCCGCGGATATGGGGTAGAGGGTCCGGGACGGACGCGAGCGCGGCTGAGGAAGCGGTCATCGGAGCCCAACATCGATCAGCGCCACGGCCTCGTCAACCGTCCCGGCATCTCCGTCAGGGGCAGGTCGAACCCGACCCCGCATCAAGATCAAGGCACCGGCCATCCGGCTTGGGCGCTGAGACCGGCAGGCCGATCAGGCCGGCGAGCGTCGGCATGATGTCGACCGTCTCGACCGACAGGGGCTGCTCGAACCCGGTCATGCCCTTGCGCCAGAACAGGATTGGCACGCGGCGGTCATAGTCCCAGAAGCTGCCATGGGTCGCGACGCTGCCCCTGGTCGGATCGGCGATCGGCGTGATGCGCGGCTTCATCGCGACCAGGATGTCGCCCGATCGCGGTGCATAATAGGAAGCGCGGGCACGCTGGAGCAATGTCCAGGTTTCGGGCGGGCCGCTCGGGCTCGGCGTCGCCGCGATCGCGCTGGCGGGCAGGGCGTCGGCGACCTGGGGATGGGCACGGATTCGGGCAAGCGCTTCCTTCAGGACAGCGGCATGCTGCTCCTTCGTCAGCTTCGGGTCGATCCAGACATCGCCCGACCCGGCATCGCCGTAGAGCAGCGGGCCGGTGACCTTGAGCTTCAGCTTGGCGATGATGTCCTGGCCGATGCCGGCCAGGGTGAAATTCGGGTCGATCCGCGCTGCTTCGGGGATGCCGTGTTCGCGGTTACGCTCCGGCAGGTCGTGGCCGCCATGGTCGGCGGTGAGCACCACGGCATAATCGACCCCGGTCTTGTCGAGCACGTCGAAGAAGGAGCCGAGCGACCGGTCGAGATTGGCGAGCTGCACGCACATCTCGTTGCCTTCGGTGCCATAGCCATGGCCGACATAGTCGGTGGCCGAGGCGCCCACGATCAGCAGGTCGGTCGCCGGACCCTGGCCCAGCTTCATGTCCTGCAACATGCCTGCGGCGAGCGCGAGGATCGAAGCATCGAAGGCGGGCGAGGCACGGAATTTGTTCACATCGCCGGCGGCCCGTTCGAAACGGCCGCTGCCGACTGTCCTGCCGCCGCCGACCGGGATGGCGCGGTCGTGCGGCAGGCAGAAATCGGGTTCGTCGAGTGGCCCCTGCGCCTGCGCGATCAGCGCCGACACGGCAGTGTTGGTTCGCTCGACCACCGGGGGTGCGACGCGGCCCGCATAGGAGACGAATGCCTTGCCGCTCCACCACCACAGCTCGTCGACCTTGTGGCCGCCCATCATCACCGCCGCGCGGTCCTTGCCGGCGACCGACACGACGCGTGCCGCCGGGTTCGCCGCCTTCATGCGTTCGCCCAGCGTCGGGACGAGCAGATGCTTGTCGGAAACGGTATATTTGGAGGAGGTGGTGCCGGGCACGCTCTCGTCCTCGGCGCAATAGACCTGCTTGTCGGCCCGCGGCGTCTTCAGGTCGGTCCAGTTGTTGGCGATGATGCCGGTATGTTCGGGGCGGAACCCGGACAGGATGGTCGAATGACCGGGGCACGTCTCGGTCGCGGCATGGCTCTGATAGCCCGACGGAAAGACCGCGCCGTTCAGCAGCCGCGCGAAGCCGCCGGTGAAGCGGTTGCGATATTCGGCGAACAGGTCGGCGGAGAATTGATCGACCGAGATCGTGACGATCAGCTTCGGCGGGGTCCGGGGGGCTGCTGCGGCGCTTGGCGGAGGCGTTTCCTGGGCTTGGAGCGGGGCCGACAAGGCGATGGCGGCCAGGGTGGCGATCGATGCCAATCTTTTCACGTGTTGTTTCTCCGCGCTCAGGTGCAATGCACCCCACCTGCCGCTATGGGCGAGTGGGTGACTGCCGACAAGGATGGGCGATGCGCGCGTTCGGTTACCTGATTGTGACGATGCTGGCCGCGATGTTCGCTGCGGCAAGCGCCCCGGCGGAGGCGCCGGGCGCGCTTGGCAAGGGCCCGCATCTCGCGATGCGCCTGGTCGCTGAGACCATGACGCCTGCCGCCGGGCAGGATGTGACGCTCGCGCTCGATTCCCGGCCCGAGCCTGGCTGGCACGGCTATTGGCAGAATCCCGGCGATGCTGGTTTCCCGGCGACGCTCAAATGGACCCTGCCCAAGGGGGTGACCGCAGGCGAGCCGGCCTATCCGGTTCCGGGCATGCTGCTGATGGCCGGCCTGATGAACTATGTGTTCGAGGCGCCCTATGCGCCGCTGGTCACGCTCAGGATACCGGCCGGGCTCGCGCCGGGAACCGCGCTGCCGGTGAAGCTCCATGCGCAATATCTCGTCTGCACCAAGACGGTCTGCGTGCCCGAGGAGGCGGATCTGTCGGTCGACCTGACGGTCGGCGACGGTGCGGTCGCGGCCGAATCACGCGCGCGTTTCGATGCCTGGCGCCGCGCGATCCCGAAACCGCTCGATGCGAAGGCGAGCTTCCAGGCGGCGGCCGGACAGATCCGGATCGCCATCCCCTATCCCGCGAGCGCGCCGCTGGCCGACGCCTATTTCTTCCCGATCACGACCGGCCTGGTCGATTATGCCGCCGGGCAGAAGGTCTCCCGCGACGGCGACCGGGTGGTGGTTGAGACCAAGGCGGCGCCCGGTGGCGGAGCGGGGCCGCTGCTCGGCGTGCTGCGGATCGCGCCGGGGCAGGGGCTGATGGTGACGGCGGCGGCGGGAACCGTCGCTGCCTCTTCGACGGGTATTCCGGACGGTGTCCTGATGGCGACGCTGATCGCCTTTGCCGGCGCGATGCTCGGCGGGCTGATCCTCAATATCATGCCCTGCGTCTTCCCGATCCTGAGCCTGAAGGCGCTCAGCCTCGCGCGCGGGCATCTGGACGAGCGGTCGGCGCGGCACGAGGCGCTTGCCTATACCGCCGGCGTGGTCGCGGTGTGCGTGGCGCTTGGCGGTGCGATCCTCGCGCTCCGGGCGGGCGGCAGCGTGGTCGGCTGGGCGTTCCAGCTCCAGGATCCGCGTGCGATCATGCTGCTGCTGCTGCTCACCGTGGCGCTCTCGCTGAACCTCGGCGGCCTGTTCGAGATTCCCACACCGCGCTTCGTCAATCAGGCTGGTGGTGCCGGCGGCGCCTTTGCGACCGGCGCGCTGGCGGCGTTCATCGCGACTCCCTGCACCGGCCCGTTCATGGGCGCGGCACTGGGTGCTGCGCTGATCCTGCCCTGGCCCGCCGCGCTCGCGGTGTTTGCGGGGCTCGGGCTCGGGCTTGCCTTGCCCTTCCTGGCGCTGGGCTTCGTGCCGGCACTGCGCAAGCGCCTGCCCAAACCGGGCGCCTGGATGGAGACGTTCCGCCGCTTCCTCTCGATCCCGATGTGGCTCACCGCCATCGCGCTGGTCTGGGTGCTCGGCCGCCAGACCGGGGTTGACGGCATGACTCAGGGGCTGCTCGTCGCGCTCGGCGCGGCGGTGGTGCTGTGGGCGGCCGGTCGCCGCCAGGCGCGCGGGCTGGGCTTCGGCAGCGTCGCCATCATGCTGCTGCTCGCGATCGTCGCGGGCGGCATCTGGCTCGCGGCGACCGCGCACCGTCCCGATGTCGCCGGCCTGAAGGCGGCCGGTGCGGCCGAACCGTTCAGCGAAGCGCGGCTCGCCGCGCTCCGCGCTGAGGGCAGGCCGGTATTCGCCTATTTCACCGCTGACTGGTGCCTGACCTGCAAGGTCAACGAGAAGGTGGCGATCGAAACCGAGGCGACTCAATCCGCCTTCGCCGCGCACAAGGTCGCGGTGATGGTCGGCGACTGGACCGACGGCGATCCCGCGCTCGGCCGCTTCATCCAGGCACACAACCGCGCCGGCGTGCCGCTCTACCTCTATTATGCGCCGGGCGCCGCCGAACCTCAGGTGCTGCCGCAGGTCCTTACCCCCGGCATACTGGCCGCGCTTGGTTCCTGATGGGCAGGATCAGGCGCTTGATTTCATCGGTGGGGTGCCGGGAAGGTTAGGACGATGAACTCGTTCTCACTTTCGTTTGCGGTCGGTGACGACGGGGAATCGATACTGATCGTGTCTCTCGACACTGGCGATTTCAAAGGCAGATGCCTTTACTGGTGTCCGCCGACCGAGTTTGTCGACCTTATGACAACATTGAAGTCATTTCCCATCACCCGCGAGAATCCGATCGATCTGTGCTGGTATGGCGGCTGTATCGCTGTACGCATCGAGCCGATCAATTCCGTGGGCCGTCTGTCGCTGCACGTGTCGTTGCAGGACTACACCAGTGACTGGAACAGGTGCCAATCCGAATTTCATGCCAGCTACGGTGATCTCGACCGTTTCCGGGACCAGCTTGAAGCCGTCGTCGCACATGGCGCGGGTGATGCCACGCTCTCCTCGTCCTGATGGCTGTCACCTACGCTTCTCCCGGTTCCGGCCACCGCAGATCATCATTGCCTGAAAATGGCTCGGCGAAGTGTGGGACGGGAGGCTGCCCGACGGCAGCGGCATGGAAGCAGACTCAAGATGGCTTCAACGACCAATTTGCGTTTGCCTCGATGATGCTGGCAACGGCAGACGCCTTTGCGGCAAGCTCGCCGTCGCTATCATCGTCGAGCGCCAACGCTTCCATTTTGTCATACAGTCTTCGCGACGTGTAAAAATCAAAAACGGCCGTATTGTCAGGGCATTCCCAGAACGTGGTGATCCAAATGCTCTCATTCCCGGGGGCGGGCCATCTGCACCAATCGTTCCACAGGCGCAGCGCGAGTGCTGGATTAGGGGCAGACGCAACCTGATCCAACAGGGTGTCGAGAGGCCACCCCGCAAGCTGGAACATGCAGATGATCTCGTCGAGAAAGCCTCTCTTCTGCTCTATTTGCTCACGCAGAAACATTTTCTGGAAACCGTCGAGAACGCGCCATTCTCTCTCCGACCAGTTCCCGGAATCGCCAGTGCCGAAGCGATTCAAGCTGACTTCCAGCCCCATATTGCTGACGTCTTCGCCAGCGGCCAATATTTCGAGGATGCGGGGGAGAAGATAGGCCCAAATCTCCTTCGCGAGCCCTTTCGGATCGTAAGCCCCGAAATACCATTCTTGAACATAAATTAGCGGAAGATCTCTTATGTTCGGTTTGAAGAAGTCGGCTTCTATCTTGCGATCCATGCAGCACCTTTCGCAAACTCCAATGCTGCCCGGCTTGGGATATGCAAATACACGATATGCTTCTTCGATTAAGTTGAAGAAGGCGTGGCCGGCTGGGATCTTTGCTTCTATCGGCCCTGACGGCTGGCGGATCATGCTCCTTGATAGCATTGATTCTGCCCGGATGTCATTGGGGATAGGAGCATTCGGAAGGATGGATCGGGGAAATTCTACACCGGTTTCTCATTGAGGCCCGCCGTTTGTGCCTCTGGCAGGCGGGCATCAAGCGCCTGATTTCGACCATCAGCATCCGGACATTTTACGACGTGAAGAACGCCCCTTGTGCGCCGCAGCAAAACATCGCAGCATGGAACCAGGCGGTCATACGGGGGCTTTACCGTTTCTATGGGGACACGACGCGCGTTTGACGAGATCATGGGGCAGAGCGGCTCGACCACGCCGCGACCGGAACTCGCCGCGCTTGGCGACTGGCTGGAAGAGACGCCCGACGCCGAACTGCGCCGTCGCCAGCAATCTGCCGAAGCGACCTTCCGTCAGCTCGGCATCACCTTTGCGGTTTATGGCGACAGTGACGCGTCGGAACGCATCATCCCGTTCGACATCGTCCCCCGCATCTTCCTCGCCGACGAATGGTCGCGCCTGTCCGAAGGGCTGGTGCAGCGGGTCGAGGCGATCAACGCGTTCCTCGACGACATCTATGGCGATCGGAAGATCCTCAAGGCGGGTGTCCTTCCCGGGGACCTGATCTTCAGCAACCCGCAGTTCCGCCCGGAGATTGCCGGCATGCGGCCGCCGCACGGCATCTGGGCGCATATCTGCGGCATCGATCTCGTCCGCACCGGCCCCGACGAGTTCTTCGTGCTCGAGGACAATGCCCGCACGCCCTCCGGCGTCAGCTATATGCTCGAAAATCGCGAGGCGATGCTGCGCCTCTGTCCCGAGCTGTTCCGCGACTTCCGCGTGGCAGCGGTGGACAGCTATCCCGACCGGTTGCTCGAGACGATGAAGTCGGTCGCGCCGCACGGTTCGGGCCAGAACCCGGTCTGCGTCGTACTGACGCCCGGCCATTACAACTCGGCCTATTACGAGCACAGCTTCCTCGCGGATTCGATGGGCATCGAACTGGTCGAGGCGGCCGATCTGGTGGTCGACGACGATATCGTCTGGATGCGGACCATCGCCGGGCGGGTGAAGGTCGATGTCATTTACCGCCGCATCGACGACGACTATCTCGATCCTTTGGTGTTTCGCCCGGATTCGATGCTCGGCGTGCCTGGCCTGATCGCTGCCTATGCTGCGGGCAATGTCGCCCTGCTCAACGCGCCCGGCAACGGCATCGCGGACGACAAGGCGATCTACAGCTACATGCCCGAGATCGTCCGCTTCTATTCGGGCGGCGAGCCGAAGCTGCCCAATGTCGAGACCTGGCGCTGCCGTGAGCCGCAGGCATTGAAATATGTGCTCGATAATCTTGAGGACGTCGTGGTGAAGCTGGTCGACGGCTCGGGCGGCTATGGCATGCTGGTTGGCCCGACTGCGACCAGGGCAGAGATCGAAACCTTCCGCGCCGCGCTGATCGCCGAGCCGCACCGCTACATCGCGCAGCCGACGCTCGCGCTGTCGACCGTGCCCACCTTGAGCGACAGCGGCCTCGCCCCGCGTCATGTCGATTTCCGGCCGTTCGTGCTGACGGGTTCGAAGGGAGTCCAGGTCGTGCCCGGCGGCCTGACCCGCGTTGCGCTCAAGGAGGGCTCGCTGGTGGTGAACTCGTCGCAGGGCGGTGGGACCAAGGACAGCTTCGTGCTGATGGACGGCGGGAACACGCAGGCGCAGGGGCAGCAATCGTGATGCGTGGGACCCAAATCCTCCCGGGAATGGGGAGGAACTAAATGCTCTCCCGCACCGCCTCCTCGCTCTACTGGCTGGGCCGCTATATCGAGCGCGCCGATTTCATCGCCCGGCTGGTCGAGGCGACCGTCCGGCTCGATGTCCTGTCGCCGCGTCCTGCCGGCGAGGCTGCCTGGGCAAGCGCGCTTGCCGTCACCGAGACCGACACTGCCTTCGCCGCGACCGGCGAGACAATGACCCAGCAGCATGTCGTGCGCTTCCTGACGCTCGACGGGAGCCACCCCGGATCGATTGTTCGCTGCCTCGACATGGCGCGCAACAATGCGCGCGCGGTGCGTACCGCGCTGACGCGCGAGGCGTGGACGGCGATCAACCGCGCCTGGCTGATCTTCCACAGCCGCTCGAGCCCTGGCGGCGTTACCGCGACGCTCGGGCTGGTCGATGCGGTGAAGACGGAGGCGCGGGGGTTCGAGGGGGCGATCCACCGCATGCTGCGCAACCAGACGACCTGGTTCATCCGCCTCGGCCAGGCGGTCGAGCGCGCCGACAATACCGCCCGCCTGCTCGACGTGAAATATCACCTGCTGCTGCCCGAGGGCGAGCAGGTCGGCGGCGTGGTCGACCGCGATCAGTGGACCACGATCCTCCAGACCGTCTCCGCGGTCACCGCCTATCGCTGGCTCTATTCGGAAGGGCTGCGGCCGTCGAACGTGATCGACCTGCTGATCTCCCGCGCCGAATTGCCGCGCAGCCTCGCTGCCTCGGCCGAGGAGACGCTCGAAATCCTTAACCTGCTGGCCAAGCGCACCGGCCTCCATGGCGAGGCTGACCGCATGGCGCGGATGCGCCAGCAACGACTGGGCAAGACCCGTTCGGGCGAGGTGATCGCCAGCGGGCTGCACCAGTATCTCCAGGCCTTCAACGCCGAGAATGATCTGCTCCACGAGGCGATCGGCCGGCAGTTCAAGTTCGGCTGATGCGGATAACGGTCGACCACCGCACGATCTATCGCTTCTCGGTGCCGCAAGGGCGCCTCACCCAGATGCTCCGTCTCACGCCGGAGGACACGCACGACCAGACCGTCGCGGGCTGGCAGCTCCATGTGGATTGCGATGCGCGGATGCGTCCGGGCCGCGATGGCTTCGGCAACCGGGTGACGATGCTCTATGTCGAGGGCCCGATCGGCCATATCGAGATATCCGTCTCGGGCGAGGTGCTGACCAACAGCTCCAACGGCATCGTCCATGGCGCGCACGAGCCGCTGCCGCCGCCGCTGTTCCTGCGCACGACACCGCTGACAGAACCGAGCGTCGCGCTGGCCGGGTTTGCGATGGAAGCGGTGGCCGGCAGAGATGATCCGGTCGAACGGCTCCACGCGCTGAACCTGGCGTTCCATCGGCGTTTCGGGCTCGATCGCGGACGTCCCGTTTCCGGGCGGACCGCGGCGGAGGCATTCGTGCTGGACACGGCGACGCCGCGCGATTTCGCGCAGATGTTCGCCGCCGCTGCGCGCGGGCTCGGTGTGCCGGCGCGCTACGTTTCCGGCTACAGTTCGGTCTGCGTCATCGGCGACACGCCGCCGGCGCCGCATGGCTGGGCTGAGGCCTGGGTCGAGGGGCTCGGCTGGGTTGCGTTCGATCCCTGCACCGGGCTGTCGGCTGACGAGGCGCATGCGCGTGTCGCGGTCGCGCTGGATTCCGCCGGCGCCGCACCCGTTGCCGGATCAAGGCTCGGCGAAGGTAGTGAAGAACTCGATGTGGACCTTCACGTCGGAAGAGGAAGCCCGCAGGATTGATTCAGAACCCTCCCGCGCTTGCGGGGGGAATGAAAATCAGGCCAGTTCGTCCGCCATCAGCACGTTCTTCTGCGCGGGCGGTGCGTAGGTCGCGTCCTCGTCGGTCAGCACGGTCCAGCCGGTCGGACCCAGCACTTCGATCGGGCGATAGCGCGTCTTGTACGCCATGCGCTCCGACCCCTTCACCCAATAGCCGAGATAGACATAGGGCAGGCCAATGCTCCGTGCGCGCAGGATATGGTCCATGATGATCATGTTGCCCATGCCGGCCCGCAGCGAATGCTCGGCGTCGAAGAAGCTGTAGATCATCGACAGCCCGTCCGCCTGCTGGTCGGTTAGGCAGGCCCCGATCAGCCGTCCGCGCACGCCGTTCTGCGATGGCTCGCGATATTCGATGATGTAGCTGTTGACGGGCGAATGCTCGACCATGTCGGCATAATCGCCCTCGTCCATGTCGGCCATGCCGCCGCCGGGATGGCGCGAGGCGAGATAGCGGCGGAGAAGCTGGTATTGCTCGTCGGTCGCCCAGGCACGGCAGGGGCTGACCTCAAGGTCTGCATTGCGGCGGATCTGCTTGCGCTGGGTGGCGTTGGGTACGAAATCCGATGCGACGACACGCACCGAGACGCAGGCGGTGCAGCCAGCGCAACTCGGTCGGTACGCGACCGACTGGCTGCGGCGGAAGCCGATCCGCCCAAGCGCGTCGTTGAGGTCGCCGGCGTGCGGGCCGTTCAGCTCGGTGAAGACCTTCCGTTCCTGGCGTCCCGGCAGATAGGGGCAGGGCGACGGGCTCGTCACGAAGAAGCGCGGAAAACGAAATGGCGCGGTCACCGCCTATAGCCTCCTTTTCCACCTTGGCCCGGTGCCTGGTTCGACCCCGTTATGAATCGCCTGAGTCGTGATGAAAAGTGGCTTTACCATGAAAGAGAGTTAACGCTGCGGTTGCTTTGAGTCTTGGAGATTCATGGCCCGAGCGGACTTGACGGACACCATATCGCATCCCGCGACTCGCGGATAGAGTCGCGGGAATCGGTTCACCGCAGCTGTGATTCATTTCGTCAGGCGAGTTCGACCGGACTGACTTCGTACCCGTCCGCGCGCAGCGCCGCCATCAGACGGTCGAGATGCGCCTTGTCGCGCGTCTCGCACTCGATGTCGGTGATCAGGCCCTTGGCCGGCAGCGTGGTGAACACGCGCTGGTGATAGATTTCGATGATGTTGACCCGTTCGGCGTCGAAGATCCGGGCGACGTTGAACAGCGCGCCGGGCTGGTCCTGCAGGCGGATGCGTAACCGGGCGAGCCGGCCCGACCGCGCAAGGTCGCGCAACAGCACATTGGCGAGCAGCCGGGTGTCGATATTGCCGCCGCACAGGATGATGCCGACTGTCTTGCCGCGGAACCGCTCGGGATGCTGCAGCAGCGCGGCGAGGCCGGCGGCACCCGCGCCCTCGACCACGGTCTTCTCGATCTGGAGCAGCAGGCTGACCGATTCCTCAAGGCTGCGCTCGCTGACCAGCACGATGTCGTCGACCAGCGCCTTGACCATGCGCGAGGTGATCCCGCCCGGTTCCTTCACCGCGATGCCTTCGGCCAGCGTGTCGCCGGCGCAGGGCAGGTCAGTGCCGTTGAGGCGGTTATACATTGACGGGAACAGCTCGGCCTGAACGCCGATCACCTCGACCGGATGGTCGGCCGCGCGAGCGACTGTCGCCGTGCCGGAGATCAGCCCGCCGCCGCCGATCGGCGTGATGAAGGTGTCGATCGCCGGGGCATCTTCCAGCATCTCCAGCGCGACGGTGCCCTGGCCCGCGATCACACGGACATCGTCGAACGGATGGACGAAGGTCAGGCCGCGTTCCGTTTCAAGCTCGCGGGCATGGGCATAGGCTGCGTCGAAAGTGGTGCCGAACAGCACGACGGTCGCGCCATGCCCTTCGGTCTGAGTCACCTTCACCGTCGGCGTCGTGGTCGGCATCACGATCGTCGCGGGAATGCCGAGCCGGTTGGCGTGATACGCGAGGCCCTGCGCATGGTTGCCGGCCGAGGCGGCGATCACGCCCTTGGTCTCCGGACCGAGCTGAAGCAGCGTGTTGAGCGCGCCGCGCTCTTTATAGGCTGCGGTGAACTGGAGGTTCTCGAATTTCAGATAGACGGTGGCACCGGTCAGCCTCGACAGCGTCTTGCTGATGAAGGTCGGTGTCCGGACGATCGACGCGGCGATCCGCGCATGTGCCGCCTTGACGTCGGCCAGGGTGACGGGGAGCGTTTCGGCGGCGGGCAGGGGATCGGTAGCCATAGGTGGGCGAGGTAGGCCCTGAAATCGTCAGCCGCAATGGTCGTTACGGCCTGCATCCCGTCACTCTCATCTAGCATGACGCGAAAACAGCCCCTATCGCGGCGCCATGACCAATATCGCATTCATCGGAACCGGAGTGATGGGCGCGCCGATGGCGGGGCATCTCGTCGCGGCCGGCCACAGCGTCACCGTCTATAACCGCTCGCGCGCCAAGGCCGAGGCCTGGGCCGGGAAACATGGCGGCACCGTCGCGGCGACCCCGGCGGAGGCTGCGGCGGGCAAGGATGCGGTGTTCAGCTGCGTCGGCAATGATGACGATCTGGCCGAGGTTACGCTGGGCGCCGATGGTGCGTTCGGCGCGATGGCGGCAGGCGCCCTGTTCGTCGATCACACCACGGTGTCTGCGCAGATCGCGCGTCGGCTGGCGGAAGAGGGCGGGGCCAAGGGGCTGCTCGTGGTCGATGCCCCCGTTTCGGGTGGCCAGGCAGGCGCGGAGAACGGCAAGCTCTCGATCATGTGCGGCGGCACCGACGAGGCGATGGCCGCGGCCGAGCCGCTGATGCAGGCCTATGCGCTGCGCATCGTCCATATCGGCGCGGCCGGTGCGGGCCAGACGACCAAGATGGTCAACCAGATCGCGATCGCAGGCGTGGTGCAGGGCGTGGCGGAGGCGCTGCGTTTCGCTCAGATCGCCGGGCTCGATACCGACAAGGTGTTCGAGGCGGTCTCGGGTGGCGCTGCATCGAGCTGGCAGATGGTCAATCGCTGGGCGACGATGAGCGAGGACAAATTCGATTTCGGCTTTGCGGTCGACTGGATGCGCAAGGATCTGGGCCTCACGCTTGACGAGGCGCGCCGCAACGGTGCCACACTGCCGCTGACGGCGCTGGTCGATCAGTTCTATGCCGACGTCCAGAAGATGGGCGGCGGCCGCAACGACACGAGCTCGCTGGTGCGCAGGTTGCCGCGGTGAGGCTCCTTCTCGCGGCGGCGGCCGCGTTCGCCTTTTCCGCACCCGCTTTCGCCGATGCCCTGGTCGACAATGTCAATGGCATGACGCTCGACAAGGATGGCAAGGTCGTCCACTTCAACGGCCTGCTGATGACGCCCGACGGCAAGGTCATCCGGCTGATGCAGCCCAGCGACAAGCGTCCCGAGAAACTTGACTGGCGCGCCGACATGAAGGGGAAGGTCCTGCTTCCCGGCTTCATCGACGCGCATGGCCATGTGATGGAACTCGGCTTTCGCGATGTCGAACTCGATCTGTCAGGCACGAAATCGCTCGACGAGGCCCTGGCGAAGATCGCTGCCTATGTCGCGGCCAATCCTGACAAGAAATGGGTCCTTGGCGGTGGCTGGAACCAGGAGGCATGGGGCCTTGGCCGTTTCCCGACTGCGGCTGATCTCGACGCGGTGGTGAGCGATCGGCCGGTCTGGCTTTCCCGCGCCGACGGCCATGCTAGCTGGGGCAACAGCGCCGCGATGAAGGCGGCTGGCGTCACGCTCAAAAGCGTAGCGCCACCGGGCGGCCGGATCGAGAAGACCGGGCTGCAACCGAACGGTGTGTTCGTCGACGCGGCGATGGAGCTGGTCGCCAAGGCCGTGCCGCAGCCCTTGCCCAAGGATCGCGACGCAGCCTTCCTCAAGGCGCAGGCGACGCTGCTCAGCCTCGGCATCACCGCGACGGCCGACATGGGCACCAGTCTCGACGACTGGCTCAGCTATCGCCGTGCCGGAGACGCGGGCGCGCTCCGCATCCGCATCATGAGCTATAGCAGCGGCGTCGAGACGGCGATCCGGGTCGGCGGGGCAGGGCCCACCTCCTGGCTCTATGCCGATCGGCTGCGCATGGGCGGCGTGAAGCTTTATGCGGACGGTGCGCTCGGTTCGCGCGGCGCGTGGCTCAAGGCTCCGTATAGCGACGTTCCCAAACAGTCGGGCCTTGGCTTCATGGCTGACGACGTCATCCGCAACCTGATGAGCCGTGCGGCGATGGACAATTACCAGGTCGCGGTCCACGCAATTGGCGACAAGGCCAATGCGCAGGTGCTCGACGCGATCGAGGAACTGTCCGAGACCTACAAGGGCGATCGCCGCTGGCGGATCGAGCATGCCCAGATCGTCGATCCGGCAGACCTGCCGCGCTTCGGTCAGCACGGCACGATCGCGTCGATGCAGCCGGTGCACCAGACGTCCGACCGGGCGATGGCGGAGGCGCGGCTCGGGCCGGCCCGGCTTTCGGGCGCCTATGCCTGGGCCTCGATGCTGAAGAATGGCGCGGTGCTGGCGTTCGGTTCCGACTATCCGGTCGAGAGCCCGGATCCCTTTGCCGGCTGGGCGGCGGGGTTCACCCGGCAGGATGCCGAGGGCCAGCCTTATGGCGGGTGGCGACCCGAGGAAAAGCTGACTCGCGAACAGGCCTGGTGGGCGTTCACCGGTGCCGCCGCCTATGCCGGGTTCGCGGAAGAGAAATTCGGCCGGCTCGCGCCGGGGCAGCGCGCCGACTTCATCATCGTCGACCGGGATCCGCTGCTGGCAAGCCCGAGCGATCTGCGTGCCACGAAGGTCGAGGAGACCTGGGTCGGCGGGCACAAGGAGTTCGTGCGGAAGTAGGGGGCTCCCACCCGTCATTGGCGTCGGCATGACGTTGCCTCGCCCCAAAAACAAAAGGCCGCGGCACCCCCCGATGCCGCGGCCCTAAGCCTTGAGACGGTTGCCTGGAAGCCTGGGGCTCAGGCGACCTCGGCGACCGGTGCACCGATTTCGTCCGCGTCGCGCAGCACATAGCCGCGGCCCCAGACGGTCTCGATATAGTTCTCGCCTTCGCAGGCAAGGCTCAGCTTCTTGCGGAGCTTGCAGATGAAGACGTCGATGATCTTGAGTTCGGGCTCGTCCATGCCGCCATACAGGTGGTTCAGGAACATTTCCTTGGTCAGCGTCGTGCCCTTGCGGAGCGACAGCAGCTCAAGCATCGCATATTCCTTGCCGGTCAGGTGCACGCGGCTGCCATCGACCTCGACCGTCTTGGCGTCGAGGTTCACGGCGAGCTTGCCGGTGCGGATGACCGACTGGCTATGGCCCTTGGAACGGCGGACCACGGCGTGGATTCGGGCGGTCAGCTCTTCGCGGTGGAAAGGCTTGGTGACGTAATCGTCGGCGCCGAAGCCGAAGCTGCGTACCTTGGAATCCATCTCGTTGATGCCCGACAGGATCAGCACCGGCGTCTGGACCCGGGCGACCCGCAGCTTCTTCAGCACGTCATAGCCGTGCATGTCCGGCAGGTTCAGGTCGAGCAGGATGATGTCGTAATCATAGAGTTTGCCCAGATCGAGGCCTTCCTCGCCCAGATCGGTCGTGTAGACATTGAAGCCTTCGGTCGTCAGCATGAGCTCGATCGCCTTGGCGGTCGTCGGCTCGTCTTCGATCAGCAGCACGCGCATCTGGCAGTTCCCCTGTCACTTCGCGGCGCTCGATGCCCCCTACGGCCCGACGCACCCTGCACAAACTATTAACCTGATCAGGAATGAACGCAAAAGGTTAATTCTTCGCTAACCGGCCTGACTCCACGAGTCGCGAGGAATCGGCGGATCAGGAATTACCCTTAGGCGGACGGTTTCAGGCGCGTCCGGCGCCCTCGCTCGCGCAGATCGCGCGAAACCTGTCGGTAAGGAAACTTATCAAGGCTTCCACACGCGCGGGACGCAGATTGCCCGGCGGGGTGAGCAGGTGAAGCGCGATCGGCGGCGTGTGCCAGTCAGTCAGGATCGCCTCGAGCGTTCCCGTCGCCAGGTCCCCACCGACGATGAAGTCGGGCAGGACACCGATGCCGAGGCCAGCCCGGAGCGCCGGCAACAGGGCGTCGCCGCTGTTCGATCGGAGCGGCCCGGCCGGTCGCACCGCCGCTTCGCTGCCATCGGGCCCGACGAAGCGCCAGGGCCCAGTCACATTGGTATAGCCGAGACAGGCATGCTCCCCGAGTTGCGCCGGATGCGCCGGGCGGCCATGCTTTTCCAGATAGGAGGGTGCGGCCACGATATGTGTCGCGATCGGCCCGAGCCGGCGCGCGCGCAGCGAACTGTCGGGCAGGTCGGCGATGCGCAACGCGACATCGATGCCCTCCGCCACGATATCGACCTTCGCGTCGGACAGGTTGAGATCGATCTCGATCCCCGGATGATCGGTCAGGAACTCGGCGAGCGCCGGGGTGAGGCTGAGCAGCCCGAGCGTCATTGGCGCGGTCACCCGGATCAGGCCGTGCGGCGCGGTGGCCGCATCGTGCGCCGCTTCTTCGGCGGCCAGCGCCTCGGCGAGGATTCGCGCGGCATGCTCGGCCAGGCTCTTGCCGCTTTCGGTCAGGGTCAGCCGGCGAGAGGTGCGGTGGAACAGCGACTGGCCGAGATGCGCCTCCAGCCGGGTAACTGCCTTCGATACCGTCGCCTTCGACACGCCGATCGCGTCAGCCGCGCCGCTGAACGAGCGATGTTCGACGACGGACGCGAAGATCGCCCATGCTTCGAGATCCGGCAGCCGCATTTTCGTTTCTCCCCGAGCTTGCTCGGGAAGGGGTGTATAACGGGAAACGATCAGTTTCCAGCGTTTCCATTTACGTGGCGATCCCAGTCCTTATCTTGGCGGCAACCCAATCTTCTACCCAATAGGGAGACACCCAATGATCGAGAAAAGATCGTTCGAAAGCCTGGGTCATGCCGATCATGGCTGGCTCAACGCCCGGCACCATTTCAGCTTCGCCAATTATTATGATCCCGCCCGCATGGGCTGGGGCGCGATCCGTGTCTGGAACGACGACGAGATCGGGCCGAACTCCGGCTTCCCGGCGCATCCGCACCGCGACATGGAGATCATCACTTATGTCCGCAAAGGCGCCATCACCCACAAGGATTCGATGGGGAACGAGGGCCGCACCGGGGCGGGCGATGTCCAGGTGATGAGCGCTGGCACCGGCGTGCGCCACGCCGAATATAATCTCGAGCCAGAGACCACGACGCTCTTCCAGATCTGGATCGAGCCGAAGAGGACCGGCGGCTCGCCGAGCTGGGGTGCGAAGCCCTTCCCGAAGAGCGACCGCAGCGGCAGGTTCGCCGTGCTGGCCAGCGGGTTTGCCGAGGACAAGGACGCCCTGCCGATCCGTGCCGATGCGCGGGTGCTCGGGGCGACGGTAAAGGCAGGCGAGACGATCACTCATAGCGTGGGTGAGGGGCGTCACGCCTATCTCGTCCCTGCGACCGGCGCGATCGAGATCGACGGCCAGCCCTTCAAGGCGCGTGACGGCGCCGCGATCGGTGGCGGCCAGACGGTCGAGATCAAGGCGATCGAGGATGCTGAGCTGGTGCTCGTCGACTCCGAATAACGAGTTCCTGTTCCCGCCCCATCCCCCGGGGTCGGAACAGGCCAGGGGGTGGGCATTCGTCCTCCCCGAACGCCCGGCCAGTTGCAAACCGGGCGCCCACCCCCGGTTCCTCCCGCCCAGATTTCCCATGGCGCGGGAGGAACCTTTTTCAGGAGATTCCCATGCCGAAGGTTCTGGTACTCTATTATTCGTCATACGGTCATCTCGAGCAGATGGCCGATGCCGTCGCCGAAGGGGCCCGCGGCGCAGGTGCCGAGGTCGATATCCGCCGCGTGCCCGAAACGGCGCCGGCCGAGGTCGTGGCTGCCGCCGGCTTCAAGGCCGATACAGCCCATCCGGTGATCGAGGGCGTCGAGGCGCTGGCGAATTATGATGCGATCATCATCGGCGCGCCGACCCGCTTCGGCCGCATGTCGAGCCAGATGGCATCGTTCCTCGACCAGGCCGGCGGCCTGTGGTTCCGCGGCGCGCTCAACGGCAAGATCGGCGGGGCCTTCACCTCGACCGCCACCCAGCATGGCGGCCAGGAGACGACGCTCTTCTCGATCATCACCAACCTGCTGCATTTCGGCCTGACCGTTGTCGGCCTGGACTATGGCTTCGCTGGCCAGATGGGCGTGCAGGAAGTGCACGGCAATTCGCCCTACGGCGCGACCACCATCGCCGATGGCGACGGCAGCCGCCAGCCGAGCAGCGTCGAGCTTGACGGCGCGCGCTACCAGGGACGTCGGATCGCGGAGGTCGCCGCCAAGGTGTTCGGCTGATCGCCTCTATCTGAAGCATCAAGGGGCGTTCGCGGCTTGCTGCGGACGCCCTTTTCCTGTGTTGCCTGTCCAGGAGCTCGCATTGGGAGGCGTTCCCGCTTCGGCTGAACAAGACCACCGTTCGTGTCGAGCGAAGTCGAGAAATCCGCGCTGGGGGGGCTGGCAATGTGTCTCGACTTCGCTCGACACGAACGGAGGGAGATGATGCCGGACGGGTAGGGCCGCCCCTAGTAATAAACCCCCGGCCAGAAGACCGGGATCGGCAGCACCGCCGGCGAAGGCCTGGCATGGGTCACCTGGATCACCGGGCCGGCGATCATCGGCCTTGCCGGGAATTGCGCGCGGGCGCGGGCGAAGATCGTGCGGGCCCGTGCCGCGCCGGGCGTCTGGGCGGTCCTGCCGACCCAGCGCCAGTGCCACGGCTCCCAGCCGACATTCTGCTTGTTGCCCGCCGGGAAGGACAGTTCGAAGCCGAAGTCCCGCGCATGGGCGATCAGCCACAGGCCGGTGGGGGTGCTGGCCATGCACCATTCGAGATCCCGGCAGCCGGGCGAGGGATGAACCCCGAAATCGATCGCATAGCCGGTGGAATGCTCGCTATATCCGGGCGGCCCGACATCGTGTGCGCGAGAGGCCGTGTCTCCGCAGGAATCGGCCCCGCGGCCAGCCCGGCAGAATACCGACCGCTGATAGGCTATCGTTCGGTAGCAGGAGACCCCTCTGAGTCTGTGCGCGATGCCCGGCGTCGCGTTGGCCGCTTCGATCAGCATGACGAGGTCGGCCGCCGCCTCCTTCTGCAGGCGGCACGTTCCGCCAAGCGCGAAGCCGGGGAACGTGACGGGTACCATGTCGGTTGCCGGGGCTTCAGCATAGGGCAGGTGGCCGAACATCCGCCCATCGGCGCTGGTGACGCCGATACCGGGCACCATGACTGGTGCCGTGGATGCCGGGCTTCCCGTATTCGGGACCTGAGCGAGAACCGGCATCGTACCGAAGCACGCCACCGACAAGACCATCCCGATCGCGTGCTTTGTCTTCGACGTCACTGGGATCCTCTGGCATGTGGGTGCGCGGAGTGGCAAGGGCAGGAAATGCTCCTCGATAAAGTCCTGTTCCTCGATGGCGAGGCAATCGTCATCGACAAGCCGGCCGGCCTTCCGGTCGACCGCCCGCGTGACGGCTCGCTAAGCCTCGAAAATCATCTTGAGGCGCTCGCCTTCGGCTTCCGCCGCTGGCCGCAGGCGGTGCACCGGCTCGACCGCGATACCTCCGGCTGCCTGCTGCTTTCGCGCAACCCAAAGGCGCACGCGCGTTTCCACCATGCCTTCGAGGCAGGCATCGTCGAGAAACGCTATCTCGCCGTGCTTGAGGGCGTGCCTGATGGCGAGAGCGGCCTGGTCGATCTCGCTTTGTCGAAGATCAGCACGGCCGAGACCGGCTGGCGCATGCGCGGCGACCCGAGCGGCAAGCCTTCGCGCACCGCCTGGCGGGTGCTGGCGGTGAAGGACGGCCGCAGCTTCGTCGAGTTCCGGCCCGAGACCGGCCGCACTCACCAGATCCGTGTCCATGCCGCCGAGGCGCTGGGCGCGCCGGTGGTCGGCGACCCCGTTTATGGCGATGGCAAGGGCGAGACCCTGCTTCACGCCGCCTCGCTGCTCGTGCCGCGTACCGGCAAGGATCCGATCAGGGCGGAGGCGCCGTTGCCGGAGCGTTTCCTGAAGGCCGGCTTCAGCGTCTGAACGACACGCGTGAAGCGTACGAAAGCCCGGCACGCGATCAGTCGACCGGCCTGCCTCGAAGGGATTTGACCGTCGACCGCTTCGCCTTTCCCTCCATGCGTCGCGCCTTTGCGGCTTTGGACGGTTTCGTGGGGCGGCGCTTCTTCGGAACGATCGTGGCTTCGCGGATCATCTCGATCAGTCGCTCGCGCACTTCCTGCCGGTTCAGTAATTGAGATCGCGCGCCCTCGCTCCGAAGGACAATCACGCCCTCGCGGGTCATCCGCGATCCGGCCAGCACCGCCAGCCGGTTCTTCACCGCAACTGGCAGGTTGGGCGAGGCGCCGACGTCGAACCGCAGCAGCACGGCGGAATCCGTCGTGTTGACGTGCTGCCCGCCCGGTCCGCCGGCGCGGGTGAAGGATTCCTCCAGCTCATCGCTGTCGATCGAGATCGATCGGGTGACGGGAATGGCAGTCATGGTGCCCGATTAGGCGATTTGGGGGTTCTTGGCCAAATGGATGATGGCGTCGCGCCATGCCGATGCCCCGGACGACTTGCGAAGCGAGGCGCCCGGCCTCATCTCGCGCGGGCAGACAAAGGAATGCGCGTGTACCAGTTCGACATCACCAGCGGCTCAAAGGCCGAGCTCTATCACGACCTTGAAGCGGCGCTCGGTGCGCTCATCTCTGACGAGCCTGACGCCATCGCCAACATGGCCAATGCCGCTGCCCTGATCTGGCAGTATCTCCCTGATCTCAACTGGGCCGGTTTCTATCGCCTTGTCGAAGGTGAGCTGGTGCTCGGCCCGTTTCAGGGCAAGCCCGCCTGCATCCGGATCGCGATCGGGGCCGGCGTGTGCGGCGCGGCCGCGGCGAACCTCGAAACCCAGCTGGTCGAGGACGTCCATGCCTTTCCCGGTCATATCGCCTGCGATGCGGCGAGCCGGTCGGAACTGGTCGTGCCGATCGTCCATGACGGGCGGCTGATCGGCGTGCTCGATCTCGACAGCCCCGAACCGGCGCGCTTCGATGCGGCTGATGCGGCCGGTTGTGAGGCTCTCGTCAGGCTGCTGGCGCCCCGCATCGCGGGCTGATCCGTTTCGGGACAGGAGTCTGACTCGCCGAAATCGACGCAATTTGGTAACGAAACTCTTAATCATCGGGCGATCGCGCGCCCTTACGGGAGTTGTTTACCATGCGGAACCTTACGATCGCAGGCCTTGCAATGGTTACCGCGATCACCGCGACTCCGGCCGAGGCGCAGCGGAATCCCTCCAATGGTCAGGGCTGGCAGAATGGCCGGACCATGCCGCCGCCGGCCGTCGTGCCCAGCATGCCGGCCAGCAACTCGCAGCCGGGTGTGACCTGGAACCGCACTGGCCCGGGCCCGCATGTCGCGCCGCCCGCGACGGTGTCGCCCAATCCGCCCTTCCGCAATGGACCTGACGGCCGCCGCTGGTCGGGCAACGGCCAGCGGCCAGGTAACGGCCAATGGTCGGGCAACCATCAATGGTCGGGCGGCAACCGTGGCAATCATGGCGCGACGCCGCTGCCCGGTTATCGCCCGGTCCAGCCGGGGACTCGCCCCAGCCGCTGGGGCGGCTCGGTGGGCGGGCGCTGGTATGCCGGCAGCAACGCGCCCGGCGGCTGGAAGGCCTATCGTCGCCCGGATCGTGGCTGGACGCTGCCGCGCTACTGGATCGCGCCGAGCTTCTTCATCGGCAATTACGGCCTCTACGGCCTGTCCTCGCCGCCCGTCGGGTATAACTGGACGCGCTATTATGACGATGCCGTCCTGACCGATTCCTATGGTCGCGTGTATGATTCGGTCGGCGGGATCGACTGGGATTCCTATGACGACGGGTACGGTTATGGCGATGACTACGCCTATGGTGGCGGCGACGATCGCTATGCCTCCGGCGGAGACGGCTATGGCGCACGCTACGCGCCGCCGCCGGTGCAATATACCCAGGGCCCGCCGCCGCAGGTCGTGCAGGGCGGTTATACCCAGACCTATTCCTCGGGCTATGCCGGTTCGGGCGGCTATGTCAGCGGCGGTTACTGGTATCCGCCCGCGACCACCACGACGATCACCGTTCAGTCAGCGCCCGTCGTGACCACCACGACTACTGAATATGTCGAAACCACCTATCGGCCGGTGCGGCGTGTCTATAAGGTAGCCAAGCGGACTTGGCGTCCCAAGTCCAAGATACGCTGCGCCTGCAACTAAGATCTATCCGAACACCCCTCCCCGCAAACGGGAGGTTGGGGCCCGCGCCGCGCGCGGGAGAGTGGGGGCGAGCCGGGGGGACTCGCCCTCCCTCTGTCTTACGGACCTGCGAAGGTCACCAGGCTTTCCGCGCCGTCCGGCCCGAGTGCCGAGACACCGACGAAATGGTCGTCGACCGGCACATCCTTCAGTACATCGGTCACCGCGCTCGCTGGAAGGTCTAGCGACTTCTGCCAGTCCTGTGCGTCGTTGCGGCGCCAGTGAATGCGGTAGCCTGTCGCGCCGTCGACCGGCTGCCATTTGACCGTGGTGTCATATCCCAGCGCACCCGAGATCGTGACGCCTGACGGCGCGGCGGGCGCTGCGGCGAGCCGACGGATCGTCGCGACGTTGATCGCTGTCACCTTGGCGAGATAGTCGAAATCCATCTTGTCGACCGTGTCGCCATAGGCAACGCCCTTCTCGGCGCGCACGTCCTGATGCTGCCCTTTCCAGTTTTCCGCCGCGACGGTGAAACGGATCGCCGGATAGCCCAGCGCCAGGAACGGGCTGTGGTCGCCGCCCCGGCCGAACCGGTCGGGCCTGCGGTCGACGAAGACATCGATCCCGCCCTTGATCTTGCCGGCGATCCCGTCGACTGCCTTGGCCAGCGCGCGGGAGGGGCCGTCATCCTCGCCGCCATTCTGCCGCCGTTTCTGGAGCGCGGGCAGATCCTCTGCCGCGCCGATGCCCTCGGAAAACACCCGCACCCGGTCGGCGACGCGCACGCCATTCTCGCCGATCGTATTGCCGACGATGTCGTTGTTGAGCATCGCGGAGACGGTCCACTTCTTCTCCTTCGCCGTTTCCGCCAGCAGGGTGCCGCCCCACAGTCCCTGCTCCTCGCCGGAAAAGATCGCATAGACGATCGTCGCGCGGAATTTCTGCTTCGACAGGATGCGTGCCGCCTCGAGCACCAGCGCGACACCCGATCCATTGTCGTTGGCGCCGGGCGCATCGCTCGTCGCGTTCATCACGTCAGTCACGCGGCTGTCGATATGCGCGCCGATGATGATCACGCGGCGCGGCTCGATTCCCTGCTGAAATCCGAGCACGTCGACGATCTCCACGCCGTTCGGCGCGCGCGGGCCGGTGAAGCTTCGCGCGATATTGGCGCTGGTGATGCAGCCGCCGCACCCGTCCGAAATCCGCGTCAGTTCGCCTGCCGCCCATCGCCGCGCCGCGCCGATGCCGCGA
This sequence comes from Pseudomonadota bacterium, assembly GCA_040388155.1. Classification (GTDB taxonomy): domain Bacteria; phylum Pseudomonadota; class Alphaproteobacteria; order Sphingomonadales; family Sphingomonadaceae; genus Sphingomonas. Next base: position 152,267 of record JAZKCJ010000020.1, read on the forward strand.
ACGGGGTCGTCGGTGGAGGACAGGCTGTGCCGCGTGCCGAAGCTCACCAGCTTTTCGACGGTCGTCTTCAGCCGGGCGGGGTCGGGGGCGTCCTGCGCGATTGCCGGGGTGACGGCGATGAACTGAACAAGCGCGGCGAGGGGGAGGAAACGATGCATGGCGCAATGGTGGCGGGAAGCACGGGCGCCTTCAACCCTCTTCCGTATTGCCGGCGTCAGCTCAGCCGGTCGATCGCCTCGCGACTCAATGAGCCCGGGATGATCATCAGCGGAATCGGCAGCGCCCCTGCATCGGTACCGGCGAAATGCGCGACGAGCGGACCGGGCGCGCCGCTCGCGGCGGCGCCGAGCACCAGTGCCGAGATATCGGGATTCTCGGCGATCATGTCGCGAATGATCTTCGGGCCTTCGCCTTGCCGCACGGTGATCGACGGGCGCAGGCCCGATTCCTCGAGCAGCGTGCCAGCCGCGCCGGCGACCAGCGCCTCGGCATGAATTCGCGCCTCGTCCTCGATCGTCGCCTGCACGCCGCCGAACGCAACGAACTCGGCCGGCGGGATCAGGGCGAGGATCTCGACCCCGCCGCCGGTCTTCACCGCACGCCGGGCGGCGAAGCGCAGGGCGATCTCGCTTTCCGGATTCTCGTCGATCACGACCAGATAGATGCGCATGGCTTCCCCCTCTGTGCGCTAGTTGGGCCGGGCCCGGGTTTTGCGCAAGAGCAGCGTCGTTGAACGCGCCCGGTCTTGACCCCGCCCGCATCGGGCGCGAAGGGAACGGGCCGCTACGGATTCGGTTAGAGGAAAGCCTCCCCATGTCGATCGAGATCAAAATGCCCGCGTTGTCGCCTACCATGGAGGAGGGCACGCTGGCGAAGTGGCTCGTGAAGGAAGGCGATATCGTCAAGTCGGGCGACCTGATGGCCGAGATCGAGACCGACAAGGCGACGATGGAATTCGAAGCCGTCGACGAAGGCGTGATCGGCAAGATCCTGGTCGCCGAGGGTACCGACAATGTGAAGGTCGGCACCGTCATCGCCACGTTGCTGGCAGAGGGCGAGAGCGCCGACTCGGCCCCGGCGCCCAAGGCCGCCGCGCCGAAGGAGGAGCCCAAGGCCGAAGCGCCAAAGCAGGAAGCCGCGCCGGCGCCTGTTGCCGAAGCGCCCAAGCAAGCCGCGACGCCGGCCGTCGCCGCCTCGGGCGACCGGGTCAAGGCGAGCCCGCTCGCCCGTCGCATTGCCGCCGAGAAGGGCGTCGAACTGTCGGCCCTCGCCGGCTCAGGCCCGAACGGCCGTATCGTCAAGGCAGATGTGGAGGGCGCCAAGCCCGGCGCCGCGCCGGCCGCTGTCGCTGTGTCCGCATCGGAAGCCGTCGCCCCCGCACCCGCCAGGCCGGCGGTCGTCCCCGACATCCCGCACACTGCGGAAAAACTGTCGAACATCCGCAAGACGATCGCGCGCCGTCTCACCGAATCGAAGCAGACGGTGCCGCACATCTACCTCACGGTCGATATCCGGCTCGACAAGCTTCTGAAGCTGCGCACCGAATTCAACGCTGCGCTCGAATCGCGCGGCGTGAAGCTGTCGGTCAACGACCTCCTCATCAAGGCGCTGGGCGTCAGCCTGATCCAGGTGCCCAAGTGCAACGTCATGTTCACGCCTGACCAGCTCATTTCCTTCCAGCGTGCCGACATCTCGGTCGCCGTCTCGACGCCTTCGGGCCTGATCACCCCGATCATCGCCGAGGCCGATACGAAGGGGCTCGCCGCCATCTCCGAACAGATGAAGGATCTCGCGACCCGTGCCCGCGACAACAAGCTGAAGCCCGAGGAATATCAGGGCGGCACCGCCAGCCTTTCCAACATGGGCATGTTCGGCATCAAGCAGTTCGAGGCGGTGATCAATCCGCCCCAGGGCATGATCATGGCGATCGGCGC
>JAZKCJ010000021.1:0-109757 GCA_040388155.1 Pseudomonadota bacterium
TCTGGCCGAAGCTGCCGCAGAAATCGGCGACGGTGGAAACCCAGCCGAAGAATTTCTCGACATTGTAGACCGTCGCCTGCTGAATGAACTCCGGCCCCAGATGATGCGTGGCATCCTCAAGCATCACGCCGAAATATTCGAGATGGAAACCGTCGCGCAGGGTCGATTCAACGCAGACATTGGTCGCGATGCCGACGAACACGATGTTGCGGATCCCCCTCGCGCGGAGCGTGCTGTCGAGCTGCGAATTGAAAAAGGCCGAATAGCGGGTCTTGTGCAGGCTGATGTCGCCCGGCTGCGGCTTCAGCGCATCGACCAGTTCGTAGTCCCACCCGCCGCGCGCGAGCAGCTTGCCAGCCAGGTCGGGGCGCTTGCGCATCGTCTTCAGCGCGTTGGATTTGTGCCAGTTGGGCGATCCCGGCCCACCCGCCTCGACATAATCGGGGTCCCAGCCATTCTGCAGGTAGATCACCTGCACGCCGGCGCGGCGCGCGGTGTCGAGCACGGTCGCGATCTTGCCGATCGTGCCGGCGGCACCCGAAATGTCGAACCCCGCCTGATCGACATAGCCCCCGGGAGAGGCATAGGCATTCTGCATGTCGATCACGACAACGGCGGTCTCGCTCGGCGACAGGCGTAGCGCCTCGGGCCGGGCGGGCAGCGTCACCGCACCCGCCGCGCTCCCCACTTCCACCGTCGTGCCCTCGTCCGCCACGCGCCAACTCCCTGAAACCAGCCGGGGAACTTGAACCAGTCGGGCTTCACCCGCAAGCCGGGCTTGTTCACCGCGCCTGCTTTGCCCATGATGCCGGTCGGGTCGCTTTCCAACGAGGGAGCGCACGCATGTTTTCAATGGACAATCTGGTTCTGCAGCTGGGCTACGCCCTGCTCGTCGTCGCGCTCCTGGCGCGAACGACCCGGCGAATGCGGATGCTGATCGCGGTCGCCGCGATCGCGATGCTGGCCGATGCGATCCTGCGGGCCGACCATGTGGCGGCCGGCCTGATGCTGGTCCTGCTCGCCATCTGGCTCGTCAAGCTTTGGGGAGACCGCCGGAAGGACAGGAAAATCCGCTTCACCCCGATGGAGGAGGTGATGCGCCGCACCTATCTCCACACCTTGCCGCGCGACGCCGCACGTGAGTTCATCGATCTCGGCCTGTGGCTGCGCGGCCGGGCCAATGACGTGCTGACAAGCGAGGGCGAACCAATCGCCAATCTCTATTATTTGGTCAGCGGCGAAGCCCGGGCGACAATCCAGGCGCGGGAGGTCGGCATCTGGCGCACCGGCGACCTGATCGGCGAAGCAACCATTTTGTCCGGCGACGACGCTACCGCCACCGTCACGCTGATTGGCCCCTGCACTTTCTGGTGCGCCTCGACGCCAACGCTGAGACGTTTCTTCAGCGATCATGAGGGGCTGCGCAGCGCGATCGAACGAAGCTTCTCCAATGCCGTCAAGGACAAGCTGCACACCGCCAATCTCGCCATCGCCGAGAGTTCCGGCTGAGCTTGTCGGTTTCCGGAAAAGAGGCAAGCGTGACGCCGATCACGCGCGACGCGCCCGGCACAGCCCTATTCCACGCTCATCGAAGCGAAGGGAACAGACCTATGCCATCTCTAGAACCCCAGCAGTACGTCATCGGCAGCGTCGCGATGGCCTTCTCGATTGCGTCCTTCTACCTTTTCTTCAAGGACGCCATCAGCACGAAACCGGAACCCGTCGAAATCGCGAAGCGCGTGCGGGAGTTGGCCCCGAATCTCGATCTGCTGGCGATCATCAAGGCAATCGCCGACGCCTTTTCCAATCTCCGGCCAAGCCTGTCCGCGCTGCTCGGCGCCATCCTGTTCCTGCTGCTCTCGGGTGTGGCAATGGGCGTCTACAAGATCACCGGGTGACCGGGACGCAATGACCCGCTAGGCCGCCGCCAGTTTATAGTCCTTGAATCGTGCCCGCAGCTCGGTCTTGAGCAGCTTGCCGGTCGCAGTGTGGGGCAGGTCGTCGACGAAGACGATCTCATCGGGCAGCCACCATTTGGCGACATGGTTGGCCAGATGCGCCGTGATCTCGGCCGGGGTCACCGCGCTGCCCGGCTTGCGGACCACCAGCAATAGCGGCCGTTCGTCCCATTTGGGATGATAGATACCGATCGCCGCTGCCTCGGCCACGCCGGCGCAGCCGACAGCGGCATTCTCCAGATCGACCGAGCTGATCCATTCGCCGCCGGATTTGATCACGTCCTTCGCCCGATCGGTGATCTGCATCGTGCCATCGGGATGGAGCACCGCCACATCGCCGGTGTCGAACCAGTTGTCGGCGTCCACCGCATCGGCATCGGCCTTGAAGTAGCGCTTGACCACCCAGGGACCGCGGATCTGGAGGCGGCCCGAACTGAGCCCGTCGCGCGGCAGCACGGCATCGTCGTCATCCACGACGCGCAGTTCAACGCCGAACGGGATCTGCCCCTGTTTCGAGACATGATCGAGTTGCTCGGACAGGCTCATCTCGTCCCAATGCGCTGGCGGGAAGCCAGCCGTACCGATCGGGGAGGTCTCCGTCATGCCCCAGAGATGCTTCACCGTCACGCCCATGCCCATGATCCGCTCGATCATCGCACGCGGCGCAGCCGATCCGCCGATCGTCACCTGCTGCAGATATCTCGGTTCCTCGCCCGTTGCGTCCATATGCTGGAACATCGACAGCCAGACAGTCGGCACGCCCGCTGAATGAGTCACCTTCTCCTGGTTCATCAGCCGGCACAGGATGACCGCATCGTTGACCGCTGAATAGACGAACTTGGCGCCCGACAGCGCGCCGGCAAAAGGCAGGCCCCAGGCGGCAGCGTGGAACATCGGCACGATCGGCAGCACCACCGCGCGCGGCGACAGGTTGAACACCCAGGGCGCGACCTCCGCCATGGCGTGGATCATCGTCGAGCGGTGCTGGTAGAGGACGCCCTTGGGGTTGCCCGTCGTGCCGCTGGTATAGCACAGCATGCAGGGATCGCGCTCGGGGCCCTCCACCCAGACATAGTCGCCGTCCTCCCGCGCGATCAGCGCCTCGAAGCCGTCGGGCCGTTCCCTCTCTGACTCATCAGGGTCGAACACGACATAATGCTCGATGCCGGTCCATTGCGGCTTGAGCCGGTCGACAAGCGGCTGGAACACCCTGTCGTAGAAGAGCACGCGGTCGTCCGCATGGTTGGCGATATAGACAAGCTGTTCGTCGAACAGCCGCGGGTTGATGGTGTGGATCACCCCACCCATGCCGATCGCGCCGTACCAGGCAACGAGATGGCGGCTGTGATTCATCCCAAGGGTGGCGATGCGATCGCCGGGCTTGCAGCCCATTTTTTCAAGAGCTTGCGACAACTTTCTGGCGTCGCGTGCGATACCGGCCCAGTTGGTCCTGGTCTCCTTGCCATCGGCCCAGACGCTGACGAGCTCCCGGCTGCCATGCTCTCGCTCGGCATGCTCGAGCAGCCGTGGCACCCGCAACTCGAAATCCTGCATCCCACCCAACATTCAGCTCTCCCGCCTCGTTCTCGTGGCCATTGTCGTCCGCTTTGCGCGTGTTTGTACAGCCCTGGCCTGTTTCGACCGGGCAGCTCACAGCCCCCCGGTCGGCACGACCGTCATTGATGTGTCGCGCGTCGTCAAGCCGGACACGGACCGGCAATACATCAGGGACATGGGCACCCCTCCTTCCCGGTCAGCCGACGAGGGCGAGCCTCGTCTCGGAGGTCTTCAGGACCACATTGCTCACCCCGGGCAGATGTTCGATCCGGGCGGCAAGCTCGCCGTCGAGCAGGAAATCCCGGCCCAGCAACACGCGTGCCGCCCCGCCGTCAGGAAGCGCGGCATTGGCCCACACTTCGCCTCGTGCCCCGCGCACTTCAGCCAGCAACGCGCCGAGCGCCGCCATGGCAGCCGGCGTTTCCACCGACAATTCGACCACGAAACGCGCCGTATTGGCGAGCGTCTCGAACGGCTGGATTCGCTTGATGCTCACGCGCGGGCTGTCCTCGCCGGGCCGGCGATCCAGTTCCACCATGATCAATCCGCAGCTGCCGTTGCGCGCCGCCTCCTCCAGGTCGGCCGCCACCCCGTCGTCGAAACAGGTGGCGATGAACTGGCCCGAGGGATCGGACAAGGTCGCCATCATGTACCGCTTGCCCCTCGCCGAGGTCCGCCACCGCGCGTCCTCGACCAGGGCAGCCATCGTCGCCCCGGCGCGCGTGCCGTCATCGGGAATGGAAAGCTCGCCCAGCGCTGCATAGCTCCGTGCGCCATGCATCTTGGCAAGGTGCGAATGGCGATCGACCGGGTGGGCCGAGAAGTAGAAGCCGAATGCCTCCTTCTCCTGGTCCATCCGCTGCGCGAGCGTCCAGCGCGCCGACAGCGGCAGCTTGATCGCAGGCTCGACTGCGTCCGCCGTCCCAAACAGGCCACCTTGTCCACTTGTGCGCATGTCATGGACCCGCGCGGCGGTCGCGAGGATCGTCTCGGCGGTCGCGAAGATACCCGCACGATTCGGATCGATCGAATCGAACGCCCCCGCCGCCGCCAGCGTTTCAAGCTGCCGCTTGTTGAGCAGGCGCGGGTCGACGCGACGGGCAAGCTCGTCCAGCGTGTCGAACGCCCCATTCTCGTCGCGCTCGGCAACGAGCTTCTCCATCGCGCCCTCGCCCACGCTCTTCAGCGCGGCAAGCGCATAGCGTACTGCCAGGCCGTCCTCGGTGCTCTCGACCGAGAATTCAGCCTCGCTGCGGTTGATGTCAGGCGGCAGGCAGGCGACGCTCATGCGCCGCATGTCATCAGTGAAGACGCCAAGCTTGTCAGTCAGCGCCATGTCGAAACACATCGAGGCGGCGTAGAATTCCTCGGCATAATGCGCCTTCAGCCACGCCGTCTGATAGGCGAGCAGGGCGTAAGCGGCGGCGTGCGACTTGTTGAAGCCGTATCCGGCGAACTTGTCGATCAAGTCGAACAGCTCGTTGGCCTTGCCGGCCGGGATCTTGTTGACCGCAAGGCAGCCCTCGACGAACCCGGCGCGCTGCGCGTCCATCTCAGCCTTGATCTTCTTGCCCATCGCGCGGCGCAGAAGGTCGGCCTGGCCCAGGCTGTAGCCAGCCAGGATCTGCGCCGCCTGCATCACCTGTTCCTGATAGACGAAGATCCCGTAGGTTTCGGACAGTATCCCTGCGAGCAGGGGATGCGGATAGGTGATCTCCTCGCGCCCGTTCTTGCGCGCGCCGAAGCTCGGGATATTGTCCATCGGGCCGGGGCGGTAGAGCGAGACGAGCGCGATGATGTCGCCGAAATTCGACGGGCGCACCGCTGCCAGCGTGCGTCGCATGCCCTCCGATTCGAGCTGGAACACGCCGACCGTGTCGCCCTTCTGGAGCAGCTTGTAGACGCCCTCATCATCCCATTCGAGCGCATCGAGATCGACGACGATGTTGCGGTTCGCGAGCAGGTCGATCGCCTTCTTGAGCACTGAAAGAGTCTTCAGGCCGAGAAAGTCGAACTTCACCAGGCCCGCGCCCTCGACATATTTCATGTCGAACTGGGTGACCGGCATGTCCGATCGCGGATCGCGGTAGAGCGGTACCAGCTCGGCGAGCGGCCGGTCGCCGATCACCACGCCCGCGGCATGGGTCGAGCTGTGGCGCGGCAAGCCCTCCAGCTTCATGGCGAGGTCGAGCAGATGCTTCACCCCACCGTCGCTCTTATATTCGGCGAGCAGTTCCGAGACGCCGTTCATCGCGCGCTCGAGGGTCCAGGGATCGGTCGGATGATTCGGGATGAGCTTGGCGAGCCGATCGACCTGGCCATAGCTCATCTGCAGCACGCGCCCGGTGTCCTTGAGCACCGCGCGGGCCTTCAGCTTTCCGAAGGTGATGATCTGCGCCACCTGGTCGCGGCCATATTTCTCCTGAACGTAGCGGATCACCTCGCCACGCCGGGTTTCGCAGAAGTCGATGTCGAAGTCGGGCATCGACACGCGTTCCGGGTTGAGGAAACGTTCGAACAGCAGGCCGAGCTTCATCGGATCGAGATCGGTGATGGTCAGCGACCAGGCGACGACCGAACCCGCGCCCGATCCACGGCCGGGCCCGACCGGAATGTCATGGTCCTTCGCCCATTTGATGAAGTCGGCGACGATCAGGAAATAGCCCGGGAAGCCCATCTGGATGATGACGTCGAGCTCGAATTCCAGGCGCTTGCGGTAAGCGTCGCGCCAGTCCTCCTCTGCCACTGCCTCCCCGGCCACGACAGGAGCGTGTGCGGAAAGCTCCTCGATCCGCTTGAGCCGCTTCTCCAGTCCGTCCCGCGCATCCTGGCGCAGTGCCTCGGCCTCGGCTGCCGGATCGCCGGCAAGACTGGGCAGGATCGGCTTGCGGTATGGCGCCATCACCGCGCACCGCTGCGCAACGACCAGGGTGTTGGCGATCGCCTCGGGCAGGTCTTCGAACAGAAGGCGCATGTCCTTGGCCGGCTTCATCCAGGCGTCGGGGGAACTGCGCGGGCGGTCCTCGCTGGCGATATAGGTCGAATTGGCGATGCACAGCATCGCGTCATGCGCATTGCCGAAATCCTGGTCGGCATAGCAGCAGGGGTTGGTCGCGACGATCGGCAGGTCACGCGCATAAGCGAGGTCGAGCAGCCCGGCCTCCGCCCTGCCCTCTGTCTCGTCGAGCCGGCGGACCAGCTCGATATAGAGCCTGTCGCCGAACAGGTGCTGGAGGCGATCGGCATAGGCCATCGCCCGTTCCGTCTGTCCTTCCGCGATCAGCCGGGTCAGCCCGCCCTCGCCACCCGCGGTCAGCGCGATCAGCCCGTCTGTCCTGCCTTCGAGCGCGGCGAAATCGACGTGCGGCGACAATTCGAGCGGCCGGTCGAGATGGGCGCGGGACACGAGCGCACACAGATTCTGATAGCCGGTCTCGTCCTGCGCGTAGAGCGCGATCCAGTCGACCGGCGCTTCGATGCCGTCGGGCATATCCGGTCGGGCGATCCCGAGCATGGTGCCGATGACCGGCTGCACCCCGGACGATTTGCAGGCGTCCGAATAGGCCATCGCCGCATAAAGGCCGTTGCGGTCAGTCAAGGCCGCGGCAGGGAAACCCAGTTCCTGCACGCGCTTGGCGATCGCCTTGGGTTCGATCGCGCCATCGAGCATCGTGTAGGACGAAAAGATGCGTAGAGGCACGAAAGCTGAATGCGGCATCCAACGACTATGGGTGTCCAAGCCGATTCGGGAAAGCCTTGTGCGCCGGATTAGCTGTGGATTGCGATCCATGTCATGACAATGTAAATGATTGTCATGACATTAACTATCCACAAAGAAGCTGACCGCGTCAGCTTCTGGCACGATCGCGTATCGCAGGCGCTGCAGGGCGACCTTGAGCGCCGGTTCGCGACATTCGGCGTGACGCCGTCGCAATACCGCCTGCTCGCGGCGCTGGCGCGGTGCGATGCCGATACCGTCAGGGGCCTTGCTTTCTCCCTGCGGCTCGATGGCGCGGCGGTCACGCGTCTTGCCGACCGGCTTCAGGCCAAGGGCTTGATGGTGCGTGCCCCCGACCCGACTGATGGTCGATCAGTACGGCTCTCGCTCAGCGAAGCGGGTGCCGATCTGGTACCGCTCCTCGACGCCGAGGCGAGCGCGCATGAACGCGCCTGGTTCGGATCGCTCAGCTTTGCCGAATTGCGCCAGTACAAGCTCACCCTCGCCAAGCTGCTCCAGCGTGCTGGTGACGGACCTGATGAGGTCTGGTTGCGACGGGAACTCTATTGAAGCCGATCCTTCCCGAAGCCCGGTTTCAATAGACTACCCGTTCAGCCCTGATGCTGAAGCAGCTTCTCGATATCGGCCTCGATGTCCTCGGGCTTGGTGGTCGGTGCGTAGCGCGCGACCGTCTTGCCGCTGCGATCGACCAGGAACTTGGTGAAGTTCCACTTGATCGAGGTCGATCCCAGCAGACCTGGCGCATCCTTCTTCAGCTGCTCGAACAGGGGGTCGGCATTCGATCCGTTGACGTCGATCTTGGCGAAGACCGGGAAGGTGACATCATAGGTCAGCGTGCAGAAACTGGCGATCTCGGCCGCATCCCCAGGCTCCTGTGCCCCGAACTGGTTGCACGGGAAGCCGAGCACTTCGAAGCCGCGATCCGCATATTTCCGGTGCAGCGCCTCAAGCCCTTCATATTGCGGCGTGAAGCCGCATTTGGAGGCTGTATTGACGATCAGCAGCACTTGGCCGGCATAAGCGGAGAGATCCGCCACGCCGCCGTCAGCCGCCTTGACGCTCATTTCAGTGATCGCGGTCATGCCCTGCTTCCCCTGTTGTCGCATCAGGAGATAGTCGAGTTCGCCGCGCAGCGCGAGCGACACTCGCACCCGGGCGTTCAGGCAAGGCGCCCCTCGTGCAGCCGCACCACCCGGTCCATCTTCAGCGCCATCCGCTCGTTGTGAGTCGCGACCAGCGCCGCCGACCCTTCGCCGCGCACGAGGCGCAGGAATTCGGCAAGCACCACATCGGCGGTCGCTTCGTCGAGATTGCCGGTAGGTTCGTCCGCCAGCACCAGCGCAGGCTTGTTGGCCAGCGCGCGCGCCACCGCGACCCGCTGCTGCTCGCCGCCGGAAAGCTGGCTCGGCCGATGCGTCAGCCGATGACCGAGCCCGAGCGCGGTCAGCAACGACTGGGCCCGCTCATCGGCGTCGGCGCGGCTGCGGTCGCGGATGAGCTGGGGCAGCACGACATTCTCGGTCGCGTTGAAATCAGGCAGCAGGTGATGGAACTGATAGACGAAGCCGAGATAGTCGCGGCGCACCATCGTCCGGCCATGCGCGTCGAGCTGCGCTGCCTCCTCCCCGGCGATGCGGATCGACCCGCCGAACCCGCCCTCGAGCAGGCCGACGGCCTGGAGCAGCGTCGACTTGCCCGATCCCGACGGGCCGAGCAGGGCGACGATCTCCCCCTGCCCCACCGCCAGGTCGACACCGCGCAACACCTCGATCGTCGCGTCGCCCTGGGTAAAGCTGCGCGTCAGGCCTGAAACAGCCAGAACCGGATTACTCATAGCGCAACACCTGTACGGGATCGGTGCTCGCCGCCTTGAAAGCCGGATAGAGCGTGGCGAGGAAGGTTAGCAGGAAAGCGATCAGCACGATCGCGATCATCTCGAACGGATCGGTCTTTGACGGCAGGATCGTCAGATAGCGGATCGTGGGATCCCACAGATTCTGCCCGCTGATCCACTGGACGAAATCGACGACATTCTGGCGGAAGACAAGGAAGGTGAAGCCGAGCACCAGTCCCGCAAGGATGCCGAGCACGCCGATCGTCGTGCCGACCGTCATGAAGATCCGGATCATGCCAGTCCGCGTCGCGCCCATGGTGCGCAGGATCGCGATATCGCGCGTCTTCGCCCGCACCAGCATGATCAGCGACGAGGCGATGTTGAACGCAGCGACCAGGATGATGATGCACAGCACGCAGAACATCACCACCCGCTCGATCGCCAGCGCCTCGAACAGTTGCGCGTTCATCTGCCGCCAGTCGGCGATCACCGCCCTGCCCGCGACCTTGTCGGCAAGGGGCGCGAGGATCTTCCCCACCCGGTCGGCATCGACTGTCTGAAGCTCGACCATGCCCACCGAATCGCCCATCATCAGCAGGGTCTGGGCATCCGACATCGGCATGACGACATAGGCCTTGTCATAATCATACACGCCGATCTCGAAGATCGCGCCGACCGTGTAGGAAACGATGCGCGGCACCGTGCCGAACGGCGTGGTCTGCCCCTGCGGGCTGATCAGCGAAATCTCGCTGCCGACCTGCGCGCCCAGCGCTTCCGCCAGCTTCGACCCTATCGCGATCCTGCCGCTACCGTCGGTGAGGCTGGCGAGCGATCCCATCACGACCTTCGAATTGATCGTCGCGTTGCTACGGATATCCTCCACCCGCATGCCGCGTACCAGCACGGCCTCGACCCGGCCGTTATAGCTCGTCATCAGCGGCTGCTCGATCAGCGGCGTTGCGCTGGTCACGCCCGGCGTCGCCTTTGCGAGGTCGACGACGCGGCGCCAGTCGGGAAGCTCGCCGCCAATGCCCTGCACCACCGCGTGGCCGTTCAGGCCGACGATCTTGTCGAACAGCTCTGCCCGAAAACCGTTCATCACGCTCATCACGATCACCAGCGCAGCGACGCCGAGCATGACGGCGCCGAGGCTGAAACCGGCGACGAGCAGGATGAAAGCCTCGCCCTTGCCCGGCAGCAGATAGCGGCGGGCGATCATGCGTTCGTAGCGCGACAGGATCATGATGTTCGGAACAACCCGCACGTGTAAGATCGACTGGCTCTAGGCTGCACATGCGCGGCTGGCAACTGAAGCCGCGTGTTGCGCAATCGCCACAGGGTCGCCGCAATCCGTCCCACCCTGCCACATTCCCGGTGACAAAGCGCGGGGTCGATCCTAGCGTTGGGCCACTGAGACACAGGCAACGGCCGTGGTTCGGGGAATGCTTTCAGTTCCGCCCATCAGGGTGTGTAGCGGAAGCGGGACAAGGGGGCTGACGAGCAGTCGTCACGCAGGCGCCCGGGCTGGAAACGGCCCGGGCGTTTGGTTTTTCAAAAACCGCACAAAAGACTGCAGTCGTCGCGTGAGGCCTGCCGCGGCCCATCAGAAAAAAGGCATTGTTGCGGGCTGTAACCCCGGCCGCGCCGGGGTTGCAGCTGCGCGGAACCGTCAGAAGGATTTGCTGATGGTGCCTCCGAAGGTGCGCGGGTCACCCGGCTGGCCAACGATCAGGCCGGTGCTACCCGACTGAGTCGAGAGCAGTTCGAAATAGTCCCGGTTGAAGGCGTTGCGGACCCAGGCGAAGACATTGAAGTCGTTCTTGCGATAGCCCAGGCGGAAGTTCGACAGCGAGCCTCCCTCGATCCAGGTATAGGCCGAAGGCGATGGGTTCGACGAGAAGCGCGAGCGGTAGTTGCCGTCATAGCCGACATAGACCTCCCCGCCCGATCCGCCGACCGGCACATTATATTCGCCGCCGAACGAGAAGGACCATTTGGAGATGCCCGGCAGACGCTGACCGGAGATATCGCAGACCACGGGGCTCAGGGCGCCGGGCACCCCAGCGGCCCCAGGTGTACCTGTCGTCACGGTACCGCCTGAAAGCTCGGGCGGGCATGGTGCGTTCGTGAACCTCTGATAGATCGCGTCGGTGTAAGCACCATTCACGTAGAGGTTGAGGCGCTTGCTCGGCCTGAAGCTCGAGTCGAACTCGAAGCCGCGAGACCGCACCTTGCCGGCATTGGCCAGATAGCCCCGGATCACGGTGAGCTGCCCGTTGTTCACGGTCGCCTGATAGTCGGAGATTTCGGTCCAGAATCCGGCAAGGTTCAGCGTCAGCCGGCGATCGAGGAATTGCGTCTTCAGGCCCAATTCGAAGGCATCGACCTTCTCGGGTTTAACCGTCTGGGTCGTCAGATCGACGGCAGTGCCGAGGGCGTTGAGCGGCAGGCCGGAGAGGTTGATGCCGCCCGACTTGAAGCTTTTCGAATAGGTCGCGTAGCCGTGCACGTCGTGGGAGAAGTCATAGGAGGCAGTGATGTCGCCCGACACATTCCAGGCGCTGAAACGAGGTGCGTAGCTCTGCGGCGCCAGCGTCGCAGCCTGGTCCGCGTTGAGCGTCGTACTACCACTTCCGGTCGTAACAACAGATAGATACGAGCCACTCTTCTTGTCGTAGTTGAGACGCAGACCGGGCTGTATGTGGAAACCGTCAGCGGCTTCCCAATTGAGCTTACCGAACACCGCAAAGCTCGTATTGTCGAAACTGATCGTGTTGGTCGATGTCAGGCCGTTCAGAACCGCCGGGTTGCAGGCATTCGCCGTTGGCGTAGCGCAGCCGCTCGAACCGACCGGCACATTGCCGGGATTGAGCAGCCAGCGACTCGCCGCCGAGCCTTGTACCTGCGACCCCTGCGTATTGATCGTCTGATGGAAGAAGAAAGCACCGAGGGTATATTGGAGCTTGTTCGAACCGTTCGAAGCAAGGCGGATTTCCTGCGACACCTGCTTCTGCTGCGACGGATTCTGCGACACCGTCGTGATCGGCAGGCCGATAAAGTCGCGGTCGTTCTGCGGCTGCCAGTCCCAATAACGCCATGCGCTGACTGAGGTCAGCGTCGCGAAGCCGATATCCCAGTTGGCGACCAGCGAGACACCGCCGATTTCCTGCCGGGACTTGATGTTCGCATCGAGATCGGTGACCCGATCGAACGGATTCTTGCTGGGCGGGGAATAGCCGAAAGCGGCCGCGAGTGCGTCATATTGGCGATTGAGCGGCCGCTGGGTGCGGCCGACACGCGCATAATATTGTACGCAGCAATCGGGGCTCTGCACGTTGAAGTCGCCTGACAAGGTCAGGTCGAGTGTATCGGTCGCCTTCCAGAGCAGCGCGCCGCGCAGGCCCAGGTTGCGCTGGCGATGCAGATATTTGTCGCTGGTGACGTCGTAGATCGTCCCCTTGCGCGTGGTCGCGGACGCCGACAGGCGCAAGGCCAGATTGTCGGCCAGCGGGCCCGAGGCAGACGCCTTGGCCTGGACGAAGTCGTAATTGCCGCCGCTCACCTCGACCCTGGCTTCCGGCGAGAAACTCGGCGCACGCGTGGTGATGTTGAGCGCACCCGCCGTGGTGTTCTTGCCGTAGAGCGTACCCTGCGGGCCGCGCAGCACCTCGACTCGCTCGACATCGACGAAGTCGAAGGTCGAGGCGCCGATCCGGCCAATATAAACCCCGTCGACATAGAAGCCGACGCCCTGCTCGATGCCGTCGTTGGTGAGGCCGAACGGTGCACCCAGACCGCGGATGTTGATCGCTGAGTTGCGCGGATTGCTCGAATAGAATTGCAGCGAGGGCAGTTGCTGCTGAAGCCGGTTGACGTTGAAGGCGCCGCTCTTCTGCAATTCCTCGCCACCGATCACCGACAGCGCGATCGGCACTTCCTGCACCCGCTCCGTACGACGGCGCGCCGTGACGACGATATCGCCTGCTCCCCCGGATTTCTCCGCAGCCTCATCCTCCGGCGCGCTACCGGCCTCAGGTGTCGCAACTGCAGCGGGCGGAGCAACCGCTGACGCCGCACCCGCATCAGTGATCACCACCGTCTGGGAGGCGAGCGCAGTCTGGGCAAGCAACAACATGGGCAGAGTGGCGAGCATTGATATCCCCCTTTGGGCTCGTTGGTCCGAGTCGCCAGTACAATTCCCATCTAATCGCTATGGTTTCACCCCCGGAAGAACTTGCCGAGCGCAAAGCTGAACTTTCGCCCGCGGAAATCAGCCATTTTACCTCTTGAACCGGCGACGGAACGCCCCAGATTTGCGGTGCGTGGTGCCGATCGGGCCGCGTGAAGACCGGGTGTCGCGCCGTAGCGGGCACCCATGACGACCATCTCGCTTTGAATTGAGGAGACTCACATGCGTCAGTTTGATTTGACCCCCTATCGCCGCTCCACCATCGGCTTCGACCGCCTGTTCGACATGCTCGAAGCCAGCGCGCGCCAGTCGGCGGTGGACAATTACCCCCCTTTCAACCTCGAGCGCCTCGCTGAAGACCGCTACCGGATCACGCTTGCCGTGGCAGGATTCGGCCGCGACGAGATCGAGATCACCGCTCAGCAGAACCTGCTTCAGGTGAAGGGCAACAAGGCCGAGAAGGACGGCGGTACAGCCAATTTCCTGCATCTCGGCATCGCCAACCGCAGTTTCGAGCGCCGCTTCGAGCTGGCCGACTTCGTCCGTGTCGACGATGCGCGACTCAATGACGGCCTGCTGACGATCGAACTGGTCCGCGAAGTGCCCGAGGCGATGAAGCCCAAGACGATCGCCATCAAGACGGGCGCGCCACTCGCCGCGGTCGATGACGGCAGGGAGAGCGAAGCGGCATAAGAGCCGGCGCCACCCAGGCAGAAAGGGCGTCCGGACCATATCGTCCGGGCGCCCCTTTTTTGTTACATCCCGGAACCCTTGATCCAGATCAACGTTTTATCGTGAACAGGCTTTGTTCCACGGGGGCTTCCGATGAGAGGGCGAATCGAATCCGTCGAACCGCCGGTCGATCCGGCAGTGCTGGCAATCCCGCAGCCGGAAATGACGCTGGCGGAAAGTCCCGAGGTGGCCACGCTGCATCGGCTGGCCGAACGGTGCCGCCGGCTGGCTACCACGGTCGGGGACCGCCATACCGTCGAAACCCTCATTACCATGGCTCAGGAATATGAGGCCCAGGCCGACCTGGCCGATACGTCTCACTAAAGCAAAGCTGGATCCGCTGGAATCTCATCACCCGTTCGGGCTGAGCTTGTCGAGGCCCTGTCCTTCCTTTCTTCCGTCGCGAACAAGAAGATAGAACAGCATTTCGACAAGCTCAGGCAAATGGAGGTGCCGGATCATGCTGACCCGAATGCGCTCCAGGAAACCGAGTTTCCCCTTCATGACGGGTTGAGCCGTGGCTCCGGGACTCAACCGGATGGGGTTGATGCCGCGGGGACCTGTCCGAACCGGAGCGCATAGCCGAACCTTTGGCGGCAGCATCGTTTCCGGGCCTGCGGCACGGCCGATCCTATTCGGATCCCCCCGCCGACGTGCCGCCGGCCGGTTTGCGATAATCAAGTGCGGGCTGGCGATCGCCGAGTAATGCCTCGTAGCGAAAATCCGCGCCACGCGCCTGGGTGAATTCGGCCTTGGCATCAGCGAGCGCCTTGGGATCAGTGAACAGGTCGGCGGCGGTCAACGCCATCGTCTTGGCGGCGACCACGCCGCCCTTGGCACCGATGCTGGTGCCCGAGGCGGCAACCGCCTGCCAGCTATGCGCCGGCGTGCCGGGGACCCAGGTCGCGGTGTACAGACCGATTGTCGGCACGGTCCAGCTGATATCGGAAACGTCGCTCGATCCACCGCCATCGTCAGTCGAGATGGGATCGATGCCGGCAACCGAGTCGATCGGCTTCTGCGTCGACAGGGTCTTCTGGATTGTCGTCGCCCATTGCCGCTCTTCGGGCGTCCATTGTTCGCCGCCGACGCTTTCCAGATTGCGATGCATCACGGCAGCCAGCGTCCTGTTGGCGAGCATCGAATATACACCGCCGGTCGCCTCGAACTTGACGGTGGTACCCGTCGCCAGCGCAGCGCCCTCGGCCGCCTTCTGGACTCGCTCCATGACTGATTTCACGACCGCCGGGTCGGTGTGGCGAACATAATAATAGCTCTCGGCAAAGGCCGGGACGACGTTGGGCGCCTCGCCGCCATTGGTGATGACGTAGTGGATTCGTGTCGACATCGGGATGTGTTCACGCAGGAAATTGACCGCGACGTCCATCACCTCGACCGCATCGAGCGCCGAGCGGCCCTTGTCGGGTGCCGCTGAAGCATGCGCGGCGACGCCGTAGAAACGAAACTTGCCCGAGATATTGGCTTGAGTCTTCCCGACGCTGACGCCGTTCTCGTCGCCGGGATGCCAGTGCAGCACTGCGTCGACATCGGCAAACAGCCCGGCGCGTACCATATAGACCTTGCCTGATCCGCCTTCCTCGGCGGGGGCACCATAGACGCGGATTTCGCCCTGGACCTTGTTGGCGACCATCCAGTCCTTGATCGCCATCGCCGCCGTGATCGAGGCTGCGCCGAAGATATTGTGGCCGCAGCCATGGCCGGCCGGTTTGCCGGCGATCGGTGCCCGCGCCGGGACCGCCTCCTGGGCAAGGCCAGGCAGCGCGTCGAATTCGGCGAGGATCGCGATCACCGGCCCCCTGCCGCTCTTGAAGCTCGCGACGAACGCAGTCGGCATGCCGGCGACGCCTGGCGTTACGGTGAAGCCCGCCTTTTTCAGGTTTTCCTGCAACAGGCCGGAGCTCTTGGTCTCCTGGAAGCCCACCTCGGCATAGGTCCAGATCGCCTTGGCTGTCGCCGCAAGTGCCGGCGCACGAGTATCGATGTCGGCGCGGATCGCGTTTCGCTGCGGGTCGGCAAGTGATTGTGCGTGACCGGCGCCGGCGGTGGCGAATGCGGTTGCGGCGAGAAGCAGGTTGCGGATCATAATCTCTCCTGTGTTCTTCAGCGGACGCCGACGGCCATCGCGTCCGGTCGTCTTGTATCGGCGGCCCCCAGAAAGCGATCGCCATCGACCATGATGGACTGAATGCTGCCCATCGTGTTCGACGGGCGGACCTGGTGTCCCTTGGCCTCGAGTAACGGCACCAGATCAGGGGAAAAACCCTCTTCCAGTTCCAGCGGCGCATCGCCGCCGCCCTGGTTGATACGCGGACGCTCGGCTGCCTCGGCGACGTTCAGGCCGAAGTCCATCACGTTCGACAGCATCTGCACCATGGTTGCGATGATGTAGCCGCCGCCCGGCGTGCCCGTCACCAGCCAGGGACGATCCTTGTCGAACACGATGATCGGGGTGATCGTCGAACCGACGCGCTTGTTCGGGATCGGCAATGTCGCCTTGCGGTCGCCATCCGCCTTGCGGCCCCAGGCAAGGTTGCCGAGCGAGTTGTTGAGCAGCACTCCGGTACCCGGCACGACCACATGCGCACCATAGGAGGCAGAAAGCGTGTAGGTGTTGCTGACTGCGTCGCCTGCCGCATCTACGATCGAGAAGTGAGTCGTGTCCTTGCTCTCGAAGGGATAGGGATTGCCATCCGGCATGTCGGCACGTCCGAGCGACCGATCGGGACGGATCAGTTTGGCGCGGTCAGCCGCATAGGCCTTGCTGGCGAGGCCGGCGGTCGGGGTCCGCCAGTCGGGATCGCCACCGACCAAGCGCCGGTCGGCCGAGACGATCTTCATCGTTTCGGCCAGCAGATGGATGTTGGCGACGCTGCCCCATTTCGCCTCGCGGACGGGGAAGTGCTCCAGGATGTTCATTGCCTCTGCGACGCTGACGCCCGACGCTGTCGGCGGCATATAGGCGATCTTGCGGCCGCGATAGCTCGACCAGATCGGTTCGGACACGATCGGGCGGTAGCTGGCGAGGTCGGCCGCGTCGATGATGCCACCGCCCGCCTTGATCCCGGCGACAAGCGTCGCGGCGAGCGGCCCGGTGTAGAAACCGTCGCGCCCCTTGGCAGCGATCACTCGCAGTGTCTGCGCGAGATCTGGCTGGCGCCAGGTCTCGCCGGGCGCATAGGTGCTACCGTCGGGCTTGAAATAGACCGCGAGCGCCGCCGCATCCTTTGCCATCGCCTTTTTCTGGTCGGCACTGGCCTGCGCCTCGTCATCGGTCAGCACCACGCCTTGCCTCGCCATGTCGATCGCTGGCGCGAGCAGTGTCGCCCAGGGCAGGCTGCCGAAACGGCGATGGGCTTCCCACAGTCCGGCGACCGTGCCGGGGACCGCCGCGCCCTTCATAGAATAGCCTTTGGCCGGATCGAACTTGCCGTTGGCGTCGAGCAACAGGTCGGGCGTCGTATTGCGCGACGCCTGGCCATAATAGTCGATCGCCAGATCGGCCGCCGGCTTGCCGTCCTTCGCTGCCATGTGGATCAGCATATAGCCGCCGCCGCCGACATTGCCGGCGCGAGGCAAGGTAACGGCAAGCGCGAAGCCGACCGCGACCGCAGCGTCGACCGCATTGCCCCCCTTGCGCAGGATATCGGCACCGACCCGGGCAGCGATCGCATTCTGGCTGACCACCATGCCGCCGCGCCCGATGACGGGCTTGTGGATCTGGTCATAGGCGACGATATCGCCGCCGGTAACGCGCTGTGTGGTCTGCTCCTCCTGGGCCGCCGCGCCGATCGGCGCGGCGAGCGAGAACAGGACCGCGAGGGCGGCGGTGCGATGGATGTGGGCCATCAGAACGACGCCCGGACGTTGGCGTACCAGTAGCGGCCATAGGGATTGTACATCGATCCGAGATAGCCGTTCGACGATAGCGGCGGCGCCCGGTCGGTCAGGTTGCGGACGCCGACCCGCAGACGGTAATTCCCCTCCCGGCTGTTGCCGATGGAAAGCTGGCCGTAAAGATTGAAGGTCATCTGGTCCTCGATCAGCCAGGGCGCACCCGCTGAATCGATCAGGCCGGTGTCGTCGACATCGCTTGTATATTGCGTGTATCCACCGATCTCGAACTGCCGGTAATTCCATGTAGCGGTGCCGGTGACTTTCCAGCGCGGCTTGCCGTTCTGCCGGACAAGATCGCCGCCACCTGTGATCGTCGTACCCGCGTTGATGGTGCCTGCTGCGCGCGCATCGAGAAGAGCCTTGATCTTTGGCGAGGGGCTGAGGAAGAATTTGTCGAGATAGGCGGCGTTGGCACCGAAGCTGAAGCGGCCGATGCCGAAATCAGGCAGCCGCCAGGTCACGCCGAGGTCGAGCCCGGCTGCTTCCTGCGGCAACAGGTTCACATATTGATCCTTCACGAACAGCACGCGGCCCGCCGGGGTCAGTCCAGATCCAGCGAACAAGGCCGTATCGTCAGCGGTCGGTGCAGCGCGGATGACGTTGGGATCGGAACTGCCCTGAAGGCGCAGCAGATAGTCGTTGATCAGTGCGTTGCCCTCTCCGAAAAGGCCGACAATGCCCTTCTGGTCGATGTGCCAGTAATCGGCGGTGAAGGTAATCCGGCCGATCCGCGAATCCAGGAAGTGCGGCTCGATCACCACGCCGGCGCTCCAGGTTCTGGACGTCTCGGGCTTCAGCTTTGGGTTGCCCGAACGTTGCGCCGTTGTCGCGAAGGCCTGCGCGCAGTTGGCGAAACTGGTGATCGCGGCGGTGCGGAGCTGCGCCTCGCAGCGGACATAATCGGTCCGGGTGTTGGATCGCGTGACAACCGTCGCGTTGATCTGCTCCAGATTGGGCGCCTTGAATCCTTCGGCATAGGAGCCGCGTACGCGCAAGCCACGGAACAGGTCCCACGCACCGGCGATCTTGGGCTTCGCGACGCTGCCGACATCGCTGTAATGCTCGAAGCGTCCGGCAATCTGCAATTCGATGCTGCGGACCAGCGGGATATGCATTTCCGGACTGATCACCGGCACCGCGAATTCGAGATAGGCGGCGGCCACGGTGCGGCGGCCCTGCGTATCGGGCGACGGACTGGTGCCGATGAGGTCGGAACCGTTGACCACGCCGTTCACCGCGTCAGTGAAGGTGATCGTGCCGTCTATGCGTGCATCGCGATTGTCGCGCTGAGTCTCGCGCCGGACTTCCCCGCCGATCGCGACGCCCACATCGCCGGCCGGGAGCCTGAACAGGGAGGATTTCGATCCCTTCAGGTCGATCATGGCCAGGGTCGAATCGCTGACTCGAGTGGTCTTCACCTTGATCGCGTCGATCGCCGCCTGACTATTGCGTGTCGTGTCCGCGCCGCTCGGATCTAGCGGGTTGCCGCCGTTGAAGGGATTATATGCATCGGGAGTCGACAGGGCCAATTGGCGTTGGAGCAAGGTCTGGCTGATGCCGCTCGAGGTGTCACGGACCCGCGCCGCCGAATAGAGGGCGGCACTTTCCCAATCGAAGCCGAAAAGTTCCCAGCGCAGCCCGCCCAGAAGGCGATACTGGGTGTTCTTCACATCGACGACATTCGGGCCGACATCCGCGAAATTATAGCTGCTGAGCGTGACGGGCAACCCCGCGACCGGCGCGTTGATGCCTGGCAGGCGGTTGGGATTGAGCTGCCCGTTGGCAAAGGTGACCGGGCCGAACGGGTTCCAGTAATTGGACGCCGGAATGACGAGCGGGCCGGAACTGAGCGTGCCCGTCGATGACTGAACGCTGCGGGTATTGGCGACATAATAGCCCGCCTCGCCGAAGAATTCGAGGCCGTCGGTGACCTGATAGTGACCGTTCAGGAAGAAATTGGCTCGCTCCAGCGATGGCATCACGTTCGTGTCGAAGGCACGGGCCGCATCGAAGCGCAGGTTGCGGTCGGCTGCTGCGGTGTTGGTACCGTCGTCGATGCAGATGCCGCCGGGCAGGCCGTTGACCGCGGTCGTCTGGCAGCCGGTATTGGTCAGCGGCTGGATGTGGAACTGGCCTGAGGCGTTGGTCAGGCTCGTCGCACCTTGTCTGACGACGACATTGCCGAGCGTCTGGAACGAACCCCAGGGCGTTATCGAACTGCGGCCGTCCAGCGAAATCGCGCTGGCGAAGCGGGTGTTCGCGAAAAGCGGCGTGATATTGGCCGACGCGGTGTAATCCTGGTCGCTTGCATTGAGGGCGGTGCGATGGTCGTAGCTGGCGAAGAGCGTGATGTTGCCGCGATCACCGAGCCGGCGGCCGAACAGCAGGTTGAGATTGCTTTCGGCAAGGTTGGTGCCTTGCGCCCAACCGGTCTGGGCTTCGATCTGAAGGCCAGTGTAATTGGTCCTGAGCACGGTGTTGACGACGCCAGCGACGGCATCGGAGCCATAGACCGCCGCCGCGCCGTCGCGCAGGACCTCAAGCCGCTCCAGCCCGAACACCGGGATTGCGTTGGTATTGTAGGTCAGCACCGGCACGAGATTGTCGTCGGCGCGGCTGGTCGGGTGGTTCACCACGCGCCGGCCGTTGAGCAGCACCAAGGTGTTGCCGACACCGAGGTTACGCAGATTGACCGACCCGACATCGCCGCGCGCCGAATTCGAGCTGTTGGGAAGATAGCTAGAATTGAAGCTGACATCGCCCATCTGGGGAATCGAGCGAAACAGTTCGTCGCCGGATACCGCGCCGGTGGCCCGGATCTGCTCCGCATCGATCACCGTGACGGGCAGCGCTTCAGTGACCTTGCTGCCTTTGATGTTCGTGCCGACCACGACGATATCCGAAACGGGCTGATCATTTTCCTCCGGCGACGTCACCGCCTCCGCCGTATCGGGGCGATCGTTCCGGGCCTGCGCCGGCTCGACCGCCCCCATGGACTGGACGAGCGATACCTGGTGTGCGGTGGCCCCCGCTTTCGCGATGGCAATCACCCGGACACTGCGCGGGCCGACGAAACGATAGGTATAGCCTGTCTTCGACAGGACGGTATCGAGCAACTGCCGGGCCGAATATTGCCCTGATACCCGCGAAACCCGGATCTGTGCGATGCCTGGATCAGTGAAGAGGATCTGGACATTGGCCTGTTGTGCGACCTGGAAAAGCGCTGTGTCGAGCGGACCGGCCGGCAGATTGACGGTATAGCGCGTGTCGGATGCGGCCTGTGCGATTGCTGGCGCTGCCGCGATGATGGCGGTGGTAGCGAACAATAGGTGTCGGATCGTCATTGGCAGCCCCCTTGATGCCCGTGGATGGCCCTTCTCCGAGGGCCTCGATTCAATCACGCCGAAACGGACCAAACACGAACCCCTGACGATAAATATTTTTCGTAACGGCGCCGCCGGGTTCGTTTTTGGGGACCGGAAGCGTCCTATCAGACGGCGGATGTTGCGGATGTCGACGGGCGAGGTACGAGGCGGAATGAAAAGGGCGACCCAGATCGATAGCGCCGGCGCGGGCTTCGATGCGTATCGTGCCGCCCTGTCGGCCTTCGTCGCGCGCCGGGTCGCCAATCCCAGCGAGGTCGAGGATCTGGTGCAGGAAGCCTGCGCGCGGTTGATTGCCCGCTCGTCCACTCATGCGCTTGACGAACCGCAAGCCTATCTTTTCCGCATCGCCGCCAATCTGATCGCGGACCGCCATCGCCGCACCACTGCGATGGAGGTGCCGATCGACGGCCACGATCTCCCGGTGCGCGCCGTCCAGGAAGACGCGCGGCGCGTCGAGGATCTTCAGGCGGCCTTGGAAGCCGCGCTCGACGAATTGGGCGCACAATGTCGGAAAGTGTTCATCATGCGTCGGTTCGATGAGCGCAGCACCGGCGAGATCGCGCTGGAACTCCGGATCAGTCCGCGCATGGTGCAGAAGCACCTGACGCGCGCTGTGACTCATCTCTATAGTCGGCTCGGCGCGTCGCGGGAGCGTGGGGCATGAGCGATCCCAACCTGGGCCACCGTACCGAAGCGGTGTTCGACGCGTTCCTTGGTGGCCGCCGTGGCGATCTGCATCCGGCCGACCGGGAGGAGGCCGAGGCGTTCTGGTCCTGGCTCGGCGATTTCGAGCGCCCGGCCGACGCGCCTCCCGTCGCACGCGGTACCGGGCGACGGTGGGTATGGGCCGTGGCCGCGACGCTGGTGCTCGCGATGACTGGCGGCACCGTGTGGATGCTGCGGCCGGCGGATGCCTTTACCCAGCACTATGCGACGGGCCATGCCGAGCGTCGCGTGGTTCGGCTGGCGGATGGATCGACCGTCACGCTTGCCGCCGACACCAATGCCGATGTCGCCTATACATCCGGGGAACGACGGATACGGCTTACGCGCGGCGAGGCGCTGTTTCAGGTTGCACATAATGCTACCCGCCCCTTCATCGTCCAGACTCAACATGGCGAGGTGAAAGCGGTCGGCACCGCATTCGATGTGGCAGTTGCCCCACGCGAAGCCGAAGTGACAGTGGTCGAGGGAGTGATCCGGATCGCCCTGCGTGGCGGCCAGCAGGGCATGCGGGCGGCGGAACCGATCGAGAAGCTTGCCCGCAAGGGAGAACGGGTGGCGTTCGGCGTAGCGGTGCGCGACGGCGGTAGTGTCGGGTTCATCCGCCAGGCACGTG
Organism: Pseudomonadota bacterium; assembly: GCA_040388155.1. Taxonomy (GTDB): domain Bacteria; phylum Pseudomonadota; class Alphaproteobacteria; order Sphingomonadales; family Sphingomonadaceae; genus Sphingomonas. The sequence continues at coordinate 22,650 of JAZKCJ010000021.1, forward strand.
ACCTGGATGCGGAAAGCGCAACGGCCTGGACGCGGGGCCAGCTTGTGTTTCGCGGCGAACCGCTCCGCGATGTCATCGTCAAGATCAACCTTTACGCCCGCGAGCGCGTGGTTCTGACTGATCCGCAGGCCGGGTCGATCCCGGTATATGGGGTGGTCGACCAAGGCGACACGGCGGCAATCCGCGACCTTGTTGCCGATCCGCGCGCCATCGCGATCGAACGGGAGCACTGACGCGGAGGCGGCCTCTGGCTCAAACCGGCGAAGATCCAGCCGAGCATATCAACGAATAATCGAGGCGATATTCTTTCCATTGCCCGCAGCGTTGAACCGCGAAGCGCGCTCAAGAGCATCGCGCTGAAAAGCGGTGCCGGCTTTCAACTTTTTATGCTGTGATAACAAAGGCTTATATCAAGAAAGCCAATTCCGGGCTGTTTACTCTAGACCAAGCGAGACTGCCGCACCGCCGCTTCGATGAAGCTCGCGAACAGCGGATGGGGATCGAACGGCTTCGACTTCAGCTCCGGATGGAACTGCACCCCGACAAACCACGGGTGATCGGGTCGCTCGACGATCTCCGGCAACATGCCGTCGGGCGACATGCCCGAAAAGACCAGGCCGCCCTGCTCAAGCGCATCGCGATAACCGGTATTGACCTCGTAACGATGCCGATGCCGTTCCGAGATGTCAGTACCACCATAGATCGAGGCGACAACGCTGTTGCCGGCGAGCTTGGCATCATAGGCGCCGAGGCGCATCGTGCCGCCCAGGTCGCCACCCTCTTCGCGCTTTTCGATGCCCGCTTCGGTCATCCATTCTGTGATCATGCCGACGACCGGCTCATCGGTCGGGCCGAATTCAGTCGAACTGGCATTCTTGATTCCGGCCAGGTCCCGCGCGCCATCGATACAGGCCATCTGCATGCCGAAGCAGATTCCGAAATAGGGAATTTCCCGCTCGCGCGCGAACCGGACGCTGGCGATCTTGCCCTCGGCGCCACGTTCACCGAACGCGCCGGGAACCAGGATCGCGTTCATCGGCTCGAGCTTGGCCGCGATATCGTTATCTTCGGCCTCGAACAGTTCGGCGTCGATCCACTCGATGTTGACCTTGACCCGATTGGCGATGCCGCCGTGCACCAGCGCCTCGTTCAGCGACTTGTACGCGTCCTGCAGCCCGACATATTTGCCGACCACGCCGACCGTGACCTCGCCTTCCGGATTGGTCAGGCGATCCACGATGTCGGACCAGCGCGACAGATCCGGCGCGGCACCAGGCTCGATGTCGAAGGCCCGAAGCACCTCGGCATCCAGCCCTTCGGCGTGATATTGCATCGGCACGGCATAGATGCTCTTCGCGTCGAGCGCCGGAATCACCGCTTCCTTGCGGACGTTGCAGAACAGGGCGATCTTGGCCCGGTCGCTCGCCGGGAGCGGCTGCTCGCACCGGCAGACCAGCACGTCGGGCTGGACGCCAAGCGCCGCGAGTTCGCGCACTGAATGCTGGGTCGGTTTTGTCTTCAACTCGCCCGCCGCCGCGATGTACGGCACCAGGGTGACATGGATGCTCACCGACTGGCCACGGCCAAGATCGTTCCTGAGCTGACGGATCGCCTCGATGAACGGCAGCGATTCGATATCGCCGACGGTGCCGCCGATCTCGCACAACACGAAGTCGAGATCGTCGGTCTCGGCCTGCGCGAATTCCTTGATCGCGTCGGTGACGTGCGGGATCACCTGCACGGTCGCACCGAGATAGTCGCCGCGACGTTCGCGCGTGATGATCTGCTGATAGATGCGGCCGGAGGTGATGTTGTCCGACTGGCGCGAGGCGACGCCGGTGAAGCGCTCATAGTGACCGAGATCGAGATCGGTCTCCGCCCCGTCGTCGGTCACATAGACTTCGCCATGCTGATAGGGCGACATCGTGCCGGGATCGACGTTCAGATACGGATCGAACTTGCGGATGCGCACGCGATACCCGCGCGCCTGCAGGAGAGCCGCAAGGCTCGCCGCCATCAAACCTTTACCGAGCGAGGAGACCACGCCGCCGGTGATAAAAATAAACCGCGCCATGGGAGAAAAGGCCTAGCGTCATCAGGGGGCGCGCGACAAGCGCGCGACTCCACTTCCGTTACAAAAAAAGTGCGAAGGGGGGCCCGCGCCTACTGCGCGAGCGGGACCGCGCTGTTGCTGGCTGGTGCCGGTGCGGTCGTGGGCTGCGCCGTCGGCGGCGGCGGCAGGACGCCAGCCGCGGCAGGAGGCGTCCGGGCCAGGGTCGGATCGATCTTGGCAGTGTTGTGGCCCATCGAGGCAATGACCGCGAGCACGATCGCCAGTCCGACGAACAACGACGCCAGTATCGAGGTGGCGCGAGTCAGGAAATCCGCCGCGCCCCGCGCCGACATCAGGCCGGAAGGGCTGCCGCCCATGCCAAGCCCGCCGCCTTCCGAGCGCTGCATCAGGATCACGGTCACCAGGCTGGCGGCGATGATCGCATGGACGACGAGAAGGAACTTGAACATGAACGGGCGCAACCTGTGGCTTGGGAAGGCGGGCACATAGGCGAGCGAAGGCTCGCGATCAACCGCAACCGGAAACAGGTGGGCCGGACATTTCGTTTCCGCACTGAAACCAGTGGCGATTATGAACGTTATAAGTCTGGTGCCCCAACGTGCGGGGCCTGGGCAAATGTGGAATTTCTTCGTGGCCACTCTTCCTGATCGATCGCTCGGCGGCTGGATGCGGACGCTGGTGGATTATGTGAGGTCGGGCGAGCCCGACCTGACCAACCGGCAGATGGCGTTGTTGCTGGTGGTATATCTCAATCCCGGTCCCCATACTGTGCGTGGGCTCGCGCGTGTGCTGAACGTTTCGAAGCCGGTTGTGACGCGCGCCTTGAACAGGCTCGGTTCGCTCGGCTATCTGCGCCGACAGCGTGACGAAACCGACAAGCGCAACATATTCGTCGCGCGCACGTCTGAAGGGGCAGAATTTCTTGAAGAGTTTGGCCAGTTTATCGGTGATGCGGAACAGCCAGTCCACAAGCGGGCCTCCGCGTAGGAGCTTCGCGCTTCTCGGGCCGTCCGCTGTTCTGGATCCGTTGCACGACGCCGTCAGGCGCGATGTCGCTGACATCCGCCTCGCCGACCGGGTGTTCGCCCCGCATTATGCCGCCCCCATGCCGCGTCGAATCGCGATTCAGGCGTCGCTTCTCGCAACCAGTGCCGACGATGCGGCAATCCTGGCCGTGCTTCGTCCCGGCGATGTCTTCGAGGTGCTTGATATCGCCGGCGGCAAGGCCTGGGGCATTGCGGTGGCGCAGAAACTGGTAGGCTATATCGACTCAGCCGCGCTGGAGCCCGCACAATGACGGTGAAGGTCTTTATCGATGGCGCGGCCGGGACGACCGGCCTGGAGATTGGCGACCGGCTGGGCGGTCGCGACGACATCGAGCTGCTGACCTTGAGCGAATCGCGCCGCAAGGACGCGAAGGCCCGGGCGAAGCTGCTCAACGATGCCGATTTCGTCATTCTCTGCCTGCCCGACGATGCCGCGCGCGAAGCGGTCACGTTGATCGAGAACACCCACACCCGGGTGATCGACGCCTCGACGGCCCACCGTGTCGGCGAAGGCTGGACCTATGGCTTTCCTGAGCTTGAGCCCGGCCAGATGGCAGCGATCGCCGAGGCGTCGCGCGTTTCCAATCCCGGTTGCTATCCGACCGGATTCCTCGCGCTCGTCCGGCCGCTGGTGCGCGCTGGGCTGATCCCGGTCGACTGGCCGATCTCGGTCAACGCCGTCTCCGGCTATTCGGGCGGCGGCAAGTCGATGATCGCCGAGTTCGAAGGGCCCAACCCGCCACCCGCCGCGCGGCCCTATGCGCTGGGCCTGGCGCACAAGCATGTGCCCGAGATGCAGAAGCATGCCCGGCTTGAGCATCTGCCGATCTTCACGCCTTCAGTCGTCAATACCTATCGCGGCATGATCGTCGAGGTGCCGCTGCCGCTCCACATGTTCGTGCGGCGCCCGACGCTCGTCGCCTGCGAGACGGTGCTGCGCGAGGCCTATAAGGATTCGCCGATCGTCCGGGTGGTCGAGGCTGATGCTGATACCGTGGCGATCGAGGACGATGCCGGCACTGACCGGCTGACCCTGCGCGTCTGCGGCAATGCCGAGACCGGTCAGGCCCGCCTGATCGCGACGCTGGACAATCTCGGCAAGGGTGCCGCCGGGGCAGCCGTCCAGAACCTCAACATCATGGCCGGATTCGACCCAGTCGCCGGATTGGCGCTTTAATCAGCCGGGCCGACTGCGTATTCACCTTGGCCCGGCGCGTCCGCGTCTGTTAGGCGCATCGGCTACACGGCCATCAGGAGACATTATGCGCGATCCGGTAGGCAAGCTTCTGCTGTTCGGCGCGACGGGAGACCTCGCACAACGCATGTTGCTGCCGTCACTCTACGGGCTTCACGCCGACGGGCTCCTGCCCGCCGGCCTGACCATCACGGGTACGGCCCGGTCCGACCATGACGATACGAGCTATCGCAAGTTCGCCAAGCATGCCCTTGACGAGTTCCTTCCAGAGGATCGCAAGGACGAGAAGGCGGTCAAGAGCTTCCTGGAGCGCATCGGCTATCAGGCGCTCGATGCCACCGACCTCACCCACTATGATCTGCTGGCGAAGAAGGTGGGCGACGTCTCGGACGGCCTCGCCATCTTCCTGTCGACCGCGCCGTCGCTGTTCGAGCCGGTGATCCGCGGACTCGAATCGGCCGGGCTGGCCGGGGACACCGTCCGCATCGGCCTGGAAAAGCCGCTCGGCTACGATCTGGCATCGAGTCGGGAGATCAACGACACGGTCGCGAGCGCCTTTCCGGAAAACCGGACTTTCCGGATCGATCACTATCTCGGCAAGGAGACGGTCCAGAACATTCTGGCGCTCCGGTTCGGCAACAGCTTTTTCGAGCCGGTGTGGAACGCGCAGGGCATCGACAACATCCAGATCACGATCTCGGAGACGGTCGGGCTGGAGGATCGCGCCGGTTATTACGACACGGCCGGCGCGTTGCGCGACATGGTCGCCAACCACATGCTGCAGCTTCTAGCGCTGATCGCGATGGAGCCCCCTGCCCGTTTCGACGGCACGGCGATCCGCGACGAGAAAGCGAAGGTGTTCCGTTCGCTCCGCAAGATGAAGCCGGAGGAAGTGCCCCACGCCACCGTGACGGGCCAATATACCCAGGGCGCGGTCAATGGCGAGATCGTGAAGGGCTATATCGAGGAGCTGGGCAAGCCTTCGACCACCGAGACCTTCGTCGCGATCAAGGCGCATGTCGACAACTGGCGCTGGCAGGGCGTTCCCTTCTATCTCCGTACCGGCAAGCGCATGCCGAACCGGCATTCGGAGATCGCGATCCAGTTCAAGGCGGTGCCGCATTCGATGTTCGCCAGCCGCGGCGGGCTGCTCCAGCCCAACATGCTGGTCATCCGTCTCCAGCCCGAGGAATATATCCAGCTGCTGGTGATGGCCAAGGAACCGGGCCTCGACCGCGACGGCATCAGGCTGCGCGAGGTGCCGCTGAACCTGAGCCTCGACGCGGAATTCGCCGGCACCCGCCGCCGCATCGCCTATGAACGGCTGCTGCTCGACCTGATCGAGGGTGATCCGACCTTGTTCGTCCGACGCGACGAGGTAGAGGCACAATGGGAGTGGATCGACGCGATCCGCGCTGGCTGGACCGCCAATGACGTAAAGCCCAAAAGCTATGGCTCGGGCACCTGGGGCCCTTCCGCGGCAATCGCGCTGACCGAGCGCGACGGGGTAACCTGGCAGGACGATTGAGCGACCTGACGATCTTGCACCCGTTCGCGTCGAGCTTGTCGACACGGCACCCGGGACGAACGGCAAATATTAGGACAGAGCATGAGCGAAGAAATCGAATGGTGGGATTATGACGACGCGGCCGAGATGGCTGCCGCCGTCGCGGGCGACATAGGCTTCGTGATCGAAAGCGCGATCGACGCGCGCGGCGGGTGCGTCATCGCGCTTGCAGGCGGCAAGACGCCGCTGCCGATCTACGAGAAGCTCGCCGCGACCAAGCTCGACTGGAAGCGCGTGACGATCATCCCGACCGACGAGCGTATCGTGCCGCTTGGCGATCCGCTGTCCAACATCACTGCGATCGGCAAGGCGTTCCTGCCCAAGGGCGCGCGCGTGATCCCGATCGTGAGCGAGGCGGCGAAGGATTATCGCGCGGCAGGCAAGGCAGCCGACGCACGGCTCGCCGACCATCACTGGCCGCTCGATCTTTGCCTGCTCGGCGTCGGTGAGGACGGGCATACTGCCTCGATCTTCCCCGGCCCCGACTATGAGGAAGCCATTGCCGGTCCGCGCGAGCGCCGCGCGCTCGGCGTCATGCCCGATCCCCTGCCCGCCGATGCGCCGGTTGCGCGGATCACGCTGAGCCGCGCCGCGATCGTCTCGGCCAAGGCGCTGATGATCGCCGTCACCGGCGACAAGAAGCGCAAGGTGATCGAGCAGGCGATCAAACAGGGCCCGTCCTCTTCCTACCCGATCGGGCGCGTGCTCGCCGACGCTGAACTGCCGGTCGACATCCATTGGAGCCCGGCATGACGCTTCACGCCGATGTTAGCGCGGTCACCGACCGGATCATCGCCCGGTCGAAGCCGACCCGTGACGCCTATCTGGCGCTGATCCGGCGCGAGCGCGACAATCATGTCGACCGCCCCGCCCTTGGCTGCGCCAACCTCGCGCACGGCTATGCCGGCACTGAGGAGGACCGCGAGACGATGAAGGCGGGCGGCCGGATGAACATCGGCATCGTCACCTCGTACAACGACATGCTCTCGGCGCACGCGACCTATTATCGCTATCCCGAGCAGATGAAGGTCTGGGCACGCGAAGCCGGCGCCACCGCGCAGGTCGCGGGCGGCGTGCCGGCGATGTGCGACGGGGTGACCCAGGGCTATGCCGGCATGGAATTGTCGCTGTTCAGCCGCGACACCATCGCCCTGTCGACCGCCGTGGCGCTCAGCCACGGCATGTTCGAAGGCGCGGCGCTGCTCGGCATCTGCGACAAGATCGTGCCGGGCCTGCTGATGGGCGCGTTGCGCTTCGGCCATCTGCCGATGGTTCTGGTCCCTGGCGGGCCGATGCGGTCGGGCCTGCCCAACAAGGAAAAGGCCGCCGTCCGCGAGCAGTTCGCCGAAGGCAAGGCCACCCGCGAGGACCTGCTCGACGCTGAGATCGCCGCCTATCATTCGAAAGGCACCTGCACCTTCTACGGCACGGCCAATTCGAACCAGATGATGATGGAGGTGATGGGCCTCCACATGCCCGGCGCCGCCTTCGCCAATCCGGGCACCAAGCTGCGCCAGGAACTGACTCGCGCCGCGGTCCATCAGCTGGCGAAGATCGGCTGGAGCGGTGACGATTACCGCCCGCTTGGCGAATGCGTCGATGAAAAGGCGATCGTCAACGCGGCGATCGGCCTGCTCGCCACGGGCGGATCGACCAATCACCTGATCCATCTCCCCGCCATCGCGGCGGCGGCGGGAATCGTGATCGACTGGGAGGATTTCGACCGGCTGTCCCGCGCCGTGCCGCTGATCGCGCGCGTCTATCCCAACGGCTCGGCCGACGTGAACGGCTTCGAGGATGCGGGCGGCATGGCCTATGTCATTCGCGAACTACTCGACGCGGGCATGCTTCATCGGGACTTGATGACGGTCGCCGGGGATGACATGACAACGTATGCCAAACGCCCGGTCATCAAGGACGAGGCACTGGTATGGGGGGATGTCGGTGCCAGCGGTGACGAGACGATTCTGCGCCCGGCCGCCGCGCCGTTCGCACCGGAGGGCGGTTTCCGCATCCTCACCGGCAATCTCGGTCGGGCCTGCATCAAGGTGAGCGCGGTGGAGCGGAATCGCTGGACGATCGAGGCGCCATGCCGGGTCTTTGCCGACCAGCTCGACGTGCAGGCCGCCTTCAAGGCAGGCGAGCTCGAACGCGATGTCGTCGTGGTCGTGCGCTTCCAGGGCCCTCGCGCCAACGGCATGCCGGAACTGCACAAGCTCACCCCGCCGCTCGGCGTGCTGCAGAATCGCGGCTTCCGCGTCGCGCTCGTCACAGATGGCCGCATGTCCGGCGCCAGCGGCAAGGTGCCCTGCGCGATCCATTGCTCGCCCGAAGCGCTTGGCGAAGGCCCGCTGGCGAAGCTGCGCGACGGCGACATCATCCGCATGTCGGCCGATACCGGCGAGTTGGTCGCGCTGGTCGACCCCGAGGAATGGGCCGCGCGCCCCTTTGCCGCGGCGCCGGCCGCCGCCCAGGGGATGGGCCGCGAGCTTTTCGCGATGTTCCGCGGCGGCGCCAATGAAGCAGAAAAGGGCGCGTCAGCAATGCTCGCCGCAATGGGATGGTAGGAATGGAAGTCGTCGCAGTCGATATCGGCGGGACTCACGTCCGTTTTGCCATCGCCGAGGTCGCGGAAGGCCGTGTCGTCTCGCTCGGCCAGCCCGCGACCCTGAAGACCGCCGAATATGCCAGCCTGCAGACTGCCTGGCAGGCGTTCGGCGCGTCCCTCGATCGCCCCATGCCCCGCGCGGCCGCCATTGCCGTGGCCTCGCCGGTCGGCGGCGACCTGATCAAGCTGACCAACAATCCCTGGATCATCCGCCCGGCGCTGGTCCGCGAGCGCCTCGAGGTGGACGAGTTCGTCCTGATCAACGATTTCGGCGCGGTCGGCCATGCCGCAGCGCAGATGCATGACGACAGTTTCCTGCATCTCTGCGGCCCCGACGAGCCCTTTACGACGCACGGCGTGATCACGGTCTGCGGTCCGGGCACCGGGCTCGGCGTCGCCTATATCCTGCGCGCGCCGAACGGCTACCACGTCGTCGAGACGGAGGGCGGCCATGTCGACTTCTCCCCGCTCGACGAGATCGAGGACGCGATGCTCAAGCGGCTGCGCAAGACCTATACCCGCGTCTCGACTGAACGGATCGTCGCCGGTCCCGGCATCGTCACCATCTACGAAACGCTGGCCGAGATCGAGGGCCGCGCGGTACAGCGGCTCGACGACAAGGCTATCTGGACCGAGGCGCTCGATGGCGAGGACAGCCTCGCGCTGGCCGCGCTCGATCGTTTCTGCCTCAGCCTCGGCGCGGTGGCGGGGGATCTCGCCCTGGCGCAGGGCGCCAAGGGCGTGGTCATCGCCGGCGGACTGGGTCTCAGGCTCAAGGATCATCTCGCCCGATCGGGCTTCGCCGAACGATTTGCCGCAAAAGGGCGTTTCCGTACCATGCTTGAGGCGATACCGGTGAAGCTCATCACCCACCCCCAGCCCGGCCTGTTCGGCGCCGCGGCCGCCTTTGCCCAGGAGCATGCCCGATGAGCGGTATCGAAACGATCATGCGGACGAGCGCCGTGATCCCCGTGCTGGTGATCGAGGATGCAGCGACCGCGCGGCCGCTCGCGGAGGCGCTGGTCGCCGGCGGGCTCAAGGTGCTCGAAGTGACGATGCGCACCGCCGCCGCGCTCGATGCGATCCGCGAGATGAAGCAGGTGCCGGGCGCGATCGTCGGTGCCGGCACCGTCGTCTCGACCGAGCAGTTCGAACAGGTGATGGACGCTGGCGCCGAGTTCATCGTCTCGCCTGGCCTTACCGAGCGGCTGGCGACGCCGATCATCGACAGCGGCGTGCCGTATCTGCCGGGGATCGCCACCGCGGGCGACATCATGCGCGGGCTCGATCTCGGGCTCGAACATTTCAAGTTCTTTCCCGCCGAGACCTCAGGGGGGCTCAAGGCGCTGAAGGCGCTCGCCGCGCCCTTCTATCAGTGCAAATTCTGCCCGACCGGCGGCATCACCGAAGCGAGCGCGCCCGACTGGCTGTCGTTCGGCCCGGTACTGTGCGTCGGCGGAAGCTGGGTGACCGGCGGGACGATGGCCGAGGTCGAGGCGAAGGCGCGCGCCGCGTCAGGCCTGCGGGGCTGAGACTGGCCGGGCGACCGGCTGGTCCTTCACCCAGCCGGGCGCCCGCGTCAGGACCGCGTCGACGATCGTCCACAACAGGGCAGCGTCCCGCACCGCCACCGCGACCAGGATCGCGGTCTGCCCGGTCGCAGGCCACGCGCCCTCCATTCCGGCGAACATCCAGAATTCGGCGAAATAGGCGAGCATGTCGCCGATGATGAACAGCGCGACCGGCCAGAGCCTGCGCGAGGTCACCAGCATCAGCGGCAGGATCCACAGGTCGAATTGCGGCGAATAGACCTTGTTGACGAGCAGGAACCACGCGACGACCGGGGTGAACAGCACCCAGAGGTGAAGCCAGTGCCGCCGGGCGCCGGTCGCGACGATCGCCCCGGCGCCGGCCAGGAACAGGATGGCCGACCACAGGTTGCGCTGCTCGATCGTCGTCTCGAGCAGGCTGAACTGGCCCGCCAGCTCCCACAGGGACCCGGCGGTGCTCCCCCGGCTGCTGGAGAAAAGGTAGAATTCAAGCCAGTTCGCGCGAGCGAACATCGCGGCGGGCAGGTTGACGGCACCCCAGGCGACGACGGCAGCCGCGATCAGGATCGCCACCGTATGAATCCTGCGCTGGATCAGCGGACGAAGCCCGAGCAGGGGAAGCAACAGCAGCGGAAAGAGCTTGGCGGCTCCGCCAAGCGCGGCGAGCCCCGCCGCATAGGTCAGCCGCCCGCGCTGCGCCGACGCCACCGCGCCCACCGCCAGCGCGATCGCGAGGATGTCCCAGTTATGCCCGATATAGAGGATCAGCGGCGGGGCCAGCGCCCAGCACCACAAGCGCGATCGCGCCAGTCCCATCGACCATAAAAGCCAGGTCACCAGCAGGGCGATCGCCGTGTTGACCAGGGCGACGACGAAGAGAAAATGCGGTGCTGACGCCGTCCGGCCGAACAGTCCGGCGGTGATGCGCCCGTCGAGATAGATCAGCCCGCCGGTCAGCACCGGATATTCCATCCGCGCCTCGAAATAGGGCAGTTTCCCCGCCGCGATCTCGCGTCCGCCCCAGAAGGGCATCGCATCCGAATAACAGCCGGTCGTATATTGCTCGGATGCGGTCCAGCCACCGTCATCGAAGGTGCAATGCGCCTTGAACAGCCAGCCGAGACTGCAGGTGAGGAAGGTCGCGATCAGCAGCGCGACGAGCAGGCGATCCAGCCGGGCGAAACGAAGGCGCCGCGAGGCGGTCGCGACGTCAGGCGTGCCCGAATTGATTGTCACGATGCGCCCCCGACTGCCCTGCTCCCCTTATCGCCGTGAGCGATCGGGGAAAAGGCACGGTTGCACCGGCCCTACATTTCGCCGCGCGACTTCCTGATCGCGTACCATTTCTGCACGTTCGCATTGTGCTGCTCGAGCGTGTCGGCGAACACATGGCCACCCGTTCCGTCGGCGACGAAATACAGGGCGCTTGACTGTTCGGGGTCAAGCACCGCGTCGATCGAGGCCCGGCCGGGATTGCAGATCGGGCCGGCGGGAAGCCCGGTCATCGCATAGGTGTTGTACCCGTTGTTCGCCTGCAGCTCGGACCGCAGGATGCGGCGACCGAGCGGCAGCCCCTTGGTGACCGGATAGATCACCGTCGGATCGGCCTGGAGCATCATCCCGCGCTTCAGCCGGTTGGAATAGACGGCGGCGACCATCCGCCGCTCGCTCGGCTTGCCGGTTTCCTTCTCGACGATCGATGCGAGGATCAGCGCGTCGCGCGGGGTGGTCACCGCAATGCCCGGCTTGCGCTTTTCCCAGGCCGCGGCGAGGTAGCGGGTCATCGCCCCCTGCATGCGCTCGATCATGAACGCCTTGGTATAGCCTCGCTCGAAACTGTAGCTGTCCGGCAGCACGGTCCCTTCGCCAGGCACCGCGGCCGTGCCCTCGAGCCCCGGCGTCTTGTCCAGCGCCTTCTTGACCATCACCGAGGGCCAGCCCTCGGGGATCGTCACGAAGCGTTGCAGCGTCTTGCCGCCCTGCAGGACCTTGAGGATATCGGCCTGACTGAGATGCGGCGGCAGCCGGTATTCCCCGGCCTTGATCGGCGCATCGGAGCCCAGGAAGCGCGCGAACAGCCGGAACTGGCCCGCCGAGCCGATCGCCCCGGCCTTTTCGAGCTGGACCGACGCGGTCGCAAGACTGGTGCCCGACGCGATCTGGACGCTGGTGGTACGTTTCAGCGGCCCCGGCCCGGCCCAATATTGCAGCCCGATAAAAGCTGCCCCGATCGCCGCAAGGACGACGAGCAGGCCGAAGCACCCAAGCTTGCGCATGGCTCCCTAGATGGCCCGCATGACGAGGCTTGCGTTGGTACCGCCGAACCCGAAGCTGTTGTTCAGCACTGCCTTGACCGACCGCTTCTTGGCGACATGCGGCACCAGGTCGACGCCGGCGCAATTCTCGCTCGGATTGTCGAGATTCAGGGTCGGCGGCACGATCTGGTCGCGCAACGCGAGGATGCAGAAGATGCTCTCCACCGCACCCGCGCCGCCCAGCAGATGGCCGATCGCCGACTTGGTCGAGCTCATCGACAGCGTGTCGATATTGTTGCCGAACAGGCGACGCACCGCGTTCAGTTCCAGTTCGTCGCCGAGCGGCGTCGAGGTGCCGTGCGCGTTGATATAATCGATATCCGACAGGGCCAGGCCCGACTTGCGCATCGCCATTTCCATGGAGCGGAACGCGCCCGATCCTTCAGGATGCGGCGCGGTGACATGATAGGCGTCGCCTGACAGGCCGTAGCCGATCACCTCGGCATAGATCTTCGCACCGCGCGCCTTGGCCCGTTCATATTCCTCGAGGCAGACGACGCCCGCGCCCTCGCCCATCACGAACCCGTCGCGATCGACATCATAGGGGCGGCTGCCCCTTTCCGGGGTGTCGTTGAAATTGGTCGACAGCGCCCGCGCCTGCGCGAAACCAGCGATACCGAGCGGGCAGATCGCGCCCTCGGCGCCGCCCGCAAGCATCACGTCCGCATCGTCCATCGCGATCATCCGCGCTGCGTCGCCGATCGAATGAGCGCCGGTCGAGCAGGCAGTCACGACGGCATGATTCGGCCCCATCAGGCCGTATTTGATCTGCACCTGGCCAGTGATCAGGTTGATCAGGCGGCCGTGCACGAAGTGCGGCGAAACCCGGCGCGGACCCTTTTCATGCAGCACGATCGATTCGCTGGCGATGCCCGGCAGGCCGCCGATGCCCGCACCGATCGAGCAGCCGGCGCGGAAGCGCTCTTCCTCGCTCATGTCGGTCAGGCCGGCATCCTCGAGTGCCTGGCCGGCGGCATCGATGCCATAGATGATGAACGGATCGACCTGGCGCTGCACCTTGTGATCGACTCGCTTGCCCGGATCGAAGCCATATTCATGCTCCGGCGGCTTCACCTCGCAGGCGATACGACAGGCATAGTCGGTCGCATCGAAGCGGGTGATGATGCCCGCGCCCGATTTGGAGGCGATGATGTTCGCCCATGCGGTTTCCACATCGGCACCCAGCGGCGTCACAAGCCCGAGCCCGGTTACGACAACACGGCGCATGGCCATCTCCGTTCTTCACTTCGTCAAACAGGAACGGCTCCCCGCCCCTGTTGGTTGCCCTGGGACGGGGAGCCGTTCATTCATTCCTGCCCGATTGAGGGCAAGGCAGGGCGCCGGGGCGCCATCCGCCAGATCAGTCCTTGTGCTCGTCGATGAAGGTGATCGCGTCCTTGACGGTCGTGATCTTCTCCGCGGCATCGTCGGGGATTTCGACTTCGAACTCTTCCTCGAACGCCATCACCAGCTCAACGATATCGAGGCTGTCCGCGCCCAGATCGTCGATGAAGCTCGCGTCTTCGGTGACCTTGTCGGCTTCGACGCCGAGATGCTCGACGACGATCTTCTTAACCCGGTCTGCGGTCTCGCTCATTGTTATCGTCCCTCTATCGCTGGGGGTTTCATTTCCCGAACGCACGTAGAACGCGCTCGGTGCCCTTGCAAGGGGGCGTTGCCCCCTGAAACGGCACCGATCGCGATCAGATCATCGCCATGCCGCCGTTCACGTGCAGAGTCTGGCCTGTAACATAGCCTGCCTCGCGGCTCGCAAGATAAACGATGGCGGCGCCGATGTCCGCACCTTCGCCCATATGGCCGGCGGGGATTCGCGCATTCAGCGCGTCCTTCTGCGCGTCGGGCAGCACATCGGTCATCGCGGTGCGGATGAATCCGGGCGCGACACAATTGACGGTGATGCCCCGGCTGGCGAGTTCCTGCGCCAGCGCCTTGGACATGCCGACCAGCCCCGCCTTGGAGGCGGCATAATTGGCCTGGCCCGGATTGCCGGTCGTGCCGACCACCGACGTGACCGAGATGATGCGACCGAAGCGCGCCTTCATCATCGGCCGCGCGGCGGCCCGGGCGATACGAAACGCCGCCTCCAGGTTGACCCGGATCACCTGGTCCCATTCGTCGTCCTTCATCCGCATGACCAGATTGTCGCGGGTGACCCCGGCATTGTTGACGACGATATCCAGCTTGCCGAGCGCTTCCACCGCCCCCGGCACCAGCGCATCCACCGCGGCTGCGTCGGAAAGGTCGCAGGGCAAGGCGACATGATCGCCGCCGAGGCTGGCCCTGAACGCATCAAGCTTGGCCGCATTCGAACCCGAAACCGCGAGCCGCGCCCCCTGCCCGGCCAGCGCCTGCGCGATCGCGGAACCGATTCCCCCCGAAGCGCCGGTCACCAGCGCGGTCATGCCTGTCAGGTCGAACATCTTATTCTCCATTCATATATTCGCGCGGAGGCGCGGAGGCGCAGAGGGGGTGTGGTTGTTGACGAGCCGCCGAATGCCTTCTTTCAGCGTCTCGCCGCCGAAATTGAGAAGCAGCCCGACTGGCTGTCCCGTCAACCGGAGATAAGTCAGCAATTGCTTCGCGTGCGACGGGCTCAACCGCTCGATCGATTTGATTTCGACGATCAAACGATGATCCACCAACAGATCGATCCGAAACGCGGCATCGAACCGCAGCCCCTCGAATTCGATAGGCACAGCCACTTGTCTGGCAACCTCGTAACCCATCGCGGCGAGCTTCGCAGCAAGAACGGTTTCGTAAACGCTCTCAAGCAATCCCGGCCCCAGGTCGCGATGCAGACGTAAGGATATATCGATTACATCACCGGAGATCGCATCGATATCCTTCATCGAAACTCCTCTGCGCCTCCGCGCCTCTGCGCGACCAAAAAACCTAAAGCGTCTTCGCCAGCGCCTCGATATCGTCCATCGTGATCACGCTCGACGCATCCACGTCGGACACGATCCGCTTGACCATCGGGGCCAGCACCTTGCCGCCGAACTCGACGAAACGCTCGACGCCGGTATCAGCCATCGCCAGCACCGATTCACGCCAGCGCACCATGCCGGTCACCTGCTCCACCAGCAGGCGGCGGATCGTGTCGGCATCGCCGACCGGCGACGCCGTGACGTTCGCGAAGACCGGCACCAGCGGCGAATCGATCCGCGCCTCGGCCAGCGCTTTCTCCATCGCGTCCGCCGCGGGTTGCATCAGCGGGCAATGGAACGGCGCTGAAACGGGCAGCAGAACGGCGCGCTTGGCGCCATATTCCTTGGCAATGGCGATCGCCCGCTCGATCGCGCCGCGATGGCCCGAGATCACCACCTGGCTCGGATCATTGTCGTTGGCGACGGTGCATACTTCACCCTCTGCCGCCGCGTTGGCGATGATCCGCGCTTTTTCGAGATCCGCGCCAAGCAACGCGGCCATCGCGCCCACGCCTACCGGCACGGCCGCCTGCATCGCCTTGCCGCGATGCTTGAGCAGCAGGGCGGTGGTCGGCAGGTCGAGCGCGCCTGCCGCGCACAGGGCGCTATATTCGCCGAGCGAATGGCCCGCCACATAATCGGCCTTGTCGGCAAGGCGAATACCGCCTTCCTTCTCCAGCACGCGCAGGGTGGCGACCGCGTTCGCCATGATCGCGGGCTGGGCATTCTCGGTGAGCTGCAGCTCGTCTTCCGGCCCTTCGCTCATCAGCCGGAAGAGATGCTGGCCCAGTGCCTCGTCGACCTCCTCGAACACCGCGCGGGCGATCGGGCTGGCCTCGGCCAGCACCCGGCCCATGCCGACGGCCTGGCTGCCCTGCCCGGGAAAGATGAATGCGCGCATGTGGCTGGCTCCTGTCAGATCAGGCGCGTGGGACTAGAAACCTGAACGGACTTAGGCAAGCCGCGACACTTCGCGACCATTTCGCCCTCTTGCCGGCACGAGCTTGCGACAACCGCCTCCTAGATAGGTGTTCGACGCCGGACGAGGCGCCGTAACGACACCGAGGAGTGAGTATCATGAAGAAGTTCATCCTGAGTGCGATCGCCCTGTCGATGGTCGCAGGCCCGCTGGCGGCGACCGCCGCTTCGGCCGGACAGTACCAGCCGCAGGATCGCCACACGACGATTGTCCGCCAGCAGCCCGGCAGGACCGTGGTGGTCAATCGCGACGTTCGCCACGGCCGCCCGCAATATCGCGACGGATGGCGCAAGGGCGAGCGCTTCGACTATCGCCAGGCGCGCAACTATCGCGTGATCAATGACTATCGCGCCTATCGCGGTCGACACCTCTATGCGCCGCCCCGCGGCTATCACTGGGTGCGGTCGGGCAATGACGCGGTTCTGGTCGCCGTTACCGGCGGCCTGATCGGGGCAGTCCTGGCCGGCGCGTTCAACTAAGCGCCGGCATGACGGGCGGGAGGCTTGCCTTCCGCCCGTTTTCAGCTATGGAGCCGCGATCGGGGTGGGAAGCGCCAGCTTTCCGCCCCGGTTGTTTTGAGACGACAGCCGGAGGGGCGTTGCGCATGGGGCGTACGTCAGCGATCGGCCAAGAGAAGGTAAGAACCATGGCTCTTTACGAGCATGTGTTCCTTGCGCGCCAGGATCTGGCACAGGCGCAGGTGGACACGCTGGCGGAAACCGCCACCAAGATCATCGAGGACAACAAGGGCAAGGTCGTGAAGACCGAGTCCTGGGGCCTGCGCAGCCTCGCGTACAAGATCGCGAAGAACCGCAAGGCGCATTACGTGATGCTCGAAATCGATGCGCCGGCCGGCGTCGTCGCCGAGCTGGAGCGTCAGACCCAGATCAACGAAGACATCATCCGCTACATGACCGTCAAGGTCGACGCCCTCGAAGAGGGTCCGTCGGTGATGATGCGCAAGAGCGATCGTGACCGTGAGCGTCGTGGTGACCGCGAGGGCCGTGGCGACCGTCCGGACCGTGGCGAGCGTGGCGACCGCCCGCGTCGCGACTTCGACGGCGAATAAGGAGCATATAGACAATGGCACGCCCATTTTTCCGCCGCCGCAAGAGCTGCCCGTTCTCCGCGAAGGACGCCCCCCGGATCGACTATAAGGACGTCCGGTTGCTTCAGGGCTTCGTGTCCGAGCGCGGCAAGATCGTCCCGAGCCGCATCACCTCGGTGAGCGGCAAGAAGCAGCGCGAGCTCGCCCAGGCGATCAAGCGCGCCCGTCATCTGGGCCTCCTGCCCTATATCGTTAAGTAAGGAGCCGGACTCATGGATGTGATCCTGCTGGAACGAGTCGAGAAGCTCGGCAACATCGGCGACGTGGTGAAGGTGAAGGACGGTTTCGCCCGTAACTTCCTGCTGCCGAACAAGAAGGCGCTTCGCTCGAACGAAGCCAACCGCAAGGTCTTCGAAAAGAACCGCGAGAAGATCGTGGCCGACAACGCCGCGCGTCGCGGCGAAGCCGAGACCGAAGCGAAGTCGATCGACGGCATCACGC
Organism: Pseudomonadota bacterium; assembly: GCA_040388155.1. GTDB lineage: Bacteria > Pseudomonadota > Alphaproteobacteria > Sphingomonadales > Sphingomonadaceae > Sphingomonas. The sequence goes on from JAZKCJ010000021.1 coordinate 40,481, forward strand.
TGACGCTGATCCGCCAGTCGTCCAACACCGGCCAGCTCTACGGTTCGGTCGCGGTCCGCGATCTGCTCGAGCTGCTCGAGGCCGAAGGCCACAAGGTGCCGAAGTCGGCGATCGTGCTGAACAAGCCGATCAAGGCAATCGGCGTCTATGAGGTGAAGGTCTCGCTGCACGCCGAAGTCGCCGTGACGATCAAGGTCAACGTCGCACGTTCGCCTGAAGAGGCCGAGATGCAGGCGAAGGGCGTCGATGTCATGGCCGCCATGTTCGAGAAGGACGAGGCAGGCTTTGTCGAGGCGTACGACCCGAACGCCGAGCCGGGCGCGACCGCCGAGGTCCAGGCCGAGCCGGCAGGCGAGGCATCGGCCGAAGGCTGAACGACCGCAAGGTCGGCATAGAAAAAGGGCCGTCCGGACGATGTCCGGGCGGCCCTTTTCTTTTGCCTGCCGTGAAGCGGCGAATGGGGTAATTCGGCGTTACGGCACTGCGACGCATGCTCCCACCACCGCAACCAGCGGGATAAGGGCAAGGAAAAGCGGAACGACGGACTTCATGGCCTGTTCTCGTTTCGTGTTCGAGGAACTTGAAGCGAAAAATGCGCACGCGGGCCAAAGGTTTCAACAGGATGAACGAGAATATTTTTACGCCGAAGCGGAACTTTCCAGCGACGAACCGAGTCGCGCGACCCGGTCGATTCAACAATTCGGTGAATCGCCGCATCCAGACGGCGGTCGGGCGACTGCCAGCGCCGCGACCCGCTCTTTCTCATGCGATGGACCGCGGACCCGTTTGGTCCGGATGCGATAGGAATCCCTGTTAAGCCGGGTTTTTCCCTGTTCGCGCAGACCTGATTTCCCTGTTACCGAGCAACGCCTGAAATTCAAACCATTGCGTTGAAACGATAAATTTCAAAAACACGCCTCGCCCGGGACCAGAAAAAAGAGAAATTCCCTGTTAATTTCCCTGTTACGGGACAGGAACAGGGAAAATCTCGTCGTCGCGGGACGCCTCGCCCTTATAGCAGCCCGGCGCGTGCCAGGCCCGCGTCGACCGCGCGCTGGCTCGCTTCGCCAGGCCATGTCATCGGGAGGCGGAGAGTTTTCGGGAAATCGGGGCGGACGCGGTTGAGCGCATATTTCACCGGCCCCGGCGACGCGTCGGTGAACAGCGAGACGTGCAGTTCGAACAGGCGGTCCTGATATTCCAGCGCCCTGGCATAGTCGCCCGCCAGGCACGCCGCCTGGAACTCGGCACACAGGCGCGGCGCGACGTTCGCCGTCACCGAGATGCAGCCCCGGCCGCCAGTCGCCATGAACGCCAATGCCATGTCGTCATTGCCGGAGATCTGGCAGAAATCCGCACCGCATGCCTCGCGCTGGCCGGAAACGCGCTGGATGATGCCGGTCGCATCCTTGACCCCGACCACGCTGGGGAAGGCCTTCGCGATCCGGCCCATCGTCTCGACCGCGATATCGGTCACGGTGCGGCCTGGCACATTGTACAGGACGATCGGCAGGTCGCAGCTGTTCGCCACCGCCTCGAAATGCCGGAAGATGCCCTCCTGATTGGGGCGATTATAATAAGGCGGCACCATCAACGCCGCATCGGCGCCGGCATCCCTGGCTGCCTTGATGTTCTGGATCGCAACTCGCGTATCGTTCGATCCGGCACCCGCGATGATGGGCACCCGGCCAGCCGCCTGCTCGACGCACACCCGGACCACGTGGAAATGTTCTTCGGCTGACATCGTCGCCGCCTCGCCGGTCGTGCCGCAGGGCACCAGCGCGGCGGATCCTTCCGCGATCTGCCAGTCGATGAACGCGCGGTACGCGCTCTCGGCGAAACGCCCGTCTTCCTCGAACGGCGTGACGAGCGCCGGGATCGAACCCGAAAACATGGTGATGTGCTCCTACGGGACGGTGATTCCGTCGCATTTTTGTAAATTGTTCAGCGACAAATAAGGTCGGCTCCCATATCCTGTCCACATGATACCGTCATTGATCAAGTCGGGATTGCTGTTCGCCGGTGTTTCGGGCCTGGCGATGACCTCCGGGACAGCGCAGGATCAACTCGGCTGGGGCCGGGCGCAGCAGGTTCTTGAAGGGTCGGCTGCCGCCAGCAGCGGGCTGTCCGCCACGATCACCGAATGGAAATCGCTCCAGGACAGTTCGAGCTATCCGTTCGAGACCTATGCCCGCTTCCTGCTCGCCCATCCCGGCTGGCCGGGTGAAATGAGCATGCGGCGCAGCGCCGAGAACGCGCTTTCGGCCAGCACCTGGTCGCCCGGTACCGCCGTCACCTATTTCCGCCGCTATCCGCCGCTCACCGGTACCGGCAGGACCCGTTTCGCCGAGGCGCTGGCCGCGACCGGCTCGCGCGACGAGGCGAACCTCGCCGCCGAAAAGGCCTGGGTATCGGGATCGCTGTCCGCATCCGACGAGGCGAAGCTGATCGGCAGCTTCTCCAGCGCGCTCACCCCGGCCGATCACGACGCGCGCATGGACATGCTGCTCTGGCAGGGATCGATTCAGTCGGCCCAGCGCCAGCTCGCCCTCGTCACTCCCTCGAAGCGTCCGCTGTTCGAAGCTCGGCTCGCCCTGCGCACCAACGCGCCCAACGCCTCGGATCTCGCCTCGGCGACCAGCATGACCGGCGCGGGCGATCCCGGCTATCTCGCTGACCGGGCGACCTGGTTCCGCAACAACAATGCCTCGCCCAGCGCGCGCAGCCTGCTCGCACGACGCCAGGCGCTTACGTCGCGCCCCGGCAACCCGGAAAAATGGTTCGAGGTGCTGCTGACCAATGCGCGCGGCGCCGCGGCCGATGCGCAATATTCCACCGCTTTCGATATCGCCCGGCAGATCGACGACGCCTATCCGGCGGGTACCGACGTCAGCGAGCAGCCCTATGGCGAGCGGGACGATTATACGAGCCTGGCATGGCTCGCCGGCCAGACAGCGCTGAAGCAGCTTGGGCAGCCGTCCGACGCGATCGGCATGTTCACCCGCTATGGCAGCGCATCGAAGACGCCGACGACCCAGTCCAAGGGTTTCTATTGGGCGGGCCGCGCCGCCGAGGCTGCCGGCCGCCGCGACGAAGCCAACCGCTATTACGCGCGGGCGGCTGGTTTCCGCGACATGTTCTACGGCCAGCTCGCGATCGAACGGCTTGGCCAGCCGCTGACGCCGCCGGGCGATCCGCTGATGAAACCGGTCGACCCGCAGGTACGCGCCGCTTTCTACAACCGCGAGGCGGTGCGCGTGGCGCAATATCTCGGCACGGTCGGCTCCTGGCAGGACCAGACCGCCTTTGTCCGCCAGATCGCGATCGACGCCAAGACCGACAGCGATCACGTCCTCGCTACCGAGCTGTCAAGAACGCTCGGTCGCCCCGACCTGGGCGTCATGGTGGGGCGCAGCGCCCTGCAGAACGGGTTGAGCGAATACAGCACGGTCGGCTTCCCCAGTGTCCGCGTACCGGCGGCCAGCCAGGATAGCTGGACGATGATCCACGCCATCGCCCGGCAGGAAAGCCAGTTCGATCGCGCGGCCGTCAGCCATGCCGGCGCACGCGGACTGATGCAGTTGATGCCGGGCACCGCACGTGAGGCTGCGGGCAAATTGGGCATGTCCTATGAGCCCGGATCGCTGACCAGCGATACCGACTACAACATCATGCTCGGATCGAGCTATTTCGAGCGGGTCTACCGGCTCTATGGCAGCTACCCGCTGGCGCTGGCGGCGTACAATGCCGGTCCGGGCAATGTGAACAAGTGGCTGAAGGCCAATGGCGATCCCCGCATGCCGGGCACGGACATGATCGACTGGATCGAGGCGATCCCGATCTACGAGACCAAGAACTACGTCCAGCGCGTGCTGGAGAACGCGGTCGTCTACGACCTCATGAACCCGTCGCACTCGCGCTCAAGCGGCCCGCGGCGGATCAGCTGGTATCTCGGCAAGAACACGCCGGGCTGAGGCCCGCAAGCCCCTCCTCCCTTTCGACCTTCCCCAGCGAAGCGTTTTCGGGTCGGATCGTCCCTCCGACGGTCCTTGAACATGCGGGGCATGGTCAACCTGGAACGCTTCGCCGGGGAAGCATCGCCTGTCGTGCCGCCACAATCCTGACCTGCTATGGAACTGGCCTATGGATCGCCCCAACTACATCACCCCCTCGGGCTACAATACGCTCAGCGTCGAATACCGGACCCTGCTCGGTGACGAGCGGCCCAAGCTGGTCGAGGTGATCTCCTGGGCAGCCGGCAATGGCGACCGGTCGGAAAACGGCGACTATATCTACGGCCGCAAGCGCCTGCGCGAGATCGACCGGCGGCTCGGCTGGCTGGCAAAGCGGATGAAGGCAGCGGTAGTGATCGATCCAGCCGCGCAGCCCGACCGCACCCGCGTCTGGTTCGGCGCCACCGTCACCATCGCCGACGAGGACGATGTCGAGCGTGTCCTGACCCTGGTCGGCGACGACGAGACCGACGCTGCGGCGGGGCGGATCGGCTGGAACGCGCCGCTCGCCCGTGCGCTGCGTGGCGCAGCGCTGGGCGACCTCAGGCGGGTGACGCTTCCCGCAGGCGAAAGGGAATATGAAGTGATCGCCATCGCCTACCCGGCAACCTAGCGTTTCCGGCGGGCAGATTGACGGCAACCGCCGGTCATGAAACGATCGCGCAACGAAACGATCCGAGAGGAACCGTCATGCCGATCCCCGCGACCTGGTCTTCCCAGCTTCTCAGCATCCTGCGCATCGTCGCCGGCCTGGGCTTCCTTCAGCACGGCGTCTCCAAATTCTTCGGCATCCCGCCCTTCCCCATGCCGCTCAATCCGCTGCTGACCACAGCGGGCGTACTCGAACTGGTCGGCGGTACCCTGATCGTGATCGGGCTCTTTACCCGGCCTGTCGCCTTCGTCCTGTCCGGCATGAGCGCGGCCGCCTATTTCATCGCCCATGCTCCGCAAGGCTTCTTCCCGGCCGCCAACAACGGTGAGCCGGCGATGCTCTATTGCTTCATCTTCCTGTACCTCGCGGCTGCCGGCGGCGGCATATGGAGCGCGGACGCGGCCCGCACCAGGGCCTGATCGCACCTTGCCGGCCGTGGTGCACGCTCCGTCTTCGGCAAGCGCGGTCGTCAGGATATGCTATTCCAGTCCGCTGCAATCGCCGCCGAGGCGCGTGGAGAAACCCGGCGCCCGGGTACCAAGTTCGGCACCGTTCGTCTTGCCGATGAGATAGGTGACTAGCCGGTCGGCGCCGGTAGCGACGTCGACGGTCCAGGCATCGACCTTGCCTCCCGGCGTCTCGACTATGTCGCTACCGGTCACCTTCAGCGTGAACGTGCCGAAGCCCTTGTCATACTGGTAGAAGGGCAACGCATATTCGCCGCCCTGAGCGAGGGGCAGCGCGCCAAAGGTCAGGCCCCAGAGATTACCCTCCCAAACCTGCGCTGGCGTCGCGAGATCGACCGGCACCACGCCTTCCTTCTCCATCCGTGATCCAGTGATCCGGCCATTGGCATAGCGAAGCGTGACATGCTCCTTGCCGAGCTTGCGATTGTCGAAGGCGATCGGCCGCAGGTCCTTGCGCGCCAACACGAAATGGTCACGCAGATCGAAGGTCGTGCCGACTCGCTGGTGTACGACGATGTCCCATGCCTGCTCCCCCGCCACCTCGGCCGGGCGAACGCTTTGCCATGTCGCGCCGATCACGGAGGTATCTCGCATGATTGCGTAGCAGGCGCTGCCGGCGCTCAGCCTCTCACCGTTCGGCTGGGCGGCGACCGCTATCAAGGTTGCGAGAATCATGGCTGCATCTCCTGATCTGCCCGTATTGCCCGGGCAATACACCGCAAGCCCGATTTCGCAAGATGCGCCTCCGGAGGTATGAAGAGCGCTCGCTAACCGTCTCGAGAATCAGTCATCTCACGCTGGAATCTGCTGGAATCGCGGCGAATCCGGTTGCGCCCGGCTTTTGGCCGTATCGGCCGCTGTTAGGGTTTGGCCCTGGCCGGGCGGGGGTCGCACGGTCGTGTAGAGCGAGAAACGACAAATGAGCGCGACACAGAGAATGATCGTGAGCGGCAAGGTTCAGGGCGTCGGCTACCGCAACTGGACCATCTGGACAGCCAATGCGCTGGGGGTGACCGGTTGGGTCCGCAACGTTCGGGATGGCCGGGTCGAGATCATGGCATCGGGAGAGCACACCGCGCTGGAGGCGATGGTCGAGGCCTGTCGCCAGGGACCGCAGCTTGCGCGCGTCGACGATATCGAGGTGCAGGCCGTCGGCGAAATTCATCTCAAAGGGTTCAACAAGCGCCTTGGGATAGAGTCGTAGCGGACATCAGTTCCGGGCGATGCCCGGGGGTTCGGCAATGCCGGACGTTCAGCGATCAGGCGCGCCGTTCGGCGCGGCTGCCGCCTGCGTTTGCATCAAGATCGGCACTGTCAGAGGCCGACTCCCGGGACACGAAACGATGACCAACACCGCCCCGCCCATGACTCAGCGCGTCTTCATCTCCGGCAAGGTCCAGGGTGTCGGCTTCCGCGACTGGGTCGTCCGCCACAGCAAGGCGCTCGGCCTGATCGGCTGGGTCCGCAACCGCACCGACGGCCGGGTCGAGATCCTGATCATCGGTGACAGCGAGGCCTCTGCCGCGCTGATCGACAAATGCCGGGAGGGCCCGCCCCTGGCGCGGGTCGACCATATCGAAGCCCATGCCGATGGCGAGCGCCCGCCCAAGGGATTCACGAAACGTTTTACCTTGTAGGAAAAAGTCCACGCAGGTCAGCGGATTGCAGCCGCGCGAGATGCCCACCTTCGTATCGAATGTCCTCGCTCACGTCCGCAATTGCCCAGGATGGCGCGACCAACGCCCTGAGCGCTGCGTCGTCTGCCAGTTCGATCTCCCCCAACTCAAGCCCGTCGAGCGCTCCCTCGAAGAGATCGATGCCGAACTCGCCTTCCCTGGCTTCGACCGTGTACCGTCGCTTGCTGAGCGGAAACGCCGGCAATGAAGCAAACACGTCAAACTCGGCTTCCGTCAGATAGGCAGTAACGATCTGCCGGGCGAGCACGTCGGCTGCCTCATATTTCTTGGTCAGTTTGAGCACGACCAGTCCGGTCGTGCTGTCATGCATCCGCCTGAGCCGGAGGCGCGTGCCCTCGATATAACGGTCCTCGATCCGGACGAAGGGCAAGCCGGCCAAATCCGGCCGGCTTGCACGGTCGATGAGGAAACGGCGTTCCCGCTCGATATGCGCGTATTTGGGCGAGCGAGCTTCCTCGTCGCCGCCGCGCATCACCGGGTCAGCTTCTTGTATGCCAGGCGCGTCGGACGATCGGCCGCATCGCCCAGGCGGCGGCGCTTGTCCGCCTCGTAGCTCTCGAAATTGCCTTCGAACCATTCGACATGGCTGTCGCCCTCGAACGCGAGGATATGCGTCGCGAGGCGATCGAGGAAGAAGCGGTCATGGCTGATCACCACCGCGCAGCCGGCGAAGCTCTCCAGCGCCTCTTCGAGCGCGCGGAGCGTCTCGACGTCGAGATCGTTGGTCGGTTCGTCGAGCAACAGGACGTTGCCGCCCTCCTTCAGCATCTTGGCGAGATGGACGCGGTTGCGCTCACCGCCCGATAGCTGGCCGACCTTCTTCTGCTGGTCCTGGCCCTTGAAGTTGAACGCCCCGACATAAGCCCGCGTGCCGAGCTCCTGCTTGCCGAAGCGGAAGACCTCGAGCTTGTCGGAAATTTCTTCCCAGACATTCTTGTTGGGATCGAGGTCGTCACGGCTCTGGTCGACATACCCAAGCTTGACCGTCTGGCCGACATCGATCGTGCCGCCATCAGGCTGTTCCTGACCGGTGATCAGCTTGAACAGGGTCGACTTGCCGGCGCCGTTCGGCCCGATCACCCCGACGATGCCGCCGGGCGGCAGCACGAAATCGAGATTCTCGAACAGCAATTTGTCGCCATAGGCCTTGGTCAGGCCCTTCGCCTCGATCACCTTGCCGCCGAGACGTTCGGGCAACTGGATCAGGATCTGCGCCTTGCCGACCGAGCGGTTCTCCTGCTTCTCCATCAGTTCGTCGAACGCGCGGATACGCGCCTTGGACTTGGTCTGACGGGCCTTGGGGGTCTGGCGCATCCAGGCGAGCTCGTCGGCGATCGCCTTGGCCTTGCCCTGCTCCTCGCGCTCTTCCTGCTCGAGCCGCTTCACCTTCTTTTCGAGATAGCCCGAGTAGTTGGACTCATAGGTGTAGTAGCGGCCACGATCGAGCTCGAGCACCCAGTTGACCACGTTATCGAGGAAATAGCGGTCATGGGTCACCAGGATGACGTTGCCGGTATATTCCTTGAGATAGTTCTCCAGCCACTGGACGCTCTCGGCGTCGAGATGGTTGGTCGGCTCGTCGAGCAGCAGGATCTGCGGCTTTTCCAGCAGCAGCTTGCACAGCGCGACACGGCGCTTCTCGCCGCCCGAGAGATTGGTGACGGGGCTGTCGCCCGGCGGGCAGCGCAGGGCCTCCATCGCGATCTCGAGCTGGTTATCGAGGCTCCAGCCATCGACGGCGTCGATACGGGCCTGAAGATCGCCCATCTCTTCCATCAGCGCGTCGAAATCGGTGTCGTCCTTCGGATCGCCCATTTCGGCGGAGATCGCGTTGAAGCGATCGACCAGGTCGGCGACAGGGCGGACACCGTCCTTGACGTTGTCGATGACGTTCTTGGTCGGATCGAGCTGCGGCTCCTGCGCCAGATAGCCGACCTTGATGCCCTCGGCGGCCCACGCTTCACCGACGAAATCGGGGTCGATGCCGGCCATGATCTTCATGAGCGTCGACTTGCCGGATCCGTTCGGCCCGATGATCGCGATCTTCGCGTCGCCGAGGAACTGGAGGTGGATGTTGTTAAGCACCGGCTTCGCGGCACCTGGGAAGGTCTTGGTCAGACCCTTCATCACATAGCTGTACTGCACGGCCATTGCCGATCGGCTCCGTCGTTTGAATGCGGGGAATTTCGGTGGCGCATGTAGTGGTTGCGCGGCCGATTGGCAAACCGGATCGTGTTCAAAAATCCGTACATGCGGCGCTTGTCGAGGCACCGTTCCTGCTTCTAAGCGACAAAGCGACAGTCCTCGACATTTTCGGGGCGAACGGAGGACCCGATGGTGCGCAATGTCTCCCTTCTCGCGGCGCTTGCCGCCTCCACCATCGCCTTTCCGGCCGTCGCCCAGCAGACGCAGCTCGACCCCGCCATCGGCAGGCTCCGCGACGCTGCGCTGAAGGACCAGGTCGCCTGGGATATCGTCGAAGGGCTGACCACCGAGATCGGCCCGCGCCCCGACGGTTCCCCGCAACAGGCCAGGGCCCGCGAATGGGGCGTAGCCAAGCTCAAGAGCCTCGGCTTCCAGAATGTCAGGATCGAAACCTATCAGCTGGACACCTGGGTGCGCGGGCTCGAGAGCGCCGAGGTCGTGTCGCCTTTCCCCCAGCCCCTGCGCCTGACCGCGCTCGGCAATTCGGGCGCGACGCCGCCCGAGGGGCTTACCCTGCCGATCGTCTTCTTCCCGGGCATCGACGATCTGCGCGCAGCACCCGACGGCAGCCTGAAGGGGAAGATCGCCTTCGTCTCCAACACCATGCAGCCCACAATGGATGGATCGAGCTATGGCAGCCAGGGCGCGGCCCGCCGCCAGGGCCCGAACATCGCCGCGAAGAAGGGCGCGAGCGCGATCGTCATTCGTTCGATCGGGACCGATCACGGCCGTGGGCCGCACGCGGGCGTCACCAACTTCGAACCAGGCGTGGCGCCGATCCCCGCCGCCGCGCTTTCAGTCGCTGATGCCGCCAATTTGGAACGCATGGTGAAGCGCGGCAAGCCCGTCACGCTCCACCTGCTGCTCACCCCGAAGCGGGTCGGCCTGCGCGAATCCGGCAATGTCGTGGCAGAAGTGCCTGGCAGCGATCCTGCGGCGGGCGTCGTCCTGATCGGCGGCCACCTCGACAGCTGGGATCTCGGCACCGGCGCGATCGACGATGCCTCGGGCGTGGGCATCACCACGGCAGCGGCCAAGGTGCTGCTGGATTCGGGCAAGCCCCGCCGCACGATCCGGGTCGTCTGGTTCGGCGATGAGGAGACCGGCGGCTTCGGCGGCGCGGCCTATGCCAAGGCACATGCCGGCGAACGCCATGCCATCGCGGCCGAATCCGATTTCGGCGCTGACCGGGTTTGGCGCTTCCAGACCAACCTGCCCGACACCGCCAGGCCGGTCGTTGATCGGTTGACCGCAGCGCTCACGCCGCTCGGCGTCATCCGTGGCGCCGGCGTGGCAAACGGCGGGACCGATGTCGAACCAGTACTCGCGACCGGTGTAGCCGGGATCGACCTGAACCAGGATGGCCTGCGCTATTTCGATTATCATCACACGCCCGAGGACACGATCGACGTGATCGATGTCGAACAGCTCCGTCAGAACGTCGCGGCATGGACGGCGATGCTTGCCGTGGTCGCGAACGCGCCGGAAGAGATAGGACCGATGCAAATCAAGAAATGACGGAAAACCGTGACTGAACCTTTCTGCAAGATGAATTGCGATTGACGCACCTGCGCCGTCCGCTATGAAAAGCGCCTCGTGGTAAGCAATCGGGCTGGCCGCGAATTTTTGCTATGCTTGGGAGCATCCGCATGAAGAAGATCGCCTTTGTTCTCGCCGCCGCCGGCCTGATGTCGCTTGCCGCCTGCTCGAAGCCCACTCCTGCCGAGAACAACGCGGAAGCAGTGGCGGATAACCTGGACGCAGCTGCCGACAACCTGGCTGCCGTCGCCGACAACACCACGAACGCCGTTGCAGCAGACGCGCTCGACAATGCAGCCGACAACCTGCATGCCGCTGCCGACAACGTCACGTCGAACATGTAATCGGCGCGATCGGGCTTCGGCCCGATCCGTTGTTTCGAAAGGGCGTCCCTCCGGGGGCGCCCTTTTTCGTTGGACGCCCCCTCAGATCGCCGTCAGCCCGCCTGCCCACTCCCAAGCGTCGACGACACCTTCCACAGGTCGATACCGCCTTCGCCGGCGTGCTGGTCGATCTCACGCAATTCCGCCTCATCGAACCCGAGCCGATTGGCCGCGTCGAGCGATTCATCGAGCTGTTCAACCGTCCGCGCCCCGATCAACGCGGCGGTGATGCGAGGATCGCGCAACACCCAAGCGATCGCCATCTGCGCCAGCGTCTGGCCGCGCCGCCCGGCAATCTCATTCAGCGCCCGGATTCGCCCGATATTCTCGTCGGAGAGCATCGCCTGCCGCAACGAGCCGCCCTTGGAAGCTCGCGCGCCGGCCGGCACACCGTTCAGATATTTGTCAGTGAGCAGCCCCTGAGCGAGCGGAGAAAAGGCGATGCAGCCGGTGCCGAGTTCCTCAAGCGTGTCGAGCAGGTCGCTTTCGATCCAGCGATTGAGCATCGAGTAGCTTGGCTGATGGATCAGCAGGGGCACGCGCTCCTCCCGCAGAATGGCAGCAGCTCTGCGGGTCAGTTCGGGAGAGTAGGAGGAGATACCCACATAAAGCGCCTTGCCCTGCCGATGGAGATGAGCAAGCGCGCCCATCGTCTCCTCCAGTGGCGTCTTCGGATCGACACGGTGCGAATAGAAGATGTCGACATAGTCGAGGCCCATGCGCTTGAGGCTCTGGTCGCAGCTCGCGATCAGATATTTGCGCGATCCGCCGACGTCGCCATAGGGACCCGGCCACATGTCCCAACCAGCCTTGGTCGAGATGATGAGCTCGTCACGGTGCCCGGCGAGGTCAGCGGCCAGGACACGTCCGAAATTCTCCTCCGCCGACCCGTAAGGCGGGCCGTAATTGTTCGCGAGGTCGAAATGGGTGACGCCCCGATCGAACGCACGGCGCAACATCGCCCTGCCCGTCTCGAACACGTCGGCACCGCCGAAATTCTGCCACAGGCCAAGCGAGATGGCCGGCAAGTCGAGCCCGTTCCTGCCGCACCGGCGATAGGGCATTCGTCCATCGTAGCGGGAAGGATCGGCGGTATAGGGTACAGGATATGGCACCGGGAAACTCCTGTCGGTGAAGCGTGGAATTCAGGGCCTGACGGCAACGCGATCGCTATACCATTCAGCCAGCGCATCGAATGTCTCTTTGCGCGATCAGTCAAAAAAAGGGCTTCAATCCCGTTGGATTGAAGCCCCGAGCATCGCCGCCGCTGACGACGCTCTCCATGACGGGGAGCATCGTCGGAGGCGCCCCCTAGCTGCCGAACTTGGCGCGTATCGAGAAGACGATCCGGCGATCGTTCATGAACCAGGATCTTGGTCGGCGCAGAAGATCGTTGTTGATCACCTGTGTCGTCCGCAACGTCGAATTGAGCAGGTTCACGCCCTGGAAGCCCATCTTGATGTTGGGCGTGACACTGTAGAACGCCGAAGCGTCGAGCTGGCCGGTCGCCTCGTTGAACACCGGCGCGAAAGGCACGATCACGTCGCGCACTGTCAGCAGATACCGCGAACGCCACGAATAGGCCGCCCGAAGCTCCAGCCCGCCCGCCTGATAGAAGGGCGCAATGTTCACCGTGTATTTCGACAAGCCCTGAAGCGGCAGCTTGCTGGTATCGACATTGGCGATTCGGCCCGCCGCGACGTCCGGATCAGTGGCGGAGAGCGTGCTCTGGCTCACCCCCTTGGATTCCACATAGGTGAAATTGCCGCTTAACCCGAGGCCACGCAGGAACCCTGGCAGGAAAGTGAAGGTCTGTTGGTAACCAACCTCCAGGCCCTTCACCCGGCCCGTCTCCGGCGAGTTGAACGGCGTGGTGACAATCGCATCGAAGGTCGCGCCGTTGTTCGTGAACTTCAGCCGATCGGTGCCGTTGGCGATGACACCGTACAGATCCTTCTTGAACAGGGAGACGGTGAGCTGTCCCACGCTCGAGAAATACCATTCAGCCGTCAGGTCATAGTTATTGGACCGGATTGGCTTGAGGTACGGATTGCCGACATTGAACAAGGCGACCGGCGCCCCGTTGTTGGTGATCGTCGTGTCGAGCGTATCGAGGACGACATTGTAGAAGGCGCGCGTCAGGCCGAAATCCGGTGGCGCGATGCCCTGGTTGAACGCAGCGCGGAACTGGAGCCCGCCGCCCGCCTCTAGCTTGAGGTTCAGGCTGGGGAGGAAATAGTGATATTTCAGCGACGTCGAAACCGGGGTCAATGCACCGTTCTGGAACGCGTTGGCGTTGGCCACGACAGCCGGGCCGAGCGCACAGAACTTCGTCGGCTGCTGTCCGTTCTGGGGTGGATCGCAGGTGAAGGTTCGTCTCGGGAACGAGAAATTCCCCTGCGCCTCGCGCGTCGTCGCCGTGTAGCGCAGGCCGACATTTCCGCTCAGCTTCATCCCGCCGTCGCCGATCGGATTGCCGAACCGGATCACCCCGTAAAGAGCATTGTTCCGCTCATGCACGGGGTTGATCTCGCCAGGCAGGAAGGGCGTCCCGGCCACGGTATCGCAGCGTTGTGCTAGCGGCACCCAGTTTTGGGGACAGGGTGGTGTATTCGCCAGCCTGTCGCGCCACTCGTCGCCGATCGCAAGCGCCGCATTGCCCGCCGCCTGGTAGTTCCGGATCAGGTCCTGGGGGACAAACAGTCGCCCGGGACCGCTGGGCAGGTTGACGCTGCCGCGGAAGAAATTCGGGAAGGAATAGGCTTCGCTCGGCCCCGGCGAACCACCCGGCGTCGCCGGGTTGCCGTTGACCGGATCGTCCATCCAGACCGGACCGCCGCCACCCCAGATCTCGCTGAGCACACCCCAGTTATAGCTCGAGAAACGCGCATTGTTCTCGCGATCGGCAAACCGATAACCGGCCCGGATCGAGCTCAGCCAGCTGTCCTCGGGGAAGGAATAGTCCAGGTCGATCCGCGCGGCGTCCTCGTTGCCGTCGCTGTCTTCGATATGGTCCATCGCCGACCGGTAGAAGCTGTTATACGGGTCGACATAGCTCGGATGCTGGGCGTTCATGTAATTGGTCGCGCCCGCATTGGCGAGCGGCAGGAAATTCACATAGGCCGGCTTGTCGCCGTTCATCCTGATATCGACGTTCTGAAACGTTGAGGCCCAGATACCGAAATCGGTGTTGGTGACGCGGGATTTGGTGTGCTGGTAATCAAGGTTCACGCCCAGCCGGTCGGTGACCTTCCACTTGAAATTCGCACCATAATCGTCGGTCAGATACCGCTGGTCCACCGCGCGTACGATATTGTTGCTCTGCAACCCGTTGATAGGCGTGCGAAGATCGCTCCCCTGATCGGCGCGATAGCCGTTCGGCGCGGTGATGGTGCCGCTGGTGAAGACGCCCTGGTCGTCGAAGGAAAAGCTGGTGCCGGGAAATGGCTGAGCGTCCCCGTTGCTCGTCACATTGTCCGTGGCGATCTCGATCGCGTGCTCAGTCCATTTCTCCCGCGAGTCCGACCGGAGGAACTGAAAGGTGGCGGACATGGATTCGTCATTGCTGCGCCACTGCGCCGCCGCGGAGTAACCGTAGCGCGTACGCTCGGTCTCCGTGCTACGCATCGCGGCGCCGCGCGGGACGAAGACAGTACGGCCCGTATAAGGCTTGTTCGTGGCCGGATCGATGGCGTTCGGCGCGTAATAGACGCCATTGGCGCCCAGGGTCCGCTGGCCATAGTTGGAAATCTGGAGACCGTCGGATCGCGAAACCAGCTGCGACCGCACGAAGCTGGCCAGCAGGCCGACCTCGCCAATCCCGGTGTTCCAGCGATTGCTTGCCAGCAGCGAGACCGTCGGCGCGGATTTGTGGATCAGATCTCCGTAATTCACCTCAACGGCGCCGGCGACGACCAGCCCCTTTGAATCGAAGGGAACGCGCGTACGAAGGTTGACGGTGCCGGCGATGCCGCCCTCGACCATGTCGGCGCTGGGGCTCTTGAAGACGTCGACACCCGCCAGAAGTTCTGACGGAACATCGGCGAAGCTCAGGCCGCGGCCGTTATTGGCGGTGAAGGTATCGCGTCCGTTGAGCTCGGAACGGGTATAGGTCAGCCCGCGCACGACGACGCCGGAGCCCTCGACCGAGAAGTGATCCGGGTCGACGCCTGCGGCGAAGCGGCTGATCGCCACGCCAGGCACACGCTGCAGCGCCTCGGTAACGGACCGGTCAGGCAGCGCGCCGATATCTTCCGACGAGATGGAGTCGCTGACGATCTCGGCATTCTGCTTCAGTGCCTGCGCGGTCTTGAGGCTCTGCCGGATACCGGTGACGACGATATCCGCCTCGTCCTGAGTCACCGCGTCCGACGTTGTCTGGCTGGATGCCGACTGAGCCGCCTCCGCAGCTTTCGGGGCACCCTCCGCCCAGACTGGCGAGGCCATCGAGACGACGCAAAGGGCAAGCGTAGAGACGCCCCCCTTCAATGAAAGGCCGATTCCGCCGCGAGTCGCGACTCCACCGTTGTGCGAGTTATCACTCATCAGGTCACCCCCTACCCTATGGTACCGCTACCAATTTTTGATGCGATTTGTTCTTGGCTATCTTTGTAGCTGCGGCCATGATGCAGCAACAAAAAGAAAATGCAAGAGGCGGCCGGCAAAAAGTCTCACGTGGGACATTCCTGGCGGACAGCAATGTGATCGGAACCACACATTGCCTGAATTGTCAGGAACGGGCGCGCAGGAGGGGTGATGACAGAGTTGAAGACGGCAAGGCCTGCCGCGGGCGGACGACTCCGCCGTATCGTCGTCGTCGGGGGTGGCACGGCTGGCTGGATGACCGCGGCATCACTGGGCTGGGCGCTGTCAACGCTCCCGGTGGAGATCGTCCTGGTCGAGTCGGAGGAGATCGGTACGGTCGGCGTCGGCGAGGCCACCGTGCCGCACATCCGTTTCTTCAATCAGCGGCTCGGCATCGATGAGGCCGATTTCATGCGGCGCACCAACGCGACCTTCAAGCTCGGCATCGAATTCCGCGACTGGGCACGGATCGGCGACAGCTATATCCATCCGTTCGGCGATTTCGGCCGAGACATCGCCGGCCTCCCTTTCCACCAGCATTGGCTCCGCCTGGTCCGCGCAGGCCGTATCCCGCCCGAACTGGAGGCCTTTTCCCTGCCGATCCTGGCGGCGCGTGCTGACAGGTTCGCCCCGCCCTCTCCCGACCCGTCGGCGATCGAATCCACCTTTTCCTACGCCTATCAATTCGACGCCGGCCTCTACGCCGCCTATCTTCGCAGCTATGCCGAGCAACGCGGCGTCCGGCGGATCGAGGGCAAGATAGGGCCAGTCGGCCAGGACGGCGAAACCGGCTTCGTCCACTCGGTCACACTTGAAAGTGGCGAAGAAGTCACCGGAGACCTGTTCGTCGACTGCTCCGGGTTTCGCGGGCTGCTGATCGAAGGCGCGCTCAAGGCCGGCTATGAAAGCTGGTCCCACTGGCTGCCTTGCGACGCAGCGCTCGCTGTACCCAGCGCGCATGGCGGTCCACTGACCCCCTATACAAGCGCAACGGCCCGCGATGCCGGCTGGCAATGGCGCATCCCGCTGCAGCACCGCGTCGGCAACGGCCATGTCTTCAGCACCGCCTTCACCGATATCGATTCGGCACGGGATATCCTCATGTCCAATCTCGAGGGCGAGGCACTCGCCGAACCAAGGTTGCTGCGGTTCGCCACCGGCAAGCGCAGAAGCCAGTGGCTCGGCAACGTCGTCGCGATCGGCCTTGCCTCGGGCTTCCTCGAGCCGCTCGAATCCACCAGCATCCACCTGATCCAGCTCGCGATCACCAAGCTGATCGACCTGCTGCCGCTGGACGGCTGGGATCCGCTCGACGCCGCCGAGTTCAGCCGGTCGATGGCGGTTGAGTATGAACGAGTCCGCGACTTCCTGATCCTCCACTATTGCGCGACCGAGCGGACCGACACCGCGTTCTGGAACCATTGCCGCACGATGAGCCTGCCGGAGTCACTCGCCTACAAGATGGCCGCGTTCCGCGAACGCGGCGTCGTGGTCAGATATCGCGAAGGCATGTTCCTCGAACCGAGCTGGCTCGCGGTCTATTACGGCCAGCGGATCGAACCCGGACGGATCAATCCGCTGGTCGAAGCACTGCCGATCGACAAGGTCGCATCCCGCGCCGAAGCGATGGCCA
Organism: Pseudomonadota bacterium; assembly: GCA_040388155.1. GTDB lineage: Bacteria > Pseudomonadota > Alphaproteobacteria > Sphingomonadales > Sphingomonadaceae > Sphingomonas. Next base: position 57,654 of record JAZKCJ010000021.1, read on the forward strand.
GCGCCTTCCGTGCGGCGGCCCAGGCGATGCCCGATCACGCAGACTATCTCCACGATCTATGCGGTTCGGCCGGGGCGGTGCGCGCATGAGCGGGAACGACATACCCACCGTCGCGATCCTTGGCGGCACTGTCGCCGGCTGGATGGCAGCCGCCACGCTCGCCCGCCGACTGCCGCGCCATCGCTATCGGGTGATGGTGATCGAGACCGACCGCGATGGTGACGGCATAGGCGATTTCGGTACGACACTGGCGGCGCTGCCGTCGATCGCGCCCTTCCATGAATCCATCGGCATCGACGAGAACCTGCTGCTGCGCGCGACGCGGGGCAGCTTTGCGCTGGGCATCGCCTTCTCCGGCTGGGCGGCGAACGAAGCTGCCTATTTCCTGCCGTTCGGCGCGGTCGGTGCCCCGCTCGGGCCGGTTGCCTTCCATCAGTTGCTGACGCGTCTGCGCCGGGAAGGCCGCGCGGTCAGGGCCGCTGACTATTCGATCGCCGCCATCGCCGCCCAGGCAGGCCGCTTCGCCCGTCCTTCGACCGATGGGCATAGCGTGCTCTCCCACTATGCCTATGGCCTGCATCTCGACGCCCTGGGCTATCTGAGAGCGATGCGGGCGACCGCCGAGGCGCATGGCGCTCGCGCAGCGACCGCTCTTTTCCGCCGCGCCATCATGGACGCCTCGGGCGGGATCGCAGCGCTGGAACTCGACAATGGCGACTCCCTTCCCGCCTTGCTGTTCGTCGATGCCACCGGCACCGATGCTCGCCTGTGCGGCGAGGCGCTGGGAGTGGGTTTCCAGAGCTGGCGACAATGGTTGCCTTGCGACCGAGCCATCGCCGTGCGCATCTCCGATCAGTCCGATCCACCACCATTCGGTCATGTCGAGGCCCAGGCGACCGGCTGGCAGAGCGGCACCCCTTTGGTTGGAGAGGCAAGCCGGTTGCTCTGCTGGAGCAGCGCATTCGGCGATGCGTCGTCCGGCGCCGGGAGCAATGAACCGGTCCACGGAATCGCCTTCGAAAATGGTCGGCGTATCACGCCCTGGCACCGAAACTGCGTCGCGATCGGCGCCGCCGCCTGCGTGCTTGAGTCGCTGCACCCGGTCGCGATCCATCTCGTCCAGAGCGCGCTCGCCCGGCTCGTCGCCCTGTTTCCCGATGCAGCCGAGGCACCGGTGGAAGCGGCCGAATATAACCGGATGACCATCAACGAGATGGAAAGCGCCCGCGACTTCCTGGTCACCCAATATGTCACGAACGGACGCATCGGCGAGCCCTTCTGGGATGTGATCCGGTCCGTCGCTCCTCCTGATCGCGTGGCCTATAAGCTCGCCTTGTTCGCGAGCGGGGGACGCATGCCGATGTACGATGACGAGGTGTTCGAGGAAGCCGACTGGATCGCACTGCTCGACGCGCAGGGGGTACGGCCGCGCCGGCACGACGCACTGGCAGGCACCGTGCCGACCCAACGGATCGAACAGCATCTCGCCCGGCTGCGCGAAGCGATCATCGCCGGCGTCAAGGCCATGCCATCACATGGCGAGTATCTCAGGCGCGCCCATGCGACATCGCCGCGCGGTGCCGCTGCATGAGTGCGCTGGTTCCAGTCCGCAGCGTCGTTATCGTCGGCGGCGGCACTGCCGGCTGGATGGCAGCGGCGGCGCTCTCGCGCCTCGTCCGCACCGGTGTATCGGTCACGCTGGTCGAATCCGACTCGATCGCCACGGTCGGGGTCGGCGAGGCGACGATCCCGCCGATCCGCAACTTCAACGGACTGCTCGGGATCGACGAGAACGACTTCCTCGCGAAGACTCAGGGCTCGATCAAGCTCGGCATCGATTTCGTCGGCTGGACGCGCGAAGGCCATCGCTACACTCACCCCTTTGGCGAGTTCGGCTTCGATATCGAGGGCGTGAAGTTCCATCATTTCTGGCACAAGCTCCATGCGGCGGGCCAGGCGAGCTGGATCGAGGACTATAATCTCTGCGCCACCGCGCAGAAGCTCGGCCGCTTCACCCTGCCCGTCGCCGATCCGGCCTCGGTGCTCTCGCGGCTGACCTATGCCTATCATTTCGACGCATCGCTCTATGCCCTTTATCTGCGCGCCTATGCCGAAGCGCGAGGCGTGGTGCGGATCGAGGGCAAGGTCGAGGACGTCATGCTGCGAAGCATTGACGGGCATGTCGAGGCAATCCGGCTTGAAGGCGACCGCCGGATCGACGGCGAATTGTTCGTCGACTGCACCGGTTTTCGCGGGTTGCTGATCGAGGGCGCGCTGCAGACCGGGTTCGAATCCTGGAAGCAGTGGCTGCAATGCGACCGCGCGGTCGCAGTGCCCTCGGCGAGCCCGGGCCGCGCGATCACGCCCTTCACCCAATCGACTGCGCGACGCGCCGGCTGGCAATGGCGCATCCCGCTTCAGCACCGTGTCGGCAACGGTTATGTCTATTGCAGCACCGATATCAGCGACGACGAGGCGACTGCCACAGTGCTCGCCAACCTTGACGGCGAGCCTCTGCGCGATCCGATGCTGATCCGGTTCGAGGCCGGCCGGCGCAAGCTGGCATGGAATCGCAACGTGGTCGCGCTCGGCCTTGCCTCCGGCTTTGTCGAGCCGCTGGAATCGACCAGCATCCACATGATCCAGACTGGCGTGTCGAAGCTGATGGCGCTGTTCCCCGACCGCGGTTTCTCACCCGTCGAGCGCGACGAATATAATCGCCAGACCCAGCTACAGATGGAGCAGATCCGCGACTTCGTGATCCTCCACTACCACGCCAACGAACGCACCGAGGGCGACCTGTGGCGCCGCGTGCGCGATATGGCAGTCCCCGAGACGCTTGCGCGAAAACTCGACCTGTTCCGCAATCGCGGGCGCTTCTTCCGGTACGACGACGAACTGTTCGCGGATTCGAGCTGGATCGCGGTGCTGCTCGGCCAGAACGTCATGCCCGCCGGCTGGGACCCGCTGGCCGATGCGGTCGACCCCGCGCTGGTACGCCAGCGGCTCGACCGAATCCGCGAAGTGTTCCGCCGCGCCGCCGAGGCGATGCCACGTCATGAGGAGTGGATTGCCCGCAACTGTCCTGCGCCGGGGACTCCCGTCGCGAGAAAGACCGCATGACAATGCCCTCGGACAAGCCGGCGCTACACCATGGACACGCCATTCGTCCCCAACAGAGCGACGATGCCCTATCGCAACGGACGATGGACGAATTCGCGGAAGGCCTGCTGCGGCTACCTGTCTAGCGAAGTCCGGAGCCGTGTTTGCGTGGCCTCGAAGGGATAGGCAAGCGCCTAGCCGCGCGAGGAGAGCATCCCCAGCAGATAGGCGCGGATCCGCTCGTTTCGTTCCCTGCTGGGCCCGCCCAGCACGCCGCGAACGGCTTCGGGCAGGTGATCGCCGGCATGCACCGCATCCTCGCCGAAGACGAGATGGTCGAACCAGGCCCGCCATGCCTTCTTCTCCGCCGGCGGCAGGTCGCGCACACTCATCAGAGCGTGGATCATCGCCACGAAGGGGGTAGCGGACGTGTCATAGGCCCACCAGTAATTGACCAGCACGTTCAACCGATCGAACGCGCGGACATGGTGCCACCAGATCGCGGGGATGAAGAGCATGTCCCCTGGCCCAAGCTCGGCGACCTGGGCATGCCGCAGCGCTTCGGCGAAACGGGGATAGCGCTCCAGGTCGGGCTCGTCGGGGTCGACCATGCTGGCGGGCGGCCCCGCGAGCGTACGGTCGAGCGGCCCCACATAGAGGTTCGCGACCTGCTCCGGGGGAAACAGCGTGAAGCGCCGCCGACCTGCTACGACCGCCGCAAGGTTCGGCGATGCATCATAATGCGTCGCAACCCGCGTCGCGTTGCCGATCCATACGCGCGGCGTCGCCCCCGTCGCTGGCAGGTCGAGCCGGTTGGCCTCGCCCCAGCCGGGCAGATGGTCGGGCGCCGCGGCGGCATTGGCATAGATCGCAGGCGGATCGGCCACGCCCTCTTCGGCGAGGCGAAGCAGCTGCCCCATCAGCGCCGCCAGCGGCACCTGCTGGCGGACGAAGTTGAAGCCAGCCATGTCGTCGCGATAGAAGAAGCGGCCCCTGATCTCCGGCTGTCCGACCAGCACTTCCAGCGGCTTGCCGCCCGCGAAGCCAGCGACATATTCGGCCAGCGCCCGGTCTCCGCGCCGGCCTGCCGCGACCGCCGGCCAGTGCGCCACCTGGCCGCGCAGCACGACCGGGGCATAGCTCGACTCGATCTCGCGAACGAAGGTTTCGGCATCGACGGCCGCGCGTTCTGCGACGCGGGTCTCGGTGGCGGCTTTGACATCGACGGACATGTCGGCCTTGCTAGCTCCAACCGATGCCGCGCGCCACCGCGCAAACGGCAACCCCTGTTACCGTTACCGGAACCTCAGCCAGTATGCGCCGACCTGGAGGGCGGGCGGCGGCGCGGCGCTGCATCCGACTGGCGCCGGACCAGCGTGAAATCGAGCACGATGTGCTGCTGCCTGTCGTCGTTCGCCCGCGGGCGGCGAATCGTCGAGACGAGCATCTCCACGGCAGCGCGCGACATATCGGCGATCGGCTGATGGATCGTGGTCAGCTCAGGCCAGATCGCGGTGGCGAGCGTGGTATCGTCGAAGCCGCACACGGTGAGGTCGCCCGGCACATCAAGGCCGCGACGATGCGCCACCGCGACGCAGGCCGCCGCCATGTCGTCGTTGCTGGCAAAGATCGCCGTCGGCGGGTTCGGCACGTCGAGCAGCTTCTCCGCCGCATCAAGTCCGGACCGGTAGGTAAACAGGCCCTGCACGATCAGCGCGTCGTCAACAGGGATGCCCGCCTTTACCAGCGCATCGCGATAGCCGCGCAGGCGTTCGTCGCTGGCGGTCTGCTCCGGATTGCCGATGACGAAGCCGATGCGGTGATGACCAAGCGAGAGAATGTGGCCGGTCATCGCGTGAGCCGCCGAATATTCGTCGATGCTGACTGCGTTCAGGTCCCCGGCCGGGCGCCCGCTGCCGACCAGGACGGCCGGCACGCCCTCGTCGGCGATGGTCTTGATCAGCTTGAGGGAATCGCACAGGGGCGACGGCAGGATGAGCCCGTCGATCCCGCTGTCGATCAGATGCCTGGCGACCTCGATCTCATGGTCGCCCAGCTCGCATTTCTCGATGATCACCTGAACGTCGCTTCGGCTGGCCTGGTCGAGGCTGCCGACCAGGAACTCGCTGAGATAGGCGGCGCTGGGGTTGCTGTAGAGCAGTCCGATCCGCACCGGCGCCGCGCCGGCCAGGCTGCGCGCGGCCGGATTGGGGGAATAGCTGAGCGCGGCGATCGCTGCGTTGACCGCGTCGCGGGTCGTCGGGCGGACATTGGCTTCGCCATTGATGACGCGCGATACGGTCATCGATGAAACCGAGGCCATGCGCGCAACGTCTCTGATCGTCGGTGCCGTTCTGCGACGGCGGGAGTTCTTCTCGTTCACGGTACCGTCGGTCTCCTCCTGGTCGCTAATAGCTTATTATTTCAGTTTCGCACCATGTCCGCATGGCCACTGGCGTCACCGGTCGAAAGGCGTCCCTCGACCAGCCGCTCCCCGAGACTTGCCGGTCCTATTGACAAGGTTGGCCAAACGGCGATCATGATACCGCTATCAGGACTAAAGAGCCTGAAGCAGGAACGGAGGGGACGATGACTCGCATTTCGCGCCGCGAAGGCCTGATGATGGCCGCCGGAATGGTGCTCACCGCCTGCGGCGGCAGTGGCCCCTCTTCCGCCACCGATGCACCCGCCGGGCCGACACCTGCGCCCTCGCCAAGCCCGACAGTGCCTGCCGCATCGCTGAACGCCACCGCCCGCACCAGGGGCATGCGGTTCGGCTCCGCCTATGCCTGGAGCACGCCCGGCGCCGATCGCGGATCTTTCGCCAACCCGTCCTATGCCGCCCTGCTCGAAGGCGACTGCGGCATCCTCGTTCCGGAGAACGAGCTGAAATGGCAATTCATCCGCCCAAGCGCGACGGCGTTCGACTTCAGCCGCTTCGACGCGATGATGGCCTATGCCGAGAGCAAGGGGCTGGCGGTGCGCGGGCACAATCTGCTGTGGCACCAGCCCAAATGGATGCCGGCCTGGGCGGAAAGCCACGATTACGGCCCCAATCCCGCGATCGAGGCCAACCGGATCCTGACCGAGCATATCCGCACCGTCTGCACCCGCTACGGCACGAAGATCGGCAGCTACGACGTGGTCAACGAGGCGGTGAATCCGGCCGACGCCAGCCTCTACGAAACAGCGCTGTCGCGGGCGCTGGGCGGCGCGACAGCCACGCTTGACCTCGCCTTCCATACGGCCCGCGCCACCGCGCCGCACGCTCAGCTCGTCTACAACGACTATATGAGCTGGGAGCCGGGCAACGCGAACCACCGGGCCGGCGTGCTTCGCCTGCTGGAGGGGTTCAGGACACGCGGCACGCCGGTCGACGCGCTCGGCGTGCAATCCCATCTCATCACGCAAGGGACCGACACTCGCACCAGCGTTTCCGCGCAGCAGGCGGAATGGCGCCGCTTCCTCGATCAGGTGGTGGCGATGGGCTACAAGCTGCTGATCACCGAGTTCGACGTGCGCGACAACAGCCTGCCCGCCGACATCGCAGCGCGGGACCGGGCGGTGGCGGCGTATAGCCGCGCCTATCTCGACGTGATGTTCGCCTATCCGCAGCTGTCCGATGTTCTCGTCTGGGGCATGTGCGACCGGTATAGCTGGATCGAGGGGTTCGAACCGCGCAGCGACGGGGCGAAGCGCCGCCCCTGCCCCTATGACGGCGATTTCAAGCCAAAACCGATGCGGACCGCCTTCGCCGAGGCATTCGCGGCCGCGCCGGCACGACCCTGACACGAGCCGCACCAGGCGGCCTTTGGAGGAGCGGAGGACATGCGACACACATTGACGACCTTTGTGGCGGCCGGCGCCGCTCTCCTGGCGATGCCCGCCGAGGCGCAACAGGCGGCGGCCCCACCGGCCAGGAGTTCGGCCGATGACATCATGAAGAAGGCAGTCAACCAGCCCGGCACCAACTGGCAGGTCTATGGCCCGAACCAGAAGGTGAAAGCGCTGAACGACGATGGCGTACCCGGCGGGCAGGTGATCCGCGTGACGGTGTCGGCCAGGGGCGCCAATGCCTGGGATGTCGGCTCCAGTTCCCCGATCCAGAAACCAATCGCCGCCGGCGACACGATCCTGGTCGCGATGTACCTGCGCGCGCCCGAGCTGAAGGACGGCGAGACCGCCTCCATTCCCTATATCGGGGCGAACGGCGTGGCGGCACCCTATGAGAATCTCCTCGGCAATGGCGTGGCGATCACCAGGGACTGGAAGCTCTATTACGCCTCCGGCAAGGCGACGAAAGACCTTCCCGGCGGGACCATGCGCGCCACCGCGCATCTCGCGGCGAACAGGCAGGTGATCGATCTCGGGCCCGTGTTCGTGCTCGACTTCGGCCAGAACTACGATCCAGCGAAACTCCCCAGGAACTGAGAAAATGAGACGATGAAGCGTGCCCGTGGAACGGCCCTGACGGTCGCATCGCTGACGAGCGCGGGCACGCCGATCGTCGTCGCGCCCGGGAAAACCCGCGCCGTTGCGTCCTCGCCGGACAGCCGCGCCCCAACGCTGGTCAGGCGGATGACCGTGCAGGTCGATCCACGCCTGCCGGCGACCTGGGACGGGGCCGGGCGCCAGTGGCGGATCGTAGCGGCACGTCACGACGTTATACTTGGCGCTTCCTCGCGCGATATCGCACAAATGGTATGGATTCGGCTCCCCGGGGGCGGGTTGCCGGTAGGATGGGCTCCACATCGAGACGGATGACCGAGTATCGGCGAAGTATCCGCCATCATTCCTGAAATCATCTTCAAGATAGAATTTGCCCGAGTCCGATTTATGCGACCCACCGGCGAAGGGAGCAGAATCGGTTCCAACAAATAGTGTGTGAGTAAAAAATGCCGAGGTGGCCTGTGGCAATTTCCCCTGCCCGCGCCACGTGCGACAGCGACGCGACCGGTCGGGCCCTGACAAGAATTCGGAAGTATTGAATTTCGCGAGGGGCATGATGAGGACTGTTCCGGCCTCCAGCGGGGGAAATCCGCCAGTGGTGGTAGGGCAGCGCCGTTCCGGGTTGAATCGGGCCAGTCCGGCGGCGCGAGCGAGCCGGGAACCGGCCCCTTCGGGCATCGGGGGTTACGCGGAGGATGTCAGTTGGCTAACCGAAGGCGATGAGGATCGCCGTCATCTCCGACATTCACGGCAATATCGCCGCGCTCGATGCCGTGCTTGCCGATATCGCCACGCGCGATGTCGACCTGATCGTGAACCTCGGCGACATCTGCTCGGGCAGCCTGTTTCCGAGCGAGACGGCGGATCGGCTGATGCCGCTGGCGCTGCCCACCATCCGGGGCAATCACGAGCGGCAGCTGGTGACATTGCCGCGGGAACGCATGGGCCAGTCCGATCTCTATGCGGCGGAACGGCTGCGGCCGGATCAACTCGCATGGCTGGGTGGCCTGCCGACCAGCCTCCGTATCGCGGACGACGTGCTGCTGGTGCATGGAACGCCCGACAGCGACCTGACCTATTTCCTCGAGACCGTCACTGAAGACGGATTGCGGGAAGCCACCCTGCCGGAAGTGGAACAGCGCGCAGGCGACACGGATGCTGCGGCGATCCTGTGCGGCCACACCCATCTGCCCCGCAGTGTCCGCCTCACCGACGGGCGCCTCATCGTGAACCCGGGGAGCGTCGGGCTTCCGGCCTATGACGACGACCGGCCCTTTCCCCATGTGGTCGAGAGTGGATCGCCCCATGCGCGTTACGCCGTCATCACCGGGGCGGAGGGGCGATGGTCGGCCGAACTGATCATGGTCGATTATGACTGGCAAGGCGCGGCACAGGATGCCGAGGCGCATGGCCGTCCCGATTGGGCGCAGGCGTTGAGGACGGGGCGGGTGCAGGCGTGACTACATAAAACGGCAAGGATCGAGATGGGGTGGAGGCGGGGGAAGCTGCCCGGCGGAAGGCATCCCTGACACGGTCGTTCCTAGCCGATTTCAGATCCCTAAAGTCTGCAAGCTGGCATACGTTCATATGCGGCGATGCTGGTTTAGTGAACGCCCGACATTGGGACTTTCCTGCCGTTCGTACGGGCCATAACCAGCGACGGGTTTTGTCAGGAGCGGACATAGCCTGCCTGTTGGGTAGGCGGCTCTGTATGCGGAAGGCTGGCCGTTTAGTTCCCGTCAGGTATTTGGAGAACTATCCGATAAAGCGGCCGTTCGAAGCCTTCGATGATAGGCGTGCTCGGTGTTGCCGAGCGGCCGCGAGGCAAATTTGAAACGATCACACTTGCGCCTGTCCGCATTGCCGCGTCAGAACTTGGCGAAAGGATTTCCGTTGAGGGCGTATGTTGGAAGAAAAAGACGCGAATGAGTTTGCCGCACAGCTCGCTGGCGCGACCACGCGGGTCGTGCGCGACTATGAAGACGAAGATGTTGTCGGCGAGCCGGCTTTTTCCGACCAGCTTTGTGGGCGACTCAAGGAAACGCTAGAAGATTTCGAGACGGAAACCATTCAATGGCAGGTCGATGTCGCGGCCCATCTAAAGGGCTTCGGTCGGCTCAAGGCCAGGACGCTGTCATCCTGGAAGGAAGAGCCTGAACTCGGCGCCGACATCGTCATGGTGCTCGACGTCGACACGCCGGACTTCATCGTGAGGAAGGGCTTCCTCGCGCAAGCGAAACGGCTCGAACCAAGCAAGTGGATTGACCCTGGTGAGCATCGCCGCCTGATCGAGCAGTGCGAGAAAATGCTTTACGTCACGCCGGCGAGCATGGTGTTTCTCTACAGTGCCAGCGGTGTCCATGTCGTTCCGGCGGCGGCGGTGCTGCAGCACAAGGGCAGAAATCTCTACGACCTCCTCACCTACGATACCTTCACCCTGTATCGCGATTTCGCGATTTGCTGGTTCGGCGATCCTCGCATCCAGGCTACAGACCGGCTGACCTTGGCGAGCCTGCGCGAGACGCTGGACACCAACGCGGCGGTGCGCTTCGTCGGGCGCGCGCGCGACCCTGAGGAGGTTGACTGGTCGGAGCCCGATCCCGAGTGGCCAAGCTGATCGACGACAACGCGATCCCCATGACAAGCAGCGACAGGCGTGAGAGGCAAATGACCTTCGAAGAGTATCAGCTAGCCGGTCGAGCCCGCTATCTCGCGTTGGTCGATGTCATTCAGAACATCCTCCGGCAAGCGCTGGACCAACATGATCTGGTCGCCCACGCCATCACCGGCCGTGCCAAAGAGCTCGCATCCCTGCGAAAGAAGCTCAGCTACCGGGAGATACCGCTCGATCGGGAGATGGATGAGATCAAGGATCTCGCCGGATGCCGGATCGTGTTTCTGACAAACTCTCAGGTCGAGCGCTTCAACAATACGGGCGCCCTCCACGAGAATTTCGAGGTGCTGAACGTCAATGTTCATCACCCCGTCCCTGGGACAGACACCGAAACCAAACTCTTCGACAGCACGAACTACCTCGTTCGGCTGAAGCCCGACCGCCTGGCGCTTCCCGAATATCGGCAATTCGATGGCCTTCGCGCCGAGATCCAAATCCAGACATTGCTCAATCACGCTTGGGCGGAGATGGGTCACGATACGATCTACAAGGAGCCGAAGCTTACGCATCTCGGCGCTGCCCGAATGACGGAGATCGGCGAACGAATGAACAAGGTGATGCAGGATCACCTGATCCCGGCTGGGCATGACTTCGACAAGATCGCGCGCGATTTCCGCAGGCTGATGGAGGCGAACGAGGCCGCAAAGCCGACGCTTGCCGCGATCGAGCGTGCCGATAACAACAATGATCTCGAGGACGCGCTCGAGGCTTACACCGATCTCGTCCTGCCACACTTCGAAAAGCCGGAAGAAGAGTTCTCGGAGCGGTTGCACGCGCTGATCGACGCCGCAGAGCGATCGCGCGGCTATGCGGCCGTGCCGATCGCTACCGAGTTTGGCGACTATCCGGGCAAGGCGAGCATCGATGTCGCGCGCCGCGTCACGCAGTTGATCCGATCGTATCGCTATTTCGAGCCGGATCGCACGTTCCGCACCATCGTCAGGCTCTACATTGGCGCGCGCGACGATGACGAGCGTAAGCTTTGGATTGAGACCGGCGACAAGCTGGCTGAGCATAATCTCGCTGTGTGGAAGAAATATGGTCCGGCCGCGCAGCACGTCATTCTCGCCGAGTTGGAGACGCTGAGTCGCGAGGAGCGCGCAGGCGCGCGTCCGCTTCTCATCTCCATGCTCGCGCACGTCCTCTCGGCCGAGCTAGGCGGGACGACGTGGCGGTCGGACAGCGTCATGATCCACCAAGGTGCCGTCCGCCCCTCGGACGACCTGCGGCGATTGCGCGGTCAGGCAATAGACTGGCTCGGACGCTGGCTCGATGAAGCCGGAAGTGACGCGGAGCGGCTATCGATCCTGCAGGCGCTCGACAAAGCGGACTCCATGCCGATGCAGGGCGGCGGTGAACTCTTCCTCACCCTGCTGGAGGATGGTGCCCGTGTCGCGCGGTTCATCCTTGAGCGGGCACCGGCATGGGGATTGGAATTGCGGCGTGGCAGGGAGGTCGATGCCCTCCACACTCATTACCGCTACCACGTCCTACGTCCTGATCTTGCGGAAAAGCCGGAACTGGTGGTGGCTCAGAAAGCGCTGATCGATGCCTTGACCGGATTGCGCGATCTACTCGCGGCAGATGCCGACTTCGTGCGCTACAAAACCTTGATCGGTCACGACAGCGTGCGCCCCGATGCCTGGGACGGGGATCATTGGGACTATGAGGCGACCGATGCATGGCGACAGGAGCAATATCCGTTGCTCGTCGACGAGGTGACGACCGAGACGATCCCCGAATGGCAGGCCAGGATCGACACCTATGTCGACGCAGTCCGTTCCGACGGCGGCCATTTCATGCCGATGCGGGCGTTCCTCGGCCTCTTGGCCGAGCAGAAACCCGATGTTGCTCTGCTGATGATGGACGAGGTGAGCAACCAGAGAGCGAATTTCCTCGCTGCGATGCTGGCGGGGCTCGAGCGTGCAGGACGCTTGGATGAGGTGCTAGCGCGGGTCGACGGTTGGCTCAGCGACGGCCGACACCTCTTCGCGATCGGCGACTATCTGCATCACAAGCTCAACGCGGATATCGAGCGGCTCCGAGCCTATGTGACCAAAGCGATCGAACGGGACGAACAGGTCTCGGTGGTCCATGCGGCAACGATCGCCGCCATCTGGTATCAGCGCGCGGCCGATCTGACCCTGATCGAGGAAGTGCTACTGCCAGCGATCCAGTACGTCAGGGACCAACGGCTTCCTCATTGGATCGGTCATTTTCATATCGGGGGCAACGGCGCCATCCTTCAGGCATTGAGCGAGCCTCAGGCCGCTGAACTGCTGCAATCCTTCGTCGAAATCCCCGATGTCGATTATCGGGCGGTGCGGCTTTTGGTTGCTGTGAGTAGGCAGCATCCTCATCTCGTCGTCGACTTTTTCGGTGCACGTCTACGCCGCAAGCGGGACGAGGCCGGGGGGCGCTTCGATCCGGTTCCGTTCGGCGCGCACGACTTGGCGGAGGCTCTATCGCCGCATGTCAATCTCCTGCTGCCAGCGGTGCGGCAATGGTATGAAGAGGATTCTAGCTTCCATGAATTTCGTGGCGGCCGGTTGCTAAAGCACGCATTCCCCGAGCTGACTGATGAGGTCGAAGCGCGGCTGTCCGACCTTGCCCGTCAAGGCGATGAACGGGATTTCAGGTTCATCCTGAAAACCCTTTCGGCGTATGAAGGTGCCGAGCAACTGTACCCGGTCCTGATGGAGGTGGTCGACCGACTGGAACCGGGCGACAAGCTTCTAAGCAGGGTGTCCAACGTGCTCGGCGAGACCGGGGTGGTGTCCGGCGAGTTTGGCTTCGTCGAGGTCCATGCTCTTCGCAAGGGACTGATCGAGCGATACCAGGATGATCCACGGCCGAAGGTTCAGGCCTACGCGCGTGATCGTGCGCGCGATCTCGCTCAGCATATGGCGTGGGAGCAACGCAGGGCCGCCCACGAAGTCGCCCGGCGGCGGCGCGAATGGGACGAAGAATGACGGTCGGCGGAAAACAGAAGCTCACAGAACTTCGATGTAGGGCGGTTCCTTGCGCATCACCGAGAGATAGTCGCCGCGGTTGAGTATCAGCGCTCCACTGCCGATGCGTGCCGCGAGCTCGCTGAACCTATGTTCGATGGCGGCACGGGCGGTCGCGTCATCCATCGACACCATGCCGGCCTCCAGTTCGACCGGATCGTTAAATCGCAGATGGGTCTTTCGGTTGGTGGCAGATTGCTCGAGGCAGGCGCGGCGGAAGATCGCGTAGAAGCTGTTCCCGCCAATTTGGACGAGACGATAGGCAACCAGGCTGCTCACCAGCGGCAGATTGATCTCGCGGTCGGTTTCAAAGTCGAACGTGGGCGTGCCGCGCGCGCTGGCGATCGCGAAGTTCACGACTTCGTCGTGAGCCGCGATCACATCCACGGCGCGCAGCTCCGGGTTATCATCCGGGCCACAGCATCTCCTTAGATAGCCGAGGGCGTCGTCCAGCCAGACGAACAATTCGCGATCTTCGATGGCGGTCGGCGGGCAGGTTGTCACGAGCGGCTCGTCCTGCTCATCAAGCGTCAACGCGACAGTACAGCGTTCCGCCGATATGACCATGAAGCGGGCGAGGTTCTGGAGGCGATCGAGCGGATGCACGTCTCCGCCGCTGAAATTGTAGCTGATGTTGAACTCAGGCCCCCGCAGGACTCCGCTGATGCCGGGCGACGTGAACGTCGCGCGCGTGGTTTCGAGCGGCAGATCTTCCATTCCAAAACTTCGGACCTCGCCAGCGAACGTGGCGGCGTGACCTGCATCGTTCTGAAAGGTGAGCTGTCCGGGCTTCGGTATGGCATTGAGATTGAAGACGTCGGGCTTGCCCTTGAAAATCGGCGAGACGATGTCGAACCGCTTGTCGCCGAAGGTGATCTCGACATCTGCCGGGGTCGTCTGCAGTCCGACCGCCGCGTCGATCAGCTTCTGAACATCATCAAAGGGTAAGGTGACGGTGCCGCCGAGCCTGCCCTCCTCGAAACCCAACTCGCTGGCGAGCTGACGCTTCCGGTTTGCATATTCGTGCTGGTCTGTGTCGCCGATCGAGCGGATCCACGGGATCAGATCATGGGTGTGCTCGTCACCATCACCGAAGGTGATCGACAATCGCAGGCGATTGAGATCTTTCTTCCCATCGCGCTCAGCCTCGCGCGCGCGCCGCAGCGTGGCCTCGATAAGCGGCCTGTCGAAGTGCCGGGCATAAATCCGCTCTTCACTGTGGTCGGCATTCCGCCACCACAGCGCGATGAAGCAGGGGTCTGGCTCGTTTGCGAAACGGAGCGCGTTGCTCAGCTTGACGCTGGTGGTGGGCTTTCCATCCGTTTTCGATTTGACCTGGACGCGAACGGTAGCGTTGCCGGGCTGTCGGTCGTGCGGGAAGCCGGGAATCCTGGCACGGGCAAACTCGACGATATAGTCCCAGCCCTCACGATCCTGAATCGACGGATTCTTGGTGACGTTCGCGATGTCGCACAGAACCTCGAACGACGATTGGGCATAGTTCGAAAAATTCTGCGCGAAAGTAGGCACGTGGCAGTTTAGTCCTTGAAGTGATTATGAAAGGTAAGCAGCTACAGCCAGTGGAGCAACCTCCTCAGCCGAACTGAGGTATTGATACTGGCAAAGCGGCGCGGCAACCTCGCAGTCATAGCCTCCCGCCGAACGCTGGCTAGCCTAACCATCATTAGACTGCCTCCCGTGAATGAACATCAGGCTGATGCGCTAGGGCAACATAACCTAACGATCCCGCTACCAGCGTGAGCCAAGTCTTGGATCGGTTGCCCGGCTTCGCGAGGGCATCACGATCGAGGCACGGGATTTAAATTCTTCGACCCGTCGTTTGAACATGAATGGGCGGCAGCTTCCGGGGAAGGAGTATACGTCATTCAATGACCGCAATGGGCGCCTTGCCGTCAGACCGCTGTTCGACTGGCGGATGACGGCTTCCGCCAGCAGCGGACATTCGCGGCGAAAAAAGGAATGACCGGAAGTGGTCGGTAGCTGCCGCAACGTTTCCGCGTGAATAAAAAGCAGCTATCCTAACTTCGTTGACCTGAACCTGTCAGTCGGCAATCGGCCCAGACCCCGCCAAAATGAGAATGACAACTTCGCGTATCTGTCGCTCACGGACGATCAGACCACTCGCCCCCAATCCGCCCACAGATTCACACCCCAGATCAAACGGTCAGCCTGCGCCCCTCAGCAGCACTCCGCCGCGCTAGCGCAATCAGCTTCAGCCCGGTCAACGCATCGGCCGGATCGACCGGCACCGGCGCGCCGTCGAGGATCGCATCGGCCACGCCCTCATAATAGCGCCGCCAGTCGCCGCGGATCGAGGGCACCAGTTCGGGCTGGCCGTCCGCGACGGTCAGCGTGCCGAATGCTTCGGGGGCTTCCTCGCCGAACCCGGCGTCATTGCCGCTCGCGCCGGCGCGCAGCATCGCTTCCTGCGGATCGAGGCCGTGTTTCACGAAACTGCCCTTGCTGCCGTGCAGCGCGAAGCGCGGCCGCGGCGATACCACCAGGGTGGAGGCGGACACGATCACGCGGCGCTCGCCATAGTGCAGCGTGAGCTCGAAATAATCGTCGACCACCACGTCCGGGCGCTGCGCGGCGATATCGGCGGCGATCGCCTCGGGCGTGCCGAACAGTTGCAGCGCCTGGTCGATCAGGTGCGGCCCGAGATCGGCGAGCATGCCGCCACCCTGCTCCACCGTCGCTTCCCGCCAGCCGGGCTTGATCGCCGGGCGGAACCGGTCCCAGCGCAGTTCGGCCAGCATCACGTCGCCCAGCGCACCGCCGCTCAGCACATCGAGCACGGTCAGGAAATCCGCGTCCCAGCGCCGGTTGTGGAACACCGAGAGCACCAGCCCGCGCGCCGCCGCCAGCTCGATCAGCGCGGCGCCATCGGCCGGATCGACCGCGAAGGGCTTGTCGATCACGACATGCTTGCCTGCCTCAAGCGCCGCCTTTGCCAGCGGCGCATGCAGTTCGTTGGGCGTTGCGATCACGA
The DNA here is from genome assembly GCA_040388155.1 of Pseudomonadota bacterium. Taxonomy (GTDB): domain Bacteria; phylum Pseudomonadota; class Alphaproteobacteria; order Sphingomonadales; family Sphingomonadaceae; genus Sphingomonas. The sequence continues at coordinate 73,903 of JAZKCJ010000021.1, forward strand.
CCAGGCCGATCGAGGGGTCGGCGATCAGCGCCTCGGCCGTCGGCACCACCGCCACGCCGGGAAAGGCCTTAGCCACCTCGTCCTTGCGGGAGGTGACTATGCCCGCGAGCTTCAGCCGGTCGACCGCATCGACCAGCGGCGCATGGAAGCTCTTGCCCGCCAGCCCGAACCCGATCACCCCGACATCGATCATCATTCTTCCTCTCGATCAGCCATGCTGCGTCGACAGGATTTTCGGGTCGCTGGCAAGGCTGTGGAGATAGGCATGCCGCTCGGGCGTACCGGCGCGAAGCTTCGACAGATGGCGGCGCTGTTCCGCGGTCAGCCGGAACCGGACATAGCCGAGCGAGCTCAGGCATTTCTCCAGCGTCGATTTCTGGATCGCGGCGATCTCGCGGAAGCGCTGTTCCGGACGCGCACCCTGCACTGCCATGGCGATCGCCTCGGCGCCGGAGACAGGTTGAAACGTCGTTTCGTTGATGTTCGATGGCAGGTTCTCGATCAGACTCGACGCCCTTGCCAGCGCCTTTGCGGCGGGGGTGTCCGACACGTCGAGATAATAGGCCTGGCGTCCGCATAGCACTGCATCCTCGCGATACCGGTCGAGCGAGACCCCCGCCTTGCCCCAGCTCTCCCGGGGGGCGTTCGCGGCAAGGCCGGCCGAGGAAAACAGGATGGTGCCGAGCATAATCGGCACAAGGGCACGAGGCATTTCCGCTCTCCCGAACATGGCTGCTACCGGTATCACTTCCTCACCCTCATCGCAAAATCCTCCTCGCAAACCGGCCCAGGTTGCCCCGCGATCTTGCCAGCACTCGCCAGATCGTTATCGCTACCATCAAGCGATCGCGCCCGGACGACAGGGCCTGACGTGCGGGAGAGACGGGCGATGCGGCTGGGCAGGATGATGAAGATCCGGTGGTGGATCATCGGGCTGGTGATGATCGGCACGATCCTGAACTATCTGACGCGCAGCATCATGGGCGTGGCCGCGCCGACCGCGATGGCCGAGCTTCATATCAGTACCGAGCAATATTCCTGGATCACCGGCGGTTTCCAGCTCGGCATCATGCTTCAGCCGGTCGCCGGCTATATCCTCGACATGATCGGGCTGAAGACAGGCCTTGCCCTGTTCGCCGCGGCCTGGGGGATCATCACCATGGCGCATGCGCTGGCGACTGGCTGGATCAGCCTGGCCGGCCTGCGCGCGCTGCTCGGTTTCGCCGAGGGCACCGCGCATCCCGGCGCGCTGAAGGTCATTTCCGAATGGTTCCCGGCGCGCGAGCGCGGCTTTGCCGGCGGCGTCTACAATATCGGCGCCTCGCTTGGGTCAGTGCTCGCGCCGCTGCTGGTGGCGGGCGCGGTGATGGTGTGGGACTGGCGCGGCGCCTTCATCGTGGCGGGCATCTTCGCGCTGATCTGGGCTGCCTCCTGGCGCCGTTTCTATCATTCGCCTGAAAACCACCCGACGGTTCCGCCTGGGGAAAGGGCGGAAATCCTGGAAGGCCAGGAATCCTATCTCCGCGCCGACACGGTCAAGCCGCCACTCGGCCGGCTGCTGCGCCAGCGCAATCTGTGGGGCATCGCCCTGCCCCGTTTCCTCGCCGATCCGACCTGGGGCACGCTGACCCTGTGGATGCCGCTCTATCTGACCACGGTGCGGCATTTCGACCTCGGCCAGATCGCGATGTTCGCCGGCCTGCCCTTCATCGCCGCCGATCTCGGCTGCCTGTTCGGGCCCGCCGTGGTGCTGTGGCTGCAGCGGCGCGGGATCAGCCTGATCAACGCGCGGCGCGGCGCCTATACGCTCGGCGCGGTGCTGATGACGGGCATGATGTTCGTCGGCCAGGTGGAAAGCGCCGCCGCCGCGGTCGCCCTGCTCTGTCTTGGCGGCTTCGCGCACCAGACGCTGTCGGTCACCTGCATCACCATGGCGTCCGACCTGTTCCCGCGCAACGAGGTCGGCACCGCCGCCGGCATCGCCGGCACCATGGCCAATCTCGGCGTGCTGCTCTTCTCGCTCGCGATGGGGCATTTTGTCGAGACCATCGGCTATGGCCCGTTCTTCATCGCGCTCGGCGTGCTCGACCTGTTCGCCGCCGCCACGCTGTGGATCCTCGTCCGCGCCCCCGAACCCCAGAAGGAACCGACGACCGCATGATCCGCAATCCCATCCTTCGCGGCTTCAACCCCGACCCGTCGATCGTCCGCGTCGGCGAGGATTATTATATCGCGACCTCCACCTTCGAATGGTTTCCGGGGGTTCAGATTCACCATTCGCGCGACCTGGCGACCTGGACGCTCGTCGCCCGCCCCCTCGTCCGCGCCAGCCAGCTTGACATGCGCGGCGATCCCGACAGTTGCGGCGTGTGGGCGCCCTGCCTCACCCATGACGGCGATCGTTTCCACCTGATCTACACCGATGTGAAGCGCTATGGCCGGACCACCACCGGCGGCGCCTCGGGCGCGTCGCTGCGCGATTTCCACAATTATCTGGTGACGAGCGAGACGATCGAGGGCGACTGGTCGGATCCCGTCTATCTCAACAGCAGCGGCTTCGATCCGTCGCTGTTCCATGAAGACGATGGTCGCAAATACCTGACCAACATGCTGTGGGATCACCGGCCCGGGCGCAACCGCTTCGCCGGGATCGTGCTGCAGGAATATTGCGCAGCAAAACGCGCACTGATCGGCGAGCCGCGCCTGATCTTCGAGGGCACCCCGCTCGGCCTGACCGAGGCGCCGCATCTCTACAAGCGGAACGGCTGGTATTATCTCATCACGGCGGAGGGCGGTACCGCCTGGAACCATGCGGTGACGATGGCCCGCTCGCGCGACCTGATCGGGCCGTATGAACTCCACCCCGATATCTACATCCTCAGCGCGCGGGACCGGCCCGATGCGCCGCTGCAGCGCGCGGGCCATGCCGACCTGGTCGAGACGCCGTCGGGCGAGCCCTGGATGGTCTATCTCTGCGGCCGCCCCCTGCCCAATCGCGGCCGCTGCGTGCTCGGCCGCGAAACCGCGATCCAGCCGATGCGCTGGGCCGAGGACGGGTGGCTCTACACGGCGAGCGGCGACAGCATCCCGCAACTCGACATCCCCGGTCCGACGCCCGACACCTCGCCGCCGGTTGCCCCGGACCGAGCGGATTTCGATGACGGCCTGTTGCCGATCGACTTCCAGTGGCTCCGCTCGCCCGACCCCGACGGGCTGTTCAGCCTCACCGCCCGCCCCGGCCATCTGCGCCTCTATGGCCGGGAGTCGCTCGGCAGCCTGTTCGAACAGGCGCTCGTCGCGCGGCGGCAACAGGCGTTCTGCTATTCGGCAAGCACGGTGGTTGAGTTCGACCCGCAAAGCTACCAGCAGGCAGCGGGCCTGATCTGCTATTATAACAGCTCGAAATTCCATTATCTGTTCGTCACCGCGGGCGAGCATGGCGGGCGGCAGGTCCAGGTCATGTCGGCGCTGCCCGACTCCCCGCAGGCGGACGCCTTCTCGCAAATCCATGGCATCGCGGCGGAGGGCCGAATCCATCTCCGCGCCGAGGTCGACTATGAGCGCCTGCGCTTCGCCTTTCGCGTCGAGGGCGACAGCGAATGGACCTGGCTGCGCGAGCAGTTCGACGCCAGCACCCTTTCCGACGAGGCAAGCGCGCCGGGGCTGCCCAACTTCACCGGCGCGTTCGTGGGCATGGCGTGCCAGGACGGATCGGGGCGGCGTCTCCCGGCGGATTTCGACTGGTTCGACTATTGCGAGCGGGAATATCTCCCGGACCCCGTGCGCGCCGGCGCGTGAACGACCCGCAAGGCTAGGACGTCTTGCCCTTGAGAAGCGCCACGATCGCCATGGCATGCCCATGACCTAGCCCGAAATCCGCCTTGAGCCACTGAATGACGTCGCCCGCCTTGACGCCCGCGCTCAGCGCGCCGCCCGCAGCATAGCCCTTCTGCTCGGCCATTGCCTTGAAGTCCTCCGGGCTCTTGCCCGTCCTGGTCTCGATATTATCGAGATATGCTTGAAAGGACATGGCAGCTTCACGCCGCCGGACGGTCGAGACGGACGGGGAAAAGGGCACGGACCGCGGCGTCGCGCAGCCAGAGGCCGCCCCACATGAACAACCCCAGATAGACGCTGAAGAGCGTGTGGCTGAACAAGGGGCTTCCCACCCGCAACTGCGTGGCCAGGGATCCGCCAAGCAATGCGGTCATCAGCACCGCGCCCAATATGTTCGTTCGCGGCAGGAGATACAGGATCAGGCAGCTCAGTTCGATCAGCCCGATCAGCAGCGCATAGCTTCCCGGCCACCCCAGGGCGACGAGCGTATCCGTGGCCACGGCGGCCCCCACCAGCTTCGGCGCGATCGACGCGCCGAGCATGAACAGGCCGAACAGGCCAGTCAGGGTCCAGCCGGTACGCCGCATTGCTGTCGAACTCATCGCTCCACTTCCTTTCGTATCAAATCCGTTGATTTCCGTCACTGACGGGTTATCTCGTCGTCAAGATAATTGGCGGATAATATCTCGGTGTCAAGATATAAACAGGACATATCCCCCGACCGGATCGACCATGTCGAGGAACGCAGACGCCAATGGGCTGTCGAATTGCCTGACGTCGACACGGTCGGCATGGCCATTCTGGGACGCGCCAGATGGATCACCTTGCGCGTGCGGCCTTCGATCGAACAGGTCTTCGCGCGCCATGCGCTGGATTCGGGGGAGTTCGACGTCCTCTCCACGCTGTTGCGTTTCGGGCCGCCCTATCGCCTCAGGCCGACGGAATTGTTCAAATCGCTGATGATCTCGTCCGGCGGCCTGACCGACCGTCTTGCGCGGCTGGAAAAAGCCGGCCTGGTGGAGCGCCTGCCCAGCGACACCGACGCGCGCAGCCTGCTCGTCCAGTTGACGCCAGCCGGCCGGCAGCTGGCCGAAACGGCATTCCGCGAGGACATGCTGGTTGAAGCCGAACTGCTGGCCGCCCTGACCGCCGAGGAACGCGGGCAGTTGGGCAATTTGCTCGCCAAGCTGGCCAACGGGCTCCCGGGCGATTGAGCGCAGCCGGCGCCCTGACCCGGTCTAGAAGGCCGCGTCGAACCCGAGCCTGACGCTGCGTGGCTGAAGCGGCGTGATCTGGTTGCGGTCGCGCACCAGGAACGGCGATCCGAGCGCGAAGCGATTGCCGCGCGCGTCGAGAAGATTGGTCAGCGACAGGGTGACGGCGCGGCGCTTGGTGCCGACCCTGAACTCCAGGCCCGTATCGAGATAATCGCCCTGCAACTGGCCGAGGATGGGGCCGATGCCCAGGGTCGATTTTCCCACATAGCGGCCAAAGCCGTTCACTTCGAGGTCGACGGAGGATGACAGCGAGGTGGCATAGGCAAAGCCGAGCCTGCCGGTCGCATCGGCCACATTGGGAAGGCGCTCAAGATTTGCCCCGACCAGGTCGGACGGCAGGGTCGCGAAGGCGGGAGCAGTGACCTTGCTGTCATTGACATAGACGGCGGCATCGAACGACAGGCCCCGCACCGGCTGCCAGCGCCCCGCCAGCCCAACCGACAGGACCCGCCCGTCTCCCACATTGGCAGTGGTCGGGAAGCCGAAGCCGTCGATCAGATCGGCCTGGATATCGCTCCATCGCGACCAGGACGCGTTCAGCGACAGGCTGAAGTCCCTGCCGCTGTAGCGCGCGCCCGCTTCCGTCGTCGCGACCCGGTCGCCCTTGTAGCGCTGGACGAAGTCCCGCCGGACCGCGATCCCGCCCGGGCGGAAACCTTCCTGATAGCGCGCAAAAAGCGTCAGCTGGTCAAACGGGCGATATGCCAGGGCGGCCGAAGGCAGCAGGCGCGTTTCCGATCGCGCCGCGCTCGCGCCCGGATCGACCCGAAAGGCGAACATCTTCAGCACGTCCTCGGAATCGCCCGACAGTCGGGAATGGGTAAGTCGTCCGCCAAAGGTCAGTGTCAGCCGGTCGAGCGGCTTTATCGATGTCTCGCCATACAGCGTCTGCTCGTCCACCTGGTTGCGCACGCCAGTCAATGTCAGCGTATCCGCCGGCTGGATCGATATCACGCCGGGAAATGTCTGCCCGGTCGTGGGGCTGCCCGAGACGGCTGGTGTGAGGTAGAACTCGTCCATCTGACGGTTAACGCGCGCGACATTGTGGAGCAGGCTGACGCCGATCACCCAGCCAGTCCCTTCCGGGCCGCGCCGCGCCAGCCGCGTTTCGGCTGTGATCATCGAGATATGGTCGGTCTGGACATAGGCGGCGGGAGCGGCATTTGCCGAGGGCGCCACCGAGAGATCGGTTGAATCGGCAAGCGCCGCACCTTCGAACTGTTCGAAGACATATTGATTGGCATAGCCGAATGACGAGGTCAGCTCGAGCTGGCCCCATTGCTTGCGGACGACCAGGTCCCCAAGCCAGTAATCGTTGCGATAGGGCTGGGCTATGCTGCTTCCGCGGCTCAGGCCGTCGCCACCGCGCTCGGCATATTGGCTGTCCAGCCCGTCGATGCGCTGGCCGACGCCGCTGAGATCGATCGTCCAATCGTCCGCCGGGACGAAGCGGAGAGCGGCCCGGCCCCCGATGGTGCGGACTTCGTTCACGTCCTTCAGCTTGCGTTTCGTGTCGTCGATATAGCCCCCGTCGATCGACCCGAAGGCAAGCGCGCGGAAGGCGAGCCGATCGTCGACGATCGGCACGTTCAAAATGGCGCCGCCGTCCACGCCGGGCTGGCCGTGCTGCACGGCCTGGGTCCCGCCCCAGATCGTGCCGCCCGTCATGTTCAGATCGGGCGCGTGCGGAATGACGCGGACCACCCCGCCGAGCGACCCGGCGCCGTAGAGCGTCCCCTGCGGCCCCTCCAGCACCTCGATGCTGCGGATATCGTAGAGCCGCAGGCTCGGGTCCGGCGCGCTGTAGGTGATCCGGCTGTTGCCCCAATATTGGCCGACGGTCGCCTGTGTCGGGCCAACGAAGCTTGAATCGGCAATGCCACGGATGAACAGCTTGTTCCGGCCGGGACCGAGGTGAGTGGACACGACGCTGGCCACCCGGGCTCCGATCGCGTCAGTGCCGCGCGCGCCTTCCGCCATCGACAGCGTGTCGCCCTCGATCACCTGCACCCCGCCCGGATAGACGCTGAGCGGCACGTAGCGCTTGCTTCCCGTCACGATGACCTCATCGGCCACGCTATCGTGCGGTACGGTCGCGGGCGGTTGCGGTGCGGGGCGCACGACCGGCCGCGGGGGTGGCGGCAGGGCGGCCCGCTCGATCAGATAGGTGTTTGTCGCGACGCGCCTGACTTCGAGCCGCGTGCCGCCCAGCATCCGCTCCAGCGCCTGGGCTGCGGTCAGCTTCCCGCGCACTGCCCTCACCCCGAGCTTCGCGATCGCTGAATCGCGAAACCCGATGCTCGTCCCGCTCTGGCGGCTGAGAAGCCTGATCGCGTGATCCAGGCGAGCGGCAGGGATGTCGACATCCGCCCCCCGTTCCTGGGCATGTGCAGGCGCGCCGATCAGCAGGGCTGCGGCGATCAACGGTATTGCAAGAGCGGTATTAGCGCCGCCGGACATTGGCAGGAGTCATCGTCCATGTATCGCCTTGTTCAGCGAAATTCACACCCAGCAGCGGGCCCGCGCGCGCGAGAACCTCGCGAGGCGGCCCCTCAAGGACAAGCGTCCCCGTAAACCGCATCCGCGCCGCGCCGTCCACCACCCGGATCGAACGGCCGGTGTTGCGGGACAGGTCGCGCGCGACCTGGTCGAGCGTCGCATCGTCATAATGGAGCTGGCCCGACTGCCAGCCGCCTATCCCTTCCGGACTGGTCCTGCGCACCGCAGGCGCGGTATCTCGGTCGGGCCGGGACAATGCGTCACCCTGGTTGAGCCGTATCCGCTGCGCTCCCGCTTCATAGTCAACCGCGCCGTCGGCGACCGCCACGTCGATGGCGCCGCCGTCGCGCACCACGTTGAAAACGGTGCCGACGTCGACCAGCCGGGTGCCGTCGGCAACGACCACGAACGGATGGCGCGCGTCATGCCGCACCTCGAACAGCGCCTCACCCTGGGCAAGCGTGATTTCTCGCGGCTTGTCAGGATCAAGCACGATCCGGGTGCCACCGTTCAGCACGATGCGCGACCCGTCGGCCAGATCGACTGTCCGGTGCTCGCCCGGCGCGGTCGCCACTTCGCGCTCGGGCGCATCCCGGCTCACCACCGTCCAGCTCACCACCGCGACGAGTGCCGCCGCAATTGCGCCGCCTGTTGCAAACCAGCGCCCGCGCGGGGGGTAATGCGCGGGCGCTGTCGCCGCCGCGACAGGGGTATGTGCGGCGAAGAGCTGGCCTGCCCAGGCGTCATCATCCAGGGCGACCTCATAAGCGGGCAAATGCCGGGGATCGCTCTCGAGCCAGTCGGTGAGGCCTTCCCAATCAGCGAAAGACGCGTCCTGGGCGCGGATCGCCCACAGGCGCGCCGCCTCTCCGATATTGTCGAATTCGTGTGCCATCATGCCCATATCCCTGACATGACGGAGCCGTTCCCGCTATTCCGCATCGAACTGCGCCTTGAGTTCGGCAAGGGCGCGATAAGCCTTTTGCAGATCCTTTTCGACTGAACTGAGACTGACGCCCAGGTCGCGGGCGATGGCGGCCTGTCCCAGGCCTTCGAGACGGTAAAGGCGGAATACGCGGTCGACGCGGGGGCCAAGCCCCGCCAGCATCGCTTCGGCCTGGCGCATGCGCTCGCGGGCGATCAGCACTCGCTCGCCCAGCGGTTCTTCCTCGGCCGTGACGCTGGTCTCATGCCAGTCCATCTGCCGTCGCTCGCGACTGAAGGTCGAGCGCCGCCGGTCGCGCATCAGATTTTCGGCCGCGCGAAACAGATAGGCGACCGGGTCGGCCACGGGCTGGCTCGGGGCGACGGCGAGGCGCTGCCACAGGTCATGCAGCACATCCTCCGCCTCGTCGCCCGCGCCGCGCGCGGCAAGGAAACGGAGCAGCCGGGCGCGCTCGTTCAGGATAACGCGCTGCAACCCGTCGATATGCTCACTCCCGGCCATGGCACCACGCAAAGCACTCGCCGGTTGGCTTGCCAAGTCCGGCCGTCTCCCGACAGCGGCAACCTGTCGCTGCGGCCGGACGGGTTCCTGGAGAAGCATCAGAACCCTGCCTCAATTGTCGACTCCGGCGCTGTCTCTGTACGTGCCCGCGCAAAAGCGGAGACATGGGGTTCGGCCGGTTGCCGGGGCGCCCGCCCGAGCAGGCGCCCGCCCGAGAAATAGGCAAGTGGGGCCGTTGCCTGGCCATTCACGCGTACCTCGAAATGGAGATGACTGCCGGTCGAGCGACCGGTCGAGCCCATCATGGCGATGGTCTCGCCCTGCTCCACGCGCACGCCGGGACGTACCAGCGACCGGGAAAGATGCGCGTAGCGCGTAACAAGGCCATTGCCATGATCGATCTCGATCATGTTCCCATAACCGCCCGCGCTGCCCGAATAGTCGACGACACCGCCGGCCGCGGCCATCACCGGGGAATGGAGTGGCCCCGGTATGTCGATGCCGCTGTGCATGGCCCAACCGCCCCGGATCGGATCGTGGCGATATCCAAAACCCGATGAGAGGCGCGGCAGCGCCGCCGGGACCAGATCCTCCGGCACCTGGCGTGCGGGGGCCGGTATCGACCAGGTCATCATGCGCTGGCGGAACGTGGCACCTTCGCCACCCGGCAGCCTGTCGATGCCGTCACCCGTGGCAGGCCCATAGCCACCGAGAAGCAGCAGCGCGGCGGTGAGCGGCAGGGCGGGAATTACTGGCATTATGCTTGAGGACGGAGACCTCGCGCCGGTTCCGTAAGCCCCAGGCAATTATTTTTTACGCCGCCGTTCGCTTGCGGGAATGCCCGGGCAGCTCCGTCCCCTCGTTCGTCAGTAACGCTTTAACCAGGAGGCGAGGATGAATTCCACAGAACGCCGCATGCTCGACATGCTCAAAAAGGGCCGCGATCGTTTCGGGGTCGTCGCCGTGAAGGCTGAGTTCGAGGCTGAGGGCACGCGTCCGGACGAATTGCTGCGCCTGCTCGAGCTCGCCTATCGCGCCGACCTCAAGGTCGCGCTCAAGATTGGCGGCTGCGAGGCGGTGTCGGATCTTCACGCCTCGAAGCTCTATGGTGCGAACTATATCATCGCGCCCATGGTCGAGACGCCTTACGCGCTTTCGAAGTTCGCCGAGGCGAAAGCAAAGGTCTATGGCGACGACACGGACACGCAGTTCCTGTTCAACCTCGAAACCGAATCGACGCTGCGCAATCTCGACTCGATGATCCCGCTCGCCAAGGCAGCGCTTGACGGCATCGTGTTCGGCCGTGTCGATTTCACGCTCTCCCGCGGGCTGCCGCGCGGCGCGATCAACCAGCGCGAGATCACCGATGCGGTCCTCACCGCCGCGCGCGCCTGTGCCGACCATGGCCTCGAACTGGTGGTCGGCGGATCGGTCGCCGGCGAATCCGGGCCGGCGCTGCGCGAAATGCGCCGCATCCGCCTCGACCGGTTCGAGACTCGCAAGGTCATCTTCGACGGCAGCGCGGCCGACATGCCCGGCTTCGAAGCCGGGATCGCGAACGCCGTGGCGTTCGAACTCGCCTGGCTCGAGAACAAGCGCGATTATTATCGTACCATCGCTGACGAGGATCTGGCCCGCATCCGGATGATCCAGGAGCGCAGCGTCATCGCCGCGCGCGGGCGACTGGCGAGCGTCGCTGCCTGACCCGCCATGTCGTTGAGGGATGAAGTCACGGCCATGATGCGAGGCGTTGCCGCGACAGCGGTAACGCCGCGTTTCCGCATGCTTGCCGATCATGAGATCGCCGAGAAGAGTCCGGGCGAGATCGTCACCAGTGTCGATCGCGATGCCGAACGTCGCTTGCACGACCAGCTGGAGACGCTGGGTATCGGGGCACGTATCGTCGGCGAGGAAGCGGCGGCGCACGAACCGGGCCTCCTCGACGATATCGGCCAGGGGCTGGTCTGGCTGATCGACCCGCTCGACGGCACCGCCAATTTCGCCGCCGGGCGCGCACCGTTCGGCATGATGGTGGCGCTCGTCGAAGACGGCGTGCCTCGCGCAGGCTGGATACTGGATCCCCTGAGCGGGCGGCTTTGCCATGCCGAATGGGGTGCCGGCGCCACCTGCGACGGCGTTGCCGTACGGACCCGCCCGACGAAAGGCCCGATGCCGATCGCAGCGTTGGGAACGCATTTCATGACGCCCGAGCACCGCGACCGGGTCAACGCCCATGCTGCGCAGTATTTCGAGCTGGTGCCAGTCCCGCGTTGTGCCGCCGAGAGCTATCCGCGCCTGGTGCTCGGCCAGAATGATCTCGCGGCCTTCCAGCGCACCCTGCCCTGGGATCACGCCGCGGGCGCCCTGTTCCTGACCGAAGCAGGCGGCGTGGTGACCGACTGGAATCGAGCCCCCTACCGGGTCGGCTCCGGCCGCGGCCTGCTCGCCGCGGCCAATGAACGCCTCTGGGAAACGGCCGCCGACATCCTGCTCGGTTCAGCGGCTGGCCTGACCGCGAGCCTGATCGAAGAAGAAGATTGTACCGCATGACGACCCCCTGGAAGCAATTGCTGGCCGGCTGCGTGTTCGCGCTGCCGCTGATCCCGGCACAGGCATCAGCCCAGTTCTCCCCGCCGGTATCGCCAACGGAGCAGTCCGGCGGAGGGGCCAGCGCGATCTCCCGGGGTGCCGCGGCGGCGCAGGTCGCTGTTCCGCCTGCCGAGGTGCGTTCCTACCAGCCAACCGTGATCGATGGCTCGCCCGCCTCGCCGGAGGCCGATGGCACCGACCAGCCCGCACCCCGTGCCGCGCGAACAAAGCCGGTATCGCCTGTCGCCAACGAGTTCGAGACATTTGTCTCGAATGCGGCCGGCAAGCCGCTGCGCCGCTTCGGTGCCGAACTGCTGACACCGGGCGGGCGCGATTTCACCGCGCCCTCCACCACCGTCGTGCCGCCGGACTATCGCCTCAACCCCGGGGATGAAGTGCTGCTCGGCCTGACCGGATCGGTACAGGCGGCCGATCTGCGGCTGACCGTCGACAAGGAAGGGCGTATCTTCGTACCGCGCGTCGGCGCCATCACCGTCGGCGGGGTGCGCTATGGCGATCTGCGCGACGTGATCGCCCGCCAGGTGGCGCGCCAGTATCGTGCCTTCGACCTGCAGGTCACCGCAGGACGGCTGCACGGCATCACCGTCTATGTCACCGGCTTCGCTGCGACCCCCGGCTCCTACACCGTCAGCAGCCTTTCGACACTGGTCAACGCCGTGCTCGCGGCCGGCGGCCCCGCCCCGGGAGGAAGCTTCCGGTCGATCCAGCTCCGCCGGAACGGCCAGCTGATCTCGGACTTCGATCTCTACGACCTGCTGCTCAAGGGCGACAAGAGCGGCGACGCCGCGCTGCAGAATGGCGACGTCATCTACCTCGCGCCGGCCGGAGAGCAGGTGGCGGTGATCGGCAGCGTCAATCGCGAGGCCATTTTCGAGATAGCCCCCAACGAGACGCTCAGCGACGCGATCCTCTATGCGGGCGGCATCAACACCGTGGCCGATGACAGCCGCCTGATGGTGCTCGATTCTCTCGGCAAGACCGAGTCCGGATGGCGGCAGGTCACCGCTGCCGAGGCACGCACGCAAAAGGCCCGGCGCGGCGACATCATCCGCATCCTCTCCGATGTCGGCATCGCCCGCCCGCTCGATCAGCAACCCGTGCTGGTGACGATCAGCGGCGAAGTAGCCCGGCCCGGCCGCTATTATTTCCGTCCCGGCACGAAAATGGAGGACGTGGTGACTCAGGCGGGGGGGCTCACCGCGCTCGCCTTCCCCTATGCGAGCGTGATCACGCGCGAGAGCGTGAAGGCCCAGCAGAAGCTGAGCTTCGACCGAGCGATCCAGGACATGGAATTTCAGCTCACCGCCCAGCCGGTCGTCTCCGCCAATCGCGCTCAGCTCGCCCAGCCCGGCAATCTCGCCCTGGTTCGTTCGATCGTCGAACAATTGCGCGCGCGCCAGCCGAGCGGCCGGCTGGTGTTCGACCTGCCGGTCGGCGCAGCCACCTTGCCCGGCGACGTGATCGTCGAGAACAACGACACCATCTATATTCCGTCCCGTCCGGTGACCGTCGGCGTCTTCGGCGCGGTACCGAGCCCTGCCTCCTTCGCCTATCGCGAGGGCGCCTCGATCGGCGACTTCATCCAGTCCGCAGGCGGCGTGCAGCAACTGGGCGACAAGGCCGAGATCTTCGTGGTGCGGGCCAACGGCACGGTGGTCGCGAACGGCAAGCGGGTGCTGCGGGCACCGGCACTGCCGGGCGATCTCATCTATGTGCCGGTCGACGCCAATCGCGGCGAGTTCTGGGCACGTCTTCGCGATATCACCGGCAGCCTGTTCGGCGGGCTCGTCGGTGCCGCCTCGATCAAGTCGCTCGCGCAATGAGCGTCATCGCTCGCGCCGTCGGCGTCGTCCGCAATCAGCGCTCGCGCCGCATGGCCTATGCCGTGCTTACCCTGCTGCTCGCCATACTCTGCCTGATCCCACGCCCTTATGTCGCGCGGGCGAAGATGGTCCCGCAAGACAGCAACAGCGTCGGGCTCGGCTCGATGATGAACGCGCTCGGCGGGCAGCTCCAGGGTTTCGCAGCACTGCTCGGCGGCGCCAAGCAACCGGTCGACATGTATCTCGCCATCTCACGCGGCACGGAGGTGACCGACGACGTGATCCGCCGGCTGCGGCTGGTCGGGCCGCAGGGCTATTCGAGCATCGACCAGGCGCGTGTCGCGCTGGCGCAGAAGGTCGACGTGCATTCCCTGACCGGCGGTATCGTCGAGGTGGAAGTCCGAATGCACGATGCGGTCCGGGCACAGGCGCTGACCGAGGCCTATGTACGCGCGATCAGCGACCGGATCATCGCGCTGGGGCGCGACCGGGTTCGCCGCAAGCGCCAGGTGGTGCAGGATCGCTTCAAGGAAGCCGCGGCCCGCGTGGCGACGGCCGAAACCGCGCTCGACGGTTTCCGCCGGCGCAACAACCTGGCCGAGCCCGAGGCGCAGCTCGGATCAGCACTGTCGCTGCGGACCGGGCTTGAGGCACAGCTCCAGGCCAAGCTCGTCGAGCTTGAGACGCTGCAACGCTTCCAGGGACCGGACAACCCGCAGCTCCAGTCGGTCCAGTCGGAAGTCGCCTCGATCCGTGCACAGATCGCGCGCACTGCACAGGCCCGGCTTGGCGTCACGGGCCCCAACGTCACCGGTCTGTCGCAGGTCTCGGGCGAATATCTCAACCTCTATCGCGACTATCGCTTCGCCCAGGCGCTCTACGAGGTCTATGCCCGCTCGTCCGAGGAAGTGGCGGTCGAAACGCTGGCGTCGGAAACAGCGTCGGACGTGCAGATCATCGAGGCGCCGCGCCTCGATGCCGACCGGAAGTACAATATCTCCGCTGTCGCGCTGCTTGCGCTGGTAATCCTGACTGCGCTGTTCACGGAGATTTATGCACCGGCGACCGGCATCGACCTCGGCCTGCGGCGGCGCGAGGATGACGAACGATGACACCCCGCGACGGGGCAATCGAGCTGTCGTTCGTCATCCCCTGCTACAATGAGGAAGAAAATGTCAGGGCGATCTGCACGGCGGTAACGGCGGAAGGCGAGCGCCATGCGCGCTCGCACGAGATCATCCTGATCGACAATGATTCGACCGACCGCACCCGTGCCCTGATGCGCGACCTGTGCGCCGGGGACCCGCGCATCCGCGCGATCTTCAACAACCGCAACTATGGCCAGATGCGCTCGCCGACCTACGGCATCTACCAGGCCGAGGGCGCCGCGGTGATCGGCATGGGCGCCGATTTCCAGGATCCGCCGGCGATGATCGGCGCGCTCGTCGCACAATGGCGTGCAGGTGCGCAGGTGGTGCTGGGGCAGCGTCGTTCCGAACGGTCATCGCCGTTGCTGAGGCTCGCCCGCGGGCTGGGCTATGGTTTCCTGCGCCGTTACGGCGACTATCCGGTAATCCCCGGCGCGACGGGTTTCGGCCTGTTCGATCGTGACGTGGTCGACACGCTCGCTGCGTGGAACGAACCAGAACCCTTTTTCCGCGGCATGGTGGTCGAAAGCGGCTTCCGCATCGCGGTCGTGCCGTTCGACCGGCCCGAGCGCGCGGCCGGCGAGACCAAGAACGGTTTCGCGACGCTCTTCTCCTTCGCCCTTTCCGGACTGGCCGGATCGGCCAAGTCGCTGCTGCGGCTGCCCATTCCGCTCGCTTTCCTCGCAGCCGCCGCAGTGATTCCGCTATCCGCGGGGACGATCGTGACGGCGACCGGCGGCGGCAGCGCCTGGCCCCTGTTCGGCGTGACGCTCGCCATGGCGATGTTCGCGGTGCTCCTGCTCTTTCTCGGCCTGATCGGCGAGCAGGTGCGCATGCTCGCCGAGCGCAGCCGCAACGTACCGCTCGTGATCGAGCAGGAACGGCTCAATTTCCCCCCGGACCGTAGCCGGCCCGCCGAACGGACGCTGGTTCGCAGGCCATGAACCGGCGGGTATTGCCGTCCCTGCTGCCCGAGATCGCGTTGATGCTTGCCGTGGTGGCGAGCGTCGCGTGGACGGCATGGCGTTTCCGCGATCTCGGCTATCTGCCCCAGCCCTTCGTGTTCGACACCAACGACACTTTCATGGACTGGTTCAACACCGCCTATTGGGCGAACAACCCCGGTGCCTTCTCGGTATGGCGAACGGTGTACCCGCCCTTGTCCTTCGTCTTTCTCGACCTGTTCAGCCTGCCGGGCTGCTATCTGCAGTCGCCGTTCCACGCCCGGGACTGCGACTGGCTGGCGCGCACCACGATCCTGGCCCTTTACGGGCTGAACGTCGCGCTCGTCTGGTGGAGCTTCCATCGCACCGACCCGCGCACCGCGCCGGTACGGGCAATCGCCTTCGGGCTGGGCCTGCCGCTGCTCTTCACGCTCGAGCGCGGCAACCTGATCCTGGCGGCCCTGCCCTGCTTCATCCTCGCCCACGGTCCGCTCGTCCGCTCCGCGGCGTGGCGATCCCTCGCCGCCGCGGCGACGATCAACTTCAAGCCCTATCTGCTGCTGCCGGTGCTGGCACATGCGGTGAAACGCGACTGGCGCCTGCTCGAACTGGCGGGGATCGCCACCGTCGCGCTCTATCTGGTGACGCTGGCGATCATCGGCGGCGGCTCGCCGATGGAGATCGCGGCGAACACCGCCAACTGGGTGGTCTTCCAGGGCGGGCAGGTGTGGAACGAGATCCATTATTCGACCAGCTACGCGCCGCTGCTCCAGGTCCGCAACTCGCAGATCCCGGTGCTCGAGTTCGTACCGTCGCGCACGGTCGAGATGATCGAATGGCTGGTGCCGGTGGTGATCCATGCAAGCCAGGGTATCGCGGTGCTGGCGCTGGCCGCCGCCTGGCTTCAGCCCCGCGCGCTGCCGTCCTATCGCATCTCGACGATCCTGCTCGGCATGTTCCTCGTCACCCAGTCGCCGGGCGGCTACACCCAGGCATTCCTGCTGTTCCTCGTCCTGCTCGAACCGTGGCGTGGCATCGGGCCGGTCGTGGCGATCGTCTGCGCCTATCTGCTGTGTCTCGTGACCGACTGGCCGCTCTCGACCGTGCTCGATCTTTCGCTCGAAAGCTGGCTCGGCGGCCGGCCGGTGAGCCCCAGCTTCGGCCTTGCCATCGGGCATTTCGTACGGCCGGGGCTGGTCGCGCTGATCCTCTGGGCGCTCGCGCTGGACAGCGTGGCCCGCGTGGTTCGCGCGCACCGGGAGCATCGCCCGTCGCTCGGGCTGGTACCCGCATGATCCTCGATGAGGATCTCGATGCGGTGCAAACCGCACTCGCGCCGCTCTGGCCGCGGCTGGACGGGGCGCGCATCTTCATGACCGGCGGCACGGGGTTCATCGGCCGCTGGATGCTCGAAGCGCTGAGCCGCGCCCAGATCGACATCGACGTCACGATCCTGAGCCGCGATCCGGCCGCCTTCGCCGCCAGGGTACCGCATCTCGCCCGGCGCTTTCGGTTCGTGGCAGGCGACGTCCTCAGTTGCCTGCCACCGGAACGCCGGTTCACGCATGTGATCCACGCCGCGACCGATGCCAGCGCCGCGCTCAATGCCAACGATCCGCGTCTCATGTTCGACACGATCGTCACCGGTACGCGCCGCGCGCTCGATCTCGCCGTCGAATGCGGCGCCCGGCGCTTTTTCTTCCTCAGCTCAGGTGCCGTCTATGGCGCGCAGCCCTGGCATGTCGCGCATGTCCCCGAGGAATGGACGGGCGGCCCCGATCAACGCGATCCGCGCTCGGCCTATGGCGAGGGCAAGCGCGCGGCCGAGATGCTCTGCGCGATCTACGGCAAGCAGTTCGGGCTCGACGTGGTCAATGCACGCATCTTCGCGCTGCTCGGGCCGCTTCTCTCGCTCGATATCCATTTCGCCGCGGGCAACTTCATCCGCGACGCCATTGCCGGGCGCACGATCCGGGTCGACGGCGCCGGCACGGCGGTACGCTCCTATCTCTATGCCGCCGACCTGACCGTCTGGCTCTGGACATTGCTGATTAGCGGAGACGCGGGCGCGGTCTTCAATGTCGGGTCCGAGGAAGCAGTGTCGATCGCCGACCTGGCGCACCGGACCGCCGCCCTGCTTGGCGGGCCCGGCGTCGAGATTCTCGGCCGGCCCGATCCCGGCTGGAACCCCGGCCGCTACGTGCCGTCGACCGAAGCGATCCGCTGGGCGCACGGCCTCTCTCCCACGATCGGCCTCGACGAGGCGATCCGGCGCACCGCGCTTTCGAACGGATGGACACGATGACCCTGATAAAACTCTCCGACTGGGTGGCGAAGCAGCTCGTCAGGCACGGCATCGAGCATGTCTTCATGCTCACCGGCGGCGGTGCGATGCACCTCAACCACTCGCTCGGCACGCATCCGCGTCTCGCGACGACCTTCACCCATCACGAGCAGGCGCTCTCGATGGCGGCGGAGGCCTATTACCGGCTCACCAACAAGTTGGCGGTGGTGAATGTGACGTCCGGGCCGGGCGGGACCAATGCGATCACCGGCGTCTACGGTGCCTGGGTCGATTCGATCGGCATGCTGGTGCTCTCCGGCCAGGTGAAACGCGAGACCACGGTGCGCGCCACCGGCCTGCCGCTGCGCCAATATGGCGACCAGGAACTCGACATCGAGGAACTGGTTCGTCCGATCACCAAATATGCGACGATGGTCACCGATCCGCGATCGATCCGCTACCATCTCGAGAAGGCGATCTACCTGGCGACCAGCGGGCGTCCCGGGCCGGTATGGCTCGATATCCCGCTCGACGTGCAGGCGATGAAGATCGACCCGGATACGCTGACCGGCTTTGATCCAGCCGAGCTGGACGAACCCTGGACTCATACCGATCTGCCGGCGACTGCCGCGGCGATCCTCGATCGCCTCCGCAAGGCAGAACGGCCGGTGGTGTTCGCTGGCGGCGGCGTCCGGCTTTCCGGCGCCTATGCCGATTTCCTGCGCCTGATCGAGCGGCTCGGCGTCCCCGTCGTCACCGGCTGGAACGCGCACGACGTGCTGTGGAACGATCATCCGCTCTATGCCGGCCGCCCCGGCACGGTGGGTGACCGTGCCGGCAATATGGTAACCCAGAGCGCCGACCTGCTGCTGGTGCTGGGCAGCCGCCTCAACATCCGCCAGGTGAGCTATAACTGGCAGAGCTTCGCGCGCGAGGCATTCAAAATCTGGGTCGACATCGATCCGGTCGAGTTGCGCAAGCCGAACGTGGTGCCGGACATGCCGGTGGTGGCTGACCTCGGCAAGCTGATACCGGCGCTGATCGACCAGCCCTACGAGGGCCCCACAGCGGGGCATCGCGAATGGATGACCTGGGCGAGCGAGCGGGTCCGTCGCTTCCCCGTGGTGCTGCCCGAATATCACGATCACGGGCCGCAACTTCACCCCTATGTCGCGATGGATGCCCTGTTCCGGCAGCTCGACGAGGACGATGTCGTCGTCACCGGCAATGGCAGCGCCTGTGTCGTCAGCTTCCAGGCGGCGGAGATCAAGCGCGGCCAGCGGCTATGGACCAATTCGGGCTGCGCGACGATGGGCTATGACCTGCCCGCCGCCATCGGGGTCTGCGCCGCCACCGGCGGCCGGCAGCGCGTGATCGCGATCGCCGGCGACGGCAGCATCATGATGAACCTGCAGGAGATGCAGACGATCGCCGGCTACGGCATGCCGGTGAAGGTCTTCCTCATCAACAACAGCGGCTATGTCTCGATCTTCCAGACTCACCGCAACTTCTTCAACGGCGTCGAAGTCGGCGGCGGCCCGAAGAGCAACGTGACCTTCCCCGATTTCGGCAAGGTCGCCGCCGCCTTCGGCTTCGCCTATTTCCGGGCGGAGACTCACGAAGAGCTGCCCGGCACCATCGCCGAAGCCCTTGCCGCGCCGGGGCCGGTGCTGTGCGAGCTGGTCGTCGACGAGAACGTCTCGTTCGCACCCAAGCTCGGTGCGAAGGCCCATCCCGACGGACGGATCACCTCGCCCGCGCTCGAGGACCTGTCCCCCTTCCTCCCGCGCGAGGTGCTGCGCGAGAATATGCGGATTCCGCTGTGGGAAGAATCGTGAAGGCCGGCATAGCCGGCGACGGAAGGCGCCCGCTGCGTTTCCTGGTGGCGGGGGCGGCGAACACCGTGTTCGGCCTCGGCATCTATCCGTTGCTCCTCTGGAGCTTCGCCGCGCTTCAGCACCATTATATGCTGGCACTGGGCATCGCCCAGGCGGTCAGCCTGTGTTTCGCCTTTGCGACCTACAAGCTCGGCGTGTTCAGGACCCGCGGCAATCTGGCACGCGAGTTCGGCACCTTTTCCAGCTTCTACCTCTTCAACTACGCCGCCAACTGGGCAGCGCTGCCGTTGCTGGTCGAGGTCGCCGGCCTGCCACCGATACTGGCCCAGCTGGGTTTCACCGCGATCCTGATCGTCGGCAGCTATTTCTGGCACAGCCACGTCACCTTCCGGCCGGCTGGAAAGGAGACATGATGGAACATGAATTCCTGCGGCGCCCTTGCCCGCTATGCGGCACGGACGACCCACGGGAGGAAGTCCGCAGCGCACAGCGCGCCGAAGCGAAGAGCCTTGAATCGCTTCGCCCCTTCTGGTCCGGCCTGTTCAAGGAAAAACTGTTCTTTTCCTATCATCGCTGCCGTGCCTGCGGGCTGCTCTACAACCCGGTCTTCTTCGACGGCCCCCAGCTCGCCAGTCTCTATTCGAGCATGGCACCGAATATGGATCTCGTGACCAGCGACGCGATCGCCGCCACGCAGCGCGGCTATTTCGAGGCGGCAGCGACGCGCGCCGCGCTCGATGGCGACTATCTCGAGATCGGGCCCGACATCGGCTATATCGTCGCGGAAGCCGCGCGCCGTGGGGATTTCGGGCATTTCTGGCTGTTCGAGCCCAATCGCGCGATCCATGATCAGTTGCGCAGGGCGACGGACGGGCGCCCGGCGACGTTGCTCCCCGACATGGACGATCTGTCCGCCGTGCCGGATGGTTCCGTCAGCCTCGCGGTGATGGTCCATGTGCTCGACCATCTGCTCGATCCGCTTGCTGCGCTTGAGCAGATCCGCACCAAATTGCGCGCTGACGGCACGCTGATGATCGTGACCCATGACGAGCGTTCGCTGCTCCGCCGCGTGATGGGCGTGCGCTGGCCGCCCTTCTGCCTCCAGCATCCGGAACTCTACAATCCGACGACGATCCACAATCTCCTGATCCGCGCCGGCTATGGCGAGGTCGCGGTGAACCGCAGCTACAACCATTTCCCGATCGACTTCCTTGCCCGACAGGCGGCGTGGACCGTCGGCCTGAAGCTTGATCGCGTGCCCTTGCCCGCTTTCCCGATCGCGCTGCGCCTGGGCAATATGCTGACGCTCGCGAGCGCAACGGCTCAGGCGGCCGAGCGCTCGTCCAGTCGGCTGGTAGCGGTTTGATAATCGGCGATCTGCGCGCGCGTGACTGTCCGCGCGTCCGCGCCCGATGCCACGGCCTTGTGCCACGCAACGATCCAGTCGAGCGCCTGATCGAGCTTGAGAGCGGGGCGCCAGCCCAATGCCGCCCGCGCCTTGGAGCAATCGAGCCGAAGCAATCCCGCCTCGTGAGGGCGCGCGCCGGTGTCGGGCATCGCATCGGCCGCACCGCCGCCCCAGCCGGCGCGCATCCTATCGACGATCCAGGAAACCGGGCGTGCATCCTCGTCGGCGGGCCCGAAATTCCACGCATCGGCGAATGCCCGCTCGCCGGCCAGCAACCGCTCCGCGATCATCATGTAGCCGCCGAGCGCTTCAAGCACATGCTGCCACGGCCGCACCGCATCGGGCGCGCGGATCAGCGGCGCCGCACCAGCCTCGAACGCGCGGACGAGATCGGGCAGCAGCCGGTCCGCCGCCCAGTCGCCACCGCCGATGACATTGCCGGCACGGACCGACGCGAGCAACGGCCCGCCTTCGGCGAAGAAGGAACGGCGCCAGGCCGATACGACCAGCTCGGCCGCGCCCTTGCTGCTGCTATAGGGGTCGTGCCCGCCCATCGGGTCGCTCTCGCGATAGGGCCAGATCCATTCGCGATTCTCGTAGCATTTGTCGCTGGTGACGCAGACAATCGCCTTCACGCCGGGCGCACGCCGTGCCGCCTCCAACAGGTGAACCGTGCCCATCACATTGGTTGCGTAGGTCTCGACCGGCTCGACATAGGACAACCGCACCAGCGGCTGCGCGGCGAGATGGAAGATCACCTCGGGCCGGCTGGCCTCCACCACTGCCCGGACGGCCGCAAGATCGCGTACATCGCCTTCCACATGCCTGACCAGCCCGGCGACCCGCGCCGTTTCGAACAGGCTCGGCTCGGTCGGCGGCGGCAGGGCGAAGCCGGTGACGTCAGCTCCCATCGCGTTGAGCCACAGGCTGAGCCAGCTCCCCTTGAAGCCGGTATGCCCTGTCACGAGCACCCGACGGCGGGACCAGATGCCGCTCACCAGCGCTTCCACGGCGCGCTGCCGGTCTTCCAGAGCTCATCGAGCTGGATCTTGTCGCGCAGCGTATCCATCGGCTGCCAGAACCCGTCATGCTGATAGCTCATCAGTTCTCCGCTTCTTGCCAGCTGCTCGAGCGGGCCTGCCTCCCAGACGCTCTCCGGCCCTTCGATCAGATCGAGCACGGAAGGGTCGGCGACGAAGAAACCGCCGTTGATCCGCCCGCCGTCGCCCGCCGGCTTCTCGCGAAAATCGATGACGCGGTCGCCATCGAACTCGAGCGCACCGAACCGTCCCGGCGGCGAGACCGAGGTGATCGTCGCGCGGAGCCCGTGCGCCTTGTGGAAGCGCACCAGCTCGGCGACATCGATATCCGCCACGCCGTCGCCATAGGTGAAGCAGAACGGCTCGTCGGGATCGAGATAATGACGGATCGCGGCCAGCCGGCCGCCGGTCATCGTCGCAGGGCCGGTCTCGACCAGGGTGATGCGCCACGGCTCGCTGCGGGCATAATGCACCTCCATGCCGTTGCCGCCGCGCAGGTCGATCGTGACATCCGATGTGTGCAGGAAATAATTCGCGAAATATTCCTTGATCAGATAGCCCTTATACCCGAGGCAAATGACGAAGTCATTGAATCCGGCCGAAGAATAGATCTTCATGATGTGCCAGAGGATCGGCATTCCGCCGATCTCGACCATCGGTTTCGGCCGAACGCTGGTTTCTTCGCCGAGCCGGGTGCCCAATCCGCCGGCCAGGATTACGGTTCGCATCGTCGCTCCACGTCATGTCATTCGATACCATGACGAAATCGATCGCTCCGGCCCGTAACCGGCTGCTCGTCCAATGGACGGAAGCTGGAATATTGCTGCTTATCCTGGCGATCGCGGCGGGATTGCGAATTCATGGCGTCGGCTTCGGCCTGCCCGCGCTCAACGATCCGGACGAGCCGCTGTTCGTGATGAAGTCGCTCGACATGCTGCGGACCCACAGCCTCAATCCGGGCTGGTTCGGCCATCCGGGCACCACGACCCTTTATTGCCTTGCCCTGGTCAGCCTCGGCGTGGGCGGCCTCGGCATCGCCACCGGCCGCTTCGCCGACAGCCAGGCGCTCATGGCAGCGGTCTACGCCGATCCCGGCATCCTGTTCCTGCCCGCTCGGCTGTTCATCGTCGCCTGCGGTATCGCCTGCGTCTGGCTCACCTGGTCGCTCGGCAAAAGGCTTGGCGGCCCCAGGCTCGGGCTGATCGCCGCAGCGTTCCTCGCGGTGAACGCAGTCCATATCGAATATTCGCAAATCATCCGGACCGACGTGCAGGCGACGGTCTTCATGCTGCTGAGCACCCGGTCGGCGGTGGCGATCGCGCGCGAGGGCCGACCGCGGGATTACCTGATGGCCGGCATCTGGGCAGGCCTTGCCTGCGCGACCAAATGGCCGGCGGCGATCATCATCCTCAACCCACTGTGCGCCGGCCTGTATCGAGGCTGGTACGATCGCCGCGAGCTGCGCCGTGTCGCGCTGCTGCCCGTGATCGCCCTTGCCACGCTGGTGCTGGTCTCGCCCTATCTGCTGCTCGATTATCCAACGGTGCTGCAGAATCTCGCCGGTGAGGCCCGCACGGCCCATCCCGGCGCGACGGGCGGCGGCTTCCTCGCCAATCTCGCCTGGTATGCAGGTCACCCGCTATTGGCATCGTTCGGCGCGGCCGGCCTGGCCTTGGTCCTGCTCGGCACGATCGGGGCGCTGCGTCGCGCGCGGATTGCAACGGCCGCGGTCCTTCCCGGTGCCCTTGCGTTCCTGCTCGTCATCGGCGCTCAGGCCTTGCTGTGGGAACGCTGGATCGTGCCGCTATTGCCCTTCGCGGCGATCGCGGCGGCGGCGGCACTGTGCCGGCTGGCCGACGCGCTGCGCGCCCGGGTTCAACGCCCACTCGTCCTGCTCGAAGCGGTGGCAGCGCTGCTGCTCGCGCTCCCGATGCTCCAGGCCGCAAAGGTCAACGCCACGGAGCGCGCGCACGACACACGCCAGGCTGCCAGCGCCTGGATCAGGGAAAACGCTCCCCCCGGCAGCAGGATCGTGGTGGAGCATGCCGCGTTCGATCTGCTTCAGATGGGGGCCTGGCGCTTCCTGTTCCCCCTGGGTTCAGCCGGTTGCGTCGATGTCGAGGATATCCTCGCCAAGCGAATCCGCTATTCGCAGGTCGAGACTCTGCGATCCGGACGCGCCGTCGTCGATCTTGCCCATGTGGACGCCGCGCTGCTTCCCACCTGCCGTGCCGATTTCGTCATCCTGAGCCATTATGACGGCTATCGCGCCGATCCGGCGCATTTCCCGGACGAACTCGCCCGCTATGCGCAATTGCTGCGCGGCGGCAGGCAGGTCGCCGTCATCCGTCCCGAACCCGGCGTCCGCGCCGGGCCCGTGGTCCGGATCGTCAGCCTGTCGCCGGCACGATAGCCTCGGGCCCTATCGTCAATAATCCTTGGAATAGCGCAGGTTGATCGCGGTGCCGTTGGAGCCGCCGGTCTGGCTCAGGATGCTCAACGCCTTCGACAGGGCAATCTCGATCTGGGTCGCGGTGAAGCCCCGGGTGTCGGTGACGATCTCAACATAGATATCGTTCGAGATATATTTGCCCGCGGCGACCGACGTTCCGCGTCCGGTCGCCTCGTCCGCTCCGAGAACCCGCAGGCGATCGATGCCGGAAGCCGACCGCAGCTTGCCGAGCGGATTGAGCCCGCCACCCGAGCCGCGCAACGAGTTGAGCGCAGCGGCGAGCTGGATCGCCTGCATCGGCGACAATTCGGTCACCGAATTGCCGAACAGGATTCGCGAGAGCAATTCGTCCTGCGGCAGGCTGGGCGAGGAGCTGAAGGTGATCTGCGGGTTCTGCGCCCGGCCGGCGATGTTGATCGTGACGGCGGTGCCGGAGATGGTCGCCGTCGCCTTCATCGACAACAACGGGTTCGTCACCGCGCCGCCCTCGAACCGGATCACACTTTCCTGATCGAGGTCGAAGCGTTTGCCGGCGAAGTTGTAAGTGCCGCGCACCAGATTCACATTGCCGATGACTTCCGGGGTGGCCGAAGTGCCCCCGACCCGCAAATCGGCGTTCCATTCGCTCTCCAGTCCCATGCCGGTGACGAACAGGCGATTGTCGGCATGGATTCGCAGGTCGAGCTTGAACAGGCTTGGCACGCCGGCTGCCGCCGCGGCGGCATCGCTCGCCGCCTGGGCGCGGCTGGTGCCCTTGCGCCGCACGCCCTGGAGCTCGGCGACTTCGGCCGCGCCCTGGCGGATGATCTCGTACCGTACCTCGGGCAGGTTCAGCGTGCCCGAGATCAGCCCGCCATTCGCCTTGCTGTTGGTGACGGCGATGTCCCCCGAGACGGTGGCGCCAAGCGCATCGCTGCGGGCAAGCTGCGCGTTGCTCAGCGTCGCTCTTATGTCGATGGGGAAGCCCGCATCGGACCCGAAGCCGACGCTGCCCTTTGCCGAAACGCTGCCCTTCCCGGCGCGTCCGCTGAACTCGGTGATCTCCAGCCGGTCATTGGTGAAGCGGCCGTTCAGCCGGATCGCGCTGATGCGCGTGCCATAGGTCTCATTGTCATACGCGAGCGCGTTAGCCCGGATCAGGCCGGTCAGTTGCGGGCTGGACAGGCGGCCGGAAAAATCGGCGGCGATGCCGATCTGCCCGGTAAGCGTCTGGTTCGCGAGGCCGGTCAGGCTCCACAGCACGTCGGCCGGGCCATTGTAGCGGATTCCTCCACCCAGCGGCGCATTCATCAGGGCGGTCGTCCAGTCGCCCTCGGCAACGGGCTGCAACCGCACCTGTGCCCGGCCGATCGCCGCCCCGCCGCGCTTGATCAGCGCACCCAGCGTGCCGCCTTCGGGGCGGAGCGTGCCAAGCGCGGAGATGTCGACCGGGGTCGACACGACCGCCGCCCCCGAACGCGTGAAACCGCGAACGTCGAGGTGCAGATCGGCGCGCGGCATGCCCGACCCCGCCTGGACGAAGTCGAGGCTGCCGGTCGCGCGGCCGCCAATGCCCGCACCGGCAGCGAACGCATTAAGGATCGCGAGATCGAAATTGTCGAAGCGCGACTGAAGCTCCAGCGCCTTGCCATAGCGCCCGGCAACCCGGACCTGCCCTTGCGGCACGACGATCGCGACCGGCGCGAGCACATAGGTGCCGTGATCGTTCCTGATCATCGCCGGCTGGGCCAGATGGAATGCCACGGTGCCAACCTGGCCCTGCGCTGCGACCCGGTACAGGTCAGGCGAAAGCTGCGCGTTGGCGGCGACCCGGAAGCTGACACCGCTCTCGCCATTGGCGACGACTTGCGCGGTGCCGTGGCCACCCTGATAATTCACCTTGGCGCGCGCGGTCTGGAGGTAGAAGCCTCCCTGGCGAACGCCGGCAAGCTGCACATCCGCGACGATTTCCGGCGCCTTGGCATAGAGCGTGATCGTCGCCTCGACGATCGCGCGTTCGATCACGAGCTTTGCCTCGCCGGGGATATGCGCGCCGTTTGCGCGGGCCGAAACCTGGGCGCGCTGGACGGCGCCGACCGCAGAAAGGGTGACGGTACCGTTGATCCCCGACCCGTTGGCGGTGAGCCGGCCGAGGAACGGACCTGCAGGCGCCTGACGAACCGTGCCGGCAAAGTCGACCCCGGCGAAACGCGCACGGTGGATGTCGATCGTAAGCGGCCCGCCGCCGGTGCGGATCAGCACGTCAGCGTTGAACGGCCCGTAGGGCGATCTGCCGGTTGCGACCACGGCGTAGCCGGTACCGGTGCCGCGGATCGTCGCCTCGACATCGCTGAGCTGCACGCCGACATTCGGACGGCTGGCGCGCAGCCTGATCAGCGGGCGCTCGGCGGTGCCCGACACGACAAGCGCGATCGGGCCATATTGCGTCGAATTGCCCTGCGCGGTGAAGGCGATTCGCCCGTCTGGCAGATAGCTGCCCTGGCCTCCGGTGAGGCGGAAGCTTGGTGCCGCGACGCGCAGATTCTCTACCCGGAACACGCCCTTCGGATCGAAGCTGATATTGCCGACGATCACGGCGCGTCCGCCGAGGAAATTCTCGACGCCTGCGTTATCGAGCTTCACCGTGGTGACCCCGAACCGCCCCTTCAACCCGAAGCCGCCCGACGCGACGGTTACCAACTTCATGTCAGTCGTCGCGTTGATGATGCCGACGCCGTCGATGCGATAATCGTTGATCCGGCCCTTCAGGCCAGCACGGTAAATGCCGGTCGACAGGTCGGCGACCACGATTGCGGTCGCATCGATCTGGGGCGAACGGATGCGCAGATTGTCCGACAGGATGGTATCCCCGGAAATCGCGAACTCGCCATTCACGGTCACTTTGGTCAGCAATCCGCCGGCCGCTGCATTCAGCCCGGTGACTCGCGCGATGCGAGCTGAGACGGGCACGATGATCCGGTCGGCATCAACCCGGCTGCGTCCTTCGGCGTAAAGGCCCTGCACCACGGTCTTGTCGAAACCGATCGCCGCCGCGCTGATCTTGTAGTCGACCAGTGGCCGGACAAAGGGACCATCGAGGCGAAGTGAAGCGCGGACATCGCGGCCGTTGAGGTTCGGTGCGATCGACCCTGGGGTGAGCAGCCCCGCCTCGACCTGCATGCCCTCGAAACGGCTCCGCGCGAGATCGGCGACGCCGTTCGCCGTCACCGCCAGCGCATTGGAGCGCAGCGACAGGCGCGTGGTCGCACGGCGCGCAGCGAGCGTGGTGGTGAGGTCGACCAGCAACGCCGGCGCGGTCAGCCGCTCGACCGGCCCAGCCAGGACCAGCCCGGGATGGAGCGGCCCGCGCACCGTGAAGGTGCCGTTGCGCGCGGTGAGGTCAAGCGCGGCAAGCGCCTTGCCGCCGAGCGCCGCCACGGCCTTGCCCTGCCAGGACGACCAGCTTCCGCGTCCATCGATCTGGGCAGCCAGCGGCTGCTTCAGCCCGGCGATCCCTGCGACGATCCCGCCGGCCGGGGCATTGAGTCGCGCGTCCACGATCAGGCGATCCTGGTCAGGCACCGCATCGAGCACGAGCGCAAGCCGGTCGCCGCCATCAAGCGCAGCGGCGTTGCCGGTGATCTGCGCGCGACCATCGGCGATATGGGCCACCGCATCGAGCGTCATCGCCCGCCGAGTGCCCGTAATCGGCGCGCCGAGGATGAGGCGCCCGACCTTCAGGCGCCCGATATCGATGTCGATATCCGGCAGGGTCGGCGCATTGGGATCGCTCGGCACCGGCTTGAGCTCGGGCAGCCGGGCGAGCGTGATAATCGGCGCAGCGGCGGAGCGTATGTCAGCATGGTTGCGGATGAAGGCGAAGGGCCGCCAGTCGAGATCGATCTGCGGAGCGGTCGCGAAGACTCCCTTCGGGTCGCTGATCCGCAGGTCGCGGATGGTGAGCTTGCCGTAGAGCGAGCCGTCCAGGCGCCCGAGCTCGACCTTGAGGCCGGATGCCGTTTCATAGCCTGAAAGCTTCCCGACCAGGAAACGCCGGCCTGAGTCGGTATTCAGCGCGAAGACCGCGATGATCGCCAGGGCGAGCAGGCCGGCGACCGCGATGGCCAGCCAGGCTGCGATGCGCCCGATCGAAAAGCGACGGCGCGGTGCCGGTGCGGTGGTCTCGGCGTCGGTTTCGGGCATCAGAAGGCCTGTCCGATCGAGATGTAGATCGCGACCTTGGATTCGCCCTTGCGGCGGCCAAGCGGGGTGGCGACGTCGAAGCGAACCGGGCCGAAATTGGTATAATAGCGCGCGCCGATGCCGGCGCCGTAGCGCAGGTCGGTGAACTTGGGCTGGGTCGAGGCATAAGCCTGGCCGACGTCGAAGAAGGGCACGATCCCGAAATTGCCGAACCGGTACCGCGCCTCGATCGCAGCTTCCACGAGGCTGCGCCCGCCGACCGGATCATTGTTGCTGTCGCGCGGGCCGAGCTGCTGATAGCCGAACCCCCGCACCGAGCCGCCACCGCCAGCATAGAGCCGCCGTGACGGCGCAATCGCATCGCGCGGTGCGCCGGCGATCGAGGCAACGCGGATGCGACCCGCCATCACCAGGCTGTCCGTGACCGGGTAATAGGTGCTGCCGTCCACCTGGGCGCGTATGTAACGGTAGTTGCTGCCTTCGGTCTGTGAGGTCTCGGGGCTGATGCGCACCATCGCGCGGAAGCCCTTGGTCGGATCGAGCAGGCTGTTGGTGCTGTCGAAACCGACCTGGCCGTTTATCCCGGCGATGCCGTAATTCTGATAGGCGCGCTTGCCCGTCGCCGCCTGGAACGTGTCTTCGCGCGATCCGAGCAGTTCGAAACCATAGGCCCAGGTCCAGCGCTTCTGCCAGATCGGCGTTGAATCAAGCGAGATCCGGCCGTTGATACCGAGTGTCAGCGCTTTGTATGCGTCGAAATTCTGGCGGTTGGCGGTGACCGACAGCAGCACTGTCTTGTCGCGCCGTCCCGCATTGGCCCGGCGGAACGTCGCGGCCGCGCCCTGCTCCTGGGTTCCCGCCGTGCCGCTGAAGGCAAGCGACCCTTCCGGGCCGAACAGATTGCGGTGAGTCCAGCTCGCATCGAGCCGCAGGCCCTGGCCGGTCGAATAGCCGGCAGTCGCCGCCAGCCGCCTGGGCTTGCCCGCATTCTGGGTGACGAGCAGGTCAACCACCTCGGTTCCGTCGGGCGCGATCTGGCCTGTACGGCGCGGCTCGACCGCGACGCTGTCGAACAGACCGGTCGCGACCAGCGCTTCGCGCAGATCGTTGACGCGGCGGTCGTCATAGAGTTCGCCCGGCTTGAACCGGGCGAGGACGCCGACATGTGCCGCGTTGAACGCGAGCTTGCCGGTCGTCGAGTAGGTGCCGAAGGACGAACGCGGCCCGGGATCGACCGGCAGCGTATAGGCGCCGAGATGAGTCGCATCGTCCAGTTCGATGTCGCGCTCTCCGACCTTGACGAAGGGATAGCCCTGTTGCGGCAATTGCAGCGCCACGCCGCCTTCCGCCGCCTCGATCGCGCTGGCGACGATCGGATCGCCGGTCCGCAGCGCAAGCGCGCTCCTGACAAGGCCCGGCGGCACCGTCTCTGGCCCCTCGATCACGATCGTGCCGAGTGTATAGCGCGAACCGGGCGAGGCACTGATCGTCGCGGTGACTCGACCGGGCTGGTTCTGCACCGGCTCGACCAGCGAGGAGACCACGCCGTCATAATAGCCCTCGGCGCGCAGCATCCGGAGCGCCAGGCCCTCATCCTCCCTGGCACGGGCTGAAATCACCGCACCGTTCGCGCCCTTGCCGTCCCCTTTGTCGAGCGAGGAGAGCGCCCGGAAGGGATGTTCCAGGCCGACCGCTTCCAGCCCCTCGACCTTGACCGAATACCGAAGCTCGGGCGGTGCGTCGGATGCCTCCTTGCCGGTGGCCGTCGCAGGCGGCTCGACATCGAAGCCCGCTAGTGGCGGCAGCGGTTCGGCGAGCGCCGGGTCGACCGCAGCGGGCGCGGTGACGGGCTGTTGCGCAGGTTGCGCACCGGCAGGAGTGGCCGGCGGCACCACCGGCATCAGATCGATGCTTTCGATCGGCGGGAGCGGCTGATTCAGGGCAGGGTCGATCGCCGGCAATGCCTGCTCGAACTGCGAATCCGGGATGATCGGCGCGTCGGCACCCTGTCCTGTGGGATCAGTCGCCCTGGCGGATTCCTTCTGGCTGTCCCGCGCCTGCTCGAGCGGATCTGGACGCCGTTGCGCTGCGGCAGGTTGCGCCATCGCGCATGCGCTGGCCAACAGGATGACGCTCGACCGTGAATGCAAAACCGCTTGCCCGCCCCCAGCTAGAATAATCGGCTACTCTCGCAAAGCCTTACGGTTCACGAGCATAGCGGTCCATATGCATTGGAACCGTCCCGGCCCTTCCTTATAACCAGCCGATCGCCTTCATGTTCCGACCGCGCCCAACAAAATCCGCTGAGCAGCGATTGGGGCAGGCGTCCCATAGGCGCCAGCTCAGCGTTCGAGGCGTTTCGAGATGGAGGGATGCCAGCCGGCTCAGCTTTCGCGTACAGCCACGAGTGTTCCGCTTCTGAAAGGTAACATGCTGGTCCGCCAGGTCGGGCTCGACAGACGTTCGACCACCGGCTTCAATTCCATGCGGAACTGCGCGACATTATCGACGAACACGATCGCCCCATTCGATAACAACGGCTCGACAGCTCGAAGAACATCGAGCGCAAGCTGCGGCCAACCATCAAGCAGGAGAAAGTCCACCTGCTCATCGAGACAGGCTAGCGTTTCGCGTGCGTCACCCTCGCGGATATCCACCAGGCTGGCGAGACCCGCCGCCGCGAGATTCGCTTGCGCCGCCGCCGCCTTAGCCGGTACCAGTTCGGTGCCTATCACGCGCCCGCCGCAGCCCGCATCCCGGATCGCCGAGGCAAGATAAATGGTCGAGACACCGAAGGACGTGCCGAATTCGACGGCGCAACGCGGTCTCCGCGCCCGGGCAAGCAGGTAGAGGAGATCGCCTTGCGCAGGATTTAGCGGCAGGAGCTTGTCGTCGAAGAAGCCAATGTCCCTGGGCGGCTTGACCGGGCGTCCGAGCAGCATGGAAGGCAAGCGGGGCAAATAGTGGCGAAAGAGCGTTGGCAGCTGTTTGCTTGCTTTTCTCTGCAACTGATCGACGACAGTTCGCGCGGTCGGATCCAGAAGGGAAGGATGAAAAGCGTCAGTCATAGATCGATACCTCAGACTGTACCTTACTGTCTGCAGCGCGACGGCTGTAAAGCATTGCTGCCATGATATAGCATAGAGCCGCCATGATCGCTTATGGACCCACTGCCATTCCGCTGCCCGTCGGCGACATCCTGGTCGCCGCGCGCGGCCGCGATCCTGCGGGTCACGGCTCGGTGCCGCACCGGCATCCAGAGGGTCAACTCTTGGGATCACTGAAAGGCCTGATCTCGGTCGGCACCGAGAAGGGCGTGTGGGTGGTGCCGGCAACTCATGCAGTATGGCTTCCGCCACACGAGCCGCACTGGGCACGCTCGCATGGGGCCATGGATGGGTGGACCGTCTACGTGGCAGAAGATGCCTGCGCAGGCCTGCCGCGCGAGGCCTCAACGATCCGTACCTCCGGCTTGCTGCGCGCGGCAGTACTGCGGGCCGCGGGGTGGACGCCGGGTCCGAGGGGGGCCGCTGCCGAGCGGGTTGCGGCCGTAATCCTCGACGAGATCGGCGGCCTGCCGGTGGAGACGTTCGGACTGTCGCTACCACGCGATCCACGAATGCTGCGGGTTGCGCGAGCGCTGATCGACGACCCCGCCGATGCTCGCGCAATCGACGCCTGGGCGGCGCTGGCGTGCGTGAGCGAGCGCACGCTCAGCCGCCGGTTTGTCGAGGAGACTGGCTTCAGCTTCAGGGTCTGGCGCCAGCGCGCGAAACTCATGCGAGCCTTGGAGATGCTGGCTGAGGGACAGGCGGTTACCACGATCGCGCTCGACCTTGGATACGCCACGGCAAGCGGTTTCATCGCCCTGTTTCGCCGGACGTTCGGCGAACCGCCTGCCGCCTATCGCGCCGACGTGATCGATGCGGGTCGCGTAGACCCTTAAGTTGCAACGATTCTCGAAACACCCTTCCCACTCGCCGAAGCCAGCGATCCGGAAGAGGCCGTCTATTGCCACCCGCACCACCAAACCACGCAACGTCAAAATGAGGATCGGATCTAAAGTTCATCCTTCTCATGAATCACAGACCGATTCTGGCCATGCACCCTAAGCTCAACAGCTAAGTTTTACGGGCGAGGCAGCCCCACACCGTCTTCCTCGCATGGGCCGGAACTGTCCCGGCCAGCGCATTTGGCAGGGATCGGATCATTACCGCTCCGTGACGATCTGCTGACGACTTTGTCACGGACACTTGGACTGAGTCGAACGTTCCACAACTGACGGCCGCTGCGGCACGCTTTGCCGCATCGCGCCGTGCCTGGAGGAAGAGATGAAGACGACGAGAACTTCGCGGGCCGCACTGTTTGCAGCGCTGGGTGCCGCAACCCTGATGACCGCCGGCTGCGCCACCGAAACGACTTATCGGCCGGCGACCGGCACCGGCTTCGAGCGGGCCGGCTACAGCGACCGGATGATCGAACCGAACCGCTTCATGGTGAGCTTCGCGGGCAACAGCTATACATCGCGCGACACGGTCGAGCGCTACCTGCTGTATCACGCGGCGGAACTGACGGTTCAGCACGGCTATGATTATTTCATCCTGGCCGATCGCAATACCGATCGGAAGACGCGGACCTACACCACGCCGGGCGCCTTCGGTCCGGGACCATATGGATATTGGGGCGCGAGCTGGCGCTATCGCGGCCGCGGCTTCGGATGGCGGAGCTGGGACCCGTTCTGGGGCGATCCGTTCTGGGATCGCGGCGTCGACGTCACCACCGTCGACAAATATGAAGCCAGTTCGGAAATCGTGCTCGGTCGCGGCCCCAAGCCGGCGGACAATGTCCGCGCCTTCGATGCGCGCGAGGTGATCAACAACCTCGGCCCGTCGATCGTCGCGCCGAAATAACCAAAAGGCTCCCCCGCTCGTCGCGGGGGAGCCCCTTTCTCATACCGCCCCGTGGCAGTGCTTGTACTTGCGGCCCGATCCGCAAGGGCAGGACGCGTTGCGGCTTACCTTGCCTTCCCAGTCGGCCGGGTCCTCGCCCACTTCCTCGCCGGTCGGCCGCGGGATCGACAGCGGCGGCAAGGTCGTGGTCAAAAGGCCGCGGGTGCCGGCGTCGAAATCCGCGCTGTCGTCGTCGCCGCTGAACGGGTCGAAATGCGTGGTGATGAAGTCAGGCAGGTCGGGCAGCGCCGGCCGCTCCTCGAGCTGGAACTGCGCATGCGCGATGGTACGGGTCACGTCCTCGCGAATATTGCCCAGCATCCGCTCGAACAGCGAAAAGGCTTCCTGCTTATATTCGTTGATCGGCGTCTTCTGCGCATAGGCGCGCAGGTGGACGACCTGGCGCAGCGCGTCGAGCGTCGCCAGATGCTCCTTCCAGTGATGGTCGAGATTCTGCAGCAGGATCGACTTCTCGACCTGGATCCACTGCTCCGGCTCGAGCA
Organism: Pseudomonadota bacterium; assembly: GCA_040388155.1. Classification (GTDB taxonomy): domain Bacteria; phylum Pseudomonadota; class Alphaproteobacteria; order Sphingomonadales; family Sphingomonadaceae; genus Sphingomonas. Next base: position 108,144 of record JAZKCJ010000021.1, read on the forward strand.
TCGCAGCCTTCTCGGCGACCATCGCATCGGCCGACTCGCGCACGCGCTCCTCGACCACCTCCGGATCGATCGCCTCTTCCTTCAGCCAGTCGTCGATGGGCGGCTCAAGCGCGAGCATCTCGGCCAGCTTCGTGCGCATGCCCTCGATATCCCATTGCTCGGGATAGCTGTTGGGCGGGCACGCATCGCCGACGATTGAATTCACCAGTTCGGTGCGCATGTCGGCAACGACATCGCCGACCGTATCGGCATCCATGATGTCGGCGCGCTGCTCGTAGATCACCTTGCGCTGGTCGTTCATCACGTCGTCATATTCGACGACCTGCTTGCGGATGTCGTAGTTGCGCGCCTCGACCTTCTTCTGCGCCGTCTCGATCGCCTTGGAGAGCCACTTCGATCCGATCGCTTCACCATCGCCGATGTTCGACCGCATCATCCGCGCGAACAGCGTATCCGGACCGAAGATACGCAGCAGGTCGTCGTCAAGGCTCAGATAGAAACGGCTGAGGCCCGGGTCGCCCTGGCGGCCCGAACGGCCGCGAAGCTGGTTGTCGATGCGGCGGCTCTCGTGCCGCTCGGTGCCCAGCACGAAGAGACCGCCCGAAGTGAGCACCTCGGCCTTCTCGGCGGATATCTCAGCCTTGATCTTGGCGATCGCCGCTTCGCGCTCCGGCCCCTCGGGCATTTCGGCCAGCTCGTCATTGACGCGGAATTCCAGGTTGCCGCCAAGCTGGATGTCGGTGCCGCGGCCGGCCATGTTGGTGGCGATCGTCACCACGCTCTTGCGCCCGGCCTGCGCCACGATATGCGCCTCGCGTTCGTGCTGGCGCGCGTTGAGCACCTCGTGCTTCACGCCTTCCTTGACGAGGAATTCGGACAGCAGTTCCGACTTCTCGATCGAGACGGTGCCGACCAGCACCGGCTGGCCCAGCTCGGCATGATGCTTGATCTTCTTGGCGATCGCCTGGAACTTGTCGGCGGTGTCCTTGTAGAACTCGTCTTCCTCGTCGACGCGCTTCACACCGACGTTGGTCGGGATGGTGACGACGTTCATCTTGTAGATGTCGTAGAATTCGGCCGCTTCGGTCGCCGCGGTACCAGTCATGCCGGAGAGCTTGGGATACATGCGGAAATAATTCTGGAAGGTGATCGAGGCCATGGTCTGGTTCTCGGGCTCGATCTGAACGCCCTCCTTCGCCTCGACCGCCTGGTGAAGGCCGTCCGACCAGCGCCGGCCATCCATCATCCGGCCGGTGAATTCGTCGATGATGATGACCTTGCCGTCCTTGACGATGTAATCGGTGTCCAGCTTGAACATCATGTTCGCGCGCAGCGCCTGGTTGGTGTGGTGCACAACCTGGGTGTTCTCGAAATCATAGAGGTTCGCGCCCTGGAGCAGGCCGGCCGCCTCGAGCATGCGCTCGACCTTCTCCGTGCCGTCCTCGGTCAGGATGATCGACTTCTGCTTCTCGTCCTTCTCATAGTCCTCGGCGGTGAGCTGCTTCACCACAGCGTCGACGCTCTTGTAGAGATCGGACTTGTCGTCGGTCGGACCGGAAATGATCAGCGGCGTGCGCGCCTCGTCGATCAGGATCGAATCGACCTCGTCGACGA
>JAZKCJ010000022.1:0-55695 GCA_040388155.1 Pseudomonadota bacterium
CATTCGCCCGAAAGACCTCGCTCTCCGGCGACACCTTGCTCTCTAACGCCGGCGCACTCATGCTTTCATCCTCATCCCGGGCCTCTGACTAGACAGCGATCGCGCTGATGGGAAGCGATGCTCGCGGCACAAGATCGCGACATGCGGCGAGTACCCGGCCGGGTGGTATCTGGTGTAACCGGAAACGCAGGTGTACTCCTCACGCCATACACCTTGGAGAGGTTTGTCTCATGAAGCGTCCAACGATCTTTCTCGCAGCCCTGCTTGCCACTACCGCCTGCACCCAGAGCGCGCCCGCGCCGGTCGCGGGAACGGCAATCGGCATCGATGCGGCCGGAGTCGACAAGGCGGTGAAGCCGGGCGACGATTTCGACGCCTATGCCAATGGCGTCTGGCGCGCAAAGACCGAGATCCCGGCTGACCGGTCGAGCACGGGCATCTTCCTCCAGGTGTTCAACGTCGCGGAAGGGCGCAACGCCCAACTGATCGCCGAAGCTGCCAAGGCGAATGCCGCGGCCGGGACCGACCAGCGCAAGATCGCCGATTTCTACAATGCCTATCTTGATACCGCAGGCATCGAGAAGCGCGGCCTCGCCCCGATCAAGCCGGAACTCGATGCGATCGCGGCGATCAACGACAAGGCTGCGCTGGCCCGGGCGCTGGGTGCCGATCTGCGCGCCGATGTCGATCCGCTCAACGCAACCAATTTCCGCACCGAGCATCTGTTCGGCCTGTTCGTCACCCAGGCGCTCGACAATCCGGGCCAGACGGTACCCTATCTGCTGCAGGGCGGCATCGGCATGCCGGAGCGCGATTACTATGTCTCGGCCAAGCCGGAGATGGCGCAGCTCCGCACCGCCTACAAGGCGTACATCGCGAAGATCTTCGGCCTGGCCGGGATGAGCGATCCGGCTGCCCGCGCCGATCGGGTGATGGCGCTTGAGACGAAGATCGCCACTGCGCATGCCGGCTATGTCGAAAGCCAGGATGTCCACAAGGCGAACAACGCATGGAAGCAGGCGGATTTCGCAAAGAAGGCGCCGGGGATCGACTGGAACGCTTTCTTCGCCGCCGCGGGCCTGTCCCGCCAGCAGGATTTCATCGTCTGGCATCCGGCCCCGACTGCGAAGCTTTCAGCGTTGGTAGCGAGCGAGCCGCTCGACGCGTGGCGGGACTGGCTGGCCTTTCATCATCTCAACACCGTCACGGCGGTGCTGCCCAAGGCCTTTGACGACGCCTCGTTTGATTTCTTCGGCAAGACCTTGAGCGGCACGCAGCAGCCGCGTCCGCGTGACAAACGGGCGATCGCTGCCGTGAATAATAATCTGGGCGACGCGGTCGGCCAGATCTATGTCGCCAAATTCTTCCCGGCCTCATCCAGGACTGACATCCAGGGCATGGTGAAGAACATCCTCGCCGCGTTCGACAAGCGTGTCGAGAACCTGACCTGGATGGCGCCCGCGACCAAGGCCGAGGCACGCAAGAAGATCCAGACGATGCGTGTCGGCGTCGGCTATCCCGATGCGTGGCGCAATTACGGGTCGCTTGATATCAAGGCTGACGATCCGCTCGGCAATCTCGAGCGCGCGCGGCTGGCTGAATACAGGCATCAGCTTGCCAAGATCGGCAAGGCGCCGGACAAGGGCGAGTGGTGGATGACGCCGCAGACGGTCAACGCGGTCAACTTGCCGCTGCAGAATGCGCTCAACTTCCCGGCCGCGATCCTCGAAGCGCCTTTCTATGATCCGAAGGCGGACGCGGCGGCGAATTACGGATCGATCGGCGCAACGATCGGCCATGAGATCAGCCACAGCTTCGACAATACCGGCGCCGAGTTCGATTCGAGCGGCAAGCTGCGCAACTGGTGGACCCCCGCGGACTTCGCCCATTTCAAGCAGCAGAGCGCGACCCTGGCGAAGCAATATGATGCCTATGAGCCGCTACCCGGGCTTCACCTCAACGGCGAGCAGACATTGGGTGAGAACATCGCCGACGTGGCCGGCCTGACTGCGGCGTACGAAGCATATCGCGCATCGCTCGGGGGCAAGGAGGCACCGGTGATCGACGGGCTGACCGGGGACCAGCGCTTCCTGCTGGCCTTTGCGCAGAGCTGGCGGGAGAAGACCCGCGAGAAGGCGATGCGTCAGCAGGTTGCGACGGACGGGCATTCACCGGGCAGGTTCCGTGCACAGACGGTGCGCAACCTCGATGCGTGGTACAAGGCGTTCGATGTGCAGCCGGGCCAGAAGCTGTACCTCGCACCGCAGGCGCGCGTGAAGGTCTGGTAAGCTGGAGGGGAAGGGCGGGCCATGCTGTTGATCGGACAATATGATTCGCCCTTCGTCAGGCGCGTCGCGGTGACGTTGAAGCTCTACGACCTGCCCTGTCGCCATGCGCCGCTATCGGCGTTCGGCGATGTTGAGGAGATTGCGCGCTACAATCCGTTGCGACGTGTGCCGACCCTGGTGTTCGACGACGGTGTCGCGCTGACCGACAGCAGCGCGATCGTCGACGCGATCGACGAGATGGTCGGACCGCACCGCTCGTTCCTCTCGCGCCGCGGCGACGATCGCCGGGCGATGCTTCGCACCTGCGCCTTCGCCGCCGGGGTGGCGGAGAAGGCGGTCAGCCTGGTCTATGAGCGGGCGTTTCGCGATGGCCTGAAGATGTGGGTCGAGCGCTGCCGTGCCCAGGTGATCGATACGCTCGACCTGCTTGAACGCGAGCGCGCGGCCGCCAGGCGTGATTGGTTGTTGGGCGACACGATGAGCCACGCCGACGTGCTGCTCGCGACGATGCACCGGTTCGTCAGCGAGGCACTGGCCGACCAGTTCGTCATGGACGGCTGGGTCGCGCTCGCGGAACACGCCGCGCGGTGCGAGGCGCTGCCCGAATTCGCCGATGCCTATCAGCCGTTCAGGCTGACGCTGCCCGACTAGATCGCCTGGAATCCGAACTGCCGGATCTTGTCCAGCAGGTCGCGGTTCCGGGGAAGCTGGCTCGTCATCCTGCCGGTGATCCGGGCATTCTCTTCGCGAAGCCGTGCTGCCAGCCGTTCGGTGGTGGCGGTGTCGAGCGCGTCGATCTCGGTCCTGTAGCCCATGCCGTACAGGACATATTGATAGCTCGCCGCAGGGAAGACCTCGTCGAGCCGGTCGAATTCCTCGAAGAACCAGGGCGGTTGGTATTTCCACAGGTGAAGCAGGTTCTGCAGTCGTTCCGGGATCGTCGCCGGATCGACATTGTCTATCCAGAACGCCGAATCGCGACGCTTGGTCAACACATAATGGAGCTTCAGGAAGTCGATGATCCGGCCCCAGCGATAGGATGTCGTCTCGTTGAAGCGCCGCGCGACGATGTCCATCACGTCGCGGTTGGCCGGCATCTGTTCGGCGATCAGCTTCGCCGACAGCTCGATCAGCACGATCGCCGACGCCTCGAGCGGTTCGAGGAAGCCGGCGGCGAGTCCGACCGCAACGCAATTCCGCTTCCAGAACGTCTCGCGATGGCCGCCGCGGATCGGGATCTTGCGGATCGACAATTTGTCGGCTGCCGGGCCGATATAGGCACGCAGCTCGCGTTCGGCGCTTTCGTCGTCGGTGTGGGAGGTCGAATAGACATAGCCGATGCCGCGGCGCGTCGGCAGGCCGATGTCCCAGATCCAGCCAGCCGACTGGGCGGTGGAAATGGTATGGGAGGCAAGCGCGTCCTCGGGGGTATCGAACGGTACCTGTACCGCCAGCGCGGCATCGCAGAACAGCACGTCCTTGCAGTCGCGGAACGGCACGCCGAGCGCCTTGCCCAGCAGCAGTGAAGCGAAACCCGTGCAGTCGACGAACAGGTCGCCGGCAATGTCTCCGGCCTGCTCGGTGGAGACGCTGACGATGTCGCCGTCCTCGGCCTGGTTGACGCGCGTTACATCGGCCAGCACGTGGCGCACGCCCAGCTTCGTCGTGCAATGCTTCTGCAGGAACGGGGCGAATTTCCCCGCATCAAGATGATAGGCGTAGTTGGCGACCGCATCATATTCGGGCGTGGTGATCATCTTGGGCGCCAGCCCCGCGTCGCAGATCGCCCCCTGCGGGGATACGGCGTCGCAGAAGGACCGGCCCTGTTCGTCGTGAAGCCAGTGCGGCACCATGTTCAGCTCGCTGAACCCGTGCGGCAGCATCAGCGGATGATAATAGGCGTCGTCCTCCGCGCCCGTGGTCCATTTGGCGAATTTGGCGCCCTGCTTGAAGGCGGCATCGCATTCGCGGAAGAAATCCGTCTCCGAAACGCCCATCTTCTGGAGCGTCGTTCGCAAGGTCGGCCAGGTGCCTTCGCCGACGCCGATGATCTTCACATTGGGCGATTCGACCAAGGTGACGGTGAAGCCGCCTGCCATCCGACCTTGGTGCCGCGCGGCGATGACGCCCGCGGTGAGCCAGCCGGCGGTACCGCCGCCGACGATGACGATATTGCGGACCGGACTGACCATATCGGGCGGTTACTCTATTCGGCGTGGTGGCGCCGCTGCCTGGCATGAAGGAAAGAGGGGCCGCCAACCATGGTCGGCGGCCCCGGGGAACGGCGTCCCCTCAGTAGTGGAAACGCACGCCAGCCGTGATGCGTCGGCCGTAGCCGAACGCACTGAGCAGCTGATTCTTGTACCGGCCGCGGGTGCTGTACGTTTCGTTGGTCAGGTTCAGCGCTTCGCCGAAGATGGTGAACTGCTTCGTGAGGTCATAGCTCGTGCTGAAGTCGATCTGCGTGCTCTGGTTCACGAAGGTCGGTTCGGCGCCGAACTTGCCGTTGTTCTGGGCCTGTCCGAACTGAAGCAGATAGTCGTCGCGCCAGTTGACGGCCATGCGGGCCTGGAAGCCGTTCTTGTCGTAGAAGCCGACGAAGTTCGCCGAATTGGCAAGCCCGGTGACGGCGAAGCCGGTCTGGGTGAAGTCATTCGGGTTATAGGGCTTGTTGGTATTGACGAAGGTTCCGTTCGCCGAGAAGCCGAAGCCGCTGTTGCCGAAGACCTGCTGCCAGGCGATTTCGATACCGCGCACCGTCGCGTCGGGACCGTTCACCCGTGCCGATACCGAGAATTGCGCCGGCAGGCCGGTCGTCGGATCGATGACGTTGTTGATCGGCTGGCGCGTCACGCCGGCAACGATGAAGTTGCTGACATTCTTCACGAACAGGTCGACGGCGAAGTATGAGTTGCGCTGGTAGTACCATTCCGCCGTCAGATCGAAGTTGTCGGACAGGTAGGGACGGAGGTTGGGATTGCCGCCGGTCGCGGTGAAGGCCCCGACACGCTGGCCGCTGCCCACGTTCAGGACGGGCGTCAGGAAGCTCAGATTCGGGCGCGTCAGCGTTCGGGACGCATCGAACCTGATGTCGAACTTGTCAGTGATGTTGAGCTTCATGTCGATGCTCGGCAGGAAGTAGGCGTAGCTGCTCTTCGTCGACACCGGCTGGCTTGGGGAGAAGCCGACCGACAGCAAGGTCGGGTCGCCGATGCCCTGAGTCAGCGTCAGGGGTACCTGACCGATGCCGTTCGACGTGATGTGCGTGACTTCCTCGCGCGCGCCTGCGTTGAAGTTGAACTTCATCCCGGCGATCTCGGTCTCGAAGCTCGCACGGACGAACGCCGCCCACGTCTTTTCAGTGATGACCTGCACGCTTGCAGGGTTCAGCTTGACGTCGAATGTGCCGGTGAAGTTCGGACCGACCTGAGGATCGAGATAGTTGAACCCCGGAATTCGTTTCGTCTGCGGGTTGCCGAGGCTGGTCAGATACGCCTGATAGTCGGCTGCGCTGTACTTCAGCAGCGGCGAGGGCAGGTTGCCTGAATAGCCAGGCAGGAAGTTCGCCGTGCTGACCTGGCCCGTGAACAGGCTTGCCGGGAGCAGAACGCCCGTCGTGCCACCCGAGGGCGGACCATAACCCGCATAGGCCTGCCAGAAATTGTTGGCGAAGGTGTCGCTGGTCTGCAGCTTGAACTGGTCTTCGAGATACGACCCGCCGAACTTGATCGAGAAGCCGTCCTGCTTCCACTGGCCGGTAAGGCGCCCCTGCTTGATGACGTCGGTGTTCTTGTTGGCGGTGTTCACGGTCACGTGCGACCCGATGACCGACGTGTCGGCCCAGCGGGACTCGTCCCCGTTCACGCCATAGTTGTTGAGCGTCGGAATCTTGTTCTTGCTGTCGCCGTCAATGACGATGCCGAGCGACGGGCCGATGCCGAAGCCATAACCGACGTCGCCGTTGCGGCTGTTGACGCGGCCATCGGGGTTGCGCCAGCTCTTCGAATAGCTGCCGTCCGCCTCGACGCTGAAGTTGTCGGAGACGTCCCATTTCACGTTCAGGCCGGTTTGGTTGGTCTGCAGGACGTTGCTGTTCGTCGTGGCATTGAAGTCGGTCTGGGTGCCGGCCTGGGTGAAGTTGGTCGGCACGCCGTTGCCGTCCAGCACGACGTTGCGCAGGCTGCCCTGGTTGAACCAGATGCCGAACCCGAACGAATCCTGGTTGACCGTCTGGCGCGAGAAATTGTTGTCGAGGGTCACCATGACTGCGTCGGACGGGTGCCATTGCAGCGCGAGGCGCCCGTCGATCCGCTCGTCCTTGGTGTAGAGCTGGTTCAGGCCATATTGTTGCTCGAACGCGCCGCGGACTGTGGTCTGTTGGGAAGCGGGGGCGGTGGTATTGGTCGTTGGGCTGCAGGTCGCGGCCGTGCTTCCCGCCAGCTGGCAGGGGGCGAAATAGCCGAAGCCGAAACCGTTGATATAGGCCTGGTTCGTCTGGGTGTCGTGACGCGCATAGGCGACATCGGCCAGGATGCCGAAGGTATCGTCGGCGAAGGTGTCGCTGAACAGGATGCCGCCGGTTGGAACGACTTTCTTGGCGTCTTCCTGCCAGGAGCCCGACACGGTGGCGGCAAGCCGCATGCCGGGGTGATCGAACGGCTTGGGGAACAGGATATTGACGGTTGCGCCGATCGAGTTGGCGCCGACAGTGACGTCAGGCGTCTTCATTACGTTCAGCTGGCCGACGAAATCGGCGCCGACGGTGCTGAAGTCGACCGAACGGCCACCGGTCGCCGTCGAGATGCGGCGACCGTCAAAGAGGGTTTCGTTGAAGTCCCCGCCGAAGCCGCGAACCGTGATGCCGGTCGCTTCGCCGCGTGCGCCGTCGCGCTGGATCGACACGCCGGGCAGGCGCTGCAGCGAGGCCGCGACGTTCGAGTCCGGGAATTTGCCGATGTCTTCCGCCGAAATGGCATCCACGACACCGATCGAATCGCGCTTGATGTCCAGGTTGCGCTGGAGTGATCCGCGGATGCCGGTGACGACGATGTCTTCTTCGGCTGTCGAGGGGGCAGCCTGCGCCGCGTCCTGTGCGTGAGCTGGCGCAGCGATAATCGTCAAACTCGACGCGCCGATCAGGAGGAGGCTGCGTAGCCGCCGTCCCTCCGCGCGATTCGATTGTGTCCCCGCCCTGTTCATTTTCATGTGTCTCTCTCCGTGTCAGATCGCTTGTTCATCTGGCGCCGGCACGTCCGACCGATCGGCGCCGCCTTCTGAGGCAGTCAGCTCTGACCGCGCTCCCTGCCGCGCTGAATCGCACCCGATTCAACGTCGCATCGCTTTTGAATGACGGCTGGCGCCCCCAAACATCCTCCTCCCGGCGAGGTCGCGTCGTTGCGCGCCCGGCCAATCCCCATATCTTATATGCGGCTTCGCATATTCTATATCCTATATTGGTAGCGTGAACATTTTTGTTCGGCAAGCGTCATATTTGCCACATTTATGGTGCTAATCGCCCTGCGGCGGAGTATTTTAGATGCAACGCTGAGCTCCGCTGCGGTGGAATTGAAGGTTTTGTGTGCGCGCTATCATGTAGCGTTGGCTTAGCGGACGGCGGTGGCTATCATTGATCCGATGGTAGGATTCCCATGCTCGGCGCGTGGTGATCGTCTATCGCGGCAACACCACGCCAAGCCGGCGAGAGACCGGCGCGGCCGGGAAGGGACAGGCTGACTGGATGAGCAATATCGTACCACTGGATACGGTCGCGCACCGCGATCTGCGCGTCGACGGTACGGCGTCGCGGCAGCTGGGAGACGGCGTCAAGCTGGTGTCAGTCGTGCTGCGCGAATTCGCCCTGCTCGCGCTCGACTATCCGATCCTGTTCGGCAAGCAATCCGATACCGGCGCCTTCTTCTGCGCGGCGATGCTCGGCTTCGATGAAGAGGAGAATCTGTTCCTCAGGCCGGGCGGGGGAATGGACGGCTATCGGCCGCTGAATATGGAACGGATCCCCTTCTTCGCGACTGAGACCGGCCTCGCGATTGATCTCGACAGCCCCAGAGTGGGAGGCCCCGGCGGGGAACGGCTGTTCGACGATGCCGGCGAACCGGCGCCCTATCTGCAGCGCATCATTTCCATCTTTCGCGAACTGCGCCCCGGCATGGAAGAGACGCGCGCGTTCATCCGGACGATGCTCGACCTGAAGCTGGTCGAGCCAGTCGATATCTCGGTGAGCTTCGACGATGGCGTCCGGCGCAGCGTCGAGGGCGCCTACACCATCAATCGCGACGCGCTCGCTGACCTCGACGATGCGCAGGTGGTCGACCTGTTCCGGCGCGGCTATCTGCATGCGGCGTCGCTGATGATCGGGTCGCTGAACCAGGTCACGTCGCTGGCGCGTCGTCGCAACGACCGGCTGACCGCCCCGATCCCGGTCGGCGCCTTCCAGGGCTGAATCGACCATGCCCGACGTCGCAAAGTATCCGGCCGAACGCGTCGCCGATCCGGTTACGTTCCGGGAGGAGATTGTCGGGCAGTGCCGCCCGGTCGTCTTGCGCGGCCTGGTGCGCGACTGGCCGGCGATCGTCGCCGCGCGCGAATCCCCTGCTGCGTTCGCGCGGTACCTGGCGCCTTTCGATGCGGGCCACGAGCTGGAGGCCTTTTTTGGGGCGCCACGCATCGCCGGCAAATATTATTATGACGAGGCGCTTCAGGGTTTCAATTTCGAACGGCGCCGGATGCGTTTCCGGGAGGCGCTCGAGGCGATCCTGGCCGGTCTCGATCATGCCGATGCCGGCAGCATCTACGCCGGTTCGCTGGCGACGGAGGATTATCTGCCCGGGCTTGTCGGACAGAACCCGCTGCCCATGGTGCCGGGCGTTCGACCGCGCATCTGGATCGGGCATGCCTCCAACGTCTCGGCGCATTATGATACGATGGACAATCTCGCCTGCGTCGTCGCCGGTCGCCGGCGGTTCACGCTGTACGATCCCCGTCTGATCGACAGCCTCTATGTCGGCCCGATCGACCATACCATGGCCGGACAGCCGGTCAGCCTTGCCGCAGCCGCAGCGCCCGGCGATGCCCGCTATCCGCGCTTCGAGGCAGCGCGCGATCAGGCGCTGGTCGCCGAGCTCGAGCCCGGCGATGCGCTCTATCTTCCCAAGCTCTGGTGGCACCAGGTCGAATCGACCGCGCCTTTCAACGTGCTCGTCAATTATTGGTGGGACGCGTTCAGCGCGGGTCCGGATGCCCCTCACACGACGCTGCTGCTCGCGATGATCGCCATCGCCGAGCGGCCTGCGGGCGAACGTGCGGCCTGGAAAGCGTTGTTCGACCACTATGTCTTTCGAGAGAACGGCCATCCGCTTGCCCATCTCCCGCCCGACAGGCACGGAATCTTGGGCCCGCTGCGCGACAATTACGGCCGGATTCGCGCCTATGTCATGCAGATGCTGCGCGGCGGCTGACGGCGCCATGACCCAGCCGGGTTGAATATGCGACGGGGCTTTTCGCGGCCGATTGACTTGGGGCTGGCGCTCGCTCAGGGACGAACCGTCGCACGGGAGAGATCGGCTTTGGCCGGCGCCGAAGGAGCAACCGCCCCGGAAACTCTCAGGCAGAAGGACCGCGCGACACAGACACTCTGGAGAGTGGTGCCTCGGCACCCGCCGACGGGATAACGATCTCAGGCAAACGGACAGAGGGGGCATGCCGCGGCGCTCGCGCCGCCAGACGGAGCATGCCTCGTGACATCGACTCTTCCGGACCCGCGCCATCGTCCGATCAGCATCGCCGAGATGTTCACCATCGGCATCGGTCCGTCCAGTTCCCATACGGTCGGCCCGATGCGGGCGGCGGCAGATTTCGCGCGGACGATTCTTGCCCTGCCTGAACGTGCGACCAGGGTCGGTTGCGCCCTGTACGGTTCGCTCGCCCTGACCGGTATCGGCCATGGCACCGACGTGGCGGTCCTGCTCGGGCTGGCTGGCTGGGAGCCTGAAACCGTCGATCCCGAAGCTGCCACGGCGATGGTCGCCGGGTTCCGCGCTGAGAATGCGCTGTCGCTTGGGCAGGGCGGTGGCGATGGCGGGTACCGGGTCGAGCTGGAGGGGCGGGGAGGAATCGATTTCCATCCCGAGCGTTTCGAGCCGGAGCATCCCAATGCCCTTGATCTGACTGCCTGGTTCCCGGACGGGACAAGGCATGTCCAGCGCTATTACTCGGTCGGCGGCGGCACGATCCGGCGCGGCGGGGAGCGGCCCGAACTGGGCAATGTCGCGGTGCGCCATCCCTTCACCTCGGGCAACGAGCTCCTGGCCGCGGCAGCGCTCGAGCGGATCTCGATCAGCGAACTGGTGCGCCGCAACGACACCGCATGGCGCACCGCCGCCGAGACTGACGCGCTGCTCGACGGGGTTGCCGATGCGATGCGCGCCTGCATCGATCGCGGGATGCTGAAGGACGGCATCCTGCCCGGCGGCCTCAGCGTTCGCCGCCGTGCGAAGGGGCTGCATGAAGCGCTGATTTCCCGGTCGGAACGCGGTGCACCGTCGCACACGATCCAGTGGGTCAGTCTCTGGGCGCTCGCGGTGAACGAGGAGAATGCCGCGGGTGGCCGCGTGGTTACCGCGCCGACCAACGGTGCCGCCGGGATCATCCCCGCGGTGATCCGCTATTATGAGACCTTCGAGGGGCCGGCAACGCGCGAGGGCGTCAGGATCTTCCTGTCGACCGCGGCGGCCATCGGCATGCTCTACAAGACACGCGCGTCGATCTCGGCGGCCGAGATGGGGTGCCAGGGCGAAGTCGGCGTGGCCTGCTCGATGGCCGCCGCGGGTCTCGCGGCGGTGCTCGGCGCGACCAATACGCAGATCGAGAATGCCGCTGAAATCGGGATTGAGCATAATCTCGGGCTCACCTGCGATCCGATCGGCGGGCTCGTCCAGGTGCCCTGCATCGAACGCAACGCAATGGGCGCGGTGAAGGCGATCAACGCCGCCTATCTCGCGCTCGACGGCGACGGCACGCACATCGTCAGCCTCGACCAGGCGATCGAGACGATGCGTCAGACCGGCGAGGACATGCGCTCCAAATACAAGGAAACCAGCCTGGGCGGCCTCGCCGTGAACGTGGTCGAATGCTGACCGGTCCGCAGGCGCGGCGACAGCCCGGATAGGGCCTGCATTTTTTCCGGCGCGGCGCCCTTGCATCGGGATTGCCACGATCCTATTAGTTGCCGAAGCAACCATTGCTGGAGCAACGATGTGCCGGTGTATACCCGCGAGGAGTTCAATCCCGATGTCTCGGTCGGTTATCTGACCAAGCGCATCTACCAGTCTGCACTGGTCGGGCTTGAGCCGATCTTCGTGGAAGAAGGCATCTCCCATCTGCAATGGTCGGCGCTCGTGTCGATCTGGTATGATCGCGGTCCGAACTGCCGCGCGCTTGCGCATGACCTGGGCCACGACAAGGGGGCCACGACTCGCCTGGTCGATACGCTCGAGGAGCGCGGCTTCTTGGCGCGCGATCGCGATGCGGATGACCGGCGCGTGGTCAATCTCGTCCTGACCGACAAGGGACGGGATATCGCCGAGCGGTGCATGCATGGCGTGGTCGATCGGTGGAACGGCTGGCTCGATGGCTGGTCGACCGAAGACGCGGGACAGTTCATCAACCATCTGCAGCGGTTGCGGACGTCGCTTGAGGCCAGCGTCGGAGATGATTCATGCGCCTGACCGTTCTCGCTCTCGCCACCACTGCCTTGCTTGCCGGCTGCGCCATCCCGGCGTCCCGGCCCGAAGTCGTGCCGATTGCCGATTCAGCGCTTGGCCTGTCCGGCGGCGCCGATTCCACTACCCCGGCGATCGCGGATGGCTGGTGGCGCTCGTTCGGCGATCCCCAGCTCGATCGACTGGTCGCTGATGCGCAGGCGGGCAATCCCTCGCTTGAGGCGGCGCTTGCCCGCGTGCGCCAGGCAAGTGCGATCCTGTCGAGCCAGCGTGCGGAAAACGGGCCCAACGCGGTATTCGACGGCCAGGCGCAAGTCGCGCGCCTGAGCGGCCAGTATCAGATCCCACCGCCCTTTGCCGGCACCACGCGCTTCATCGGCCAGGCCCAGGCAAGCCTTGACTGGAATCTCGACCTGTTCGGCCGGCAAAAGGCCGTGATCGCGGGTGCCCGAGCCTCGACCCGTGCTGCCGTGCTCGATGCGACCGCGGCGCGGCTCGCGCTCGCCGGGTCGGTTGTGCAGACCTATATCGAGCTGGCCCGCGCCGAACGGCTGGCGGCGCTCGCCGGGCGGACGATCGCGACACGCGAAGGATCGCTGCGGCTGGTGCAGGCCCGCATCCGCAACAAGCTGGCGAGCGACCTCGACGCGCAGGCTGCCCACACCTTGCTTGCCCAGGCGCAACAGGCGCTGGTGCGCGCAACGGCGCAGCGGGTCCTGGCAGCGAACGCGCTGGCGGCACTGGCCGGGCGCGGCCTGGATTATCCCGCGACCATCGCGCCCGCGACGTTGCAGCTCGACGCCGCCTTGCCATTGCCGGCGAAAATCCCGGCCGATCTGCTGGCGCGACGGGCTGACGTCGCCGCGTCCCTGGCGCGCATCGATGCGGCGTCACAGGGGCGGCTTGCTGCCCGGCGCGCCTTCTATCCGGACGTGAACCTCTCGGCGCTGGCCGGACTGCAGGCGATCGGGGTCGGCAATTTCTTCAACGCCGATGCCGGCACTGCCGGCGCCGGCGCTGCGATCCACCTCCCGATCTTCGACAATGGCCGGCTCAAGGCGGGCCTTGAGGGCGCGACCGCCGGGGTCGATCTCGCCATTGCCGACTATAACGGGAAGGTCGTCGGCGCGGTACACGAAGCTGCCGATGCGCTGGCCCGCATCAGGAGCTCGGCGGAAGATCGCGCCCGCCAGGCAGAGGTCGTGCGAGGGCTTGCCGAAACCGGAAGGCTCAACACGATCCGCGTGTCGAGCGGGCTCGAATCCCGCCTGGGCCTTGTCGACAATGACGTGCGGCTGCTCGACGCGCAGCAGGCCGATGCCAATCTCGCGGCCGACGCCGCCAGCCAGCGCGTCGCGCTGGTCCTGGCGCTGGGCGGCGGTTTCGATCCGAAGGACGTGAAATGACCAAGATGGAAAAGATCGAGGCGACCGAGGCGCAGGCCGCTCCCGCGCAGGACACGCCACCCGCCGCGCCCGTGCGCGGAAATCCGGGCGCTCGGCGGCGCGGGCTGACCATCCTCGCAGTGATCGTCCTTATCGCGGCGATCGTGTGGGCGGTGTTCCACTTCCTCCTCGCCGCACCGGAGCAGGAGACCGACGACGCCTATGTCGCGGGCGACGTCGTGGCGATCACGGCGCGCGATCCGGGCACGATCCTCGCGATTCATGCCGACAACACCCAGACGGTGCGCGCCGGCCAGCCCCTGCTTGATCTCGATCCCGCCACGGTTGATGTCGGGCTCGCCGCGGCTGAGGCCGAGTTGGCGCGGGCGGTCCGCGCGACCCGGTCCGATTTCTCCAAGCTCAACGAGACCGGTGCGGCGGTGGTTCAGGCCCAGGCCGAACTTGCGCGTGCACAGAACGACCTTGCGCGGCGTCGCGGCGCTGCGGCCGAAGGCGCGGTTTCGGGCGAGGAACTGAGCCATGCTGCCGACGCGGTGAAGGTCGCCTCGGCGAACCTGGCGCTCGCGCGCAGCCAGCAGGCCCAGTCGCGCACCGGGGTGCAGGGCACGACCGTCTCGACCAATCCGGCAGTGCTCGCCGCGATTGCCGCCTATCGCCGCGCGGCGATCGTGCGCAGCCATATGCACATCACCGCGCCGATCGACGGGGTGGTCGCCCAGCGCACGGTCCAGCTCGGCCAGCAGGTTGCGGCCGGCACGCCGCTGATGGCGGTCGTCCCGCTCGACCGGGTCTGGGTCGACGCCAATTTCCGCGAGACCCAGCTCAAGGACATCCGCATCGGCCAGCGTGCGACGGTGACGGCTGACATGTATGGCAGCGGCATCGTCTATCACGGCCATGTCATCGGCCTTGGCGCGGGAAGCGGTAACGCCTTCGCGCTGCTCCCGCCGCAGAATGCCAGCGGTAACTGGATCAAGGTGGTCCAGCGTCTTCCGGTGCGGATCGCGATCGACAGCGCCGATCTGCAGCGCAATCCGCTCCGCGTCGGCCTGTCGGTCAATGCCACGGTCGATACCGCCGATACGTCCGGCGCTCGGGTCGGCGCCCCCGCGCGGCAGGCCTATCGCGATGGTGCATCCGACGGTGGCGATCCGAAGGTGGAGGCGCGCATCGCGCAGATCATCGCGGCGAACCGCTGATGGCCAGCGCCGCCCCGGCGCCGCTCCGGGGCGGCGCGCTAGCCCTCACCGCGTTCGCGCTGGCGCTCGGCACCTTCATGCAGGTGCTCGACTCGACCATCGCCAACGTCTCCTTGCCGACGATCGCCGGCAACCTTGGCGTCAGCAGCGACAATTCGACCTGGATCGTCACTGCCTTTGCCGTCGCCAACGGCGTGGCGGTGCCGCTGACCGGCTGGCTGATGGGCCGTTTCGGGGTCGTGAAGACCTTCAGCGTTTCAGTGCTGCTGTTCACGCTCGCGTCGTTCCTGTGCGGTATCGCCTGGGACCTGCCGTCGCTGATCGGCTTCCGTATCCTGCAGGGTGCGGTGTCCGGTCCGATGATCCCGGGCAGCCAGGCGCTGCTGATTGCGATCTTCCCCTCGGACAAACGGTCCACCGCGCTCGGCATCTGGTCGATCACCACGCTGGTCGCGCCGATCATGGGGCCGATCCTCGGCGGCTATATCTCCGACAATTATCACTGGAGCTGGATCTTCCTGATCAACGTGCCGGTCGGTCTGTTCTGCGCCGCGGTCTGCTGGCGGAGCCTGCGCACCCGCGAGACGCCGACGCGCAAGCTGCCGATCGATCAGGTCGGGCTTATCCTGCTCGTGCTATGGGTCGGGTCGCTTCAGATGATGCTCGATCTCGGCAAGAACGACGACTGGTTCAACTCGACGCGGATCGTGGTGATGGCGGTGATCGCCGCGATTGGTTTCGTCGCCTGGGTCATCTGGGAACTGACCGACGCCAACCCGACCGTCGACCTGACCCTGTTCAAGAGCCGTAATTTCCTGTTCGGGTCGATCGCCTTCTGCCTCGGCTATGCGGTGTTCTTCGCCAACACGCTGATCCTGCCGCTGTGGCTCCAGACCCAGCTTGGATATACCGCCACCTGGGCCGGGCTGGTCGCTGCGCCGAGCGGTGCGGTGGCGGTCATCCTGACGCCGTTCATCGCGCGCGCCTCCGGCAAGGTCGACGCGCGCATCCTCGCGTCGATCGCGTTCATGGCGTTCGGCATCTCCTATTACATGCGGTCGGGCTACACGACGGGCGCCAGCGCGTGGGATTTCATGCTGCCGATGCTTGTCCAGGGCGTGGCGATGAGCACCTTCTTCCTGGCGATGGTGACCATCTCGCTTGACGGCATCCCGCCGGAACGGATCCCCTCGGCGACGGGCATATCCAATTTTGCGCGCATCACCGCGGGCAGTTTCGCTGCGTCGATCATCACCACCGCATGGGACAGGCGCGAGGCACTGCACCAGAGCCATCTTTCCGAAGCGGTAGGGACCGGATCGCCGCTTCAGGCGGCGCGCTCGGCGCTTGGACACCTTGGCCTGACCGACCTGCAGGCGGCGGGGGCGATCACCCGGCAGATGGTGGGGCAGGCCTATCTGCTCGCCTCGACCGATCTGTTCCGCGTCTCGGCCTGGCTCTGCGCGATCCTGGTCGGCATTGTGTGGCTGACCCGTCGCCCGCAGCCTCCCAAGGGACCGATCGCCGCTGACTGAGCTTCCCGCTGGAATGTGACGTCGGTCAGTCGGCCATTCCGGGCTTGTCCCGGCCATGGCCGGCGGCGGGTGGCGAAACTGGCTGGTACGCGGGATCTGGTGACCCCAAATCCGGGATGGCGGTTCAGGCTGGACTGGTCAGGCCCTGGTCGCTCAGGCGAAAGCCCACTTCGCTACATCCCTTATAGGGGCCGCCAGCGGCGCCGATCAGGACGGCACGGTCTTCGTCCTGGGCAAAGGCGACATGGTCGGAACCGTAGCGGACACCCTGCGACGCCGGACGCCGAACCAGATCGTAGCGGCGTTCGCCCGTATCGATCCGCACCTTCCCGTTAGAGAATTGGGCGGAGAAGGAACTGCCTGAATCGCAGTCATATCGCCGCTCGTCGGTGGTCACGGCGCTTTTGTCATGGGGTGCGCACGCGCCGGTCATCAGGCAGGTCAACAGCCCGATCAGTGCCGGCGCGATACGCGGATGGGGGCAGCGAAACAGATCAGCCGCCATTGTTCCCGATCACGATCGACACGGCGCGCCGGTTGGCGGCGTAGGACGTCTCGTCCGAGCCGAGCGCCTCGGGGCGTTCCTTGCCGTAGGAGATGGTCCTGATCCGCATCGGCGAGATGCCTTCGGCGGCGAGGAGGGCCGCGGCGGCCCGGGCGCGACGATCGCCCAGCGCGAGGTTGTAGTCACGCGTGCCGCGTTCGTCGCAATGGCCTTCGATCGAGAAGGCGACGTCGGGGTGCCGGCGCAGCCATTCGGCCTGGCGAACCAGCGTCTGGCGCGCTTCCTGGGTGAGGGTGAAGGAATCATAGCCGAACAATACGCGGTCGCTGCCGGCCGACGCGGCGAGATCCGCCTGCAGGCTTGCCAGCGTGTTCTCCGCGACGGGGGTCTCGCCAGCGCCGGGCGCATAGCTGTTGCCGTCGACCGGCAGGCGCTTGCTCGCGCAACCCGTCAGCATCGCGGCGCCGATCACGGCGGTCAGGACCAGTTTGTTCATCATTCGCTCCAGGGGAGTTGAGTCGTGCAATGCCTAGGACGGAGCGGGGCAGGGGTGTTACTATAGGTTTTTTATGCATGGACTGATCGGCCGGCGTGCCCCTATCCCGATTTGGCGAGCCCCTCCGTTGCGGCCCCTCCGCACGGTCTTTCCTCCCCCCGGAGGAGGCGCTCCATCACCACGGCGGTGGGTAGCCCCATGCTCCCCTCCCGAGAGCTAGCGCCCGCCGTCGTGGACCATCAGGGTGTGGACCGAAGACAGGGAAAACCGGATAATCGATGACGGATGGCCGCACCTCGTTGTTCGACACCATGCGCGGGGTGAAACTGCATCTGAGTCCCCGACAGTTCCTGCTGACGATCTTCCTGGTCGTCCTGTCGGCCACTGGCTCCTTCGCAGCCTCCCGGGTCAGCGAGGTTGCGGCGGCGCTCGTCTTCGTACTCGGGATCACGGTGGCGGGCGCGCTCTGCGGCCTTGCCTCGGCCCTGATCGCGGCGCTGGTCGGCTTCCTGATCTACAATTTCTACCTGACCGAGCCGGTGCTCACCTTCAGGCTTGCAACGGGCAGCGACGCCGCGCCGCTGGTCGTCTTCAATCTCTGCGCGCTCGTGTCCGGGGTGCTTGCCGGGCGGCTCAAGGACCATGCGGAGGCTGCGCGCGTCAGCAACCTGCAGCTCAACAGCCTGCTCGAGCTGAGCCGGGCGCTGCAATCCGCGCTTCGATTGCAGGATGTCGTCGCAACGGTCGGCAAGGCCGCGCAGGACATTCTCGGGGCGCGCGTGTCGCTTTTCCGTGCCGAGGGAACCGATCTGGTCTCGCTCGACCAGATCCCGCACGATACGCGATGGCGCTCGTTCGCCGCGACGGTGCTGTCCAGTCCGACGCCGATGCTTCGGGACGGCGGCCTGCTCGGCCGTCGCCTGGAACGCGGAACCGAGGGGCCGATCGCGATGGTTGTCGAACCCTTTCGCCCTCGCGGCATCGAACCAGCGTTCGTCAATGCACTCGGCAATATGGTCGCCCTGGCGCTCGAGCGCGCGGCACTTTCCGAACAGATGACCGAACGGAACGCTTCGGCACGCGCGGAGGAATTGAAGAGCGCGCTGCTCGCGTCGGTCAGCCATGATTTTCGTACGCCGCTCGCGGCGATCAGTGCGTCGGCGTCGAGCCTGATTACCTATGGCGAAAAGCTCGATCCCGAGACATCGATGCGCCTGTTGCGGGGCATCGTCGACGAAGGAGAGCGGCTCAACCGCTATACCGCGAACCTGCTCGAGATGAGCCGGCTTGAAACGGGTGGCGGCCCTGCGCCGCTGCAGGTGCTGAGCGTCTCCGAAATGGTCGCTGCGGCCGTTCAGCGCGTGCGGTCGCGGGCGGGCACGCGCGCGATCGTGATGCGCGATCGCGAATCCGATCTGTTGATCGCGGCGAACCCCGCCTTGTTCGAACTCGTGCTGATCAACATCCTGGACAACGCGATCACCTACAGCGACGACGGCACCCGCATCCGGATCGAGATAGCCCGCGCCGACGGCCTTTGCCGCATCGCCATCAGCGACGAAGGCTATGGCATTCCCGAACAGGATGCGAAGCGCGTGTTCGATCGCTTCTACCGCGTCGCGCGAAGCGAGGCCTCCCCACGCGGCAGCGGGCTCGGGCTCGCGATCGCCAAGGGTTTTGTCGAGGCGCTCGGCGGGACCATCGGGGCGACCGTTCCGGGCATCGAGGGCCGCGGCACTCTCATCACCATCTGCCTGCCGCTTGCCGAAGGAACCCGGGCACCATGACCCATATCCTGCTCGTCGATGACGAGCCCTCGCTTGTCGCCGTGCTCCAGCCCGTGCTGGGGGCAGCCGGCTATCAGGTCAGCGTGGCCTCCGACGGG
The DNA here is from genome assembly GCA_040388155.1 of Pseudomonadota bacterium. Lineage (GTDB taxonomy): Bacteria > Pseudomonadota > Alphaproteobacteria > Sphingomonadales > Sphingomonadaceae > Sphingomonas. The sequence goes on from JAZKCJ010000022.1 coordinate 19,049, forward strand.
AACGGCGCGTCCAGCCTTGCCCTGTCGGAACGGCCGGATGTCGTCCTGCTCGACCTCGGCCTGCCCGACATGGACGGCAAGGACGTCATCAAGCGGATCCGTGCAGCCAGCGAAGTGCCGATCATCGTGATCTCGGCGCGCCATCAGGAGGCTGAGAAGATCACGGCACTGGACAATGGCGCCGACGACTATGTCAACAAGCCGTTCGAGATCGGCGAACTCATGGCACGCATCCGCGCTGCGATCCGGCGCGGTAATAGCCTGGAAAGCGAGCCCGAGGCCTATCGCGGCGGGCCGCTCGAAATCGATTTTGTCGGGCGCCACGTCCGGCTCGACGGAGAACCGGTCAGGCTCTCGCGCAAGGAATATGATCTGCTGCGTGCCCTCGCGCTCAGCGCCGGCCAGGTGGTCACGCACAAGCGCCTGCTTGCCGCCGGTTGGGGGTCGGAGGGCGCGGACAGCCAGTATCTGCGCGTCTATGTCGGTCTGTTGCGGCAGAAGATCGAGGAGGATCCGAGCGATCCGCGGCTGCTGATCACTGAGCCCGGCGTTGGCTACCGTCTCACCCCCGGGGTGAGGGAGGGATGATCGAGCTGCGCGCACGCGACGCACTGGGTCTCACGCGACTTGCCGGGCTTGAGGCGCTGCATCATTTCTCCTTCGGGCAATATCAGGATGCGGCGCGGGGCCATTGGGGTGCCCTGACCACGCTGAACCACAATCTCCTCGAACCGCGTACTGACATGCCGCCTCACCCGATCGACGGCGTCGATATCCTGACGATCGTCCGCAAGGGAGTGATCGCGCACCGGGTCAACATGGACGCGGTCGATCGGACGCTCGCGGGGGAGGTGCAACTGCTCTGTCCCGGTCGCGGGATCGTCCATGCCCAAAGCAATCCCGGTGCGAAGCTGGCGGAATTCATCGAGCTCAGGCTGCGCATGGAGACGGTGCCGGAGCGTGTGCAGCGGCGCGTGGTGAAGTTCCCGAACCGTGGCCACACCGGACGCCTCGCGCTGCTGGCGAGCGGCTTTTCGGAGGACAGGCCGGCAATGCTGCTGCATTCGCGCGCCCGAGTGTTCGGTGCCCGCATGCCCGCCCGGGGCGCGTTCGATTATGTCCTGGCGCGGGGACGGCGGGCCTATGTGATGGCGCTCGGTGGTAGCGTCGAGGTCAATGGGCAGGCGGTCGGACCGCTCGAAGGTGCCGCCATCGCGAGCGAAAGGGAGATCCGGATCGAATCCCGCAAGTTCGCTGAAATCCTCCTCATCGACGTTCGCTAGGTCTTGTTCCCTGGAACCATGCCGGAGAACGAAACCGTTCGCAGGAGGATAGTCGGGTCGGATCGATTCAACCCTGCTGAAATACGCACATGATGTTGCCCGGTCGGGGCTCTCTGCCGGGCACTCGCCGCGCTCTTTCTCATGACCGGAGACGAAAAGGGGCATCCCCTGTTACGCCGCCCCTGTTCCGCCGCATGTCGCGCCTGTTATGCGGGTGGAGGCGCCGCTGTTACGCAGGGATTTTTCCCCTGTTCCGCATAACAGGGAGTAGGCCGGATAAGCCATTGATACCTTGGTGGAAAAATCACGGCAAAATCCAACATAACAGGGGAAGAATTTTTATTCCCTGTTTGCTTCCCTGTTAACCGTGCGGGACAGGGGAAAACCTATGGTGTTCGCCGTAGTGCCGAGCGCACGGCCGGTAAGGTTCTGCGCACCACGATCGCGACGCCTTTCGCATTGGGGTGAAGGCCATCCGCCTGGATGAGGGTGCGGTTGCCCGCCACGCCGTCCAGGAAGAACGGATAGAGCTGAACGCCATGGCGTCTGGCGAGGCGCGGATAGATGCTTTCGAATGCATCCCGATATGCGGTCCCGAGATTGGGCGCGGCGCGCATGCCCATCACCAGCACCGGAATCTCCCGCCGCTTCAGCTCTGTCAGGATCCTGTCGAGGTTGCTCGCGACCTGGTCGGTCGGCAGGCCCCGCAGCATGTCGTTCGCGCCGAGCTCAAGCAGGACGAGATCGGGCTTCCGCCCAAGCCCGCGCAGGCCCCATAACAGGCGCGCCCGGCCCTGGGCCGCGGTGTCGCCCGACACGCCGCCGTTGCGTACCTCCGCCTCGACGCCGGCATGCCGGAGCGCGCGTTCCAGTTGCGGCACATATCCCTGGTCGGGCGGCAGGCCGAGGCCGGCCGTCAGGCTGTCGCCGAACGCCCAGATCAGTGGTTTGGACGGCGCGGGTGCGGCGGCCGTCAGCGCGAAGAGCAAGCCGAGTTGGACAAGTCGGCGAAGCACGCCATATCGCAGGAATCGTGGCATCATCATCTTCCTCCGCATCGGCCGGCACTCCGGATAACCCTGTACCTTCCGAAAGCAACGTGATCGTTGCCAAAGGGGTCACGCTCGCCCTGGGCCAGCCGCCTGCACGGGTGCAGATCCTGCATGGGATAGACCTGTCGGTCGCGACCGGGGACAGCGTCGCCCTGCTGGGGCCGTCGGGGTCGGGCAAGTCGTCGCTGATGGCGATCCTGGCAGGACTTGAGCGGCCGGGCAGCGGTGCCGTCGGCGTGGCCGGCCTGAATTTCGCTGCGCTCGATGAGGATGCGCTGGCCGTGGCGCGTCGTGGGCGCATCGGTATCGTCCTCCAGGCCTTCCACCTGCTCCCGACCATGACCGCGCTGGAAAATGTTGCGGTGCCGCTGGAGCTGGCCGGCGTGCGCGATGCCTTTCAGCGCGCGGGGGCCGAACTGCAGGGCGTCGGCCTTGGCCACCGGCTCGATCACTATCCGGCCCAGCTCTCTGGCGGCGAGCAGCAGCGCGTCGCCATCGCCCGCGCGCTCGCCCCGCGCCCGGCCTTGCTGTTCGCCGACGAGCCCACCGGCAATCTCGATACCGCGACTGGCGCCGCAATCATGGACCTGCTGTTCGCGCGCCACCGCGAGACTGGTGCGACATTGTTCGTCATCACGCACGATCCCGCGCTGGCGGCGCGCTGCGCCCGGGTGATCGAGCTTGCCGACGGCCGTATCGTCGCCGACCGGCGCCACGCGTGAGGCTCGCCTGGCGGCTGGCGCTGCGGGATCTTCGGCGCGGCGGGCGTGGCCTGTTGCTGCTTGCGCTGTGCCTCTTCCTCGGCACGGCCGCGCTGGCCGGGATCGGCAGCCTCTCCGCGAGCATCCTCGCCGCACTGGAGGGGCAGAGCAGGGCAATGCTTGGCGGGGACCTGCAGCTGCGCATCTCGCAGCGCCGCGCGACCGTCGAGGAGAGCGCCGTCTTCGCCGCGCGAGGGCGGTTGTCGGAAACGGTCGGGATGCGCGCGATGGTGCAGACCGACACTGGTGCGACGCCGACCCTGGTCGACCTGAAGGGGGTCGATAACAGCTGGCCGCTGGTCGGCACGTTCAGCCTTGCCCCGGGTGCGCTTGCCGCGCGCCCGCATGGCCGGCAGGCAGCGATCGCGCCCGCGCTCGCTGACCGGTTGGGGCTGAAGGTCGGCGATCATATCCGCATCGGCACGGCGCGACTCGCGGTGATCGGCCTCATCGCCGATGAACCCGATGCGCTCGGCGACGGGTTCAGCTTCGGCCCGCGCGTGATCGTCGACATGGCCGGGCTGGATGCGACCAACGCGGTGCAGCCGGGAAGCCTGTACGAGAGCCGCTATCGTCTGACACTTCCGCCAGGCACTGATGCCGAGGCATTGGGCAATCGGCTGGTGGCGCGCTTCCCGGGGGCGGGCTGGTCGGAGCGCACTGCCGATCGCGCGGCGAGTGGCCTCCGGCGCGGCATCGCCCAGCTTGGCCAGTTCCTGCTGCTCGTCGGGCTCGCCGCGCTCGCCATCGCCGGGGTCGGGGTGGGAAGCGGCGTGAGCGCCTATCTCGCGGGCAAGACGCCGATCATCGCGACCCTTAAGGTGCTCGGCGCCCGGTCGCGCACCATCGCCGCGATGTTCCTGATCCAGCTCGGGCTGGTCGCCGGCGCAGGGATCGGTGGCGGATTGATCCTCGGCGCGATGGTGCCGGCGATCGTTGCCGCAGTGGCGGGCGACGCCCTGCCGGTGTCACCCCGCCTCGCGCTCTATCCGGTGCCGCTGCTGAGCGCGGCGGCACTCGGGCTGATCGTCGGCGTCCTGTTCGCCCTTCCCGCGCTGGCCCGCGCGCGCAGCGTGCCTGCCGCCACGTTGCTGCGCGGTGCGGTCGCAAGGCGCCGGTGGCCGTCCTGGCGGGTGATCGCGGCAATGGTCGGGCTGCTCGCCGCGCTGATCGCGCTCGCCGTGCTGACCGCGTCGGACCAGATCCTGGCGCTGGGCTTTGTCGGCGCGATCGCGGTGCTGATCCTCGCGCTGTGGCTGATCGGGCTGGCGATCCGGCGCGGCATGGCGAAACTGCCGCGCCCGCGCCGGCCGTTGTTGCGCATGGCGCTCGCCAACCTGCACCGGCCCGGCGCGCAGACCGACCGGCTGGTGGTCGCGCTCGGGCTTGGCTTCTCGCTGTTCGTCGCGCTGGCGACGATCGATACGAGCCTCTCGAGCGAGATGACCAATGCCGCGCCCGCAAAGGCGCCGCGCTTCTTCGCCATCGACCTTCAGCCGGAAGATACGGGGGCCTTTCGCGCTGCGGTCCTGCGCGCTGCCCCCGGCGCCCGGTTCGAGGCGACGCCGTCGCTGCGCGGGTCGATCGTCGCGCTCAAGGGGCAGCGGGTGGCTGACATGAAGAACCTGCCCGAGGATGCTTGGGTGCTGCGCGGCGACCGCACCATCACCTGGGCGGCTACCCTGCCGGCGCGCAATACGATCAGCGCCGGAAAATGGTGGCCGTCGGACTATCGCGGGCCGCCTCTCGTGTCGATCGAGGACAAGGCGGCCGCCTCGCTTGGGCTGAAGATCGGCGACGAGATCACCGTGGCCGTGCTCGGCGTCGACGTGCCGGCGCGGATCGCGGCGCTGCGGACGATCGACTGGAGCGGGCTCGGCCTGAATTTCGCGATCGTCTTCTCGCCGGGCCTGATCGAGGAAGCACCGCACAGCCTGCTCGCCAGCGTCTACTCCCCGGCTGATCGCGACGGGCCGATCGCGCGGGAAGTCGGCGCCGCCCTGCCTTCGGTCACCCTGATCCGTGTCGGCGACGTGATCGGCCAGATCGGCGAACTGCTCGGCCGTATTGCCTTCGCCGTCCGCGCCGCGGCCGCCGTCACCGTCGCTGCCGGGATCGCCGTGCTGGTCGGCGCGGTCGCCGCCTCGGCGCGTGCCCGGCGTCTCGACGCCGTCATCCTGAAGCTGCTCGGCGGCAGCCGGGCGCAGATCCTTGCCGTTCAGGCGATGGAATATGCCGTGCTCGGGCTGTTGCTGGCGGCTGTCGCGCTGGCGATCGGGGCTGGCGCCGGATGGTACGTCATCGTGCAGGTGTTCAACCTGCCCTGGGCGCCTGACTGGGGCGTCGTTGCCATGACGCTGGCGGCATCGATCGTCGTGACGCTCGGCATCGGCGTGCTCGGGAGCCTGCCTGTGCTGAACGTGCGGCCGGCGCTGGCGTTGCGCGAGGACTGAGTTCCCGGCCTGCGCGACGCCGCCGGCTCATCAGTCCAGCGCGTGAACCACGCCGGGCGAAACCTCGTGCCAGCCTCGTCGCGCGGCCTTGTCCATCGCTACTGGGTCGATGGCGGCGATATCGGCGATGCTTGCCCGCATCCTTCCGGCCTTGATCGCGATCTCCAGGACATTCCTGTCGCCGCCGAGCGCGGCCATCCAGCGCGCCTTGCCGTCGTCCCCGCTCTCCCGTGTGCCCCTGCCGAGCGCCCGCATCTCGCCGGCCACTCGATCGGCAATCGGGCCGAGCACGACCTGCACGGCATTACCCCCCGGACGGACCACCCCGCGCGCGCCCAGCGCCTTGAGGCGGGCCTCATCCACCTTCGCCGGATCGGCCAGCACCAGCCGCAAGCGAGTCGTGCAGGCGTCGATCGACCGCAGGTTGCCGGTTCCGCCCAGGGCATGCACCAACCCAGCCGCCAGATCTTCTGGCGCGTTGGCGCTTGCTGGCTTGTCCGCGATCTCCGGCTCGCGTCCGGGCGTCTTCAGATCGAAGCGAAGGATGCAGAACCGGAAGGTGGCGTAATAGATTCCGAAATAGACGGCACCGACAGGGAACAGCAGCAGCGGCCGCGTCGCGAGACCGTAGTTCAGGACATAGTCGAACAGTCCGGCCGAGAAGCCGAAGCCAAGCCTGACGTCGAGCAGATCCATGATCACCATGGACAGGCCGGTCAGCAGGGCATGCACCGCATAGAGCAGCGGCGCGAGGAACATGAAGGTGAATTCGATGGGTTCGGTCACGCCGGTCAGCAGAGAGGTGAGGGCGAGGCTGAGCAGCATGCCGCCGACTGCCTTGCGTCGCCCCGGCAGGGCCGAACGATACATGGCGAGGCAGGCGGCGGGCAGGCCGAACATCATCACCGGGAAGAAGCCGCTCATGAACGCGCCCGCGCTCGGGTCCCCGGCGAAATAGCGTTTCAGGTCGCCGGTCGCGCCATGGAAGTCGCCGAGGAAGAACCAGGCGATGTTGTTCAGGATATGATGGAGGCCGGTGACGATCAGCAGCCGGTTGAGCGTGCCGTAGATGAACAGGCCGACCGGGCCGGCGTTCACGACCCAGCGGCTCAGCGTGTCGATGGCGGTCTCAAGGACAGGGAAGCCGATGCCGAACACGGCCGCCCCGACCAGGCCGGCGAACCCCGCCGCGATCGGCACGAAGCGACGGCCGCCGAAAAAGGCGAGATAGTCGGGCAGCTTGATTCCCGAATAGCGGTTGTAGAGCCAGCCGGAGACAAGGCCGGAGAGGATTCCGGCAGGTACGCTCAGCTTTGCGAGTTCCTTCGCCTTCCATGCTGCGGTGGCCAGGTCGCGGGCGGCCTGATCGGCAAAGGTGGCGGTCACGGCCGGTGGTACCGCGAGCAGCGCCTTGCCGCCCTCGATGGTCACGAGAAAGGCGATCGCCCCGGCCAGGCCCGCAGCACCGTTATTCTCGCGCGCAAGGCCGACGGCGACACCGATCGCGAAGATCAGTCCGAGATTGGAGAAGATCGCTTCGCCCGCCGCAGCGATGAAGGTGATGTCGAGCATGTCCGGTTGCCCGAGGCGAAGCAGGAGCCCGGCGCCCGGCAGCACCGCGATCGGCAGCATGAGTGCGCGGCCGAGTGGCTGAAAGGCGTCTATCCGCATGCGCATCATTCGGTTCCTTCGAGCAACGCGCGCACCTCGGCGGCGGTCGCGGCGGACAACGCCTTCGCAGCGAGGGCGCGGCAGGCCGGCATGTCGAGTGCCCGGACGGCCGCCTTCAGTGCCGGGATCGCGGAGGGCGTCGCCGAGAGTTCAGTGACGCCGAGCCCGATCAGGATCGCCGCCGCCGCGGGATCGGAGGCGATGCCCCCGCACACTCCGAGCCAGCGGCCATGGGCGCGTGCGCCTTCCGCCGCCCGGGCGATGAGATGGAGCACCGCTGGATGGAGCGCGTCGACCATTGCTGCCACGGCGGGATTGCCGCGATCGGCGGCCAGCGCATATTGCGTGAGGTCGTTGCTGCCGATCGACAGGAAATCGGCGTCGCACGCGAGGCTTGCGGCGAGAAGGGCGGCCGCCGGCGTCTCGATCATCACGCCGAGCGGCACCGGCGTTTCGATCCCGAGGTCGGCGCGCGCCTGGTCGAGGATCGTGCGGGCAGCGGCGAGTTCCCCCGCATCGACCACCATCGGCAGCATGATGCGGCATTGCGCGGCGGGCACCCCGCGCAGGATCGCGCGAAACTGCGTGCCGAGCAGGCCCGGGTTGGCGAGCGAGAAGCGGATGCCGCGCGCGCCGAGCGCCGGATTCTCTTCGTGCGGAAACGGCAGATAGGCGACCGGCTTGTCGCCGCCGATATCGAGCGTGCGGACAATCAGCGGGCGACCTGCCAGTCCCTCGGCGACTGCCGCATAGGCGGCGCATTGTTCGTCCTCGTCAGGGGCGGACACACGGTCGTGAAAAAGGAACTCGGTGCGCAGCAGGCCGCAGCCCTCGGCGCCCAGCGATACCGCCGGGGCCGCTTCCGTGCTTGCCGCCAGGTTGGCGAAGATCTCGATCCGGGTGCCGTCGGCCATGACGCAATCCTGCCGCGCGGCGCTCGCGTCGGCGGCGTTGCGATCGCGCAGATGAATCAGCCGCGCCGCGGCCGCTTCCCGGGCAACGGTCCTGGGTGCCGGGTCGAGCACAGCGCGATCCGCGTCGAGCACGACATCGTCGCCGTCCGGCAGGTCGAGCACGCCCGCGCCTGCTGCGACCAGCATCGGAATGCCGGCCGACGCTGCAAGGATGGCGGCATGGGCGGTGGGCCCGCCAAAGGCAGTGCAGATACCTGCGACTTGTGCTGCGGCAATCGGTGCGAAGTGAGAGGGAAGAAGTTCGTCGGTGATCAGGATCGCGCCGGGCGGCGGCAGCGGCATGGCCGTATCGGCGCCGACGAGCAGTGCGATCATCTGGCGCTCGATGTCCTTCAGATCGGCGATCCGCTCGATCAGCAACCGGTCGCCGGTCGCGCGGATCGCGTCTGCATGGCTGTGGATCGCGCCGCGCCAGGCAAAAGCAGCGCTCTTGCCTTCAGCGATGAGGTGCCGGGCGGCGGAGAGAAGCTCCGGGTCGTCGATCAGGCTGTGGTGGGCCGCCGCGATGTCAGCGCCGGGTCCGGTACTGTCCTCGGCAATGGCCAGCAGCCGCTCGCGTGCCGCGGCAAGGGCGGCGCCTTCGGCGGCCGGGCCATTGCCTTGCTCGGTCACGGCAATGTCGGAGGCGCGGAACTGGAAGACGCGGCCGATTGCCAGGCCCGGCGCCGCGCGGACACCGTGGATCAACCCATCGGCCGCAGGCCTCGCGATGAGCGCGGGAGATTGATGCGCTTCCTCACCCATGCCCTGTTCGATCAGCGCGGCGACCGCAGCGGTAGCGGCGCGGGCATCCGGCCCGCGGCCGGCGATCTCGATCTCGTCGCCATGGCGGATGCCGGCTGAAAGCAGGGCAACGATGCTGCGCGCGTTGGCGGCCTTGCCGTGCGCGGAGAGCGTCATCTCGGCCGCGAACGGCTTGAGTGCGGCGACGATCCGCGCGGCCGGGCGGGCATGGATGCCGCTGGGTAGCGGGACGCGGATCGTGCAGCGCGCCGTGTCCTCGCCGAGATCGCTGGCTGTCTCGGCGGTGGCGAGTGGCGCGACCTCCGCGAGCGGGTCGCCAGTCTTCACACGCGTGTCGGTCCCGCGCACCGTGACGGTAAATCCTTCGCTGGTCACGGTGATGGGGGTGATGAGGCTCTTGGCCCGCGCCGCGACGGGATCGAGATCGACCTCCAGCAGCACCTGGCCAAGGACGACTGTCTCCCCGTCTCTCACCCTGGCGGTGAAACCGTCCCCGGCCAGCGCGACCGTCTCGAGCCCGACATGGATGAGCAGGTCGGCCCCGTTCGCCAGCCTCAGCGTGACTGAGTGACGGGTCGGGGCGACGGCGATGACGGTGGCGTCGCACGGCGCCCGGATCGCCCCGTCGAGCGGGTCGATGGCAAAACCTTCGCCCATCATGCGGTCGGCGAAGACCGGGTCGGGCACCTGTCCAAGGTCGAGTGCCCAGCCTGCCATCGGCGCGTGAAGCCGAACGATCACGGCGCAGTCACGAGTTGCACCGCGCTGACCGCCCAGAGCGGGTTCACGCCCCTGGCCGTATAGGTGATGCAGAGATCGTGAGCGCCCGTGACAGGGGCGATTGGGGCGGTCAGCCGGGTCACTCCGGGTTGGCGGACGGCGGGGGCGAGCGGCAGGGTGGCGATCCGCGGGCCTTCACACCCATCGCGTACCTCCATTTCTCCCGCAGGAGTGACGGGCGGGCGGAATTTGATCTTGTCCACGTCCCGGCCGATCTGGAAGTTGAAGGGAAGCTGTCCGACCGAGATCGCGATCGAGCGGACCCCGTCCATCGGCGCGGCGTCGTAGATCCAGCAGGGGTTGGCGATGTCGAGCAGGAATGCCGCGCGGGGACCGGCTGCCGGCGCATCGTCGGTCAGTCGCAAGGGGATGCCTTCGGAGCAGAGCCTGAGCTGCGTGTCGTCGCGGTGGCGGACAGTAGCGGGAGTCAAAGCGAGGTCGATGGCGCCCGGCATCGTCGCGCCGTCGAGGATGGTCGCAACGCGCAGGCGTGCCGGCATTGGAAGCGCGAGGGGCCCGGCGTAGAGCGTGGACGCAGGACCAGGCAGAGTGGCATCGGTCGTGTAACGCAACGGCAGCCCGGACTGGCCGGTGAGCGTCACCTGTGCCTTGTCGCCGGCCGGGGATAGAGTCGCCACCGGGCGGAACAGGGCTTCGCTCGGTTCAATGCCGAGTTTCGTCAGGCGCTGCATCTGCGGCGCGAGCCGGCGAACGAAATTGCCGAAATCCCGCGGACCCGCCGGCGACCAGCCGAGTTCGGCCACCGCTGCGGCGCGGGGGAACATCGCCGACGCCACGGCGGCTTCGGTCCGCATGTGCTCGGTCCACACATTGCCTTGCAGGCCCAGGATATGACGTTGCTGGTCGGCCGGGATCGACGATGGGGCTGGATCGAAACCATAGACGTCGGCGAGTGTCATGAGTTTGCCTCGGCCGGTGCCCTCCGCCGCCGAGACACCCTGGCGGTAATTGAGATAGAGGACGGGCTCGGGACTGAGCACCGTGTCATGGCCGGCTTTTGCGGCGGCGACCGCGCCGTCAAGGCCGCGCCACGACATGACGGTCGCATCCGGTGTAATCCCGCCATCGAGAATCTCGTCCCAGCCGATCAGCCGTCGATCATGCGCGGCGAGATAACGGCCGATGCGCTGGACGAACCAGCTTTGCAGCTTGTTCTCGGACGTGATGCCGAGGGCTTTCATCTTCGCCTGGATCACGGGCGATGCAGCCCATTGATCCTTCACTGCCTCGTCGCCACCGACATGGATGTAGCGCGACGGAAACAGGCTGATCACTTCGTCGAGCACATCCTGCAGGAAGCCGAAGGTCGCCTCGTCGGTATTGTAGAGCCACGGGAACACGCCCCAGTCGCTTTCCGTCCCCGGCGGGATCGGAACACCCATGCCCAGGCGTGGATAGGCACGGATGGCGCTCAGCGCATGGCCGGGCATTTCGATCTCGGGCACGATGGTGACGCCGCGCTTCGCTGCATAGGCGACGATATCGCGGATCTGCGCGCCGGTGTAGAACCCGCCGGTGCGGGGCAGGGAGGGGGCTCCCGGGGCGGTGGCGGGGAAGCGCCAGCCGCCGACACTCGTCAGTCTTGGATATTTCGGGATCTCGATACGCCAGCCCTGATCGTCGACCAGGTGCCAGTGCAGCGTGTTGAGCTTGTTCGCGGCCATCGCGTCGATCACGCGCTTGACGAAGTCGGGCGACTGAAAGTGCCGCGCGCTGTCGAGCATGAGCCCGCGCCATTTGAAACGGGGGGCGTCGTCGATCGTGACGGCCGGGACGAAGACGCCGTGATTCTGCGGCCGGGCAAGCTGCCAGAGCGTCACCGCGCCGTAGAACAGGCCGGCATCGTCACTCGCGCTGATCGTGGCGCCGGTCGCGGAGGTGGTGAGGCGATAACCCTCGGCCGGAATGTCGGCCACACGTTCGAACCGGACGATACCGCCGGCCCCGATCAAGGGTCTGGGGCCGCCGGTGCGGGAGAGCAGTTCGGCCAGCCGCTCGGCTGCGTTGCGTGCGCCGCGGTCGCCTGCCGGAACGGAGATCCCGCTCGTCGCGGTCAGCGTGAAGCCGCCTTCCGCAACGTTTAGCGACTTTGGTGCTGGCAGGAGCGCGGCCGGCTCTGCGATCGCGGCGGAAGAGAACAGGGCCCCGGCAAACAAGGGGAGGGCCCCGCGGAAGATCTGAATGCTCGACACGCCGGGCACCTTTACGAACCTAGGATAGCGGGCCGGCATGGCCGGCCCGCCTATTCAGATCAGAACTTGAAGCGCGCGCCAACGTAGAACTGACGTCCGTTGTCGTAGATCGCCCGTATACGGTCACGCGTGCCCGAATATTGTACGATCTTCTTGTTGGTCAGGTTCACCGCATCCGCCGTCAGCGTGACATTCTTGGTCACGTTGATGCCGAGCGACGCGTCGAGCGAGGACAGCGCGGCCTGGTTGAGCGGCGCCGCACGATCGATGTCGATGAAGAAGGCCGACCGATAGCTGTACGAGACCCGGGCACTGAGCAGATCATTTTCGTAATAACCGGTCAGGTTCACCGAATGCTTGCTGTTTCCGGGGATCTGATCGCCGTTGCTCGCCTTGGCGTCCGAGTAGGTATAGTTGGCCATCGCGCCGAAGCCGCCCCAGATCGGCCGTGAAACCTGGAATTCGAAGCCCTGGTTCCGGCCGCCGGTGCCGTTGGACCGACGGTTGATCTGGTACGGGCAGTTGAACAGGTTCGGATTGCTGCCCGGCGCAAGCGTGCAGGAAGCAGGCTGGGTGCCGGGAACGAACTGTCCTGGCAGGATTTCCGTCGACGTCCGGTTGACGATGTACGACTGGATATCCTTGTAGAACGCAGCGAGTGCCACGATCGTTTCGGCATCCGGATACCATTCGAGCGAGACGTCATACTGGTTGGCGCGATAAGGCTGCAGGTTGGGATCGCCACCCTGGCCGGTCAGCAGCGTGCCGTTGAGGTCGATGCCCGGCGTGATGTCGACAAAGTCGGGCCGCGTGACCGTCTTGCCCGCGGCAAAGCGCAGCACGACCTTGCGCGAGAGATCGATCGACAGGTTCGCGCTCGGCAGCACGTCGGTATAGGAACGACTGGATGTGATCGGCGTGAAGCCGCCAAAGGGATTGGTGAACTGCGGATTCGCGCCGCCGATCAGGCTGCCGGTCGATGTCTGGTCGGTCTTGACCACCCGGACGCCGACATTGCCGCGCCATCCATCGCCACCGAACTTGGCCATGGCGTAGCCGCCATAGGTCTTTTCGTTGATCGAATAGGTGTTGCCGGGCACGATGAACTTCGCGGTCAGCGCTGCCGCCTGCGATCCGTAGATCTGGGCGAGGCGGGCCGGATCCACGGTCCAGTAGTTCTTCAGGGTTCCCGGGGCTGCGATATTGTCCAGGAAATCGTCAGGCGTCCCCTGGCCGCTCGCAAAACTGGCGGCGGTGCACGGTGCGCCGCCACAGACCAGCCCCGGCGTCAGCACGCCGCCATTGGTAGCGAGACGAAGGGCCGAGCGGTCGTGATCGGTATATTTCACGCCGACCTTCAGCGCGCTCATCGGGCCCCAGTCGACCTGCTGTTCCAGATCGAGATAGGCGTACTTTTCCTTGTCGTCGTTGGTCACTGACTGGATGCGTGAGAAATCGATGAGCGCATTCGCCGGCGACGTCGGATTGGGCGAGGTGAAGGTTACCTGGGGCGCCTTGCCGCGCAGGTCGTAGCTGAACGACCCGGTCGAAGCGGTCTCGAGGAAGTTTTCGTTCGAGGTTGCGCCGGTCGCCTTGGTCCACCCTGCCTTGAGGTGTACGGTCAGCTGCTCCGTGGGCTTGTAGATCAGGTCGAGATCGGCCGAGTAGGTTTCAGCGAACGCCTTGCGGTCGATGGCGTCGAAGACCATGGCGCGTGCGCCCCCGGCGGCGTTGTTGGTCGACGTGACGGTGCCGGCAACCGCGAGGCCGTTCTGGACGGTCGCGTTGGTGATCGTTCCCCCGGTGCCGAGCGCCCGTTCGGCCCAGGCGATGTAGTTCTGGTTGAAATTGTTCGCGCCGAAACGGGAATAGAGACCGGTGACATTGATCTCCAGCGTGTCCGACGGACGGAACTGCACGCCGATATTGCCGCCGTAGCGTTCGCGATCCTGCTTGAAGATGGTCGACCCGATGAGTGTCGGCACGTTCGCGGTAGCGCCGTTGACCGCGAAGGGGGCGTAGCCGAAGACCTCGATACCGTCGCGCCGCGTCTGCCGCTTCTGGTAGATGCCGCCGATCAGGATGCCGAACGTCTCATCGGCGTTCTTCCAGCTCACGAGGCCGGAAATCTGGGGGTCGAATTTCCCCGACCGGTCGGAATAGACGCCCTGCACCGATGCCGACAGGGTGAGCGGCTTCAGGTCGAGAGGATTGCGCGTGTGGACGTTGATCGTCCCGCCGACGCCGCCTTCCTCCACATCCGCCTGCGGGCTCTTGTACACTTCCAGCTGGCCGATGATCTCCGCGGGCAGCGTCAGATAGTTGAAGCTGCGCGTCGAGGCGACCTGGTCGAGAATGAACCAGTCGGCGGTGGCGATCGAATGGCCGTTGACCAGCGTCTTGGTCAGGTTCGGCGCGGTACCGCGAAGCGACACGCGCTCGCCTTCGCCGAACTCGCGATTGATGACGATGCCGGGAATCCGCTGCAGCGCCTCGGCGACGTTCTTGTCGGGGAATTTGCCGATGTCTTCGGCGGTGAGGACGTCGGAAATGACGCTCGAGTCGCGCTTGGCGGTGATCGATGCCTGGATCGATCCGCGAATGCCGGTGACGATGATGTCAGCTTCGCTGCCCGGGTCGTTCTGCGCCGTCTGGGTCGCGCCCGACGGGGCTGTGTTGCCGGGAGCATTGGTGCTCTGCGCATGCGCAGTGGCGGCCAATGCCAACGAACTCACGGATGCAGCCAGAAGTCGTATTGCGGTCATTGCCGTTCTCCCCATTTTTATTTCTGTTGGCCTGCTAGGTGATGACCAATCACATACCAATTTGTGAAACATGTGTCATACCAATCGCAGCGTCAAGCGGGTTTTTTGCAAGTCCAGTCGAGTTGGTGCAATTTTCTTGTGGAAAATGGTATTTGATTGGTCTTATAGAGGTTGTGTCGGCTCCGGCTGGCGCTGAGAACAGGGATGCACGAATGACCAACCTGGCCGACAAGATCGGTATGCTCGACGGCAATGCGCGCGCCCCGCTCTATCAACAGATGCAGGACGCGTTGCGGCGCGGGATCGAGGGAGGCGCGTTGCGCCCGCAGGAGGCGCTGCCGCCCGAGCGCGATATCGCCAAGGAGTTCGGCATCTCGCGAATCACGGTGCGCAAGGCAGTCGACGGGTTGGTGGCCGATGGCATGCTGACCCGGCGGCAGGGCGCTGGCACGTTCGTGGGCGGACGGGTCGAAAAACAGTTCTCGAAGCTCACCTCCTTTACCGAGGACATGGCGGCGCGGGGCCGTACCGCGCGCAGCGAATGGATCACCCAGATCGAGAGCTCGGTGAACCCGGACGAATCGCTGACTTTGGGCCTTAGCCCAGGCTCACGCGTGTTTCGCTTTCACCGCATCCGGTACGCCGACGACCAGCCCATGGCGCTCGAATATTCGACGATCCCCGGGTTCGGCCTGCCGGGGCTGGAGGCGGTCGGCGCATCGCTCTACGAAGCGTTGGACGCTGCCGGCCATCGCCCGGTGCGCGCGTTGCAGCGGCTGCGGGCGGTATTGTTCGACAAGGACCAGGCGAAACTGCTCGACATCGAGGCCGGTGCGCCCGGGTTGTTCATCGAACGCCGGGGCTTTCTGGAAGACGGACGCGCGATCGAGATGACTCATAGCTGGTATCGCGGTGATACCTATGATTTCGTCGCAGAATTGAACGCCCTCGCATGAGCATTGCCCCCGAATCCACGCTGATGTTCGCCGAGGCCGCGGAAGCCGCTGACGTCATCGCGCGCCAGCACACCGCGAACCGTGCGCTGGTCGACTCGTTCGCCGCGCGATTGCGCGATGCGCCGCCGCGTGCCGTGTCGACCTGCGCCCGCGGCTCCTCGGATCATGCAGCGACCTTCTCCAAATATCTGATCGAAACCGTGATCGGCGTACCGGTGAGTTCCGCCGCACCGTCGGTTGCCTCGGTCTATCACGCTGCCGCACGGCTGGACGACACGTTGCTGCTGGCGATCTCGCAGTCAGGCCGCAGTCCGGATTTGCTGAGCGTGGTCCAGGCGGGCCGGGTGGGCGGCGCGTATCTTGCCGCGATGGTCAACGATGCCGAGTCGCCGCTGGCCGACCTAGCCGATTCCACCCTCCCGCTTCGTGCGGGTGCGGAAAAGAGCGTCGCTGCGACGAAGAGCTATATCGCCTCGCTGGCTGCGATCCTCGGCCTGGTCGCTGCCTGGGCTCAGGATGAGGCGCTGTCCGCCGCGCTGGATGAAGCGCCGGCCCTGCTCGCCCGGTCCTGGGAGGCGGACTGGAATCCCCTGGTTGACGGCCTTGCAAATGCGCGCGGGCTATATGTCATCGGGCGCGGCCTTGGCCTGGGAGTCGCACAGGAAGCCGCGCTGAAGTTCAAGGAAACCTGCGGCCTTCATGCCGAGGCATTCAGCGCGGCCGAGGTAAGGCATGGGCCGATGGCCCTGATCGGGCCGGATTTCCCCGTCCTCGTTTTCCGCCAGGACGATGAAACGGCCGCCGGAGTCGATTCGCTGGTCAGCGAGGCGCTGGGGCAGGGGGGCGTCGTCTATTGCGCCGGCAGCACGATTCCCGGCGCCGTGACGTTGCCGACCATCGACGCATCGCCCGCGATCCAGCCGATGTTGCAGATCCAGTCCTTCTACCGCGCGGTCAACGCGCTATCGGTGCGACGGGGGTTCGATCCCGATTCACCGCCCCACCTGCGCAAAGTGACCGAAACCGTCTGATGCCAACCGCACTCTTCAACTGCCGCACGTTGCTTGACGACGCGCTGGTCGATGGCATGGCCGTGATCATCGAGGGCACGACCATCGCCGCCGTCCTGCCTGAGGCGGAAATCCCTTCGTCGACCGGACGACTCGACCTGAAGGGCGCGATCCTGGCGCCGGGATTCATCGATACCCAGGTCAATGGCGGCGGCGGGGTGCTGTTCAACGACGCGCCGACGGTCGAAACCATCGCAACCATTGGCGCGGCGCATCGTCGTTTCGGCACGACTGGGTTCCTGCCGACACTGATCAGTGACGACCTGGCGACGGTGCGCGCGGGTATCGCGGCCGTGGACGAGGCGATCGAACGGGGCGTTCCCGGCGTTCTCGGCATTCATATCGAAGGGCCGTTCCTCAATATCGATCGCAAGGGCATCCACGATCCCGACAAGATCATCACGCTCGACGATGAAGGCTATGCGGCCGTCACCGGTTTGAAGCGCGGTCGCACGCTGGTCACCCTGGCGCCGGAAAAGACCAGCGCGGCGATGGTTGCGCGGCTCGCCGCCGCCGGGGTGATCGTCGCCGCCGGCCATACCGATGGCAGCTACGAGGCCATCCGGGGCGCTCTGGATGCCGGGATGACCGGTTTCACGCACCTGTTCAACGCGATGTCCCCGCTTGCATCGCGAGAGCCTGGCGCAGTTGGCGCCGCGCTGGAGGATCGGGACAGCTGGTGCGGGCTGATCGTGGACGGGCGGCACGTCCATCCTGCGACGATGCGGGTAGCGCTGAATGCCAAGGGCGAGCGCATCATGCTCGTCACCGATGCGATGCCGAGCGTCGGGCAGATCGAGAAGAGCTTTATGCTGCAGGGGCATCGGGTCGACGTGGTCGACGGTGTCTGCGTCAACGAGGACGGCACGCTCGCCGGGTCGGATCTCGACATGGCGCAGGCGGTGCACAACGCGGAAGCCATGCTGGGCGTATCGCAGGCACAGGCGCTGAACATGGCTGGTCGCCACCCGGCATGTTTCCTCCGGCTGGAAGGCAGCCATGGTCGCATTGCTCCAGGCTGGAGTGCCGACCTGGTGACCCTCGATTCGAACGGGCGTACGCTGGCGACCTGGATCCGGGGTTCTTGCGAAGACAGCTGACGCGTGGGGTAATCGCTTGGTCGGTCTAGCGCCCGCGTAGCTTTGCCTGCCGTTTCGTCAGGCAAGGCGAAGGGTGGTCGCCAGCGGCCGTCGGCGGGGCGCCGCATCGGATTGGCGCCGCACCAGCCGGAAGCCAAGCTGGAGGTGTCGCGGTGCCTGGCGGTGCCCGGCGCGACGATCTAGGATCTCCTTCATCAACAGGTCGACGGCGGCGAGGGACATGTCGGTGATGGGCTGGTGGATGGTGGTGAGCTCGGGCCAGATGGTGGTGGCGAGGGCGGTGTCATCGAAGCCGCAGACGGTGAGGTCGTTGGGGACGTCGAGGCCGTGTCGGTGGGCGACGGCGACGGTGGCGGCGGCCATGTCGTCGTTGCTGGCGAAGATCGCGGAAGGCGGGTTGGCGAGGTCGAGCAGCTGCTCGGCGACGTCGAGGCCGGAGCGATAGGTGAACAGGCCCTGGGCGACGAGGTCGGCGTCATAGGGGAGGCCGACCGCGTCGAGCGCGTCGCGATATCCGGCGAGGCGGCGTTCGCTGGCGGTCTGGTCGGGATTGCCGATGATGAAGCCGATGCGCTGATGGCCGAGCGCGGCGATATGGCGGGTCATCTCGAAGGCGGCACGGTGATCGTCGATGCTGACGGCGGAGAAGCCGGGGGCGGGATGGCCGCTGGCGACGGTGACGGCCAGGCCATTGGCCTCGCGCAGCGCCTCGAGCAGGGTCAGCGAGTCGCACAGGGGCGGCGGCAGCACGATGCCCTCGACGCCGCCGCGCAGCAGGCGGGTGGCGGCTTCCTGCGCCTGTTCGGGCCCGTCGCATTTTTCGACGATGATCTGGATGTTGGCGCGACTGGCATAGTCGAGGCTGCCGACCAGGAACTCGCTGAGATAGGCGGCGCTGGGGTTGCTGTAGAGCAGCCCGATCCGCACCGGCGCGGCACCGGAGAGGCTGCGTGCTGCGGCATTGGGGGTGTAGCTGAGCGCCGTGATCGCAGCGTTGACTGCCTCGCGGGTCGTCGGGTGCACATTATGTTTCGCGTTGAGCACCCGGGATACCGTCATCGGGGACACGCCGGCCTTGCGGGCGACATCCTTGATGGTGGCGGGGTTTCGTTGCCGCCGTGACCGTTGCTGGTTCACGCGTCATGCTCCTGTCCTTGGCCGTCTCCGGGTACGGATCGTCGGATTGGGATCCCGATGCGGGGGCGTGCCATATGGTCGATCAGCCGTGCCGGGGCGGTGCCGTGGAACTGCGCAGCACCAGCGTCGCCGGGACGGCGACCGGCATATCGGGAACATCGCGCCCGGCCTGGTCAGCAATGATCAGTTCGACGGCTCGCGCGACGACGTCGGCGATCGGTTGCACCACAGCGGTCAGCGGAGGGTGGGTGAAGCGGACGATCGGAGTGTCGTCGAAGCTCACCAGCGACAGATCGCGCGGCACATCGATGCCGCGCTCGCGCCCCGTTTCGAGTGTCGCCAGCGCCATCTGATCGTTGCTTGCGATGATCGCGGTGGGCGGCAGGTCCTGATCGAACAGGCGGATCGCCGCGCTCCTGCCCGAGGCGTAGCTGAAATCGCCTTCGGCGAGCAGGTCGGCGGTTTCCAGGCCTGCCTCCTCCATCGCCATACGCCAGCCATGGACGCGCCAGGCACTGAGTTCATATTCGAGCGAACCGGCGATGAAGCCGATCCGGCGATGGCCAAGCCCGATCAGATGCTCGGTTGCCATGCGCGCGGCGCGCTCGTCGTCCATCGTCAGGGCGAAGCCGGGTCCCTCCGTCAGCGAGCCGATCCGGGCGAAGCTGATCTTCTGTTCGTCGAGAAGATTGGTGATGAGGGGGTTCTGCGAATGGGGTGGCGTCAGGATCACGCCGTCAGGTTGAAGCGCGGCGATCGCGCCGAGCAACTCGCGCTCGATATGGTCGCTATGCGTATCGACCAGTTCGACGATCATGCGATAGCCATATTCGGCGCAGGTGAGCATGCCGCCGAGCAGCATCTGATCGACCCAGTCGGTGCCCTCGCGCTTCCGCCAGTCGGCGATGGTCCGCTCGCGATCGTTGAGGGCGAGGATGAGATAGGAACGCGATCCGCTCATCCGCTGCGCAGCGATCGAGGGCACATAGCCGAGCTTGTCGATCGAGGCCTGTACCCGGAGCGTCATCTCGGGCCTGACGTTGGGCTCCTTGTTGATCACCCGACTGACCGTCTGCAACGAAACGCCGGCATCGGCCGCGACGTGCTTGATCGTGACGGCCTGCCGTCGACGCGCCATGCTGCTCAGCCCCGTGTCGTCGGAGTCGCCGCGCCGCAATAGCGGGCGACATAGGCACCGTGCTCGGGCAGCGACGCGACGGTGCGGGACACATTGTCGCGGATCGTGCCGAGCAGCTTGTCGACCTCGTCGTCGCGCAGCTTCTCGGCGATCGGATGATAGGTCCGGGGCGTGATGCCCTGGCCCATCATCACCTGAACCCAGCTGTTCTCGGCGAACAATTCCTCATTCTTGCGGAAGACGCGGCCGGTCTCGCGGAAAAGCTCGATCTTCTGGGCGAGGGTATCGGGGATCGGCATCGCCGCGCACTGGCGCCAGAAGGGGCTGTCGCGGCGTTCGGTCGCCTTGTAATGCAGGATGAGGAAATCGCGGATCTGCCGTGTATCCTCGTCCTGCTGGTCGTTGAATTCGGCCACGTCGCGGGCGCTGATCTCACCCATTGGCATCATCCGGATCAGCCGCAGTACGGCACGCTGGATCAGATGGATGCTGGTCGATTCGAGCGGCTCCATGAAGCCGCCCGACAGGCCGATCGCGATGCAGTTGCGATACCATTGGCGCCGCCTGGAACCGGTGGTGAAGCGAAGGAAATTGGGCTCCGTCAGCACCTCGCCCTCGACATTGCCGAGCAGCCGTTCGAGCGCATCGTCGCGCGAGAGATAGCGGCTGCAATAGACGAGGCCGTTGCCGCTGCGATGCTGGAGCGGGATGCGCCATTGCCAGCCCGCGTCGTGCGCCATCGCGCGCGTATAGGGGACAGGCGGGCGGACATTCTCGGTCTGGAGCGCAATGGCGCTGTCGCACGGCAGGTAGTGAGTCCAGTCGTCGAAACCCGCGTGCAGTGCCTGCTCGATCAGCACCGCGCGAAACCCCGTGCAATCGAGAAACAGGTCGCCTTCGATGCGCATGCCCGATTCAAGCACCAGCGCCGCGATATTCCCACTCTCGCCATCGAGATCGACCCGCGCGATCTTGCCCTCGATGCGCTTCGTGCCGTCGCCCTCGGCCATGGTGCGGAGGAACTTCGCATAGAGGGTGGAATCGAGCTGGTAGGCGTAGTTCATCCCGTCGTCCGGGAGATGGGCGAACTTGCCCTGCAGCGCCGCGATCAGCTCGAGGCAATAGTCGTCATAGGATTGATCATGCCCCCTGGTGCGTCCGTACAACCAGAAATGCTGGAAGCCGGCTGACCAGTGGTCCTTGCCGGTCGCCCCGAACGAATGGAAATAGCGATCGCCGACCTGCTTCCAGTCGTCGAACAGGATGCCCAGCTTGAAGGTCGCCTGGGTTGCCCGCATGAACTCGGCTTCGTTGATACCGAGCAGGCGATTGTAGACGACGAGCGGCGGGATGGTGGATTCGCCGACGCCGATCGTGCCGATCGCATCGGATTCGACCAGGGTCAGGTCGGCTGTCCGGCCCAGGGTACGTGCAATGGCCGCCGCCGCCATCCAGCCGGCGGTGCCGCCGCCGGCGATGACGATACGTCGTGGGTGCGGGATGCCATCGGTCATTGGCTTAATTGCCTCAGCAGGAAGGCGCGGATACGGCCGGCGCTTTCGGGGGTCAACGGGGCGAGAATACTGCGCCCTTCTTCAGGAATATGCGCGGCAACGACGTCAGCGCTGCCGAACACGTAATAGTCGAACAGGTCGCGCCAATAGGCCTTCTGGTCGTCCGGCAGGTCGCGGATCGACATCATCGCATGGTTGAGCGCGTCCTGCGGCTGGCCGAGCCAGCGCGGCGTTTCGCGCCACCAGTAATTGACCAGCACGTTGAACGGCTCGAGCCCCTCGACATGATGCCACCACAGCGCCGGGATGTAGAGCGCATCGCCGGCGTCGAGCTCGGCGACCTGGGCGTGGGGCAGTGCCTCGCGGAAACGGGGGAAACGATCGAAATCGGGGGCGTGGAAATCGACCATGCTGATCGCGCGGCCGGCAGGCGTATTGTCGATCGGGCCGAGATAGAGGTTGCGGAACTGCTCGCGCGGGAAGAGCGTGAAGCGCCGCCGGCCGACTGCGACACAGGCGAGGTTGTGCGGAAGGTCATTATGCGCCGCGATCCGCGTAGGTGTGCCGATCCAGATGCTGGCGATCGGCGAGCGGTCGCCGAGATCGACATGATTCTCCTCATGCAGGCCACTGAAGAACTGATGCACGTCAACCGAGCCGAGATAGATCGGCGGCGCGTCGGTACGGCCTTCGTTGGCTTCCATCTTCGCAAAGATCTCGGGCAATCTGGCGCGCAGCGTATGGAAGTTCATCCCCATCGCGTCGTCGTAGAACAGTCGTCCCCCCGATGCCGGGGAGCCCACCGATACCGTGAAGGGAACGTCGCGGTGTCGGCCAAGCAGATAGGCGCGCGCGCCCCTGCTCGATCGCCGGCCGGCCTGCACCAGCGGCCAATCGGCGACCAGTCCCCGCACCAGGAAAGGGCGATCGGCGTCGCGTAGCAGTGCGTCCAGCGCCGCCGTGTCAGCGACCGTGACTTCGGGCACGGTCGCCAGCGCTTCGAAGATCGCGGGATCGGCTTCAGCCATGCCCGATCCGGCGGTTCTTGCGCGCGATCAGTTCGCGCAATCGGCCGAGCGAGGCAATCGCCATGAAGATCGGCATCAGGTGATCGTCGGCGTGCAACTCGCCCAATGTGGTGGCATCGAGTTCGCGCAGCCGATCCTCGTCGATACCGTGGAAACCGACCAGGCGATTGGTCGAGCCATCGTCGAGCGTGATCTCCAGCGTCAGTGGTTCGAGCAGCTTGTGGCGCTCAAGTGCAGCGAAAAAGCTTTCGGACGCCTGATAACCCTCGTCGAGCGCGCCCAGTTTTTCGCTGATCGATTCAAGATAGGGGCTCGGCCGCCCGTCCTCGTCGAACAGCCGGACACCATCCCCGCCAATGCGTGGGCTGGCGAGGTCGATATGCACCTGCTTGTCGCCGTGCCCGGACGGCGACCCGCCGATCAGAAAAGGCTGGATGTCGACTGCGAGCGGCAGGTAGCGCGCGTCCCAGTTGCCGCGGTCGAGGAACAGGTTCTCGCCTGTCTCGAACCCGAACATCGCCAGCGCGGTGAAGCGGTCGCGCTCGTCGTTGAGGCGGAACAGGATCGGATATTCGTCCTGCACCCGGCGGAACTCACCCGGTACCGCGATGCTGCACATCACTGCGTCGCCCAGCTCGGTGCCGCGCCCGGTGCGTACGCGTAGCTCGCGATGGTCTTCGGTGGTGAGAAGCGCGTGTTTGGACATATCAGCGAGTGTTTTCCATGGATGGCGCCATATCCTGATGCGCGCGGAGGGCATCGAGATAGGCGCGGTTGGTGGGCAGGCTGGCGGCGAGCACGCGCGCCCGCTGCTCCACCTGGCGAAGCTGGTGCGTCACGCCGTCTCCGGGCGCTCCCCGGATCTGGCCGATGGGCGGGGCAGGGAAGCCCATGCCGTAAAGCACATATTGATAGCTGGCCGCCGGGAAGATCTCCTCTGCCGACGGCAGGTCGGCGCGCGATGGCGGCTGGTCACGCCAGAGGCGCAGCAGGTCGGCTAGCCGCGGCGGAATCGATGCGGGATCGCGATGGTCGCGCCAATAGGGTTCGTCGCGCTCGCTCAGTACATAATGGAGCTTGAGGAACTCGACGATCCGGTCCCAGCGATAGCGGAACAAGGCATTGAAGCGACCGGCATGGATGTCCATCACGTCGCGGGTCGCCGGGAAATTGTCGAGCAACGCCTCAAGCGACAGTTCGATCAGCACGATCGCCGATGCTTCGAGCGGTTCGAGGAAGCCCGCCGACAGCCCGATCGCGACGCAGTTGCGTTCCCAGAAACGTTCGCGATGGCCCGAGCGGAAGGTCAGGCGGCGGAACGACAGGCGTTCGGTCTCGGCGCCGGGCAAAGCGTGGCGCAGATAGGCGGCGAGGGTCGCTTCGGCCGCCTCGTCGCTGGCATGCAGCGACGAGTAGACGCAGCCGACGCCGCGCCGGGTCGGCAGGCCGATATCCCATATCCAGCCGGCGGCGTGCGCGGTGGCATTGGTCTGCGATGCGATCGCGCTGTCCGCCGCGACCGGCACCTGCACTGCTAGCGCCCGATCATTGAACAACTCACCGCTTCGATCGAGGAAACCGACGCCATATTGCTCGCCGATCAGCAGCGCGGCGTGGCCCGTGCAATCGATGAACAGGTCGCCCGCAATGTCGTGCGAGGCGCGCGTACGGACCTCCGCGATATCCCCGTCCTCCGTCCGCTCGACGCCGACGACATGGTCGCGGACATGGCGCACGCCGAGCCGCTCGGTCGCATGCCGCGTGAGCAAGGCTGCCAGCTTCGCGGCGTCGAGATGATAGGCATAGTTGAGCGCCCCCGCATAGTCCGGCATCGTCCTTTGGCGCGGGGCCAGGTCGAGCCGGCACGGACGTGCCTGGGGCGTGACCATCTCGGCGAAGCGAAGGTCGGGGCTCTGGTCGCGCCACGCCGCCATCACGTCGCGCGGATCGCCGTCGATAGGGGGCACGAAAGGGTGGAGATATTCGTCGCCGTCGCCGCCGGTGCGCCAGCCGACGAAGCGCGAACCTTGTTTGAACGAGGCATCGCAGGCGACAAGGAACTCGGCTTCGCTGATCCCGATCCGTTCGAGCGTCCGCCGCATCGTCGGCCACGTACCTTCGCCGACGCCGATGGTCGGAATATCCGGCGATTCGATCAGCGTCACCGTAATGGGCGCCCGGGTTGCCGGATTGGCGCGAGCAGCGATGAGGCACGCCGCCAGCCAGCCGGCGGTGCCGCCGCCGACGATCACGATGCTGGAGACTGCCTTGTCCACGCTACGCGCCTTCATTCACAACCGGCAGCTTGCCGTGCGGGAAGAGGAAAAGCCACCCTCGTTCGAGGGTGGCTTTTCCGTCGTCTGCAGTCTCCCGGCGGGCCCGGATCAGAACGCCGCTCGAACGCCGACCGCGTAGCGGGCGAACCCCGGCGAGACGAGGGTGACATTGCGATCTGACCGCTGATGCTGGCGCCGGCTCGCGCCGGTCAGGTTGATGGCCTCGGCAAAGACGCTCATCCCTTTCCTGAACTCGTAGCTCGCGCTCGCGTCCAGCTGACCATAGGCCTCGGTATAGGTCGGGTTGGGACCTGTCGTCTGCAGGAACTCGCCGCGCCAGTTGTACGCGACACGCGCCTGGATGCCGTATTTGTCGAAGAACGCCACCGCGTTCGCGCTGTTGCTGAGGCCGGTCAGCGCGAACTGGGTGAAGCTGGCGGGCTTGCTGTTGTCATACTTCGCGCTGCCGTCGACGATCGTGTAGTTCAGGATCGCCCCGAAGCCGGTATCCCAGAAGCTGTGCTGGACGGCGAATTCCCAGCCATGGATCGAAGCGGTCTGATCGCTGTTGACCGGCGTGGTGATCTGGAAGTTGAGCGCCGGATCCTCGGGCAGGGCGTAGATCAGGCCCTGTGCTGCGTTCGACGATTGCGGGTAGTGGGCGAAGATGTACTGGCGGATCTGGGTGGCCGTCGCATTCGCCCCGAGTGCCGCGAGCGCCGCATTGTAGCGTGGACCGCCCACAGGGGTGGTCAGGCCGAAAGCGGTGGTATCGACTCGGGTGGTCGAAATGAAGTTCGCGACGTTCTTGTGGAAGTAGCCAATCGAAATATAGCTATCGCGGCCATAATACCACTCGGCCGACAGATCGATATTCTTCGACTTGTACGGGATCAGGCCCGGATTGCCTTGCGCGCCGGTGCCTCCGCCGACGCGGAACAGTCCGTCCAGCGTCCGCCCACCCTGCATGACGTCATAGGCGGCGCGGGTGATCGTGTGGCTGTACGATGCGCGCAGCTTGACGTTGTGGAGTGGAGAGATATCGAAATCGACCGACGGCAGCCAGTTCTGATACTCGCCCCGGAACTGGGTGAAGGTGCTGTCGCCGGAGAGGACGACGTTGAACTCGTTATCCGACACCCACTGGGTGCGTGATGGCACCGGCACCAGCGCCGAGGACGAGACGTTCGTCGTCTCGTAGCGCAGGCCGGCGACGATGTGCGCCGGATTGTCGAACGCGTCGAACTTGGTCGCTACCTGCAGATAGGGTGCGATCGTCTTTTCAGTGATGCGCCGGTCAGTGTTGAAGTCCGCAAGGCAGGTGCCGGGGGCGGCAGTACCCGATCGCGGCTTGCTGCACGCCTGGAACTTCGACTCCAGCAGGTCGACCATCTGCTCGAAATTGAAGGTGTAGAATTTCTGGGCCATGCCCGACTGCGCAAGGCCCGGGAACAGGTTCGGCAGCGTCGCGAGCGAGAGCATGTTGTCCGGGAGCGACGACGCAGGGCCGATGCCGCCCCAGGTGTCGTTCTGGATCGTGCCGAAGGCCGAGCGGACCTTGTTCTGCACATAGGAGACGCCGAAATCGAGGCTGTCGAGGAAGCCGCCCTGATGATCATAGTGGCTGCTCAACTGGACCTGGTTGATCTCGTCCCTGAAATAGGCGTTGCGGAAAGCGCTGCCGGTTGGCGTGACTAGCGCGGCGTTGAGCGGATCGATGCCGGGGGCCATGTTGTACGAGATGACCGGCAGGTCATGGTCGAAGTTGATCGTCTGGTTCTGGACGCCGAAGATGGCGGTGCCGACCGACATGTTCGAGCCGTATTTGTTGGTCGGCTTCACTTCCGCGGTCGAGTGATGCGCATCGAGCGTCACCGTCATCCCGCCCGGCGCCTTCCACACCAGGTTGCCGCCGAGCGACTTGTTCTCCGCGCGGTTGGCGGTGAGCGACCCGCTATAGGAAAGGTCCTTGCCGACGTTGCAGGTCGTCGACGGCGCCACGCAGCCGGCATCGGGCGCGGCGAAGCGCTCGGTATAGAAGACCGGGCCCGCAACTGGACCATTGGTCCAGGAACTCGACGTGTCGTCATGGTTGAACCAGATGCCGACATTGCTGTTGCGGGTTTCGACGGTGTTGCGTGAATAGGTATAGTCGATCGTCGCGGTCAGCGCATCGGTCGGGCGGAATTGCAGGACGGCCTGGCCGTTGATGCGCTCGCGATTGATGTTGTTGAACTCGTACGACGCATTCTGCGGGACCTGATAGACGTCGGTCGGGCCCGGCCGGTTGGTGATGTTCGCTGCGCGCGGCGTTCCCGGCGGCGCCAGCGAGCCCCAGTTGTTCTCGTTGCCGAGATAGCCGTCACGCCAGCCGACGATCGCCTGGTTCGTGCTCGCCTTGCGCTTCTGATAGGAGCCGATGACCGCAAAGCCGATACGGTCGTCCGCCAGGGTCGTGCTGAAGATGCCAGAGACTTCCGGCGTGATGTCGTTCTTGCCGTTCTGGGACGTATCCATCACGCCCTTGACGGCGAGGCTGCCGCGGGTGCCCGGCCGGTCGAACGGGCGCGGGGTACGGATATTGATGGTCGAGCCGATGCCGCCCGATTCGATCGACGCGCGGCCGCTCTTGTAGACTTCGACCGCTGCGACGCCTTCGGAGGCGAGGTTGGCGAAGTCGAACGAACGCGACGATGGCGCGCTGCCGCCGTCGCCGATCAGGGCGGTCGGCATCTGGCGGCCGTTGAGCGTCACCAGGTTGAATTCAGGGCCGAAGCCGCGAACGGTAACCAGCGAACCTTCGCCGTTGGACCGGTCGATCGACACGCCGGTGATGCGCTGAAGCGATTCGGCGAGGTTGGTGTCGGGGAATTTGCCGATCTCCTCGGCCGAGATCGCATCGACGACGCCCTGCGAATCCCGCTTGATATCGAGCGACTGGCGCAAGCTGGCGCGAATGCCGGTGACCACGATGTCGTCGCCCTGCGGCGCATCTGCCTGGATTCGCGAATCGCCGGCTGCTGATGCTTCCTGCGCCGCTGCCGCGTGCGGCACGGCCGCAATCCCGATTGCCGAAACACTCACCAAAAGCCGCGAAAGCGAGCTGGCATTGAAGCTGCGCATCGATCCTCCCCCATTTTTGTCAACGTTGTCACGCCGACTTGTTGTAACGCGATTCAGTTCGCGTTTGATTTGAGAACGTTCTCATGACTCGTCGAGCAATTGGTGTCAAGTCAGTTGAGAACGTTCTCAAACTGTGCTGTTGGTGGTCGATCGACGCATAGGCGTGAGCGGAATGGTAGCAATGGATCGGTCCGATCCCCTGTCGGCGGGCCGGTAAAAGGAGGAGAGAGATGATGTCGAAACGTATCGCCGTGGCGCTGCTCAGCGTGTCGCTTGCTGCAATGGCGAGCGCGCAATCGGCGCCGTCTCCCACCTCGGCATCTGCGTCCTCGCATGATGCCCGAGCACGCGCCCGGACCATCGTCGCCCGGATGACCCTCGACGAGAAGATCGGGCTCGTCCACGGGTTGTTCCCACCCATGGCCAAGGGCAAGACGGCCAATGAGTTGATCCCCTCGGCCGGCCATATCGATGGTATCCAGCGACTCGGCGTTCCACTGATCCGTGAGAGCGATGCGTCGTTGGGCGTCGCCAACCAGGTCGAGCAACGCAAGGGCGATGTCGCTACGGCGCTGCCGTCGAGCCTGGCGACGGCGGCGAGCTTCAACCCGGATATTGCCCGTGCCGGCGGCGCCATGATCGGCGCTGAGGCACGCGCCAAGCGTTTCAGCGTGCTGCTTGCCGGCGGCGTCAACCTGACGCGCGATCCCTGGAACGGGCGCAATTTCGAATATCTGGGCGAGGATCCGCTGCTGTCGGGCGAGATGGCCGGCGCTCATATCGCTGGTGTCCAGTCGAACCGCATCGTCTCGACGGTCAAGCATTTCGCGCTCAACGCGCAGGAGACCGGGCGGATGGTCGTCGATGCGCGGATCGACGAGGCCAGCCTGCGCCAGAGCGACCTGCTCGCTTTCCAGATCGCGATCGAGCGCGGGAAGCCCGGGTCGGTCATGTGCTCGTACAACAAGGTCAATGGCGACTGGGCGTGCGAGAATGATTTCCTGCTGAACCATGTGCTGAAGCGCGACTGGGGCTATCGCGGCTGGGTGATGAGCGACTGGGGCGGGGTCCATTCGACCGCCAAGGCAGCCAATGCCGGGCTCGACCAGGAATCGGGGCAGGAGCTGGATAGCGAGATCTTCTTCAGCGACCGGCTCAAGGCCGATGTCGAATCGGGCAAGGTGCCGACGACCCGGCTCGACGATATGGTCGTGCGTTATCTGACCGGGCTGATCGAAACCGGCCTGTACGATTCACCGGTATCGGACAAGGTGCAGACGATCCCCTATGAGCAGCATGCCGATGTGGCGCAGCGCGCGGCCGAGGCAGGCATCGTCCTGCTCAAGAATGAGGGTGGCCTGTTGCCGCTCGCGGCCACGGCCAGGCGCATCGTGCTGATTGGCGGCCATGCCGATGTCGGTGTGCTGTCCGGTGGCGGGTCGAGCCAGGTACGCTCGGTTGGCGGGGCGCCGATCGAGATCCCGCTGACTTCGGGCGCGGCGATGTCCTTCGCTCGCCTGACCTATCATGCCTCCTCTCCGCTCAAGGCGCTGCGCGCCGCCATGCCGCGGGCTCAGATCAGCTTCGTCGACGGAAAGGATGTCGCCGCCGCGGCTGCGGCGGCACGTGCCGCCGACATCGCGATCGTGTTCGGGACTCAGTGGACGACCGAGGCCCAGGACGTTCCGAACCTTTCCCTGCCCGATGGCCAGGACGGATTGATCGCCGCCGTGGCCGCGGCGCAGCCCAGGACCATCGCGGTACTGGAAACCGGCGGACCCGTGCTGATGCCATGGATTCAGTCCGTGCCGGCGGTTGTCCAGGCCTGGTATCCGGGGCAGCGTGGTGGCGAGGCGATTGCCAATATCCTGAGCGGCCGGGTGAATCCGTCCGGCCGTCTGCCGATCACCTTCCTCGCCGCCGCGTCGCAGGCACCGCGCCCGGCGCCGGTCGGGCTGGATACGCTGACCTCGCTCGAAGCACAGGCCGCAGCCGATCCGGCCAGCGCAGGCAAGTATCGGCTCAGCAGCTTCCCGGTCGATTATGTCGAAGGGGCCGATGTCGGGTATCGCTGGTATGAGAAGAAGGGCCAGCAGCCCCTGTTCGCGTTCGGGCACGGGCTCAGCTACACCAGCTTCGCGTATCGCCGCCCGGTCGTGACCGGCGGCAAGACGCTGAGCATCTCGTTCGAGGTGGTCAATACCGGCCGCAGCGCGGGTACGGATGTGCCGCAGATGTATGTCACGCGCGACGGATCGAATGCGCCGATGCGGCTCGCGGCGTTCAAGCGTGTCACACTGAAGCCGGGGGAATCGCGTCGCGTGACTCTGACTGCGGAGCCTCGTGTCGTCGCCGACTATGATCTGAAGCTGCCGGGCTGGCGGATCGCCGGCGGCCGCTACCGCGTCGCGCTGGCGCGCGACGCGGCCGATCGCTCGATGGTCTCGACCGCGACGCTCGAACCGGCGACGATGAAGCCGTGACCTGAAGGCATCGCGCGTGTTGCCGATCGCCGCTGGCAGGCGCAATAAACGGCAATAGCCGATGCCTTTACCCTTGCTCCCTTCGCTTGCGGGCCGACCGCGCGATGGCCATCGCGCGGTCGGCTTCCTGCTGATCTACGCGATTGCCCATGTCGGTGGGGTGATGGGCTATTTGCCGCTCCTCAGCCTGTTGCTGCCGATGAAGATCGAGGCGGTGGCGGGCGATGCCCGGCTCGGTGTATTCACCGCGACGGTCACCAGCGGCGCGATCGCGGCGAGCCTGTCGAGCATCTTGTTCGGCTGGCTCAGCGACGGCTCGGTGGCGGCCGGGAAGGGGCGTCGCAAGTGGGTGGCCGGCGGTCTGCTGGCGACGGCCACGTCCTATGCACTGATCGATGCCGCGTCGACGCCCGGCGCGATCATCGTGGCGACGATCGTTTTCCAGACTGCGCTCAACGCGATGCTGGGGCCGCTCGCGGCAATCATGGCGGACGAGATACCCGACGCCCAGAAGGGTTTTACCGGCGGCCTGCTTGCGCTGGCCAACCCGTCGGCATCGGCGGTGCTCGCGATCGTGGTGAGTGTCGGCACGCTCGGCCAGGCAGCGCAACTCGCGATCGTGGTGCTGGCGTTCGCCCTATGCGTGACGCCGCTGCTGTTCGCCCGCGCACGGCCGGTTCCGATCGTGATCGAGCCGGGCCGGTTGGCCATTTCCCAACGCCACGACCTTGCCGCCGCGTGGGGCGCCCGGCTCTTCATGCAGATCGCTGGCGTGGTCCTGTCGCTGTACCTGCTCTATTACTTCGAGAGCGTGACCCCGAACCAGCCGCACCGCGACCTCGCGTCGCGCGTTGGCCATCTGTTGACGATATCGTTCATCCTTCCGTTGCCGATCGCCGTGCTGGCCGGTCGGCTGTCCGACCGGCTTGATCGTCGCAAGCCGTTTCTGGTCGCGGCCGCTATCGTCGCTGCCATCGGTCTGCTCGGCATGGCGTTCGCGCGCGACTGGGGGACGGGCGCGCTGGCATTCGGCGTCTATGCGATCGGTTCCGGCGTGTTCCTGCCGTTGCACGCGGCTTTCTCGATGCAACTGCTGCCGGACCCTCATCACCGCGGTCGCGATCTGGGGCTGATCAACCTGACGAACACGCTCCCGTCGTTGCTTGGCCCGTTGCTTACCTGGCTGCTGGCGACACCGCATGATTTCAGCGCCGTCATGCTTGCGCTGGTGGCATTGACCTTGTGCGGCGGCCTCTGCGTTCTCGGGGTACGAGGCCGGCGCTAGAGATCGGGTGGATAGCTGACGAGCGTCTGCCTGATCGCTCCGGCGCGCGCTGCCTCGCCGGCCTCGTTGACCAGATGCGCGATCGTTCCCTTGCCGCCACCGAGTGAGATCGTCGTGACGTTCGAGAAGCGGACGCCCGGCTTGCGCGGTGCCTCGATCGCACTTTCCACCACGATGCCGGGGTCGGCGGTGAAGTTTGCGTAGATGCCCAGCGCAACGGCTTCATGATCGTCGACCCTGTCGGCAACCTTATAGGCGGCCCAGCCGCGCGTCGTGCCGGCCATGTAGGCGGACTGGCTCGGCGGGTCATAGGGCAGTTCGTTCTGATAGAACCAGGTCCGGCCGCGTTCTCCGTTCCAGAGCGTGTTGTAGCGACGGAAATGCTCCACGAAGAGCGCGCACATCGTCACATCGTCGCCGTTCACCACCAGCCCCTGATTGCCGACGCTCTCATCCCAGCCGACATGGACTCGGCCGCCAGCCCGGTCGCCATGATCGGCACGCCAGATCCACAGATGATCGCCGATCACATGGTGGCTGTTGATCTCCAGGCAGGTATCGGCATTGCCGATGCTCGCTCCGCCGACGCGGAAGAAAAGATCCGACAGAAGCGTGGGGTTGGCGCGGTGGTCGCGCGTGGCGCCCCTGGGACCTATCTCCACCAGTACCGGGGAGAGCATCGGTCCGGCATCGATCATCAGTCCCGCGATCGTGACGCCCGGGACGTCCGCCACGACGATCGCCTTGCTGCCGCCTTCCGCGAGCAGGGTCGCGAGGCCGAGCCCGAGGACGACGGTGTCCGCGCGATCGATCCTGAGTGGCGTGTCGAGGCGATAGATTCCGGGCGTCAGCAACAGATTCCGCCCGAGCGCGAGGGCAGCATTGATCCGTCGTGCCGGCATGTCGGGACGAGCGATGAAGAAGCGCGACAGCGGAAAGGAGCTGCCCTGCGGTTTCCGGTCCCCCCAACTGACGCCTCGTGCCGCCCGCCGCAGGGCTGGTACGAACACCTTCCACGCACCAGTCGCGTCGATGTGGAGGAAGGGCTTGTCCCGAATGACGGGAACGGTCGGGATGGTCGTATAGGGCGGTTCGGGAAAGCTCGTCGCCGGGGCGCCATCCACGCCCATGAACATCATGTTCCAGTTCGCGCCATTCCAGCCGCGTATCTCGCTGTTGCGGGTAAACCATTGCTGCTGGCTTCCCGACCGGATGGTGCCGTCGATCCGGCAGTCGGCGATGAAGCCTCCGCTCGACCAGCCGCCATCGTCCAGCGCGAGGTCCCCACCCAGATGGACCCGGCGATACGGCGCTGCCTGCGACACCGCCCAGCGGTCGGCGCCATCGGGCGGGCGAACCTCCAGATTCTCGACGCCACGCCAGAAGTTCACCAGCGCCATGCCCTTTGCCCAGTCGGCTTCGGCATGGACGTGCCCGTTGATCGCGACGTCGCCGGGCAGCGCGCCGAGGCCGGCGACCTGGGTGAAGAAGCCGACATTCACGTCGACATCATATCGGCCGGGCCTGAACAGGATTGCGTGGCGCGCGTCGGTGAAGTGAGCACGCTCCATCGACTGGAAGATGGCATCGACCTGCTGCTGGAGGACGGCGCGCGGCATGGACGGATCGGCGATCAGGACATTCGGTCCGAGATCCGGATCCGGCGAGCGGGCAGGGCGGGCCGCAGCGGCCGCGGTCACCGCGGCAACCGCCGTTCCACCCAGTCCCGCCACCACCGACCGGCGTGTTGGCTGATATGCGTCCATCAGCGCGTCTCCTCTTGTGCGACTGACAGGAATGCCGTGACCGTCAGCCGGCCGCTGGCCGGATCGGGCGCCAGCAGGGCGCCCGGCGAGATCGCGCCGCTGTGCAGCAGATAGCTTCGATAGATCAGCGCGCGATTGTAGCGTGCCTCCACCAGCATCGTGCGCTCGAACAGGGGGGTGTCTCCGGCGACATAGGCGAGGGGTGGTTCCCCGCCGTAACGGATTTCGGCGCCGAGTTGATCGAAATAGATCGGCGCGCGGGCCTGATCGACCGTCTCGAACCCGGTGGACCGGTGGCGGAAAAAGGCGGTGCCGTCGCCTCCTTCAGGCGAGAGATAATGCAGGAGCGCGATCCGTTCGACGGCGAAGGCATCGCAATGGGGCAGGCGCTGGGCGACCGACAGGGCGGCAGGTTCCGACGTGACCATCGAAAAGCTGGCGTCGATCACCTGGGCAAGGCCCGTTTGGCCGAAGACATCGGCGGCGATGGTCGCGATGACTGGTTGCTGCTCCGGTATGTATCCCGTCGGAAGCGGCGCGCGGATGCCTGGATAATACTGCTCGGCCGGGCTGAAACGGGCGGCGAGCGCGGCAGCACGGAGTGCGTCGGGGTTGGGCGCGAAATTGTCGATGACGACGAGCGGCTGCTTCTCGCGGCCCAGGTGGTGAACCGTGATATCGGGCTTGCTCATTATCGCGGCGCCCTCCGCCAATAGCGCACATAGTCGATCGTCATCCGTTGCGGCAGTGCGGCGTCGTCGACGCCCTTCGCACCACCCCAGTCGCCGCCGATCGCGAGGTTGAGGATCAGGTTATAGGGGCGGGTGAACGGCCACGCGGCCTGGCCGCCCGCCCGCTCGTTCCTGACCCGCATATAGGCGCGGTCGTCGATCCCGATGGTGATCGCATCCGGGCGCCAGTCGAGCTGGTAGCGATGAAATGCCGAACAGCTTGTCGGCACCCGTTTTTCGGCGCCGCGCTGAGTCCCGAGGCGATGGTTGAACGCGCCGGAGTGGAGCGTTGCGTGGACCATCTCCGGTTGCCAGCCGACCATCTCCATCATGTCGATCTCGCCTTCATCCGGCCATGTCCCGCCAGACGGCAGCAACCAGATCGCGGGCCAGGTGCCGCGTGCGCAGGGCAGCTTCGCACGAACTTCGTAGAAGCCATAGCCTCGCGCTGTCCGGGTCACGAGCTTCGCCGAGCTATAAGCCTGCCCGCCCCAGTCGCGCTGCGTCCGCAACGTCTCGTGGCGGGCCTCGATCACCAGCGCGCCGTGTTCGATCCGCGCATTCTCGGGCCGGGCGGCGGCATAATATTGAAGCTCGTGATTGAACCAGCCCTGCGCATTGCGCTCAGTGTCGTATCGCCATGCGTCGGGATCGATCCGCGTGCCGTCGAACTCGTCGGCCCAGCTTGGTGTCGAGGAAGGGCGCTGCATCGGCGCGTCGACCGCGTAGTTGGTCGCCGCCAGGCCCGTCGCCTGCGCAGTCATCAGGATGAGCTGACTCATCATGCGGCAACTCTTCTCCCGATCGAAGCCGGCGTCTGCTAATTCTCTTGTAAAGCCGGTCTTGTGAACGTTATCATCAAGCATAATAGGGGAGAAGCTGAAATGCAGCGACGCAGCGCGTTGGCGACGATCGTCCTGGGTCTGGCCGCGCCGCGGAGTGGCTGGGCAGGCGAGCCCGTCGGGGCAGCGGCCTTCACCCTCGATCATATGCGGATCGATGAAGCGCTTCGTCAAATGGTTGCCGGGGGACGAGCTGCGGGTGCATCGGCGCTGATCTGGCAGCAGGGGGCAGAACGCTATTTCGGCGCGGCGGGGGAGGCCGATCGCGAGGCCCATCGGCCGATGAAACGCGACACGCTTGTCCAGATCTTCTCGATGACCAAGCCGGTGACCGGCGTTGCCCTGATGCAGCTCTGGGAGCAGGGCAAGTTTGGCCTCGACGATCCGCTAGCCCGCTACTTGCCGGCCTTTGGAGAGGTCAAGGTGATCGACGGCACGGGCGCCGACGGAAAACCCGTCCTCCGCGTTCCCGCACGACCGATCACGATCCGAGATATCATGCGGCATACGGCCGGCTTCTCCTATGGCATGCGCGACACTGCTGCGGATGTCATCTTCCATCAGATCAATCCGCTCGCGCTGACCAACAGCCTCGAGGAGATGGGCGACAAGCTTGCGCACGTGCCGCTGCTGTTCGATCCCGGCGCGGAGTGGAGCTACAGTGCGGGCGTCGATGTCCAGGCCTTGCTCGTCGAACACCTGACGGGTGAGCTGTTCGAGCAGCATGTCAGGCGGGCTATCCTCGATCCGCTCGGCATGCAGGATACCGGCTGGACCCAGCCGCCGGAGCGTCTGGCTCGATTCGCCGCGAGTTATGTGAAGCAGGCTGATGGCAGGCTCGTCCGGCAACCGGACGAGAAGACGCGCGCCCTCAATTTCGGTCCGCGCCGCTTGACGATGGGTGGGGCAGGGCTGGCCTCGACGCTCGACGATTACATGCGCTTTGCCCGCATGCTGCTCGGTCGCGGCACGCTGGATGGAACACGCATCCTCGCACCGTCGACGATTCGGCTGATGTCGACCGA
Organism: Pseudomonadota bacterium; assembly: GCA_040388155.1. Classification (GTDB taxonomy): domain Bacteria; phylum Pseudomonadota; class Alphaproteobacteria; order Sphingomonadales; family Sphingomonadaceae; genus Sphingomonas. Next base: position 55,219 of record JAZKCJ010000022.1, read on the forward strand.
CCAGCTCGATCCGCGAATCACCCGGCGGTTCTTCCTGCCGGGCAAGGGAGCGGTCGGTTTCGGTCTCGATGTCGCCGTGCGGACGGCGCAACCCCGCACGGACGCAGAGAATCGCGGCTCCGTCGGGGAATTCTTCTGGGATGGTGCAGAAACGACTCTGTTCTGGGTCGATCCCGCCAACGACATGGCCGTGGTGTTCTTCGTCCAGGTCACGCCATTCGACGGGTCGTTGCATCACGATATTCGCGCTGCCGTCTATGGGCCTGATTATGCCGGTGGTCCGGGCGACTGAAACCGGCCTTCGAACTGGTGGCAGTTTCTATGTCATTACTGACAGTCCCGGCGAATCCTCTGCAACGGCCCGTGGCATGGCCCGGATTCGCCGGGCCAGGAGGCCTTGCAAGCCCTTAAACCAAGGAAAACCGGGCCTTTTGTGGTTTGGTGTAAGAAAATTGCAAAAAGGCGTTGACGGTGTTG
>JAZKCJ010000023.1:0-36514 GCA_040388155.1 Pseudomonadota bacterium
CCATCTCATATTCTTTCCAGCCGAGCAGCGATTCCTCGATCAGCACCTCGGTGGTGGGCGACGCGTCGAGCCCCTTGCGCACGATCTCCTCGAACTCGGCGCGGTTATAGGCGATACCCCCGCCCGATCCGCCCATGGTGAAGCTCGGGCGGATGATCGCCGGCAGGCCGGTCGCCTCAAGCCCGGCCAACGCCTCTTCAAGCGTGTGCGCGATGGCCGAACGGGCGGATTCGAGCCCGATCTTGTCCATCGCATCGCGGAACTTCAGCCGGTCCTCGGCCTTGTCGATCGCCTCGGCATCGGCGCCGATCATCTGCACGCCGTATTTCGCCAGCGTGCCGTCGTTGAACAGCGCGAGCGCGGTGTTGAGTGCCGTCTGCCCGCCCATCGTCGGCAGGACGGCGTCAGGCCGCTCCTTCTCGATGATCTTGGCGACGATTTCCGGCGTGATCGGCTCGACATAGGTCGCGTCGGCCAGCTCGGGATCGGTCATGATCGTCGCCGGGTTCGAATTGACCAGGACGATCCGATAGCCCTCCTCGCGCAGCGCCTTGATCGCCTGCGTGCCGGAATAATCGAACTCGCACGCCTGGCCGATGACGATCGGGCCAGCGCCAATGACGAGGATGGAGGAGATGTCGGTGCGTTTTGGCATTAGTGGCTCGATCCCGTTTCGGCCATGCAGCCCCAACCCTCATATTCCACGTCGTAAAGTATCTCGATCTGCAGACATTGAAGCGTCAGCGCCTTGATCGAAGCAGCGTCCGCCTTCTGCTCCCGCGCCAGGAAGAGCGATATGCCGCCTTCCTCATTCTCCTCGCGGTCGATCACCGCGAAGCCAAGCTCCCCGGCATTCTCGGCAAGGCGGTCCAGCGCCTCTTCGTCACCGCTGAAGCTGATATCGACCATCCGGGGAATTTCCGGCCTGTCGCCATTCTTCGCGAGGCTCGCGAGAACGTCCTGGTCGCCGAGCCATTCCTGCTCGAACCTGGTCTGATCCACCTCGGGGAGCGTCATGCCGCTTTCTCCAGCGAGCCGACGAACTTCTCGAACAGATAGAAGCTGTCCTGCGGGCCCGGGCTCGCCTCGGGGTGATATTGCACGCTGAAGGCGGGCCGGTCGGTCAGCTCGAACCCGGCGTTGGAGCCGTCGAACAGCGACACATGAGTCTCGCGCGCCGTCGCCGGCAACGTCTCGCTCAGCACCGCGAAGCCGTGGTTCATGCTGGTGATCTCGACCGTGCCGTCGCTCAGCCGCTTGACCGGATGGTTCGCGCCGCGATGGCCCTGGAACATCTTGGTCGTCCCGGCCCCGACCGCTAGGCCGAGAAGCTGGTGACCAAGGCAGATGCCGAAGAGCGGGATACGGGTCTCGAGCAGCGCCTGGATCACCGGCACCGCATATTCGCCGGTCGCGGCGGGGTCGCCCGGGCCGTTCGAGAGGAAGATGCCGTCGGGCTTCAGTGCCATGACCTGGTCGAACGTGGCGGTCGCCGGCAGCACGCTGACCTTGGCACCGGCCTTCACCAGGTTGCGGTAGATGTTGCGCTTGGCGCCGTAATCGATTGCGACGACATGCGGGCGCGAATCCTCTGCCCCGCCTGAGCCATAACCGAAGCCGAGCCGCCAGATGCCGCCCTCCCAGCCATAATGAGTCTCGGTGGTGACCGAGATGGCCAGGTCCATGCCCTCGAGCCCCGGCCACGCCTTCGCCATCTCGAGCAGCAGCGGGATGTCGAACTTGCCGTCGGCGCGGTGCGAGATCACGCCGTTCGGCGCGCCGCCGGTGCGGATTCGCCGGGTCAGCGCGCGCGTGTCGATGCCGGAAAGGCCGATTCGCTCGTGCCGCTTCATCCAGTCGTCGAGCCGCTCGACCGAGCGGAAGTTGGACGGTGCGGTCACATCCTCGCGCACGATGATGCCGAGCGCGTGGGGGTCGTTCGCCTCAACGTCATCGGGGTTGGCACCGACATTGCCGATATGCGGGAAGGTGAAGGTGATGATCTGCCCGGCGAAGGAGGGATCGGTCATCACCTCCTGATAGCCGGTCATCGCGGTGTGGAAGCACACCTCGCCGACGGCCTCGCCCTCAGCGCCGAATCCGCGCCCCCACGCAATGTCCCCATTGGCGAGGACGAGGACTCCCGTCGCTCCTTCGGGCGCAGTTACGGGTTTGGCGTCGGCCATCGTGGCGGGCACTCCTTCGGGTTTCGATGTCGCTAAGCGGCGGTCGCTAAGCCTCGCGGGCCGGAGCGTCAATCTGTTAAAGATACGGCCGCCGCGCTATCTGTACGGATTACCGAAAAGGACCGACAATGATTCGCGACGACATCAAGGCCGCGCTCGTCACCGCCATGAAGGGCGGAGACAAGCCAGGCACCGCCGCCCTCCGCCTGATTCAGTCGGCGATCAAGAATCGCGACATCGAGGCACGCACCGGCAAGGCGCCCGAGGACGACGACACGCTGGTGGTCGAAGTGCTGCAGAAGATGGTCAAGCAGCGCCGCGAATCGATCGAGATGTTCGTGAAGGGCGGCCGCCAGGAACTGGCCGACGCCGAATCCGCCGAGGTCGCGGTGATCGAGCGCTTCCTGCCGCAGCAGATGAGCGAGGCCGAGACGTCGGCGGCGATCGAGGCGATCAAGGCCGAGCTGGGCGCCAGCGGCATGAAGGACATGGGCCGGGTGATGGCGGAGCTGAAGGCTCGCCACGCGCAGAGCCTGGACATGAGCAAGGCGAGCGGGCTGGTGAAGGCGGCTTTGGCGTAAGGTGGAGAACCTGAGCGGAGATCACGACAGCAGTGCCTCTGCGCCTCCCCTCCCGCCTGCGGGAGGGGACCGAGGGGTGGGCGCCCGGTTTCGGCTGGGCAGGCCGACCGAGAGAGCACGCGACCTTCGCAACGAACCGACACTCCACGAGAAGCTGCTATGGCAGCAATTGAAGGGTTCTCGCCTTCATGGACTGAAATTCAGCCGGCAAATGCCGGTGGCGGGTTTCTTTCCAGACTTCGTCTGCCGGTCCCAAAGGCTGGTGGTGGAGCTTGATGGCCATCAACATGGCGAGAACCAGGAATATGATGAGAATCGTACGCGGCTGATCGAGGCAGCCGGCTATCGCGTTCTCCGTTTCTGGAACAACGATCTGACATCGAATATGGACGGAGTGCTGGAGACTATCGCCGACGCTGCGGATTTGGCGGGTCGGGAGCCCACCCCCAGCCCCTCCCGCAAGCGGGAGGGGAGTAGAAGTGCGCGTGCCGGCGAGGCCTCACAATGAGCCTCTCCCCCCAATTCCTTGACGAGCTCCGCGCGCGCACCCTGCTGTCGTCGCTGATCGGCCGCACCACCAAGCTGCAAAAGGCCGGCCGCGAGTTCCGCGCCTGCTGCCCGTTCCACAACGAGAAGTCGCCAAGCTTCTACGTCAACGACGACAAGGCCTTCTACCATTGCTTCGGCTGCGGCGCGCATGGCGACGCGATCCGCTGGATGACCGATCAGCGCGGCCTGCCCTTCATGGATGCGGTGAAGGAACTCGCCCAGGCAGCCGGCATGGAGATGCCGGCGCTGGACCGCCAGTCGGCCGAGCGTGCCGAACGGGCGAAGGGGCTGCACGAGGCCTGCGCCGACGCCGCCGCCTGGTTCACCGACCAGCTCAACGGCATCGCCGGTGCCGAAGCGCGCGGCATCCTCGAACGCCGCGGCATCCGCGCCGAGACCGCGCGGGAATTCGGCCTCGGCTTCGCCCCTGATTCGCGCGGCAAGCTGAAGGATGCGCTCAGGGACTATGGCGATCCGATGCTGGTCGAGACCGGCCTGCTGATCTCGGTCGAGGGCAAGGAGCCGTACGACCGGTTCCGCGGCCGTCTGATGATCCCGATCCGCGACCCGCGCGGCCGTCCGATCGCGTTCGGCGGGCGGATCATCGGCGACGGCGAGCCAAAATATCTCAACTCGCCCGAGACGCCGCTCTTCGACAAGGGCCGTACCCTCTACAATCTCGATCGCGCCGCCCCGGCCAGCCGCAAGAGCGGCCGCGTGCTGGTGGTCGAGGGCTATATGGACGTGATCGCCCTCGCCCAGGCCGGTTTCGGCGAAGCGGTCGCTCCGCTCGGCACCGCGCTGACCGAGGCGCAACTCGAACGGCTCTGGCGCCTCAACGACGTGCCGATCCTTTGTTTCGACGGCGATTCGGCCGGGCAGAAGGCAGCGATGCGCGCCGCCCTCCGCGCGCTGCCGATGCTCGCGCCCGGCCGCAGCCTCGCTTTCGTCACCCTGCCCGAGGGCGTCGACCCGGATGACCTGGTCCGCGCCAAGGGACCTGCCGCGTTCGAGGAACTGCTCCGCACGCCCGAGCCGCTGGTCGACCGTCTCTGGGCGCACGAGCTCGCCGCCGAGCCTCTCGTCACGCCCGAACAGAAAGCGGGCCTGAAGATGCGCCTCAACGAGCACGCCCATTCGATCGCCGACAAGAATGTCAGCATCGAATATCAGGCCGAGTTCAGGCGCCGCTTCGAAAATCTCTATGCCAAGGCGCGCGAGCCGTTCCGCCCTTTCCAGCCGGCGGCCAAACGCAAGCCGGGCCAGAAATGGAAGGCACCCGACCCGCCCGTTTCCGACATCGCCAAGGGCGTCCGTGCCACCGGAATCGACCGAATCCTGGCGAAAGCAGTGCTCGCCGGCCTGATCCGCCACCCGGCCGAGATCGCCCGCCACATGGAAGTTCTCGGATCGCTGAAGCTCGCCGACGGGGCACTTGGACGGCTGTTCGAGGCGGTGGTCGACCTGGCCGTTGAAGATCAGGCGCTTGATAGCGAGGGCTTGCTCACCATATTGGCAAAATCAGGATTCGATAACATCGCAAGTGATCTGCTACGGGCCGACCAATTATCGTGTTCGTTCACGCAGAAAGGTGCCGAACCCGCGAGAGCGAGGGAGGACCTGGACGAGGCCATCGCCATCCTTGTGGCGCGGCCTGAAGTGGACGCGGCACTGGCGGAAGCAACGGTGGCGCTCAAGGCGCGTTATTCGGACGAAGCCTTTGAACGGCAGGTTTCGCTGGTGAAGGAACAACAGGCGCTCGACGCACGACTTGCAAATCTGGTGCAAGCGAACGAAGACGCCAGAGCTTTAGGTACCGAGGGCAATTAATGGCGAAGACGGAAATGGCGGACGTCGCTGACACGACCGAGAACAGCGATGCGCCGCTGATCGATCTCAACGACGCGTCGATCAAGAAGCTGGTCGCCCGCGCGAAAAAGCGTGGCTACATCACCTATGAGCAGCTCAACGAGGCGCTGCCACAGGATCAGATGTCGTCCGACCAGCTCGAAGACGTGATGTCAGCGCTGAACGAGATGGGCATCAACATCGTCGAGAACGATGAAGCCGGCGAGGACGGCGAAGAGGCCGACCAGCAGGAGGAAGAGGTCGAATCGGTCGATTCGTCCGAGGAAAGCGCGCCCGCGCTCGAGACCAAGAAGAAAGAGGTCATCGACCGCACCGACGATCCGGTGCGCATGTACCTGCGCGAGATGGGCGCGGTCGAGCTGCTCAGCCGCGAGGGCGAGATCGCCATCGCCAAGCGGATCGAAGCCGGCCGGGACACGATGATCCTGGGCCTGTGCGAGAGCCCGATCACCTTCAACGCGATCATCGACTGGTCGACCGCCCTCAATGAAGGCACGATGCAGCTGCGCGAGATCCTCGATCTCGACGCGATGCTGTCGAAGGACCCCGCGCCCGAATCGCTTACCGACGAGGAGGATGGCTCGGGCGAAATCTCCGAAAAGACCGCCGGCCCCTCGTTCAAGGAAGAGGAAGAGCCTGAAGAGGCAGCCGCCGACGAGGACGAGGATTCGATGACCGAGCGGCGCACGCCGCGGCCGTCGGACGATGAGGAGGAGGACAACACCCTCAGCCTCGCCCAGATGGAGGAGCAGCTCAAGCCGCAGGCGCTCGAGCGGTTCGCCAACATCACGGCGATCTACAAGAAATTCTCCCGGATGCAGCAGCAGCGGCTCGAGGCGATGGCAGCGGGCGGAGAGCTGTCGGCAGCCGAGGAGCGCAAGTACCAGAAGCTGCGCGAGGACCTCACCGCAGAGGTCGAGAGCGTCCAGTTCCACAACGCGAAGATCGAATATCTCGTCGATCAGCTCTATGCCTTCAACCGGCGCCTGACCGCGCTTGGCGGCCAGATGCTGCGCCTTGCCGAGCGCCACAAGGTGCCGCGCAAGGACTTCCTCGACCGCTATATCGGCCACGAGCTCGACGAGCAGTTCCTGCCGAGCGTGTCGAAGCTCGACAAGAAGTGGATCGCCTTCGTCGCGAACGAGAGCGAGGGGGCCGATCGAATCCGCATCGAGATTTCGGAGATCAGCCAGGCGACCGGCATGTCGCTCGGCGAGTTCCGTCGCATCGTCAACATGGTCCAGAAGGGCGAGCGCGAGGCGCGTATCGCCAAGAAGGAAATGGTCGAGGCGAACCTGCGCCTCGTGATCTCGATCGCGAAGAAATATACGAACCGCGGCCTGCAGTTCCTGGATCTCATCCAGGAGGGCAATATCGGCCTGATGAAGGCGGTCGATAAGTTCGAATATCGCCGCGGCTACAAATTCAGCACCTATGCCACCTGGTGGATCCGCCAGGCGATCACCCGCTCGATCGCCGACCAGGCCCGCACGATCCGTATCCCGGTCCATATGATCGAGACGATCAACAAGCTGGTGCGGACCAGCCGCCAGTTCCTCCACGAGCAGGGCCGCGAGCCAACGCCCGAGGAAATGGCCGAGCGGCTGTCGATGCCGCTCGAAAAGGTCCGCAAGGTGATGAAGATCGCCAAGGAGCCGATCTCCCTCGAAACGCCGATCGGCGACGAGGAGGATTCGCACCTCGGCGACTTCATCGAGGACAAGAACGCCGTCATCCCGGTCGATGCGGCGATCCAGGCGAACCTCAAGGAAACGGTCACCCGCGTCCTTGCCTCGCTCACCCCGCGCGAGGAGCGCGTGCTGCGCATGCGCTTCGGCATCGGCATGAACACCGATCACACGCTGGAAGAGGTCGGCCAGCAATTCTCGGTCACGCGCGAGCGTATCCGCCAGATCGAGGCCAAGGCGCTGCGCAAGCTCAAGCATCCGTCGCGCTCGCGCAAGATGCGCAGCTTCCTCGACCAATAAGCAGGAACGACAAGGCAGCAGTGGGGCGGGGAGGCCGGCAAGACGCCTCCCCTGCCCCGGCATCAGCTGCTGAAAGTAAGGCTGGAGAAGGTCACGCTGCAGTTTCCGCTGCCTTGCAGATAGCAGCCAGCCTTGAAATAGACGCTCTTGCCCGAATTGTCCCAATAGCCGAAATTCGTCGTAAAGTCGTGGACGGTGCTGCCATAGGTCACCTGGATACGGTTGTTGCTGCCATATTCCATCGTCGCCTGCGTGTAGCTGGACGTCGTCGCGGGGCCGAGATCGACATATTCAACCGCGGCGCTGCCGGTCCCGGTACGATAGACTGCCCAGATGTGATTGCTCACGCCTGACCGGCTGGCATAGAATTCGAGACGAAGGATCGGATCCTGCGTCGACTCGCCGAAAATCTGGCCGACGGTGAATTCGTCGGAATAATTCCCGCCGTTCTGCAGCTTGATCTTGCCCGACCATTTCTTGCCGGTCGCCGACCCGCTGAACGATTTGCCGCGCAGTTCGACCCGGTCGCCCGTGTTGCCGCCAGTGAAGGCGAACGCCATGTTGCCGCCGTCCAGCCGCCAGTTGTCGATATCGATCTTGAACGCCTGCATGTCGGCCGTCGTCAGGCAGGTGCTGGTCGATTGCACCTGCAGCGCCTGGCTGTTGTCGATGACGGCCTTGTACTTGCTGGCCGAGTAAGGCGCGTTGGCCGTGTCGGTCGTGGTGTTGCAGCCGAACGCCAGAGCCGGCGTCGCCGCCAACCCCAACGAACATCCCAATACCGCGAGTCCGGCGCGCAGATAGCCGCTGTTCATGATCCTCTCCGTTCTTCTGTTCACCGGCGCCCGTGCGAGCCGTGCCCGGAGAAAGAAAAGTTATCATACAACTGACACCGGTATCAATTCGATAGGCCCATTTCCGGTGCGGATAGGATCTCGGGTTCCCGGACTCTTCTCTCAAGCGGCGTCGGAGGTGCCTCGCTACGCCGAGCCTGAAAAACACTCGGCCCCGGGGCACCGCGGCCGCTGATAGTTTCGGAACCGGTTCTTTCTATCGCAGGGCACCCGGGACGCTGGAGCGTCCTGCGATAGTCGGCGGAGGCAGCGCTCCCGGCTTGAGACGGGGTGGATCGACACGAATATACGGCGGAACGATGCCGGGATGCCACCCGCGGGCCATCGTGGTTGAGACAGGCTTAATCGCCTCTAAACCAGGTCTTTACGCCCTTCGGTATAATACATGGCTCCATTGGTGAAACCGCGCCCGGATTGGCCGGCGCGTTCAAAGAGAAACCCGGGGGGTCATGGCTTTCGATTCGGCACTTGGTCAACGCATCGGCGGCAGCTGGGGCACCATCGCCACGCTCGCGTCGGTCGACGGGACCGCGACTCATCCGATGCCGCGCGCGCTGTCCGGTCCGACCGTCGCCGTGCGCGACCTGACCGACGCGGTGCACGCCCTGTGCTGGCTCCATGGCCGCCATCCCGGCGTCATCGATCATGCCGTCGTTCACAGCCATCAGCCCGCTGCGCGTGACTGGCTTGAAAGCGCCGCCGCTGCCTTCATCGAGGAGCGGACCTATCTCGCGCGGCTCACCGCGGCTGCCGGCCCCCTGCCCTCGACCCCGGGCCAGGCCGAGTCGGAAGCAGCGGTCGCCGGCCAGCGCCATGCGCTCGACATGCTCGCCCAGTCGGATCGTACCGGTTGCGCGACCGGCGCCGCGATCGCCCTGGTGCTTGACTGGGCTGCCGTCCGCGTCATGCTCGACGCCGCTGCCCGCCGCTTCGGCGTCACGCCGCCAGTCTCCAGCCTCCCCGACGAGATGGAAACCGCGTCCCTGGTCTCGGCGCTCGCCGAAACGCCCGCGATCGAGCGGGCCATGGCGTTCGGCGCGCAGCAGATCCTCGCCCAGCATCGCGGCCTGTGGGACCTGCTCGAAGCCCGCGCGAGCGCTCGCAACCACCAGTAAGCCGGCTCCCGCCGAGGGCAGTAAGCCGGCTCCCGCCGGGAGCAGCAAACCGGCTTGCGCCGGGCAGCACAATCCTTCTATCCCCAAACCCGATATTCGAAACGGGATTGGACGACTGCATGAAGCGCTTCGAGGGCACGCAAAGCTATGTCGCGACCGACGACCTGAAGGTCGCGGTCAACGCCGCAGTCACCCTGCGCCGCCCCCTGCTCGTCAAAGGCGAACCCGGCACCGGCAAGACCGTCCTCGCCTATGAAATCGCCAAGGCGGTCGGTGCGCCGCTGATCGAATGGAACGTCAAATCGACCACCAAGGCGCAGCAGGGCCTGTACGAATATGATGCGGTTGCCCGGTTGCGCGACGGCCAGCTCGGCGACGAGCGGGTCCACGACATCTCAAACTATATCCGCCGCGGCAAATTGTGGGAGGCCTTCACTGCCCCCGAGGTGCCCGTCCTGCTGATCGACGAGATCGACAAGGCCGATATCGAATTCCCGAACGATCTGCTCCAGGAACTCGATCGCATGGAATTCCACGTCTACGAGACCAAGGAGACGGTGCGCGCGGTCGAGCGCCCGATCGTCGTCATCACCTCGAACAACGAGAAGGAACTGCCCGACGCGTTCCTGCGCCGCTGCTTCTTCCACTATATCAAATTCCCCGACCGGGAGACGATGCAGGCGATCGTCGACGTGCATTTCCCCGGCATCCAGAAGCTGCTGGTGTCGAAGGCGATGGACATCTTCTACGACGTCCGCGACGTACCCGGCCTGAAGAAGAAGCCCTCGACCAGCGAACTGCTCGACTGGCTCAAGCTGCTCCTGCACGAGGAAATGCCGCTCGAGGTGCTGCAGAACCGCGACCCGACCAAGGCGATCCCGCCACTCCACGGAGCGCTGCTCAAGAACGAGCAGGACGTGATGCTGTTCGAACGCCTCGCCTTCATGGCGAAGAGGCAGGCGAACAAGGCCTGAGCCTTGGCCCCGGCGCGCTTTAGACGCGTTCCGCTTTCTCGATTCCATTCTCCGACCCCCGGCTTTCGCCGGGGGAGGAAGACAGCCTAACGCGTTTCCGCCTTGGCCCGCGCGCGATAGGCGTGGAGCAGCGGCTCGGTATAGCCGTTCGGCTGGGTCAGCCCCTCGAACACCAGCGCCCGCGCCGCCTGATAGGCTAGGCTCGTCGCCTCATGGCCGGACATCGGCTTGTACAGGGGATCGCCCGCGTTCTGCACGTCGACCTTTGCCGCCATGCGCGCAAAGGCAGCATCGATGTCCGCCTCGGTCGCGACACCGTGGAGCAGCCAGTTCGTCATGTGCTGCGAGGAGATGCGCAGCGTCGCGCGGTCCTCCATCAGGCCGATATCGTGGATGTCGGGCACCTTGGAGCAGCCAACGCCCTGGTCGATCCAGCGAACGACATAGCCGAGGATGCCCTGGGCATTGTTGTCGAGTTCAGCACGCACCTCGTCCGGCGTCCAGTTGCGGCCCTTGGCGACCGGCACGGTGAGCAGATGGCTCAGGCCCGGAATGGCTTCGCGCGCAATCTCCACGCGCCGTTCGAACACGTCGACCTGATGATAGTGAATCGCATGGAGCGTCGCCGCGGTAGGGCTCGGCACCCAGGCAGTATTCGCGCCGGACCGGGGGTGGCCGATCTTCTGTTCCATCATGTCGGCCATGCGGTCCGGTGCAGCCCACATGCCCTTGCCGATCTGCGCCTTGCCCGAAAAGCCGTGCGCCAGCCCGATGCGGACATTGCGATCCTCATAGGCCTTGATCCAGTCGCTCGACTTCATCTCGGCCTTGGGGATCATCGGCCCCGCCCGCATCGCGGTATGCATCTCGTCGCCGGTGCGATCGAGGAAACCGGTGTTGATGAACACGATCCGGTCCTTCACCGCCTCGATGCAGGCGGCGAGATTGGCCGAGGTGCGCCGTTCCTCGTCCATCACCCCGACCTTGATCGTATGGCGATCGAGACCAAGCAGGTCCTCGACCGCATCGAACAGGCGGTTGGTGAAGCCGGCTTCCTCCGGACCGTGCATCTTGGGCTTCACGACGTAGAAGGAACCCGCCCGGCTGTTGCGATAGGCCCCCAGCCCGCGAAGATCGTGAAGCGCGATCGTGGCCGTCATGATCGCGTCGAGGATGCCCTCGGGCGCCTCTGCCCCGTCGGCCAGCGTTATCGCCGGACTGGTCATCAGATGGCCGACATTGCGCACGAACAACAGGCTGCGGCCCGGCAGGGTCAGCGTGCCGCCGCCGACCGCGTCATAGCTGCGATCGGCATTGAGCCTGCGCGTGACCGTCCTGCCGCCCTTGTCGAAGCTTTCAGCGAGGTCGCCGCGCATCAGCCCGAGCCAGTTGGCATAGGCAGCGACCTTGTCCTCGGCATCCACCGCGGCGATCGAATCCTCCAGGTCGACGATCGTGGTGATCGCGGATTCGAGGATCACGTCGGCGATGCCACCCGCATCGCCGCCGCCGATCACTGATTCCCGGTCGATGACGATCTCGATGTGCAGGCCGTTATGCCGCAACAGCAGCGATTCGCCCTTGCGGCCGACAAGCTGCGCCGGATCGGCCAGATCGGGCGTACCACCACGATAGGCAGCCCAGCTTTCGCTCGCCAGCGGCACTGCCTGGTCGAGGAACGCCTTGGCATAGTCGATCACCTGCGCGCCGCGCACCGGATCATACCCGCCGGGCACCGCCATGCCGGGCAGCGCGTCGGTGCCATAGAGCGCGTCGTACAGGCTGCCCCAGCGCGCATTGGCTGCGTTCAGGACGAAACGGGCGTTGAGCACCGGAACGACGAGCTGCGGCCCCGCCATCGTCGCGATCTCGGGATCGACCTTGTCGGTACCGATCGCGAAAGGCGCCGGCTCTGGCACGAGATAGCCGATCTCGCGCAGGAACGCCTCGTCGGCGCCCTCGCCCCCCACGTAGCGCGAATCGATCTGCTCCTGGAGCAGGTCGCGCTTTGCCAGCAGCGCGCGATTCTCCGGGGCGAACAGCGCGAACAGGTCCGCCGCCCCCTGCCACCAGAGGGCAGGATCGATGCCGAGCGGCGGCAGCACCTGCTCTTCGACGAACGACGCAAGCTGGGGGGCAACGGACAAACCGGCACGATCGAGCATTTCGGGCATTGGGCCTCCTGGAAAAGTCGCGAATGCCTGGGGAGGGCCGACCGCGCTTAGGACAGGCCGGGGCCGGCTATCAAGCCTGTTCGGGGTCGAGTGGTGCCGCCGACGCCTCGATCCGGTCGAGCATCGCGCGAAACGCCGCGATTTCCGCGACGGAGAATCCAGCAAAGACCTGCGCTTCCAGTTCAAGCGCCTTGGGTGCGACGCTCTCGTACAGCGCCTGCCCTGCCCTGGTCAGCGACAGGAGGTGCGATCGCTGGTCGTCCGGATTGGGCCGCCGCTGGACCAGTCCGCGATCGACCAGGGCGATGGCGGCGCGGCTCACCGTCACCTTGTCCATCCGCGTCGCCACGCCCAGTGCCTGCTGGGTCAACCCGTCGCTCTCCGCGATCACCGCGATCAGCCGCCATTCGGGGATGCGAAGCCCGAACAGCGATTGATAGGCCGTCGCAATCGCCGACGACACGCGATTCGACGCGATCGACAGACGATAGGGCAGGAACTCGTCGAGCTTCAGGCGGGTCATATGCCTTCGCTAGCGCGATGCGGGCTCCCCGTCACCCCGCCGTCATACTTGACACAATAATATGGACGGCCATATTGCTTTCATGGCAAAAGTCTCCAACCGCGAGAAGATCCTCACCGCAGGGGTGCGGGTGGTGCATGAGCGCGGCTTCGGTGGCGCCAGCGTGCGGGATATCGTCCAGGCGGCGGGGGTGCCCCAGGGCTCCTTCACCAATCACTTCGTCTCGAAGGAAGCATTCGGCCTCGAGGTGCTGGACATCTATTTCCAGAAAAGCGTGGCCGTCTTTGCCGAAACGCTGCGCAACGATGCCCTTCCCCCGCTCGAACGGTTCGGCGCCTTTCTCGACGCCAATATCGAACGCGCCTCGGGCGAGAACCTGTGCAACGGGTGCATGATCGGCAATTTCGCCGCGGAGACCAGCGGAAGCGACGCAATCAGGCCGCATCTCGTCGAGATTTTCGACGCGGTACGTGACGCGATCGCGTCCTGCCTCAGGGCGGCGGTCGCGGCGGACGAAGTGCGCGCCGATCTCGATTGCGACGATGTCGCCGCCTTCCTCGTCGCCTCGCTCCAGGGCGCGAACCTCCTGGCCAAGGTCGAGCGGAGCGCAGAGCCGATGAAGCGGCTCAAGCGGATCGCCCTCGATATCCTGCAACGCTGAAGCTGGTCTGGTTTTCTCCTTCCTCCCGGTGCGAACAGGAAGATGCGGCCCGTAGCGGCTGGTAGGCGTCGGGCGCGGCCACGGTCGTTCCCCGCGGCAGGGACAAAGAAATAAACCGCGCGTTTCCAGGCCTTTATCAGATTTAATACGTACGGACATAGTGTACCCCTTGCGAAAAATACGTACGTACATATTTGATGATCCGCAGCGCATCTCGCCCTGCCAGAGTTTATCAGGAATCACTAGAATGACAGCACCCGTCGTCCTCGTCACCGGCGCCCTCACCGGGATCGGCCGCGCCACCGCAGAAGCTTTTGCCCGTGAAGGCGCGAAGGTCGTCATTTCCGGCCGCAATGCCGAAGCCGGCGAAGCGGTCGCGACCGATCTGCGGAACCTCGGCGCCGAGGCCCATTTCATCCGCGCCGATGTCCGCCATGAGGAAGATCTCCGCGCGCTGGTCGACGGCACCGTCGCGCGCTTCGGCCGCCTCGATATCGCGGTCAACAATGCCGGCACCGAGGGCCAGTTCGGTCCGGTGACGGACCAGACACCGGAAAGCTACGCCGCGATGTTCGATACGAACGTGCTGGGCGTGCTACTCAGCATGAAGCATGAACTCCGCGTACTGCAGGCGCAGGGCTCGGGGTCGATCGTCAACATCTCCTCGGTGCTTGGCCAGGCGGCGTTCGCCAACGCAGCGCTCTATACTGCCAGCAAACATGCCGTGGAGGGGCTGACCAAGGCGGCGGCGCTGGAAGCCGCTCCGTTCGGTGTCCGGGTCAACGCCGTCGCGCCGGGACCGGTGGAGACACCGATGCTCGACCGCTTCACCGGCGGTGAAGAGGGGAAGGCAGGCCTCGCCTCGACGATCCCGCTGGCCCGCACCGGCACGCCGGACGAGATCGCCCAGGCGGTCGTGTTCCTCAGCTCGGACAAGGCGTCGTTCATCACCGGCAATGTCGTGAACGTCGATGGCGGCAAGCGCGCCGCCCTCTGATATATCAACCGGGCGGTCCTTCGGGGCCGCCCTTTTTGCGAGGTGTCGCCATGACTGACAAGCCGATCCGCATCCCCGGCCCCGATCATCCGATCACGATCGAACCGAATGCCGCCCGCGTGAGAGTGACGGCGGGCGGACGCGTGATTGCCGACACGACGGAATCGCTCGTGCTGCGCGAAGCCAGCTACCCGGCGGTCTTCTACATTCCGCGCAAGGACGCGGACATGGCGCTCCTCTCGCGCACCGACCATCATAGCTATTGCCCGTACAAGGGCGATGCCTCCTATTTCTCGCTGCCCGCCGGCATCGACAGGGCGGAGAATGCGATCTGGACCTATGAGGCGCCCTATGAGGCAGTGGCCCGGATCCGCGATCATCTCGCCTTCTACACGGACCGCGTCACGATCGAGGAACTGCCCGCATCCTGATCGCATATCGCTGCGTTGGGAGGTGGACGAGCAGATGGAACCGCCCTATATAGTTTCATCTGTTACCACTTTGCTCCTCGGAGATTCGCGATGACCGACCCGCACGACAACCCCATGGGCCTGGACGGCTTCGAGTTCGTCGAGTTCACCGGCCCCGATCCCGATGCGCTGGCTGACCTGTTCGTGAAGATGGGCTTCACTCATGTCGGCACGCATCG
Source organism: Pseudomonadota bacterium (assembly GCA_040388155.1). Classification (GTDB taxonomy): domain Bacteria; phylum Pseudomonadota; class Alphaproteobacteria; order Sphingomonadales; family Sphingomonadaceae; genus Sphingomonas. The sequence continues at coordinate 15,121 of JAZKCJ010000023.1, forward strand.
GTCGAAGAATGTCCGCCGCTATGCGCAGGGCGACATCAACTTCCTGCTCAACATGGATGCGGCCGGACAGGTCGCGCATTTCCGCGAGCAGCACGGCCCCTCCGCCAACGCCATGGCGTTCCGTGTCGCCGATGCGGCGAAGGCGCTGAAGCTGGCGGTGGAGCGCGGCGCGGTGGCGGTCGAGGGCAAGGTCGGCCCGGCCGAGCTCAACATCCCGGCGATTGAAGGCATTGGCGGCGCGAACCTCTATCTGGTCGACCGCCGCGGCGCCGCCACGATCTACGACATCGATTTCGAGCCAGTCGAAGGCACCTCGCCCGACCAGCACTCGGTCGGCCTGCACACGCTCGATCACCTCACGCACAATCTCCAGCGCGGCCGGATGGACTATTGGGCCGATTATTATTCGCGCATCTTCAACTTCCGCCAGATCCGCTATTTCGACATCGAGGGCCAGGCGACCGGCCTGTTCTCCAAGGCGATGACCGCGCCCGACGACAAGATCCGCATCCCGCTGAACGAAAGCCAGGACGAGCATTCGCAGATCGAGGAGTTCATCAAGGACTATAAGGGCGAAGGCATCCAGCATCTTGCGCTGGCGACCGACGACATCTTCGCCACGGTCGATGCACTGCGCGCCAACGGCATCCGTTTCCAGACGACGCCGCAGACCTATTTCGACCTGATCGACAAGCGCCTGCCCGGTCACAACCATGACGTCGAGGAAATGCGCAAGCGCGACATCCTGATCGACGGCGCGCCGGAGACCGGCGGCGGCCTGCTGCTGCAGATCTTCACCGAGAACATGGTCGGCCCGATCTTTTTCGAGATCATCCAGCGCAAGGGCAATGACGGCTTCGGCGAGGGCAATTTCAAGGCATTGTTCGAAAGCATCGAGCTCGACCAGATCCGCAGGGGCGTAGTGCCCGGGGCGGTTGAGGCCTGACTTCCTTCTCCCCCCGTGGGAGAAGGATACGAAGACTTACGAGCGAAGCGAGTTAGTCGAAGTTGGATGAGGGGGATGAGGCTCGAGACGATCGAGTGTCCCCCTCACCCTCCCACTGCCTTTGGCAGCGGGCCCAGCATCGGGTGAACAGCGCCCCGCGCTGTTCAGGTCATGCCGGGGGCATGACCGACCCAACGCTCTCTCCCACAGGGGGAGAGAGAAAGAAGGAACGCGGCGATGTCCGATTATATGACAGGCTTCGGCAACCATTTCGCGACCGAGGCGATCCCCGGCGCCCTGCCCGTCGGCCGCAACTCGCCCCAGAAACCACCGTACGGCCTCTATACCGAACAGCTCAGCGGCACCGCCTTCACCGCGCCGCGCCACGAGAATCGCCGCTCCTGGCTCTACCGCCTGCGCCCCTCCGCCGCGCACCCCGCCTTCACGCGCTACACCGGAGCAGGGCGCTTCGCCCCGGGCATCAGCAAGGAAGCCCTTGCCCCCAACCGCCTGCGCTGGGGCCCACTCGATATCGAGGATGCCGACTGGCTCGACAGCCTGACGACGATGGTCGTCGCGGGTGATGGTCCGAAAAGCCAGGCCGGCGTCGCCATGCATCTCTACCGGGCGTCGCAGGATATGGTCGACCGCGCCTTCGTGTCGGCTGACGGCGAGGTGCTGATCCTGCCGGAAATGGGCGCCCTCACCCTCTATACCGAGCTCGGCCGGATCGACGTGAAGCCCGGCGAGATCGCGCTGATCCCGCGCGGCGTGCGCTTCCGCGTCGTGCTGCCCGAGGGCAAGGCCCGCGGTTACGTCGCGGAGAATCACGGCATGCCCTTCCGCCTGCCCGATCTCGGCCCGATCGGATCGAACGGCCTCGCCAACCCGCGCGATTTCGAGACGCCGGTCGCCTGGTTCGAAGACCGCGAAGGCGATTTCGAGCTGGTGCAGAAATTCCTCGGCGCGCTGTGGACGACCAATCTCGGCCGCTCGCCGATGGATGTCGTGGCATGGCATGGCAATTACGCGCCGTGGAAATACGACCTCGCGCGCTTCAACACGATCGGCTCGGTCAGCTTCGACCATCCCGATCCCTCGATCTTCACCGTGCTCACCTCGCCCAGCGATGTGCCGGGCACCGCGAACGTCGATTTCGTGATCTTCCCGCCGCGGTGGATGGTCGCGGAAGACACGTTCCGCCCGCCCTGGTTCCACCGCAACACCATGAGCGAATGCATGGGCCTGATCTCGGGCGCCTATGACGCCAAGGCCGACGGGTTCAACCCGGGCGCACTGTCGCTCCACAACCAGATGAGCGGCCATGGCCCCGATGTCGCGAGCTGGAAGGGCGCAAGCGAGGCGGAGTTGAAGCCCCACAAGATCGACGGCACCATGGCCTTCATGATCGAGAGCCGCTGGGTGTTCCACCCGACCGACTATGCGCTGGAGACGGGCGCGCTCGACGAGGATTATGATCAGGTGTGGACGGGATTTCCAAAGGCGGAGTTGCCGGGATAGGCACGCCTCCGGCGGACGAGGGAGCGCCCAAGAACGGCTACTTTGCGCCCCTTAACAGTCATTCGCGGTGACTTTCAGAAGGCCCGAAACCAGCCGTTCGTCACTCGGCGCAAGTGTGATCTCAAACGACCAACTTTGGGACTTTCGTGACCGTCGGTTTTGAGGGATGCTGCAGATGTAAGCGGCCTTTCCACAAGCTGGAAGTCAGCAGGGCTAAAGCCTCAAGCGATTGCGACTATATTTCTCGAACGCATCGACGGCTTTGCTGAGTCTCCCCGATTCCATGTTGAGGGTGTCGATGTGCTTCTGGACCCAAGGCTCTGGATTATCCCGGTCGCTATGATCGGGATGCGCGGAGAACAACGGGCCAGCGCCGACCGGGCCAGTGCCCGACACGAGAGCGGCGTTGAAGACCTTCAACTGAGCATAAACCGCAGCCCATTGCTTTTGTAAACTTCGGTCGAGGAACTGATACCGCGTCCCTTCCCAGGCACCAATCTCGGGCAATCCTGCCTGATGCTGCCCGTTGAAAGACTGCCCGAAGTCATGGTTGCGGATGAAATCTGTGGTGTTGTCGGGAAGTAATTCCACGATGCGATTGAAGAGAGCAATGTCGTGATCGCTGGGTTTGCGACCGCTCGTGACCTCCGCTGCCAACCAAGCAAGAGCAGTAGTCACGACCGCACCCAGACGAACGGGGTCAATGTCGCCCTCATGCCCGTTCCAAAGGCCCACTGCGATCGCAACGCCCATCGCCGAACCCGTAGATATTCGTCCTGCTACCGAAGCAAGCGCGTCAATGATCCGCATTCATTCCCCCAAATCAGTTGCCTCTAGAATGGCACTTCATCATCCCAATCGTCGAACGCACTTTTGGGTTTTGGTGGCAACGCGCCAGCGGGAAGCTGAGTGTTGGACGATATGAACAGGTTGAGAATGTCGTCCCGGTCCATGAACATGATGCGGCTGCGCTGTTGAGGTGCGAGGTTGCGGGCGAGCCAGTTTTGCGCAGACTTCGTGATCTTGCCTCCAGCGACAATGAAGGCATGATCGACGAGCCGTGTGCTGTTGAACTCGGGATCCCAGACCGGACTATCGAGCATCATCAGAACCTGATTATGAATAACCGCGATGTTCGTATTGGGGCCGTCGCGCTTGGTGCTGTCTGCGCTGGCGTCGAGTTTGCCCTTCTTCACCTGTAATCCGAAATAGAGCATGTGCTGGCTCGGCAGCATGAACCGCATCCACACATCCTTGCCATGCTCCAGGTTCTTGTCCTCATGGCCCGCAGCGGTGATCCGGTGATAGCCAAGCTGTCGATACAGTGGCAACAAGACCTCCTCGATAAGCTGATCCTCCGAACAATTGTCCAGATATCTGGATAGCTGCTCGCGTCGGGCGATTTCCTCAGTGGTGAACGGCTTGTGGGGATCAGGCTTAGCCGAGACGGTATGTGTGCCGATATGCTTGAAATAGAGATGATCATCATCCCCGTAGAAGGCTTCAAACCCTTCACGCTTCAACGGCACATTGAGAGCGAGCAGCGCAAGCGTACGATCGGGATCATCCTGCTCAGCATCTTCCTTGTTCATTACGCTACGCAAAAGCGCAACAAAGTCATCGGGCAACTGGTTAGGCCGGATTGGCGAACTGGCCAACATCTCTTCGACAATCTCACCAGCCCACACGGGTCGCCACTGCCCGTTGTGCCGTTGAGGCAATCCAGCTTCCTCGAACAGTTCACTGATGTAATAGGAAGAGCGATAGCGGAAGTGATCGGGGTCGCCGACGATCATAGACCCTAGTTCGCGAATGCTGCGCTTACTGAATTTCATGCTCGCCCCTGATACCGCGGACCTCTTGCGTAAACAAATACATGACGAAAAACGAGACAATACAGCGCGATCTGATTCCCGCAAAGCAAACGCAGCGAGACAGTAACGAGCCGCTAAGGCCCATGGTGCACACAAGCGCGGAAAGGCCCACATCGACCCCGCACGGGTGCGAGAGGTGCTGGCCACGGGTGCGAAGCCAGCCAAAGCTGCACGACTACTAGGGATCAACCGCGCGTCGGTCTATCGGTTCGCCAACATCGGTTGACCTTCTGACAAGGAGGAGGACCAGGGGCATATACCCCTCCGGCCTCAGGGACCGGGTGCGGGTACCTAAATCTATTTCCATTTTCCTAGAACCTGGACCCGGCCTCAGGTTTTCTTGCCGCCCCCGCAGAACCTACCGTCACCGGCAAATGCCACAAGGGCGACAGGCGTCACGCCGCAGATTTCTTCGCTGGCGATTTTGCGACCGGCCGGATGATTTTCTTCTCCACCGGCTTCTTCTCTTCCTCCTCGTCATCATCCTTCGGGATGATGAGGCCACCCGCATCGTCGATGTCGTCCAGATCGAACGCACCGATCTCGTTCGCACGGATAACCAGCGCCCGATATTTGTCCTCCTGCACCTCGCCCTTGAGATAGGCGCGCTTGATGACGTGATACGGGTTGAAGAAGATCGCGTATGACATATCCCCCAGCGGCCCCGACTTGAGGTTGATGAACCCTAGATCGGCCAACCGCTTCACCCGGTCCTTCCATGTGCGAACCGCACGCTGCCCTGTGAAGCCAGCGTAGAAAGCCATCTCTTCTGGCCGGTTCAGCGTCAGGAACAACTCGTCGTAGAGGCGGCACCATAGCTCAAGGTAGGTCTGGCCTACCGGGAAGCCTTTGTCCGACAGCCCGTCCATAATGTTCATGATGAGGGGCATTGCACGCGGCACCGTTGAGAAGCCGTCGCGCTCGTTGCGATCCCACAGCATCAGGTTGGTGACATCGGGCCATATCTTGGCTCGCGCCTCCAACTGCCGCGCGAGGATGGTTCGTGTCTTGGCCATAAGCGTATTCCTTCAAAGGTGGGCCGGCTTTGGACACCGGCCCGTTAGAGATCGAAATCTGGCTTTGGACACCAGCTTCGTGTATGTGTCGGAGGCGAGTTTGGACCCCGCCCCCTTCGCTTCGTCGCCACTCCCGTCACCGCTGACCGGGTCGCTGTCGTGATCTTTCCCAGGTTTGGAAGCTGGGCCACACGGGGACTAGCGATGGTCACCTTATCCCACACCTAGCAAAACAACTCAAATGCATACGGCGACCACTTTTCGTTTGAGCCCTACCCAAAAGTGACCATATTAGATACTGAGTCGGATAGTACATGCAATCTCAGATATCGAGTTTGCATTTTTCCATCTCAAGATAACCAGAAGCCATTGGATATATTATACTTTATAGAATTCTTACGGTGATGCGGTGGAGCGGTGATGCCGTGGAGACGGTGATGCGGTGGAGCGGTGGGAGGGAATTGCCAAAGGGGTCACCCCCTCAATTTACCCCGCCGCCGTCCGTCGCACTTTTTGGCGACCGGAGCCGCTTGACCAAGAAGTAGATGCCGAGCGGGATCCAGACCCACTGCCATAGGATCGCGCCGAACAACACGCTGCCGCCGTCGGCCCAGCCGTTAGCCCCTGCTCCAGCGACCAACCGCCTCATACCATTTGCCCCGCAAGCGTGAACGCCCACACGGGATAGCTCAGCCCCCAGTTGATGAGCATCATCGCCACGCCGAGGGCGATGAACGCTAGATAGCTCGTGCTCTCGTTTTTGGTGTCGGTCGTTTCCAGCGTCTTGCCCAAGCCGCGCGGCACCAGCCAATGGCTTTTGCCGAGGATCAGTCCCGCGAGCATAATCATCCCCGCGATCCCCGTCCTGCCGGGATGAGGCCGATCAGCGCAGTAATCTTTTGCGTCTGCGGGGGGGGGGGGCGAGCCGACCCAACCGGCCTCCCGAAGGCTGGCTGTCGGCAGCCGGCCCACTTCAAGCCGGAGTTGGAGGCGAAATTCGAGATGGTCGCCAGCAGCCTGCCGTACCCAACACACCGCCGCCAATCGCACTACGAGAGACATCCCTACCCCACCAGCGCCGATTCAAGCCCTTACCCCTTCGTGCTGAAAACTCTCGGGCCACCAACGCCAGCCCAATCCGGATCGGGCCACCAAGTATCCGATTTCAGCAAGAAGAAAAGCGCGATGAAAAAACGATACCCCTCGCAAAATTCTGCAAGTAAAATTGCAGCGCTTCCGCAATGTGTTGTGCTCAACCACACCCAGAATACACAATTCCCGCGCAACCCCAACCAGCGACAAGCACTAATTCTCGCACGGCCGCCAAGAACCGCTTGATTCCGTCCTGCTCGCAGGCGCCTCGCATAAATCGCCGGTTATTTGCCGGAATCGACCGCCCCCGGGCAATGTCCAGCAACTGTTCTACCGTGATACTACGTCGCGGCTCCAACAGCGGGCGCGATGACTATCGTACCACGGGCCCGCCCAATCGGCTGCATCCCGGACCGCCTGACAAATCGCGAAAATCGTGACTCAACCCGCTTCGGCCACCGATCGATTCAACGGCGCCGCCGGACATGCGAAGACGAGACAGGATGACGCGTCAGCATCATCTCGCCTCGCTCTTTCCCATGACCGATCCATTACCGCATCACCCGCGGCGCAGTCCCGGTCGGTCGGAGGAAGACGGTGAGGCCTTAGTAAGACCGCCCAACCAAAACCCGTTCCACCGCCGGTTCGCCGGTGAACAGGCACGCGCCGTCGACCGCCGCCGCATCCATCGGCGCATTCCGGATCGTCAGCTTGAGCGCCTTCAACCGCTCGACCACCTTGTCGAGCGCAGCCCCGGTCGGCTTCGACCATTGCACCTCGACCCAGCCGGGGTTCTTCACGCTTTCGGCGAACACCCGCTCGATCCCGGCAAAGTCAGTCACGTCCCGCGCGATATTCGCTTCGAGCCGCGCGCGCGCCTCGGCATGCAGGCTCGACTGGATGCTCTCCAGCGTCGCGGTCGCTTCGCTGAGGAAATCGCCTTGCGGCACCACCTTGCTGTCGAGCTTGCCATCCTCGCGATAGAGCCGGTCGCGGCGGATCACCGACACGTTTCCGCCGGCTACGTCGCGGCCGCCGACCTCGATCACGATCGGCGCGCCCTTCTTCACCCAGCCCCAGCGCTTGGTCGCTGCCTTGGCCGGCTTGAGGTCGAGCAACGCGCGCACCGGCTCGCCGAAAGCAGACTGCTTCGCCAGTTCTGCCTGTAGCGCCTTGCAGTAATCGACGATCGCCGCGTCCTCTTCCGTATCGCGCAGCATCGGCACGATCACGATCTGCCACGGCGCGATCCGGGGCGGCACGCGCAGGCCGTCGTCATCGCCATGCACCATGATGACGCCACCGATCATCCGGGTGGAAACGCCCCAGCTCGTCGTATTGGCCAGTTCGAGCTCGCCCGCGGCATTCTGGAAACGGATGTTCTGCGCGCTGGCGAAATTGGTGCCGAGGAAGTGGCTGGTGCCCGCCTGGAGCGCCTTGCCGTCCTGCATCATCGCCTCGATCGAATAGGTCGCGACGGCGCCGGGGAAGCGTTCATTCTCGGGCTTCTCGCCCGCGACGACGGGCAGCGCGAGGCAATCCTCGGCGAAGCTGCGATAGACTTCGAGCATCTTCAGCGTCTCTTCACGCGCCTCCTCGACTGAGGCATGGGCGGTGTGCCCCTCCTGCCAGAGGAACTCGCTGGTGCGCAGGAACATGCGCGTGCGCATCTCCCAGCGGACCACGTTCGCCCATTGGTTGATCAGCACTGGCAGGTCCCGCCACGACTGCACCCAGCGGGCGAAGGCGGTGCCGATCACCGTCTCCGAAGTGGGACGCACGACCAGCGGCTCTTCGAGCTTCGCGGTCGGATCAGGCATCAGCCCGCCCTTGCCGTCGCTCACCAGCCGGTGATGCGTGACGACCGCCATCTCCTTGGCAAAGCCTTCGACATGCTCTGCTTCCTTCTCGAAATAGGAGAGCGGGATGAAGAGCGGGAAATAGCAATTCTCATGGCCGGTCGCCTTGATCCGGTCGTCGAGCAGACGCTGGATGCGCTCCCAGATGCCATAGCCCCATGGCCGGATGACCATGCAGCCACGCACGCCGGATTCCTCGGCAAGATCGGCTTCCGAAATGACTGACTGGTACCAGGCCGAGAAATCGGCCTCGCGGGTGACGGGAAGAGCGTGCTTGATCATGGACGGGCGGATAGCGGTTCGGGACCAGTTCGTCACCCCGGACTTGCTGTACGGTGCCGTCTTCCGCCGGCCTCACCTCATCCGCACCGGCTCATCCGCCCTTGAACGGCGGCGCCATGCCCATTCCCGAGACGCGGATCAGCGCCTCGTTCAGGGCGATTGCCGCCATGCTCTGGCCAAGCGAATCCGCCATGCACAAGGCCTGGGTGATCAACTCCTCGAGCTTTGCCAGCGAGGCCGCCGCGCCGTCGACGCCGGACCGGGTTTCATCGTGATGCATCGTCAGCGCATTCAGTCGCGAGGTTGCCGCGGAGATCAGGATCTCCAGCTCGCGCAATTCTTCTTCGGACCCGCCGCCCTTGATCAGCGCAATTGCCCGATCGACCAGAATCTGCGTGGCGCGATGGCCATGTTCCGCCACCAGCTCATCGGCGTCGCGGCAGGCTTCCGTGGGGCAATGCAGTCTCATCATGGTGCATACTTTCTGAGCCGGTATCCTTGGTTATGTCGTTCGACGGACAGCCGTAACTCGTAAAATTACCGGGCCCTCTGTCTTTGACGTCGCGGTCACAGCAATCCCTTACGGATGGCGATGGCGGTGGCATGTACCTTGTTCGACGCCTGGAGCTTGCGGACTGCGTTGTTCAGGTGGAATTCCACGGTGCGACGGCTTCGTCCGATGATGGTCGCGGTCTCCTGCGCTGTCTTGCCGACACTCACCCACAAAAGACATTCCCGCTCCCGCTCGCTCAGGGAGCCTTCGCCCTCTTCGGCATCGGCATGGATATCGTCAGCCACCCTTTCCGGCGGATCCACCGGGTCGGCCAGATCGGATGACACTTCCACGCCGAAAATCGGCGCTGCGCGGTCACCGGCCCGAAATTCGGTTATGTCGGTGATGCATCCCACCGCGCGCAGATGCTGCGTATCGTCATCGCGAAGGACGCTCGCCACCGATCTGAGCCACCGGATTTCGCCGCCGGGCCGAACGATCCGGAACTCGACATGATAGGGTTCGTCGTTGGAGATCAGCATGGCAACGATTTCAGGATCGACTTCGGTCGCGATCGCCACATCGTCGGGGTGGATGTGGCGTTTGAAATCGGGGATCGAGCCGATGTCGGCCTGGCGTGGATCGAGCCCGAGTATTTCATACCATCGATCGTTGCAGATCAGGGTATCCGTATCGATGTCATAGTCCCAAAGCCCACCGCCCAAGGCCTTGAACGAAAGATATAGTCGTTCGAATCCGAACGCGTTGAACCGCTGCGGAAGCAATGTCGGCGACGTCTTGCCGGGATCTTGCAACCCGTCCTGCCGATCGCTTCCGCTTGCCTTCATATCTCACCTGCATCCTGGACCGATTCCTAGGCTTCCAGGGGCAGCGGGCAAGTTAACAAAGGTTCAGCTTCACGTCCGCTTGCTGTCATGCTGCACGACGATCGGATTCAGGGCTGGAGTGGCATAGCGGCGGGACACCCGTCCGCGCGACGGCCAAATAACCGCGCCGTCCGGACTTGTTCCCCGCTCCACCGTCCCGCATGAGCACGCCCATGCACCTTGCGGCGAGAGGGATGTCGACACGACGGGAATGATGAGCGCAGACCGCATCTTCCCCGCCATCGCCCTGCGCCTCGTGTCGGTCGTGTGTCTCGCCACCATGGCGGCGCTGATCAAGCTGGCCGAGATGGGCGGCGCGCACCTGTCCGAGATCCTGTTCTTTCGTCAGGCGGTGGGCGTGCCGCTGGTGGCGACGGTGATCGCCATCGGCCCCGGCCTGGCCACGATCCGCACCGGCCAGCTCCGCGCCCATGTCATGCGCGCCGTGGTCGGGCTGACCAGCATGACCTGCCTGTTCAGCGCGGTGACGCTGCTGCCGCTCGCCGAATCGACCACGCTGCAGTTCACCGTGCCGATCTTCGCCACGATCCTGGGCGCGCTGGTGCTGGGGGAACCGACCGGCTGGCACCGCTGGCTCGCCGTCGTGGCGGGCTTCATCGGCGTGCTGATCGTCGCCCGCCCGGGCAGCGGGCATTTCGCCTTATGGGGTACCGTCGCCGGGCTCTCCGCCGGCTTCCTCACCGCCGTCGTCTCGATCCAGCTACGCCGGATCGGACGGACCGAAAGCCCGTATACCACCGTCTTCTGGTTCGCGACGCTCTCCATGGTGCCGCTCAGCATCGCCTACGCCTTCGATCACCAGGCCCATCCGCTGCGCGTCTGGCTGTTGTTGATCGGCATCGGCGTGGCGGGCAATCTCGGGCAGATCGCGCTGACCTCGGCGCTAAAGCTCGGGCCGGTCTCGATCGTGGTGCCGATGGACTATTCCTCGCTGCTCTGGGCGACGCTCTATGGCTGGCTGCTGTTCGGCGCCCTGCCCGGCCTCCCGACCTGGATCGGCGCGCCGATCATCATCGGCAGCGGCCTGTACATCGTGTGGCGCGAGCATGTCCGACGGCGCACGGAGACCGAGCAGGCGATCGTCTAGCCTTGCCTTCCCCGCCCGTCCCTGCATGATGGCCGGGCACGACCGGGAGTGGACAATGCACGTTGATCAGGACAGCGCGAAGGTCGGCTTTCCGCCGCCCTTGATCTATCTCGGCACGTTGCTGCTCGGCTTCGCCTGGACGGGGTTTACGGGCAGACTGGGTCCGGTCGGCATGATCTCCATCGTGACGGGCGGGGTGTTCGTCGTCCTGGGCGCGCTGGTCATCCTCTCGGGCACTGAACGGTTCCGCCGGGCCCACACCGACCCGAAGCCCTGGCGTTCGTCCAGCAGCCTGGTGACGACCGGCATCTATCGCTTCACGCGCAACCCGATGTATCTCGGCATGGCATCGATCCATGCCGGCCTTGCCATCGTCTTCAACAGCTTCACCGCGCTCCTGCTGCTGCCCGTCGTGATCATCATCATCCGCACCCAGGTGATCGCGCGGGAGGAACGTTATCTGCTGGGCAAGTTCGGCGAGGACTATGTCGCCTACAAGAAGAGCGTGCCCCGCTGGTTCTAGGGTCTGGCGGCTCGCGCCGCGTCGAGCAGACGCTTTGCGCGCAGATACATCTCCACCCGCTGAACCGCGAAGAGGCCGAGCGCGAGGACCACAAGGGTATCGGTCAGCATCGCGACATTCAGGTGCAACGCGCTGCTTCCGGCCCGGGCAGCCACACGCAGGCCCACGATTGCGAACAGGAAGGCGATTCCGGCCAGCGATGCCTTCTGGTTCAACTGATGCGTTTCGGGGTCGACCGTGATCTGCATCGTCTTGCCGCGCTGCCACCCGAGCGCGGCCCCAACCGCCAGCCCAATCGCGCACAATCCCCATCCGGCCGGTGTCGGCGGGAACTGCACCAGCATCCAGACGCAGACGAGCAGGTAGATCGTGGGGAAGATCCAGAGCCGCTCGATCCGGAGCGGTCGAAGCTGAGTCAGGCGTCGCGCGCGAAGGGCGAAGATGAGGAGAAAGATCGCGGTCGGGATCGCATATTGGAGCCAGCCCTGCGGCTGGCCGGTATGAACCTGCATCGGCTTCTATCCCCCGATTGATCCCCGTCGCGTCACGTCAGCGACCCGCACCGGACCCGCCGCCACTGTGACGGACTGGTAACCATACGCCGCTCGACTCGTTCATACCGGCAAGGGAACGGCCGGACCAGAGCGCATTGCCCATGCCCGGTCCCGGCCGCCCTTCCCTTATTCCGCTGCCAGCGGGACCGCCGGATCCTTCCACACCAGCACCGGCTTGCGTGCGGCCAGCGTTTCGTCGAGCCGGCTGCGCGGCGCAAAATGCGGCGCGGATTTCAGCGCGACATCGCCCGCCTTCGCCCGCTCCGCCACCGAACGCAGCGCGCCGATGAACTGGTCGAGCGCCGCCTTGCTCTCCGTCTCGGTCGGCTCGACCAGCATCGCGCCGTGCACGACGAGCGGGAAATACATCGTCATCGGATGATAACCCTCGTCGATCAGCCCCTTGGCGACGTCGATCGTCGAGAAACCCTCGGCCAGGTTCGAATCCGAGAACAGCGCCTCATGCATGCACGGCCCCGACGCGCCGAAGGGTGCATCGAGCGTGTCGTCGAGCGAACGCAGGACATAATTGGCGTTGAGCACCGCATCCTCGGCAACCTGGCGCAGACCGTCAGCACCATGGCTGAGGATATAGGTGAGAGCACGCGTGAACATGCCCATCTGCCCCTGGAAGGCGACCATGCGACCGAAACTGCCGGCATGATGTTCCTCGGCGGTCTCTTCCTCGACGAGGCGGAAACCGTCGGCCGTCTGTTCGACGAAGGGCAATGGTGCGTACGGCGCCAGCGCTTCGGAGAACACCACCGGGCCCGAGCCGGGCCCACCGCCGCCATGCGGGGTGGAGAAGGTCTTGTGCAGGTTGATGTGCATCGCGTCGATGCCGAGATCGCCCGGACGGACGCGCCCGACGATCGCGTTGAAATTGGCGCCATCGCAATAGACGAGACCGCCCGCCGCATGCACCGCGTCGGAGATCGCGCGCATATCGCGCTCGAACAGGCCGCAGGTATTGGGATTGGTGATCATCACCCCGGCGACGTCAGGCCCGAGCCGCGCGGTCAGCGCGGCCAGGTCGACCCGGCCTTCGCTCGTCGCGGGGATGTCCTCGACCGAATAGCCGGCGAAGGCCGCGGTCGCGGGGTTGGTGCCGTGCGCGCTCTCCGGCACGAGGATCACCTTGCGATGCCCCTCGCCGCGCGCTTCGAGCGCGGCGCGGATCGCGAGGATGCCGCATAGTTCACCATGCGCGCCCGCCTTGGGGCTCATCGCGACCGAATGCATGCCGGTGAGCGTGACCAGCCAATGCGCGAGCTGATGAATCACCTCGAGCGCACCCTGCACCGTATCGACCGGCGCAAGCGGGTGGATGTCGGCGAAACCGGGCAGCCGCGCCATCTTCTCGTTGAGGCGCGGGTTATGCTTCATCGTGCACGATCCCAGCGGGAACAGGCCGAGATCGATCGCATAATTCTGGCGCGACAGGCGCGTGTAGTGACGCACCGCCTCGGGCTCGGACAGGCCCGGAAGCCCGATCGGCGCGGACCGGCCCAGGCTGCCGAGGCGCGACGCGACCCTGGCTGGTGCAGCGACCTCGACACCGGTGGTTTCAGTCGACCCGATCTCGAAGATCAGTGCCTCTTCAAGCATCAGCGCCTTGTTGCCGGTGAAGGTCGGGGCAGTGGCGGAACCTGCCTCGGGGCGCTCCGGGCGCCAGCCGCTTGCGTTGATCGTCATGCCAGCACCTCCTGAAGCGCGGAGGCAAGTGTCTCGACATCCTCCATGGTGGTCGTCTCGGTCACGGCGACGACCAGGCCGTTCGCAAGCGCCGCCTCGCCGGGATAGAGCCGCCCAAGCGATACGCCGGCCAGGATGCCGCGATCGGCCAGCGTACGGACCACCGGCCGCGCCTCGACCGGCAGCTTGAGGGTGAATTCGTTGAAGAAGGCGGTGTTGACCAGCTCGACGCCGGGCACCTGCGCCAGCCGCTCCGCCGCGGCAACCGCGCCGGCATGGTTGGTCTCGGCCAGCGCCCGCAGCCCGGCCTCGCCAAGCAGAGTCATGTGAATCGAAAAGGCGAGCGCGCACAGCCCGGAATTGGTGCAGATGTTCGACGTCGCCTTTGCGCGGCGGATATGCTGCTCGCGGGTCGACAGCGTCAGCACGAAGCCCCGCCGCCCATCGGCGTCAAGCGTCTCGCCGCAGAGCCGGCCCGGCATCTGCCGAAGGTATTTTTCCTTGCAGCCGAACAGCCCGACATAGGGACCGCCGAACTGAAGGCCGACGCCGATCGACTGGCCCTCGCCGACGACGATATCGGCATCCATCTCGCCCGGCGACCTGATGGCGCCAAGCGCCACCGGCTCGGTCACGACCGCGATCAGCAGGGCCTTCTTCGCGTGGCAGGCGGCGGCCAGTTCCGACAGGTCCTCGATGCGGCCAAGGATATCGGGATACTGGACGACGACGCAGGAGGTATCGTTGTCGATCGCGGCAATCAGCGCGCCGATATCGGTATCGGCCAACAGCGACGGCGTACCCGTCTCGAGCAGGTCCCCGGTGAACTTCGCCATGGTCTTCGCGACTGACACATAATGCGGGTGCAACCCGGTCGACAGGATCGCCTTGGCCCGCTTCGTCACCCGCCGCGCCATGCCGATCGCTTCCCAGCAGGCGGTCGAGCCGTCATACATCGACGCGTTCGCCACGTCGGTGCCGAGCAGGCGCGCGACCTGGGTCTGGAACTCGAACAGCATTTGCAGCGTGCCCTGAGCGATCTCGGGCTGATAGGGCGTATAGGCCGTCAGATACTCGCCGCGCTGGATCAGGTGATCGACGCTTGCCGGCACATGATGCCTGTAGGCGCCGCAACCGAGAAAGAAGGGCGCATCGCCCGCTGCCAGGTTCTTGCGTGCCAGCGCCGACATGTGGCGCTCGACAGCGAGTTCGCTCGCGTGACCGGGCAAGCCGTGGATCGGTCCGTCCAGCTGGGCAATCGCGGGAACATCGACGAACAGGTCGTCGATCGACTTGGCGCCGATCGTGGCGAGCATCGCCTGGCGATCAGTGTCGGTAAGGGGCAGGTAACGCATTCACGCAGTCTCCCCCCTCCCGCCTGCGGGAGGGGTCGGGGGTGGGCGCCCGATCAATCTCGGGCGAAGCGTTGGAGGAGGGCGCGAGCCCGCCCCCAACCCCTCCGCAAGCGGGAGGGGAGCACGTCAGTTCAAAGCTTGGCGACGAAAGCGGCGTACGCAGTCTCGTCCATCAGGCCCTTCAGTTCTTCCGGATCGCTGAGCGTCAGCTTGAAGAACCAGCCTTCCGTCTCGGGATCCTCGTTGACGAGGCCGGGATTGTCGCCGAGCGCCGCATTGCCCTCGGTCACGCTGCCCGACACCGGCGAATAGACGTCCGATGCTGCCTTGACCGATTCCACCACTGCGGCCTCGTCGCCCTTGGCCAGCTTCTTGCCCGCTTCGGGGACGTCGACGAACACGATGTCGCCAAGCTGTTCCTGGGCATAGGTGCTGATGCCCACGGTGCCGACGTCGCCGTCGACATCGACCCATTCATGATCTTCGGTGAAATAACGGCTCATGGCTCACTTGCCTCCTGTGCGGACGTAGCGGTGGGGAATTAGCGGCATCGCGGTGACGGTCGCCTGATGGACCTTGCCGCGCTGCGATATCTGGATGACGGTGCCGGCCACCGCCATCGCGGCAGGCACATAAGCCATGGCGATCGGTGCGCCGAAGCTGGGGGCGAAGCCGCCGCTGGTGACCTTGCCGACATCGGACCCGTCCGTATCGACCACCGCCGCACCCTCGCGCACCGGCTGGCGCCCTTCGACGACCAGGCCGACACGCTTGACGACCGGGCCTTGTTCGCGTTCGAGCAGGATGCGCCCGGCGCCCATGAAATTGCCTTCCTCACGGCGGCGCTTCGACAGGGCGAAACCGAGATCGGCCATCACCGGCGTCGTTTCGGGATCGAGATCATGACCGTAGAGCGGCAGGCCAGCCTCGAGCCGTAGCGAATCCCGCGCGCCCAGCCCGATCGGCTTCACTTCGGCTTCGGCGGTCAGCGCGTCGGCGAGCGCCGTCGCGGCCTCGGCCGGCACCGAAATCTCGAACCCGTCCTCGCCGGTATAGCCAGAGCGGCTGATCCACAGCGGCGTGCCGTTCCACTCGAACGCGCCGGCGGTCATGAACACCAGAGCCTCCACGCCGGGCACCAGCCGCGACAGCACGTCGACCGCCTTGGGACCCTGCAGCGCGAGCAGCGCCTGGTCGTCCATGATGTTGATCGTGATGTCCTCGGGCAGGTGATCGAGGAGATAGGAGATGTCGTCATATTTGGTCGCGCCGTTGACGACCATGTAGATGCCGTCTTCGCGCCGCGTGACCATCAGGTCGTCGAGGATACCGCCATTGTCCGCCAGCAGCAGCGAATAGCGCATCTTCGCGGTGCCGAGCCCCTTGATATCGCCCGGCAGCAGCGCCTCCAGCGCGGCATCCGCGCCCTCGCCGGTGAACAGCAGCTGCCCCATATGGCTGACGTCGAACAGGCCGGCTGACTCGCGGGTCCACAGATGCTCGGCCATGATGCCTTCATACTGGACTGGCATATGATAGCCGGCGAATTCGACCATGCGGCCGTCGCGCGCGCGGTGCCACGCGTCGAGCGGCAGCGTCTGAATCTCGATTTCGGGGCCTTCGGTGTCGCTCAATGCCGGTCTCCGTCATAAGGTGTCACGGCGTTACGCAGCGCATGACACGCCGGGTTTCGCCGCCCCCTCTGTCACGGGAACCTGAGAGCTTTCACCTCCTGCCTGCGCAGGATGGCTTACCCCTTCGGTGGGCCGGGCGAACGTCGCACCAGCCGCTTTCCAGAGTGTCGATAGCCCGCGCGGTCCGGTGTGCCTGAGAGATTCCGGGGCGGTTGCTCCTTCGGCGCCCCGGATCAGGGATGTCCCGCCAAGCGATTGCTTTGACAAGGTCCCACGTCCGGGGTCTCTCCCGCGCGTGCCCATGGAAGTTGCCCCCCATCGACGCGCCCGGTGTGACGCGGCGCAGCATGCGAGTCAATCGGGCTTGGCGACGCTATTGGCTCAAGCCATCAATTTGACGGCACGGCGACGCCAGCCGGCATAGAGCAATTCCATATCGGCCAGTTCGGCCAGCGCCCCTGGATCCTTGCGGTGATCGCCCGCGATCAGCAGGCCGAACACGCGGCGGACGGTCCAGTCCGGCAAGGGCCGCGCCACCATCGCCAAGGTCTCGCCGGGCTCGGCCACGCCTTCCTCGATCACGCGGTAATACCAGCCGCTGCGGCGTTCCTTCACCATCAGCGCTGGCAGCGCCGGCCATTGCAGCCGCTCGCCCTGCTTCCAGCAAGGCTGGCGGCCCTGGCTGATCTCGATCAGCGCACGCCCCAGGCGGAAACGGTCGCCGATGCAGACCTGGTCTTCAGTGAGGCCAAGGGTCGCGATATTCTCGCCAAAGGCGCCGGGCGCGGCCAGTATCGGCTCATCCTCCCGCGCCTCGCCCCAGCGCGCATAATGATCGTGCGGATAATGATGCAGCGCCTTGTCGGGGCCACCATGCACGCTCAGATCGGCCTGCTCGTCGCCTTCCAGTCCCAGGAAACCGATCTTCACCGGTCCGGCGACCGGGGATTTCGCGATCGCGCTTGCCTCGCCGCGAGCAAGGTACCGGGCCCTGCCCGTAAGCAGGGCAAAGACCGGGACCGCCGTCACCGCGTCGCGTTGTACTTCAGCTGGTCGTCGGTCAGCTGGAAACCGACCAGCGCCTCGAAGGTCGCGCGCACCACCGCCTGGCGGATTTCCGGACGGCTCAGCGGATCGACCGCGGCATCGTTGCCGCCCGCCTTGCGCTTCTCGGTCAGCTTCTTGCGGACCTCGTCCGACAGCGTCGCGGCGGCGCGGGCGATGGTGCTCGATGCCTGGCCACTGGCCGTGGCGCGGTCCTGCCCGGCGTTGAAGTGCACCGAGACATGGCCGACGCGCTTGGCGATGACGGCGGTGCCGCCACGCACCACGGTGATGAAATAGGGCAGGCTGACGTCGCGCGCCGCGTCGGTGCGGGTGCGGCGGGCCTGGATGTCGAAGGTGACGGTGGTCACGATGTCGTCGGTCGCGTCGGCGCAGGTGGAGCGGACATTGGTCATCACCGCCGTCAGGTCGATCGCCGAGGATGCGGTGCTGCCCGCGGGATCGAACAGCGTGATGTCGCCGGTCGCGGCGGGAACGCCCACCGTCGGGCAGGCGGAACGGATCGCAGAGATGCCGCCGGTCTCGTCGATGTCGCCGGTGGTGGCGCATCCCCCTGCAAGCAGCATCAGGATGGCAGGAACGGCAAATTTCCGGGCTGTCACGGGCACACGCACCTTATCACACAGGAAGGGGCCTCGCGCCATCGCGCCCGGCCCCGGAACGACATGCACCATAGGAACCGGCTTTCGCGCACGCAAGCAATCGCGTAGAGCTGTATCGCAATGACCGATCCCGAGAAACCGCCGCTTGAACTGCTGATCGCCGCCCCCCGCGGCTTTTGCGCCGGTGTCGACCGCGCGATCCAGATCGTCGAGCTCGCGATCGAGAAATATGGCGCCCCGGTCTATGTCCGGCACGAGATCGTCCACAACCGGTTCGTCGTCGACGCGCTGCGCATCAAGGGCGCCGTGTTCGTGGAGGAGCTGGATGAGGTGCCGGACGGCGTGCCGGTGGTCTTTTCGGCGCATGGCGTGCCCAAGGCGGTGCCTGACAAGGCGGCCGAGCGCGGCCTCACCTATCTCGACGCTACCTGCCCCCTCGTCTCCAAGGTCCATCGCCAGGCCGAGCGCCTCGTCGCCGCGGGCCGGCATATCCTGTTCATCGGCCATGGGGGGCATCCCGAGGTGATCGGTACCTTCGGCCAGGTGCCGGAGGGAAGCATGTCGCTGGTCGAGACGATCGAAGATGTGGACAAGATCCAGCCGCTCGACGTCGGGAACCTTGCCTTCCTTACCCAGACCACCCTCTCCGTCGACGACACCGCCGACATCGTCGAGGCGCTGCAACGGCGGTTCCCGGGGATCGAGGCGCCGCGCGGCGAGGACATCTGCTACGCCACGTCGAACCGCCAGGGCGCGGTGAAGAAGATCGCCGCCGCGTGCGACGCGATGCTGGTGATCGGCGCGCCCAATTCCTCCAACTCGGTCCGGCTGGTCGAGGTCGCGGTGCGCGAAGGCACGCCGGCCCAGCTCGTCCAGCGTGCCAGCGACCTGAACTTCGATTTCCTCAAGGGCGTCCGCACGCTTGGCATCACCGCCGGCGCCTCTGCACCCGAAGTCCTCGTGCGCGAGCTCGTCACCAGGCTCGCCGAGCGATTCGAGATCAGCGAATATGAGGTCGAGACGACCCGCGAGACGATCTCCTTCAAGCTGCCTCGCGGCCTCGAAGTCGCAGCCTAAACTCAATGGCCGTCTATACCCAGGTTTCGGCGGAGGCGCTGGCCGCCTTCCTGTCGCGCTTCGACCATGGCGAGCTGGTGTCCGCCAAGGGCATCGCCGAGGGCGTCGAGAACAGCAACTATCTCGTCGACACGACTCGGGGCCGCTTCATCCTGACGCTCTACGAGAAGCGCGTTCATCTCGATGACCTGCCCTTCTTCTTCTCGATGATCGATCATCTTGGCGCGCGCGGCCTGCCGGTGCCCTGCGCCCTGCCCGACCGCGACGGTGTGGTGATCCAGCAGCTCGAAGACAGGCCCGCCTGCCTGATCGAGTTCCTGACCGGCGTCTCGGTCTCGCATCCGACCAATGCCCAGGCATTCGCCGCCGGCGCCGCGATGGGACAGATGCACGAGGCACTGGCCGATTTCCCCCTCGTCCGGCCCAACTCGATGGGCGTGGAGAGCTGGCGCCCGTTGTTCGACCGCTGCGGCCGCGATCTCGATGGCATCGCGCCGGGGCTGTACGACGATGTCGGCTTCGCCCTTGACGATGTCCTCTCCGCCTGGCCGGATCATCTGCCGACCGGTACGATCCACGCCGATCTCTTCCCCGACAATGTGCTGATGCGCGGCGACGCTGTGAGCGGCCTGATCGACTTCTATTTCGCCTGCACCGACATCCGCGCCTATGACCTCGCGGTGATGCATACCGCATGGTCGTTCGATGCGACCGGAACGACCGCCGACTGGGCCGTAGGACGAACGCTGATCGAAGGCTACACCCGATCCGTCGCGCTCGACCCGGACGAGCGTGCGGCCCTGATCCCCCTCGCCAGGGGGGCTTGTATCCGCTTCCTGCTGTCACGCGCCTGGGACTGGCTCAACACGCCCGCCGATGCGCTCGTGACGCGCAAGGACCCCCTCGCCTATCTGCGTCGCCTCAACGCCTATGAGGCGCGCAACACCCCGCTGGATATCGCATGACCGAACTGACCAAAGTCGAGATCGCCACTGACGGCGCCTGCAAGGGCAATCCGGGGCCGGGCGGCTGGGGTGCGATCATCCGTTCGGGCACCAGCGAACGCGAGCTGGCCGGCGGCGAGAAGCTGACCACGAACAACCGCATGGAGCTGACCGCGGCGATCGAGGGGCTGAATGCGCTGAAGCGCCCCTGCCATGTCGTCCTGTCGACTGACAGCCGCTACGTGATGGACGGCCTGACCAAATGGATCAAGGGCTGGCAGAAGAACGGCTGGAAGACCGCCGCGAAGCAGCCGGTCAAGAACGCCGATCTGTGGCAGGCCCTGCTCGCCGCCGCCAAGCCGCACCGCATCGAATGGCTCTGGGTGAAGGGCCATGCCGGCCACCCCGACAATGAGCGCGCGGACAGGCTGGCCAGCGACGCCGCCGTGGCGGCGGGGCGGGGTTAGGGAAACGCTGCCGACGGGGCGGAACCCGCACAAATATCCCCACCCCCGCCGTGACTCGTAGGATCGAGGCAATGCTCGACATTTCCTCGGATTGAGCGAAGTCTCATCTTAATTGCGATGATGCTTAAAGTCGGGCGGCACCTTCACGCCGCCCCGTCTTGCCGCCGCCCCTTCCATTTCACGCGCCATATCAAAGCGGCCGCACTCATTCCGAACAGCAAGGTCATCGGCGGCCCAGGGATTGGGATTGGCGTTCCCGGAGTACCGGGCGTTCCTGGGGTACCGGGCGTTCCCGGAGTGCCGGGCGTCCCCGGAGTGCCAGGAGTTCCCGGAGTGCCAGGCGTCCCCGGAGTGCCAGGCGTCCCCGGAGTGCCAGGCGTCCCCGGAGTGCCAGGCGTCC
>JAZKCJ010000023.1:36614-47548 GCA_040388155.1 Pseudomonadota bacterium
CTGGGGTACCGGGCGTTCCCGGCAATCCCGGCGTTCCCGGATAGGTCATGCCGGGCGTTCCATAGCTCACCGCCTGGAAGTAACCGCCGCTAAACGCGAGCACGTTACCTCCGCCGCCGGCATAGCCGTCGGCATTGGTCATCGGAGGAAACGGCACCGGCACGCCCTGTGCCGTGACCGCTACCTCTGCCGGCGCGCATCTTGCCGTGGTTGTCGCGACTTGACGCCGCACGCGGCGAATCGCCACGGCGCGCTTCTTGTATTTCAGATGCTTGGTCACTTGAACTCGACTGACGTTCGGTCGTTCAGCCACGTGAACCGCACCACCGCCAACAATTGCGCCCCCGCAAGCACACGCGCAGAGCTTCGCCAGAGCCATTCTTACTGACATGGAATATGTTCCCGCGCAGCTTCGATTCCGGATATTGAATCGCAGCATCACGCTATCGAACGAAGCATATGATTAAAACGCGTTAACCATAAGCCACATGTCACATATCGGGATTCCTCTCAGCGAGTATATATTACAACTTCGCGCAAATGGACCAAGTTTATTATTACGATTTACTTGGCACATCTCAAATGAGATACCCGTTTAAACAACGGCATTTAAATAGTGCAACAAAATACACGATATATCGACAAGATAATTACATACACGGAAATTACCCCAATATAATTTTTACCGCAACAGAGTTGCATATTCTCACGTTTCCAACGCGACCTAATCTGGACAACAGCGAGAGCGTCAAGGATCACGCACAAATGTGCGGATCGTCCGGACAGGAAAACGCACCCCGCTGTGCGCTACACCACATGGCTCCCGCAGAAGCAGCGACGAAACCATCCGACACCACACACCTCTTTCGGCCGTTTCCTCCTTGGAAAAGGCCGACAGCATCGCGGGGAACTTCTCGAAATCCTGTCACATGCCTCAGCGGACACTGCTGCCCGCCGAAGGACAAGCGCCGCCGGCGCCGCCTGTGAACCAGCAGCCCTGTCACGCATACGGAGTAGAGCGCGGGCGCTGCGGCCCACGCCGGACGCTCAATCCTCGACGGGCGCCGCGGGGCCGTTCTTCTTGATCGAATCGATCGCGTTCTGCGCGCTGGCCTTGGTGGTATAGCCTTCGGTCCAGAACATGATTTCGCTGTTGTACTTGAACTTGGCGACATACTCGCCGGCCTTGTTCTGCTCGATCACGAATTTATGGGCCATCTCATCTCTCCCGGAGTGGATTGATGCAGGTTAGCCTCGCCCGAACCGTTACGCCAGCGTTCGAAAGCGATCGGGCGCATATTGGGCCGCATCGATCGCAGCCACGATCGGATCGGGGCTCCGACCCAGCAACAGCGCCGCCGCCAGCGCCGCCCCGGCTGGTGCGGTCTGGATGCCGAATCCCCCCTGCCCCGCGCACCAGAAGAAGCCGGGCATCCGGGGGTCGAAGCCGTAGACCGGCAACCGGTCGGGCGCGAAGCTCCTGAGCCCTGCCCAGCGGCGCTCGACCGCTTCGACCTTCCAGTCGACGACCCCCTCGAACCGGTCGATCGCGATGGCGACGTCGAGTTCCTCGGGCTGGACGTCGCACGGGTCGACGGGCGTCTCGTCATGCGGACTAAGCCATAGCCGCCCGCCCGCCTCCGGCTTGAAATAGAACTGCCCCGATATGTCTCCGACATGAGGCAGCCCCCCCGATGCGGCGGGGGCCGTCCGCAACTGAGTCATGGTGCGGCGATAGGGCTGGATGCCGATCGGCACCGCCCCTGCGATCCGCGCGACGGTATCGGCCCATGCCCCCGCGGCGTTGACCAGGGCGGTCGCGCCGAAGCTGCCCGCGTTCGTCTCGATCCGCCACTGCCCGCCCATACGCGCCGCGGCACGAAGCGGTGCGTCAACGATCAGCTCGGCTCCAGCGCGACGGGCACGGGCGAGGCAATCGGCATGGAGCGCGGCGACGTCGATATAGGCGCTGCTCGCCTCCATCACCCCGAGCGTCCAGTCGTCGCGCAGGCCGGGGACGAACGCCGCCGGGTCGACCCGCTCGAGCGCGACCGGGGTATTGTCGAACTCGGCGAGGAAAGCGTCGATCGCGGCCGCATCGGCCGTCCGGCCGATATGGAGCGAACCAAGCGGCGCGAGGAATCCCCCCGCCTGGAGCACCGGGCCCGATGCGCTGGTGAGCGGCTGGACACCGGGGCCGCCATAGCTTTCGGACCAATAGGCAGCCGACCGCCCGGTGGCGTGATAGCCGGGCGCATCCTCCGCCTCGATCAGCAGCACCGACGCGTTCGGCGCGACCGCTGCCGCGAGGCTGGCGCCGGCGATACCCGCGCCGACGATCACGATGTCATAATGCTTCAAGATTGCGTCTCCGATGCGCTCAGCGTTGCGCGCGTGCGGCCAGGAAAATGTCGATCTCGCCGATCGCACGATTGCGCACGCTGTCCGCCTCGCGCAGCACCTCATGGGCGGATTCCGGCCCGAACCGCACGACACGCACGTCGGGCAACCTGGCGGCAACCTGCAGCGCCGCCTTGGGGCTCACCAGCTTGTCCGCCTCGGCGACCAGCATCAGCACCGGCACGGTCATCGTCTTCAGCCTCGGATCGTCCCGCAGGCGCCGGGTCGATTCGAATGCCCTGATCACCCACCGCCAGCTCGGCGGCCCCAGTACCAGCTCGGGCTTGGTCGATTGCCAGTAGATCTCGTCTTCATAACGGGCGGGATCGTGGGTCAGCAGCGCCTGGCGCGTCGACGTCGTCGCGGGACGCTCATTGACCTTCCACGCCGGGCGCGCCGAATTGCCGACGCCGCCCAGCAATTTCGCGAGCCGTTCCCCCATTCCGGCGCCGAGCGGACTGTGCAGGCCGAGCATCGGCGCGACCAGCACCGCAGCCGCCGGCCGGGCGACGCCTTCGGTCAGCGCGCGCAGCACGAGGTGTCCGCCCATCGAATGGCCCATCACCACCTGCGGTCCGGCGGCCTGGGCCGACCAGTCGGCCCAGAAGGCAGCAAAATCGTCGATGAAGACGTCGAACGTCTCGACATGGCCGACATGAGGATCGGGCGACAGCCGCCCCGATCCACCCTGCCCGCGCCAGTCGAACGCCGTGATCGACCAGCCCTGGCCGTGCCAATGGGCGAACGCCTCCAGATACTTCTCGAAGATGTCGCCGCGGCCGCCCTGGAACAGGATGCTGCCGCGCTGGTTCCCGTCCGCCGGCCAGTCGAAACGGCGAAGCTGCCAGCCGTCGGGCGCGGTCCAATGCGAGATTCGGGCGGTTGCCGGAATCGCGCGACGGTAGAGCTGCGGAGAAACCATGAATGCTGGTTACTTTTTAGAAAGCCATGTCGTCTAGGTAAATTGCCCATGGGCGGGGGAATAGAAAACGCTTTGCTGCTTGGCGCGCTGGCGCTGCTCCTTATCTCCGCGGGGATTCAGGATGCGCGCACCCGCGAAATCGCCAATTGGAAGAACCTGGCGATCCTGGTGCTCGCCCCGTTCTGGTGGTGGACCAACGGCCTGTCGCTCTGGCCTGAGATGGCGATCCAGCTCGGCGTGGCAGCGATCGTCTTCGCTTTTTTCTTCGGCGCCTTCGCCTTTGGGTGGATGGGTGGCGGCGACGTGAAGATGATCGGCGCGCTCGCCTTGTGGTTCCCGTTCGCCGGCCTTGCCTGGATGCTGATCGTGATGTCGCTGATCGGCGGGGCGCTCACGCTGCTGCTCGTGATCGAGCGTGCCGTCCGCAAAAAGACCGGCGCGATCGAGATTCCGTACGGCGTGGCGATCGCGATTGCCGCCCTTCTTACACTTCGCGAACCGATTCTTAACCAGTTCCTGTGAATGCTTAACGCGGGCTCAATCGTCCCGTGCCCGAAAGGCCTGAATCGTCATGGATAGTCGCAAGATCATTCTTCTGGTGGGCGCCTTGATCGTCGCTGCGATCACGGCCTTCATGGCGCGCAGCCTGCTCGTCGGCGGATCGGCGCCCCAGGCTGGCGCGGCCACTGCGGCCGCGGCCCCGGTCGACGGTCCCGAGGTGCTCGTTGCAACGCGTGCGCTGCCCGTGGGTACGATCCTGGATGCGACCGCGCTGAAGTTTCAGCCCTGGCCGAAGGAACTGGTCGACAACGCCTATTTCATCAAGAACACCGCCGACCTGAAGTCGCTTCAGGGCACGGTCGTGCGCAACGCGATCACCGCTGGCCAGCCGGTCACGCAGGGTGCGCTGGTGAAGCCCGGCGATCGCGGCTTCCTGGCGGCCGCACTCGGCCCGGGCATGCGCGCCGTGACCGTACCGGTGTCGGCGCAGACCGGCGTCGCCGGCTTCGTCTTCCCGGGCGACCGGATCGATCTGGTCCTGACCCAGACGGTGACCGGCGGCGGCGACGGCCCGCCACTGAAGGTCGCCGAGACCATCATGCGCAACCTGCGCGTGCTGGCGACCGACCAGCGCACCGACAACCAGGCGGGCGAGGACGGCAAGACAGTCGTCCGCACCTTCTCCAACGTGACGATCGAGGCAACGCCGAAGATCGCGGAGAAGATCGCCGTCGCCCAGACTCTCGGCTCGCTTTCCCTGTCGCTACGCTCGATCGCCGACAACAACAGCGAGCTTGAGGAAGCGATCGCCAACGGGGACGTCAAGGTACCCGAAGGCAGCGATCCCAAGGCCGAAAAGGCAATGCTGCTGCGGGTCGCGAGCCAGCCCCAGGCCGGCAACTCGACACTCGCGACCGGTGCCGACGTCTCGCGCTTCCAGCGCAGCACCGTGCCCGGCAAATCGGCCGAGTCCATGCCCAGCGCGCCGGGCGCCCCGGGATTTCCGGGCGCAGCGGTGACGACTGGTCCGGTGGTCCGGGTCGCGCGGGGGAATAATGTGACCGATGTTCCGGTCGGGGGGAAGAAATAGGATGCGTATCAGGACCTTCTTGCATCGCTCGATTGCGGTGACGGCGGCGGCGGCCCTGGTCGCCACCCTGCCCGCAACCGCGATCGCCGGTGCGGCCAAGGCTGGTCCCGCAAGGCCACGCCCGGCCACGGCGCGTCCGGCGCGGGTGGGGACGCCCCCGGTCGGCACGCAGCGGCCGACCCGCCAGGTATTGCTCTCGATCGGCCAGGGCGAGTTGATCACCCTTCCGTCCGACGTTGCCGACGTGTGGGTGTCCAACCCGAGCACTGCCGACGTCTATGTCAGCAACGCGCGCCAGATCCATCTGTTCGGCAAGGAATTCGGCGAAGCGACCGTGTTCGCGACGAATGCGAGCGGCGCCGTGATCTATTCGGCCAACGTCCTGGTCAGCCAGAACATCACGTCGATCGATCGCATGATGAAGCTCGCGATGCCCGATGCCGACATCCATGTGACGACGACGGGCCAGATCGCCGTGCTGACCGGCACGGTCGCCGCACCGGAGGACAGCGCCCAGGCCGAACGGCTGGTGACGGCGCTGCTCAACCCCGGCGTCAACGTCTCCGAGGCCACCGCCACCCTGAAGATCGCCGTGTTCAACCGGCTTCGCACTGCGACCCCGCTTCAGGTCAATCTGCAGGTCCGTTTCGCTGAGGTGAGCCGCAGCTTCGTGAAGAATATCGGCGTCAATCTCACCAATCGCCAGATCGGCAACGGCGCGCTCTTCAATATCAGCCAGGGTCGCCAGGGAACCATCACTACGGTGCCTGGCGTACCGGGGCAGCCGAATGCGCCCTTGAATGCGAATGGCGTAACGCCGGGCTCCACGGTGTTTGGCTTCCCCCCGAATACCGGGATGGGGACGGTTCTCGGCCTCGCCGGCCACGCCTTCGGCATGGATCTGCTCGCCTCGCTCGATCTGGGCGAGCGAGACGGCCAGGTCACCACACTTGCCAATCCCAACCTCACGGCATTGTCTGGCGAAACCGGCACTTTCCTCGCGGGTGGCGAGATTCCGATACCGGTGAGCCAGGGCCTCGGCGCCGTCTCGGTCGAGTATAAGCAATATGGCGTCAGCCTGGCCTATACCCCGACCGTCCTGGCGGACGGACGCATCTCGCTTCGCGTCCGTCCCGAAGTGTCGCAGCTCTCGGCAGCCGGCTCGGTGACCATCGGCAACATCGTCATACCGGGGCTCACGACCCGCCGGGCGGAAACGACGGTCGAGCTCGGCTCGGGCCAGAGCTTCATGATCGCCGGCCTGCTCCAGAACGACCATCAGAACTCGATCGACAAGGCTCCGGGCATTGGCGACGTGCCGATCCTGGGCGCCCTGTTCCGCTCCAACAACTTCCAGCGCAACGAGACCGAGCTCGTGATCGTGATCACCCCGTATCTGGTGAAGCCGGTCAACGCGAACGACATCGTCCTGCCGACGGATGGCTACAGGGCGCCGACCGATCTGGATCGCGTGCTGCTCGGCCAGCTCGGCGGCGGCACCAACGGGGGTGATCGGCCCAAGCCAAGCATGGCCCCGCCCGCCGGTGCCGAGCCTGCCTTCGGTGCGGCCGCGCCCGTCTCCGTCCTCCCCTCGCAGGTGCCCCAGCAACCGCGCCGCGAGGAATCGGTGATCAAGAGCACGCCGCCCGAAACCAAATCGAAATCGAAACCGAAGGCCGAGAGCGTCGCGCCCGGCTTCAACCTCAACTGACCGTCGGCTCAAGGGAAAGACCCATGATCAAGCGTACGACCCTCCTCGCATCAGCCCTTGTGCCGGCCCTGCTGCTGGGTGCCTGCGCGGGCACGAAGAACCGTGGATTGGAATCGGTCCACCAGCCGGTTGTCAGCCGGACCGACTATGTGTTCGACGTCAATACCAGCGGCAACACCCTCGCCCCGGGCGAGGCGCAGCGTCTTGCCGGCTGGATGTCCTCGCTTCGCCTCGGCTATGGCGATCGCGTCTCGATCGACGATCCCAACACCCATGGCGGGGGCATCCGCGACGAAGTCTCGACCGAGATCGCGCATTATGGGCTGCTGCTGTCCGACGACGCACCGGTCACCGGGGCCGCCATCGCGCCCGGCATGGCGCGGATCGTCGTCACGCGGATGAAGGCAAAGGTGCCGGGCTGCCCGGATTTCAGCCGAATGAGCCAGCCTGAGTTCGAGAGTAACACCTCGTCCAACCAAGGCTGCGCGATCAATTCCAACCTGGCGGCGATGGTCGCCAACCCGGGCGACCTCGTACGCGGCCAGCCAGGCGCTGAAACCATCGATCCCGCGGTCTCCACCCGCGCGATCGGCACCTATCGCAAGGCCGTGCCTACGGGCGCCAGCGGCCTCAAAGATCCGGCGACAAAGTAATGAACGCTCCCTTCAACAGCGGCCGCATCGGCCAGCGCGAACCCTTCAGCGCCTTTGTCTGCGACGAGACCACCGCCGAGATCCTGCGGCCGGTCGCCGTCGAGATGGGCTGGGTACCGGAGAAGGTGAACAAGGGCGGCCTCCGCAATGCGGTCCAGTCGCTCTCGGTCTCGGCCAGCCCCCAGATCCTGTTCGTCGATCTCTCCGAATCCGGCGATCCGCTGAACGACATCAACGCGCTGGCCGAAGTCTGCGAACCCGGCACCGTTGTGATCGCGGCGGGGCAGGTCAACGACGTGCGGCTGTATCGCGATCTCGTGGTCAGCGGCATCCAGGACTATCTGCTCAAGCCGCTGAGCCCGGACATGCTGCGCGAGGCGTTCACGCACGCGCAGACCATTCTCAATGCGCCCAAGCAGGTCGACGCCAGCGGGGAGCGACCGCATTGCTCCACCGCCTTTATCGGCGCGCGCGGTGGCGTCGGCTCCTCCACGCTGGCGACGTCGGTCGCCTGGATCCTCAGCGAGAAGGGTGGGCGGACGACCGCGCTGCTCGATCTCGACGTGCATTTCGGCACCGGCGCGCTGGCGCTCGATCTCGAGCCGGGCCGCGGCCTGACCGACGCGATCGAGAATCCCAGCCGAATCGACGGGCTGTTCATCGAACGCGCGATGGTCAAGTCGAGCGAGACGCTGTCGGTGCTGTCGGCCGAAGCCCCGATCAACTCGCCGGTCCTGACTGACGGCGCCGCCTTCTACCAGCTTCAGGAGGAGATGCGCGCCGCGTTCGAATGCACGATCGTCGATCTGCCGCGCAACATGCTGGTGCAGCATCCGCACCTCATCACTGACGTGCAGGTCGCGGTGGTGGTGACCGAACTGACCCTTGCCGCAGCGCGCGATTCGATCCGGATCCTGTCCTGGCTCAAGTCCAACGCGCCGCAGACCCAGGTGTTCGTCGTCGCCAACAAGATGCACGTCAACGGGCAGCAGGAGATCAGCCGCAAGGACTTCGAAGGGTCGATCGAGCGCAAGATCGATTTCGTGATCCCGTTCGACCAGAAGCTGGGCGCTCAGGCGGCCAAGCTGGGCAAGCCGCTGTCCGAGGCCGGCAAGGGATCGAAGACGATCCAGCCGATGGTCGATCTCGCCACGAGGCTGATGGGCGTGGGCGACTCGGCCGAGGGCGATGATGGCCGCAAGAAGAAGGGCGGCAGCGGCGGCACGTCGCTGATGGGCAAGTTCGCCGATCTCAAATCGATGATGCCGAAGCGTTCGGCGAAGAAATGACTCTGTCCGTCGACGGTGGAGGCGGAAAATTCGCGGGCGTAAACCGTCCGTCAACGAAGCGGAGCGCTTGATACCGCGATGGAACTGATGCCGTTCATCATGCTGTTCGCCGGCGCCGCCACGGTGCTCGTGCTGATGGTGTTCGCCTTTGCCGGGCCGTCGCCGGCGCGCGCGCGCGAACGCCGGCTGAGCGCGGTGCGGGCGCGGCACAGCGACTCCTCGAACGCGCTGGTCGAGGCACAGATGCGCCGCATCACGGCGAGCCGCGGCAACAAGATGGACGCCGCGGCGATGCGGTTCCTCCCCCGCCCCGCCCTGCTCAAGAAGCGGCTGGCGATGACCGGCAAGACCTGGACCGTCGGCCAGTATGGCATGGCGACGCTTGGCATCACCGTGATCGTCGGCATGCTGCTCTGGCTCCAGGGCCTGCCGATTGCACTGTCCCTGCTCCTCGGCATCATGCTGGGCGCCGGTATCCCGCATTTCGTGGTGGGTTTCTTCATCAAGCGCCGCATCACCCAGTTCACCGCCAAGTTCCCCGACGCGATCGAACTGCTGGTCCGCGGCCTCCGCTCCGGCCTGCCGATCACCGAGACGATCGGCGTGGTCGGCCAGGAAGTCGAGGGTCCCGTCGGCGTCGAGTTCCGCTCCATCACCGACAAGATGAAGATCGGCCGGACGATGGACGTGGCGCTGCAGGAAACGGCAGACAGGCTCGGCACGCCCGAATTCCAGTTCTTCGTCATCACCATCGCGATCCAGCGCGAGACCGGCGGCAACCTGGCCGAGACTCTCGCCAACCTCGCCAATGTGCTGCGCATGCGCGGGCAGATGAAGCTCAAGATCAAGGCGATGTCGTCCGAATCCAAGGCTTCCGCCTACATCATCGGATCGCTGCCGTTTATCGTGTTCGGCATGATCTGGATGATCAACGGCAGCTATATGCAGACCTTCTTCGTCGATCAGCGGCTGATGGTCGCAGGTGGCGGCGGCATGATCTGGATGGCGATCGGCGCCTTCATCATGGCCAAGATGATCAACTTCGAAATCTAGATCGGGATAGCGCGGAATTTCCATGGGCGACACGGCTGGACCAACGATCCTCGGGGTCGATGTGATGTGGGTAGCGACGCTGCTCTCCGGCGTCGCCGCGTTCGCGGTGCTGCTGGCGATCTACGCCGCAACCACCGCGCGCGACCCGATGACGAAGCGCGTCAAGGCCCTGAACGACCGCCGCGAGCAGTTGAAGGCCGGCATCACCGCCTCGACCAAGCGCCGCGCGAAGCTCGTCACCAAGAACGAGACGACCGACCGCATCAAGTCGATCCTGTCCGGCCTCAAAGTGCTGCAGGACAGCCAGGTCAAGGCGGCGCAGATCAAGCTGATGCAGGCCGGCATCCGATCGAAGGAATATGCCGTCGCGGTCATCTTCGGCCGCCTGGTCCTGCCGATCGTGTTCGGCGGGCTGATGGTCTACATGGTCTACGGCACCGACATGTTCGCCGACTACAGCCCGCTCAAGCGCTACGGGATCGTCGCGGTCAGCTTCATCTTGAGCTACAAGGCGCCCGACATCTTCCTGAAGAACAAGATCGACAAGCGCTCCAGCGCGATCCGCAAGGGCCTGCCCGACGCCCTCGATCTGCTCGTCATCTGCGCCGAAGCAGGGCTGACCGTCGACGCTGCCTTCAACCGGGTCGCCCGAGAGCTCGGTCGCGCCTATCCCGAGCTGGGCGACGAATTCACCCTGACCGCAATCGAGCTCGGCTTTCTGTCGGAGCGCCGCCAAGCGTTCGAGAACCTCGCCATGCGCGTCAAGCTCGATGCCCTGAAGGGCGTCGTCACCACCATGGTCCAGACCGAGAAATACGGCACGCCACTGGCGTCAGCGCTCCGCGTGCTCTCGGCCGAGTTCCGCAACGAGCGCATGATGCGCGCCGAGGAAAAGGCCGCCCGCCTGCCCGCGATCATGACGGTGCCGCTGATCCTGTTCATCCTGCCCGTGCTGTTCATCGTCATCCTCGGCCCGGCGGCCTGCTCGATCTCCGACGCGTTCAAGGGCGGGATCTAAAACCAGGCGCGCCCGCCGACTAGGGCGGATCGACATTCAGAACCTGTCCGTCGGCGGTGCAAGATGCTTCGCGCGGAGGCGCCGAGGGCGCTGAGAAGGTCCGGCCAGTTGCTCGGCTGGTTTGCAATGACGAGCACGTCCATAAGCAGACAGCTTGGCGGTGTCAGATGCGCGTTCTCTGCGCCCTCTGCGCGAGCCCTCCTCTTTGCCGTAACCGCGCCAATGAGGTGAACGTCGATCCGCCCTAGAGTCTGATCCATCTACGTGGAAGCGTATCCAGAGTTTCTGAGGTAGTTG
>JAZKCJ010000024.1:0-162780 GCA_040388155.1 Pseudomonadota bacterium
CAGGTAACCCGCGCAAATCCGCAGGCGTGATCACCGTATCCAACAACGGCGTTTTAGGAACGTCAGACATCATGCCCATTTAGCGAACGAGATGATGGGTGTCGATTGCTGCAACCGCTCAGATCGTTTCTTGACGAAGAGCGCACCGAATCGTGACAATAATGCAATGCATCCCTTCACCAGCCGACTCGCCGTCCCGACAGATATTCCCGCCATCCGCGCCCTGATGGCACGGTCGATCGAGCAGTTGCAGCAGGGTTTCCTGACCCCCTCCGAAATCGCCGCGAGTCGTGCGGTGATGGGCCTCGATACGCAGCTGCTCGAGGACGGGACCTATTTCATCGTCGAATCCGGCGAAGCGATCGCGGGTTGCGGCGGCTGGAGCGCGCGGGCGACACTTTATGGCGGAGATCACAGCGCGGCGCTGCGTGACCCGAAACCGCTCGATCCGGCGCAAGACGCGGCGCGAATCCGGGCCATGTTCACTGATCCCGATTTCGCGCGGCGC
This sequence comes from Pseudomonadota bacterium, assembly GCA_040388155.1. Classification (GTDB taxonomy): domain Bacteria; phylum Pseudomonadota; class Alphaproteobacteria; order Sphingomonadales; family Sphingomonadaceae; genus Sphingomonas. Next base: position 509 of record JAZKCJ010000024.1, read on the forward strand.
GGAATCGGGCGGCTGATCCTGTCCCTGTGCGAGGAAGCGGCGCGACAGGCCGGGTTCCACCGGGCCGAAATGATGGCGACCCTGGCGGGCGAGCCGCTGTACCGGGCCTGCGGCTATGCCGAGATCGAGCGTGTCACCGCACCGCCTACGGGGGGCATCGCCGTCCCGCTGGTGCGCATGGGCAAGCCCTTATCCTAGTCGCAGTCGGCGCACTTCCCGCGCACCTCGATCACCGGCCGCACCGGCGAGAAGCCGGCAGCCTCAGCGGCGGAGCGGACTCCGCTGGTGATTCGGTCATTGTCGAGATGAGTCGTCTGGCCGCAGGTGTCGCAGACGAGGAAGATGCAATCGTGCAGGCAATCGGGATGCGCGTTGGCGACATAGGCGTTGGAGCTTTCGACTCGCCGCGCCAGATTCGCCCCGACGAACAAGTCGAGAATGCGGTACACGCTGTTGGCGGCGACCCGCCGCCCTTCCGTCTTCGATACCGCCTCGGCAATGTCATAGGCCGAGGCCGGCTTGTCGAAACCGGCAAGCGCCTCGAAGATATGGGCACGCATCGTCGTCCACTGCTCGCCCGATTTCTCGAGCGTCTCGCGCGCCACCCTGGAAAGGTCTGCGCCTTGCGGCTCGTGATGGTGATGATGTGCGGCCATGAGGGTCAATTTAGGCATTGCCGCCCCTCGCGGCAAGCGCGGTGCCGGCAAATGGGCTAGTAAGTGGCGCGGCGGTTCAGATCATGGCCAAGGGCAAGGATCGCCACGCCGATCAGAGTCCAGACCGTTTCAGTCCCGCCGTCATGCGGCATGGTGATCGCACCCGCCATGATGCCGAGGCCAAGCGAGCCGACCACCGCGGGCATCATATAGCCATGTGCGAAGATGCCGCGTCCCAGGGCAAGCACGCCGAAGCCGATCGCGAAGGTCAGGCCGATTTCGTGGAACAGCGGGTTCAGCAGCAGCCCGCCGGCGGAAGCCGCCAGGGCAAGAAACACGGAACTGGCGAGACAATGCACCGCACACAGCCCGGACAGTCCGATCGCGAACCGATCGAACCGCGACTCGAACCACGCAAAGGCGGGCGAGGAAGAATGGGCATGCGCTGTCATTGCGGGGCCCATGTGGCATAACTGCCCAAAAGTTACAATATATCATCGATATTTTTCGTCAGACCGGTCGCCACAATCCCGAATCGACGCGCGCGGGCGATGGGTCTAGGAGCGGCCCATGCTTCAGGCTTCTTCGCTCGCCCATCCGTCGCGGCCGCGCGCCCTCGCTGCGTGGCTCTTCTCGGTCGCCGGTCTTATCGTGCTGATGGTCGTGATCGGCGGCATCACCCGGCTTACCGAGTCGGGACTGTCGATCACCGAATGGAAACCGATCAGCGGCATCATCCCTCCCCTCACCGATGCGGCGTGGCAGGCCGAGTTCGACAATTACAAGCGCATTCCGGAATATACCCAGATCAACCATGGCATGACGCTGGCCGGGTTCAAGTCGATCTTCTTCTGGGAATTCGTCCATCGGCTGCTCGGCCGGCTGATCGGCCTTGCCTTCGCCCTGCCGCTGTTGTGGTTCGCCGTTCGACGGCGGATCCCGCCCGGCTATGGCTGGCGGCTGGTCGCCCTGCTCGCCCTCGGCGGACTCCAGGGCGCGATCGGATGGTGGATGGTGGCCTCGGGCCTGTCGGTGCGTACCGATGTCAGCCATGTCAGGCTCGCCGTCCATCTGATCACTGCGCTCGTGCTGCTGTCGGGCCTTGTGTGGACTGCGCTCGACCTGCGGGCACTGGCGGAAAGCCGGCTCGCCGCGCCCGCCTCGCTCCGCCCTCTCGCCGTGGCCGCGCTGGCGCTACTGTTCGGCCAGATCATGTTCGGCGCCTTCACCGCAGGGCTCGACGCAGGCTATGCCTTTTCCAGCTGGCCGCTGATGGGCAACACCCTCTTCCCCGCCGGTGTCGCGTTCATCGAGCCGATCTGGCGCAACGCGGTCGACAATCCGGTGGTCGTGCAATTCATCCACCGCTGGTTCGCCTTCGTCGCGGCCACCGCCCTGATCATGCTGGCGCTGCGGTCGATCAGGCAGGGCGCCGGCGTCGCGGGCCGACTGCTCATCTGGCTGGTAGTGTTGCAGATCGCGCTCGGCATCGCGACCCTGCTCAGCGGCGTGCAGATCGTGATCGCCATCGCGCACCAGGCGAACGCGGCGCTGACCCTGATCGCAGCGACTTTCGCCGCCCATACAATCGGTCGCGCAAAGCGGTGAGCAGGATCCGCCTCGTCCGCACCACCTTCGGCAACGCGGACGAGGCCGCGCGCATCGCGCGGGCGATGATCGAGGACAGGCTTGCCGCCTGCGCGTCACTTTCCGCAGTCCACTCGATCTATCGCTGGCAAGGAAAGGTAGAGGCAGACGACGAAACGGCGGTCCTGTTCAAGACTACCCCGGATCGCGCCGCCGCACTCAGCGCCGCGATCGACGCGCAGCACAGCTACGATCAGCCGGTCATCGAGGCATGGGAAGCGGATGTCGACCCTGCGGTCGCTGACTGGGTCTATGCGGAAACAGCCAAGGTATCCTGATACCCGTCATGAAACCGGCCTTTCGCTTGACTTTTTTACCCCTTCCTCACATTAGCCCGCCATCAGCGCCGTCCCGTGGGGGCGGCGCATGTCGTTTGAACGAAAGAGGTCTGGCCCCATGAAGGCGCTGATGAAGACCACCAAGTCGGTAAAGCCGCACGAGGTGGAGAAGAAATGGCATATCGTCGATGCCGACGGCCTGGTGGTCGGTCGTGCAGCCTCGATCATCGCCAACGTCCTGCGCGGCAAGCACAAGCCGAGCTTCACCCCGCATGTCGACTGCGGTGACAATGTCATCGTCATCAACGCCGACAAGATCAAGTTCACGGGCAACAAGCTCAAGGACAAGGTCTATTACAAGCACACCGGTTATGCCGGCGGCATCAAGGGCGTGACCGCGGGCAAGGTGCTCGACGGCCGCTTTCCCGAGCGCGTGCTTGAAAAGGCCGTGGAGCGCATGATCCCGCGCGGTCCGCTGGGTCGCGAGCAGATGCGCAACCTGCGCGTCTTCGCCGGTGCCGAGCATCCGCATGCAGCGCAGAACCCTGAAGTCCTCGACATCGGTTCGATGAACCGCAAGAACAAGGTGGGCTAATTGATGTCCGACAACCGTCAGTCCCTTTCCGATCTCGCGAACCTGACCAGCCAGCCGGCGCCGGTCGCAGCCACGTCCACGGTCCTCGCCGGTGACGAATATGCACCTGCCGCTCCGGTCGTCGTGCGCGAGCCGATGCCGCTGCGCGAGCAGATCCTCGACAAGCAGGGCCGTGCCTATGCGACCGGCCGCCGCAAGGACGCCGTCGCCCGCGTCTGGATCAAGCCGGGTTCGGGCAAGATCACGATCAACGGCCGCGACCAGGAAGTGTATTTCGCACGTCCGACGCTGCGCCTCGTCATCAACCAGGTGTTCGGCGTGACCGAGCGCGAGGGTGCGTATGACGTGGTCTGCACCGTCAAGGGCGGCGGGCTTTCGGGCCAGGCCGGCGCGGTCAAGCATGGCATCAGCCAGGCACTGACCAAGTTCGAGCCGATCCTGCGCGCGCCCGTCAAGGCCGCCGGGTTCCTGACCCGCGACAGCCGCACGGTCGAGCGCAAGAAGTACGGCCGCGCCAAGGCACGCCGCAGCTTCCAGTTCTCGAAGCGCTAAGCGTTTTTCAATACCATCGACAGGAGGGCGGTTCCGGGATGCCGGGGCCGCCCTTTCTCGTTGCAACGCACTGACCCCAACGGCACGATAGGCTCTCGCACGGCGGGGGACAGAGATGCGATTGCTGAACGGGGTAGTGATGATGGCACTGGCTGGGGTCTGCCAGCCGGTGTTTGCCCAGACCGCAGCGGATCGCTCGGCCTTTGAGAAGCTGCTGCGCGAGCGTCATCTGAATGAAGCAAGCGCTGCGCTTGACTCAATCATCGACGCTCACCTGCCAAGTGATGGCACCCCCCGCGCGAATCCGGACCTCAACGGCCTTGTCGGGCAGATAATGCTCATGAGCGGCAAGGCGGAAGCTGCGCTCGCCTTTCTACAGGCGTCGCACCGACCCGGCGCGACTGCGGACGACGAGGCGCAAATCCTGCTCCGCGAAGGACAGGCCTATCTGATTGGAGGCGATTTGACCGCGGCAATCGCCGCACTCGATCGCGGACGAGCGCTTTCCACCACGCCCGCAGTCCGTGCGTCGCTGGCCCGCGCGCGGATCGAGGCTTTACTCGCGACCGATCCGGTCAAGGCAATCGAGGCGCTCGGCCAGGCTGTCCAGGACCGCGCGGCTGACAGCGAGCATGAATGGGAATGGTCCCTGTTCGATGCCCAGGCGCAGATGCTGACCGGCAAACCCGCGGCCGCGCGCAACGCCGCGGATCGGGCATGGGTCGCCGCATCCCGCGCACCGCTCGCGGCGGCCGCACCCGCGCGCGCGGGTGCGCTGCTCGGGGTGATTCTCGGGCAAGGCGGCAATCGCGACAACGCCATCTCGCTCATTGCATCAGCCGCTCACGACGTTGCCAACGACGGCGATATCGTAAACAAGATCGTCGATTTCCTGCCGGTCTGCGGTACCGATGTCACGCCTGTGGACGCAGCCATTGTCGCGCTGTTTCGCGACGACGACGCCAACACCACCCGGGTCACGCCGCTCTGGGCAACGAGGCCGCAGGTCGTACGTGCGTTCCTGAGCGGCCTGGACGGGCGACATATCGTCGAGAACGACCATCTCGGCAATGCGGCGGTCGTGGTGACGTTGCGCTGCCGCACCGCGCCGTCATCGCTGGCCGCAGTCCGCCCCATGGCTGTCGATCCGGGGAGTGCGTGGGCCGCCAGGCGGGGACTATTGCCGCGTTTCGGAGCGATGGGCGATCCCGGGCAGCAACTGACAGATGCATCGACGAGCGTGGATCGGATCACGGAACGCTATGGTGCCGAAAGCACGCTGCTGATCGGGCCCTTGCTGCACCTCGCCGACCTGACCATGGCACGGCTCACTCATCAGGGCGACGTAGCCACGGGGCGCGTCACCGATCTCAACAACCGGATCCTCGCCCTGTTGCGCAAAGCTGGCGGCGCCGAAGGCTTCATCCCCTCCGAATCAAACCCGCTCGCCATGTTCGGCAAGGTCGCCGCCGCGACATCGCAACAACAGATGCGCGCCATCGTCCTGCAAGGGTTCCGTAACTACCTCGATGCGGTCGATTTCGACATCGCGTTCGCTACCTACAAGAACACGACCTATGCCGCGAATATGAGCCCGGAGGATCGCAAGGCGTTGCTCGAATCGCTGGCAGGACGAGCCCTGGCCGCAGGCGGCCGTTCGGACCCCCGACTGCTTCCGCTCCGCCTTGACCAGATCGCCAATTCCCGCGCGCGTGAGGACTGGAGCGCGATGGGTGTGTTGGTTCGACAGACCGGGCTTCCGGCCGACTTGTGCAACCTGCGTCAGACCACGCCGATGGTCACGGGGAACGCCATCACCACCGACGATTTCCCCGCAGACGGTATCACAGCCGAACTCGCGGGCAGATCAGCGCTCGAATTCGATCTGGACGCAACAGGAAAACCGACGAACATGCGGGTGCTCGCCACAATGCCATCTTTTCTCTTCGACGCGACAATCGCAGCGAAGGGGTCGACGATCACCTTCAATCCCGCAGCCATGAATGACAAGCCGACGGCCTGCCGTGGCCGCATCCAGATGATAAGATGGCAACTTCCGGATGGGGATGATGCTCCGGGAGGCTTTGCGCCAGGGACATGGAAAGCAGGGGCCTGATCCGGTCCGGTCAGGCACACCGCCCCCGTCTTCCCTCGAACAGGCTCGCATCGACACAAAGCCCGGGCCTCACGGCTATTTGCCGGCATCCAGCGCGGCCACGGTCCCGGTCGCGACCGCTGCATCCTTCATCGCCGCGGCGGTACGCTCCGCACCCTCCATCGCCCGCAGGACGTTTCCGCCCGCCAGCTTGGCGATGTCGGCGTCGCTCCAGCCGCGCCGCATCAGTTCGGCAAGCAGCGCCGGATAGGTTGCGACGCTTTCGAGTCCCTTGGGCAGATCCGGCACACCGTCGAAATCCGATCCGATCCCGACATGATCGGGGCCCGCGACCTTCGCGATGTGATCGATATGATCGGCGACCATCGCCAGCGTCACCACCGGCATGGGATGCGCCTTGTCCCATTCGGTCAGCGCCGCCTTGGCCGCCGCCGGCTGGCCGAGATAGAGGCCGCTGAACGGCGGCGCGTTGTAGCTCGCAATCTCACCCGCGCGCGCCGCATCCCAGCGCCGCCGCGCCTCCGAGATATAGCCGGGCGCGAAATTCACCATCACCACGCCGCCATTCGCCGCGACCTGGCGCAGCACCGCGTCGGAAACGTTGCGCGAATGATCGCACAGGGCCCGAGCGCTGGAATGCGAGAAGATCACCGGGGCCTTGGACACGCGCAGCGCGTCGACCATCGTCGCCTCGCTGACATGGCTCAGATCGACCAGCATGCCGAGCCGGTTGAGCTCGCCCACCACGGCCTCGCCGAACTTGGTGAGACCATCATGCTCCGGATTGTCGGTGGCCGAATCCGCCCAGGCGATCGTCCGCGAATGGGTCAGCGTCAGATAGGAGGCACCAAGCTTGCGATAGGCACGCAGTACGGCGAAGCTGCCGTCGATCTGCCCACCGCCCTCCACGCCAAGCATCGAGGCGACCTTGCCCTGCGCCTGGATGCGCCGGACATCGGCCGCCGTGACGGCCGGCTCGAACACTTTCGGGTAGCGCGCGAAGATCTGGTGCATCAGGTCGATCTGCTCGAGCGTCTCGACCACCTGCTCGGTTTCCGGCAGCCCGGCGGAGACATAGACAGACCAGAATTGCCCGCCGACATGCCCGGCACGCAGCCGATCGATATCGGTATGATATTTCGTGGGATCGAGCCTGGTCAGGTCGATGGTCCAGCGCTCGTCCTTGGCCTGCCCCACCAGTGTTTCAGCCCAGTCATTGTGGCCATCGATCACCGGGGCGCGGGCGAGGACGCGGGCGATCCGTGCGTCGATGTCACTTGTCTTGTCGGGAGCGGCGGCCATCAACAATGGCGCCAGGGCGAACAGAAGGGCTGGTCTCATACGTCGAGCATAGATCGCGATGCCGGCGGCGCAAGCCGCGCTTCGCAAGCGATCGTTCCATCAATCAACACTCCCCTTTTTCGAAAGGGTCGATTAGCTTTCGAAGCAGGAAGGAGATGCGCATTGGCTTTGGAGGACCCCGTGACGGCTCGCATCGTGGCGTTCCTGGAGCAGATCGGCATCCCCGTCGAAACCGATGCGGTGCCCGAAGGATCATTCCTTCCCGCGATGGCGATCAGGAACGGCGCCGTGGTCTATGATCCAGCGCTGCTCGAATGGCCCGGCGATCTGCTGCATGAGGCAGGGCACGTCGCAGTGACCGATCCGGCGTTGCGCCCGGCCCTCGGCGAAGTGCGCTCCGATCCTGCCGAGGAGATGGCGGCCATCGCCTGGTCCTATGCCGCGGCACTCGAAATGGACCTGGATCCGGCGGTGGTGTTCCACGAGCATGGTTACAGAGGCGGCGGCGATTCGATCCTCGAGAATTTCAGGGCCGGCCGCTATTTCGGCGTACCGATGCTTGAATATTACGGCATGACGCTGAACGAGCGCTCCGCCGAGGAATGCGGGATGACGCCCTATCCGCGCATGCTCTCCTGGCTGCGCACCCAGACAAGTGCCGAGTGATCGCCACGCCTGGGCAATCACCCCGACGCCTTTTGCCCACGTAACGCGACGCGTGATGCCTCTTCCTCCGCATCCTGCGGTGCTCCCAGAAAATCCGCCAGAGTCCGGCCTTCCTCCCGACAGGAATCACGGAAGAGGAAGCCGATGATTTCGTGGAACCAGACCCGTCGCCCCATGCGATAATACCAGCGGATTGCGTGACGTATCTTCGGATCCGGGTTCCACAACAGGCGCCGCAGCGCGCGGGGCCGTAGCTGCGCCGCGGCTTCGATGACCTTGACCCACAGGAACAGGCGCCAGGGTGGCATGCGCGACATGCCCAGCACCTGATGCTTATAGTCCCATCGAGTCGGGTCAGACTGCACCACCGTGCGATCACGCGCGAGCCGGAAGAACGGCGTCCAGCGGTGCGGCGTGACGTAGAGCGCCTGGATCTGATCGGGATCATAGGAGATCAGCTGGCGAAGGCCCCGCAGCAGATCTCCGTCAGTCTGGTCGGCGAAGCCGGCCACCCATGTCGCCATCGACAGGATATTGTGGCCGCGAAGCAGCCGGATCGCCTCCCGGTCAGTAGTCGTCGCGCCACCCTTGCGGATAAGCTTCAGCGTCGCCTCGTCGGTATTCTCCATACCCAGCAGGAAGCGTTCGAAGCCTGCCCGTTTATAAAGATACAGGATGTCGGCATCCCGCACGATATCGTCAGCGCGGGTCGAGCCGACGAGGGTGACCGAAACATTCTCGGCGATCAGCGCCTCCAGAAAGGCGCGCCACGGCTTGCGCCCGGCACTCGGATTCTCGTCCGCAAAATTGAAGACCTCGACGCCGTGGACACGGTGAAGATGCGCGATCTCCCGCGCGAGCCGGACAGGATCGCGATGGCGCCAGCGAGTCCAGAAGCCGCGCTGGCCACAATAATTGCAGAGATGCGGGCAACCTCTCGAAAACTGGATCACCACCGCTCGCTTTCCGCCCCAATAGCTGTAGCGGGCATGATCGATCAGTTCCCATCCGATGCGATAGGCGTCGAGATCGGCGATCACGCGGGCGGGCGGCGTCGCGAACGGCTCGCCTGACTTCCTGAAGGCGATGCCCTCGATCGCGTCGAGCGGTGTCGAGCATTCGAGCGCACGCATCACTAATCGCGCTGTCTCCTCCCCCTCGCCGCGGACGACAGCATGGACATAGGGCTCGTCGCGCAGGATCTCCCGCCAGAAATAGGTCGGATGGACGCCGCCATAGACGATGCTGATCCCGGGCAAAGCCGCCGCGACGGCGCGCGCGGTCATCGAGATAATCGGATGCCCGGAAGACGATCCCGAATGGCCGAAAAGCACCGCATGCGGTTTCGCTGCCACGGTTTCAGCGACGATCCGCTCAACCGGCATCGGCCCGAACTCACCGTCGATCAGCCGGACATCATGACCGTCGTCGATCAGTGGACCGCCGATGCAGAGCAGGCCGAGCGGCGGCAATTGTTCCCTGGGAATACGGCTGCCGATCGCCGGATGCGGGATGTTGATCAGAACGATGCGCATTGCCGGTCCCCGCCATGATGGTGGCAGGCTTGTTCCACACGGGTGTCGAACGAGGATCGCGAGACGAAGGAGTTTCCGAGGAGATGATCGAGCCCGGCCTCAATGGAGCAGCCGGGCCTCGCGGAAGGGATGAAGCACCGTAGCTTTCCGGGGTGCCGGTCCGCCCAGGATTGTCGCCAGCGCATCGTCGAGGCGCGGATAGCGGAAACGAAAGCCGTGGAAGACAGCCTTCACCGGAAGCACCTTCTGTCCGCCGAGCATCAGCTCCCCGGCAAGATCGCCGAGTAACAGGCGAAGCGGCAGTGCCGGGAGCGGCAGGATCGCGGGACGCCCAAGCGCGCGACCGACAGCGCGGGCGAAGTCGCCGTTGCTGACAGGATTGGGCGCGGTCGCGTTGAGCGGGCCGCTGATCTCCGGATCGGCCGCCGCAGCAACGATGAGGCGCACCAGATCGTCACGGTGGATCCAGCTCATCACCTGCCTGCCTGTCCCGATCGGCCCGCCCAGCCCGAATTCGAAGATCGGCAGCAACCCGCCCAGCATCCCGCCGCTGGAAGCAAGCACCAGCCCGGTGCGCAGCAGCACGACGCGGGTGCCGGCACCGGCTGCACGCATGGCCGCCGCTTCCCAGGCCGCGCAGACATCCGCCGCGAAGCCCCTGCCCCGCGCCACGGTTTCGTCCAGGATCGTGCCGTCATCGATGCCGTAGAAACCGATCGCTGAGCCGCTGACCAGAACCGCGGGACGCCGATCGAGCCGTTCGAACAACATGCCGAGCGCTCGCGTCGCATCAAGCCGCGATTCGACGATCCGCCGCCGACGTGCTGCGGTCCAGCGGCCGCCCGCAATCGGCTCCCCGGCGAGATTGATCGCCACGTCGCAGCGAAAGTCGTTGGGAAGAGCGGCAAGGTCGGTGACGATCCGCACCGGCGTGGCAAGGCCGAGCGCATGCCCCGGATTGCGGGTCAGCACAGTCACGTTGTGGCCGGCCTCTACCAGCGTGGCCACCAGGCGGCTTCCGAGGAAACCGGTGCCGCCAGTCACGAGAACCGCCTGCCGGCGCGGCAATGCCTGCGCCAGTTCAGCAGCGGGGCCATCGCCGAGCCGCTCGTTGCGGGTCGCGGCGAGCAGGTCCCGCACGCCGGAGATCACCACGCCCGCCGCGGCGATGGTGAGCAGGATCGAGACAGCGCCATGGCCGTGGAGGACGATCGCGTCAGGCAGACTCGTCCGGCCAATCAGCACCGGCACGAGCATGGCGAGCAACACACCGTAGTTGAGTGTCAGCAAGGTGTGAGTCACCCGTTCGCTCGCTGGCAGCGCCCGGATGCGATCCTCCTCGACGAAATCCCACAAGGTGATGCCCGTCTCGACCGCCAGCGCAGCCAGCAGCACCAGCGCCGGGACGCCGTGGAGTTCCGTCCAGCCCAAAGCAAGGAAGACCAGCGCGTAGATCAGGTTCCGCGCGCCGTGGAGACGAAGCTCGGTCGCCTGGCCCGGCTTCCAGGGCAGCCGCAGGGTCAGCTCATGATGATAGAGCGTGTCGAAACCGCCCATTGCGATCTGGAGCAGCAACAGCGCAACGAAGACCGGATCGTTCATCTCGCATCTCCCGGACGATATTCAGTGAACATGCCGCATTGATGGACCAGCGCGCCGAACCAGGGGTGGTCGAGCGCCAGGGTGAAAGCGAACCAGCCATGGTCGCAATCCACATGACCGATGCTGAGCCGGCCGGGGCTGAGCCAGCGCGGCAGGCGCAGCCGGAAGGGGCCAAAACGCCAGAAATAATGGTCGCTGTCGAAATACAGCGCCTCGTTCTCGACCCGCAACCGGAGCGCGATGCCGAACCCCATACCGAGATATTCCTCAAGCCCGGTGGGCCCCGCGAAGCGCTTGGAACTGTGGATCACCTGCGGAAAGCCAGCGCGACGGCTGTACTGGCGCGTCCAGAACTGACCGCCGCCGCTCGCATCCTCGGTCACGCACACCGCTGCCGCGACGCCGGTGTCGGTGCTCAGCGGCAACGGTGCGCCGACCAGGCGACAGGCCTGGGCGAAAGCCCGGCCGAGCCCGCTCATCCGGCACTCGGCGATCTCCCCGACATAGCTGATCGTCTGCGTGGCCAGCGCCTTGCGTCCGAAGCGGGCGCGGACGGCTGGCGGCAGACTGGCCCAGCCAGTCTCGCCAAGCAACTGGCGGAAGCGTGGATCGACCATGGTGACGCCGGTGCGCGGGGCATGCTGCGGAATGGGGACCGGACGCGCTGCAAGGGTTGCCATCTCTTCCTCATGTTCCGGTTATTTCTGTTAAATCAGAAATTACAGATTATGTGGACAGAGTCAAGAACCCTGCCGTGCCGAAGGCGCTGATTGCGAACCGATCGGCGTGCGTTTCTCAGAGAGCTCGATCGCGGCCGAGCCAGGCCGTCGCATCGGGCGGGCCAGTCTTGCGTCGTATCGATATTGCCGCCGACGGGCGGATGATCGACAAGGTCGCATCACTTCTGATCAATGGGGGAATGCCATGCGCCGTCTGTTCCTGGCTGCTTTGATTGCCACGATACCGGTTTCAGCCGGAGCCACGCCGACGAGCGATCTCAGCTCGGTGATAACCGACCATTGGGCATGGTATCTGAAGTCCAATCCGATCTACGCGACCACGCTGGGCGTTCATGATTATGACGACCAGATCGGGGATTTCAGCCTGGCGGAAGCTGACCGCCAGGCAGCGCAGGCGGGAGTCTTCATCAAGCGGCTCGATGCGATACCGACCGCCCAGCTCTCCCTGGAAGACCAGACCAACAAGGCAATCCTGCACCGCATCCTTTCCGAGCAGATCGAAGCCAACAGCTTTGGCGAGCGGATGATCACCTTCTCCACGCTGGGAAGCTGGTTCCAGAATTTCGCCGGACTCGCCGATGTGGTGCCTGTCCGCACCAAGGCCGATTTCGTGAGCTATACGACTCGCCTCTCCCTGTTCCCCAAGGCGAACGCCCAGGCGCTCGCGGTGACCCGGCAAGGTGTCGAGGGAGGCTATGTTCTTCCCTGCGCCGCACTCGCCGGCTTCGAGAAGACGATCACTGGCGTCATCGCCGAGAACCCCGAGGACTCGCGGTTCTTCGCACCGTTCAAGGGCAACCGGCCGACAGGAATGACCGAGACCGAGTGGAACGCGATGAAGGCGAAGACAAAGGCGCTGATCAGCGGCACGCTCAACCCCGAATATCGCAAGATCGACGATTATTATCGCACCGGCTACCTGCCGAAATGCCGGGCGACCTATGGGGTGTCGGCGCTTCCCCAGGGCCAGCAATATTACGCCTTCCAGGTTCGCCAGCAGACCACGACCGAGATGACCCCGGGCCAGATCCATGAGCTCGGCCTCGGCGAGGTGAAGCGCATCCGCGCCGAGATGGATTCGATCGCCCGGAAGGCAGGCTATGCCAGTCGCGAGGCGTTCATCCAGGATCTGCGGAGCAACCCCAAATATTACCCCAAGAGCGCCGGTGAGCTGATGAGCGCGGCGGCGCTTCAGGCGAAGCTCAACGACGGCAAGATGCCGACGCTGTTCGCCACCCTTCCCCGGCTTCCCTATGGCGTGCGCGCCGTCCCCGCCGAAACGGCCGAAGGAACGACCACCGCTTATTATATGCCGGGATCGCCGCAGGCCGGTATTTCCGGCACCTATTACGTCAACACCTCAAAGCTAAATCAGCGGCCCCTGTACGAGTTGCCGGCGCTCACCAGCCATGAAGCGGTTCCCGGCCATCACAACCAGATCGCGCTTCAGCAGGAAATGAGTCTGCCCGATTTCCGCAAATATGTCGCGGGTTTCAATGCCTTCGTTGAAGGCTGGGGGCTCTATTCGGAACATCTCGGCATCGAGATGGGCATCTACGACACACCCGAAAAGGACATGGGCCGCCTGTCTTACGAAATGTGGCGCGCCTGTCGCTTGGTCGTGGATACCGGGCTTCACGCGCAGGGCTGGACCAAGGAACAGGCGGTTGCCTTCATGAAGGCCAATACGGCGCTCACGGATGCGAATATCGACGCCGAAGTGAACCGCTACATCAGCAATCCTGGCCAGGCACTCGCGTACAAGCTGGGCGAACTCAAGATCCTCGCGCTCCGGCACAGGGCGGAGTCGACGCTCGGCCCGAAGTTCGACGTGCGGCGATTCCATGACGCCGTGCTTGGACAGGGCGCGGTTCCGCTCGACATTCTCGACGCGCAGATCGATCGATGGATCGCGAGCGAGCAGGGCGCCCCTTCACCGCAGAAGCAATAGATTGCCATTCCCGATTGCCCCGGCTCGCAGAAGCGGGTCGGGGCAGTCAGCCCAATTCGGGCAATCCTATTCAATCTTCTCCTTCGGCAGCACCATATCGGGCTCCGGGCCGAGCCGCCGGAGCACCACGTCGAAACGGCCGTTTTCGATGCGGATTTCGTTGAAGGACGGCGGCGTGTCGCGAGTCCGTTCGGAGAGCGTCCCCGCCCCGATCATCCGGATCTTCCGACCACCAGCTTCGCGAACGACGTCGAACGGATCATGGACATGACCGGTCAGCACCGCGCTCGCGCCAGCCGCGGCCAGCGCCTTGAACGCGTCAGCCCCGTTGCGGGTCGAGGAGCGCATCTGCTCATGCGCCCCGATCAGCGGATGATGGCAGGCGACGAAGACCAGCGCATCCTTCGGCGCCGCCTCGACCAGCGCCAGCGCCCGTTGAAGCGCCCGGGAACTGACATGTCCTTTCGACCAGTCGAGCCGCCACTGGGCCCGCGCTGTCGTGACCATCGGCACGATCGCCACACCGGGCAGGTCGAGCGGCCGTTCGATCAGGCGCTCGATCGCGCCGATCCGGTCATAGGGGCGGAAGAGCCGCGCCACGGGGTTGAAATAAGGCAGGTCATGATTGCCGACCTCCACGGTGACCGGCACGCCCAGACCCTGCAGCCAGGCAAGGCCTGCAGCGAATTCACGGCGCCGCGCGTGCATCGTCAGGTCGCCGGTCATGATCACCGCATCGGGCTTCTCGACCTGGACCAGGCCATCGAACCACGCGATCGCGGCGCGGTCCTCACGGCCGAAATGCACATCGCTGACGTGGAACAGCCGGATCATCCCTGCGCCTTCGTCGCGATGAACATCTCCCGTCCCATGCCACCGCGAATGACGATATCCGGATCGAGCATCACCGGCTCGCCATCGAACAGCGCCAGTGCCGGCCGGGTTCCGGCGATGCGAAACCGGGTTGCGCGGACCTGAGTCACTTCCGCCGCGGCGACCCAATCGCCGGTCAGCCACTCCCAGCCGAGCGACGCGATCGCCCGCCAGTCGCGTGCGTCAACGGCAGCCACATCGAGATGGTCGACCTCAGGCCGCACGAACACCGCCTGCGCATGGTGGCGGAACCCGGGAACACCGGACAGGCGGATGCCTGCTGAAAAGGTCCGGCGCCATGCCGTCGTGATCGCACGGACCAGACCGCGGACCCGGCCGGCACGCACCAGTTCGCGTGCGCGTACCCAGGTCGCGGCGGGGCCCAGGATCAAGCCGACAAAGGCTCGATGCGGACCAGCTTCGACCATCGGCAAGGCGACGAGGTGCCCGGACATCGCAGCGGCATGAATGATCGCCACCGGGTCGGCGTCGCCATGCAGCAGCTTGGCCAGCAGGTTCATCGTGCCGCCCGGCAGGATGAGGATCGCACCTTTCCATTCGGCCAGCGCGCAGGCAGCGGCGTTGATCGTGCCGTCCCCGGCGAACAGGACAACCGTATCGACCCCTGCCGCGTCCAGTTCCGCGGCCTGGGGCAGATCGTCCGCCGGGAAGGCGGTTCGTCCGGCCAGCGCGAGACCTTGTTCGGCAAACACGGCCTCGATCGCTGCCGCCTTTTCCGTCGTTGCCGTGCCGGAGGCGGTGTTGGTGATGAACCACAGTTTCTGCATGGCGATCTCAACGCGCGAGGGAGAGAATGGTGACGCATTGCCCAGGACGGGATAGGCAGCGCGCGAAAACAGCGGAGAGACTCGTGCCGAACCTGTATGACCGTTTCGTCGAATGCTTCACACCCCGGCTCGACGAGCCGTTCATCGTTCGACCCGACGGCACGTCGATCACCTATCGCGATCTCCATGCCGCGACGGGACGGATCGCCAATTTGTTCGTGTCGCTCGGGATCAAGCGCGGCGACCGGATCGCGATGCAGGTCGACAAGTCGGCGGAAGGGCTGCTGGTCTATCTCGCGACGCTGCGGATCGGGGCGATCCACCTGCCGCTCAACCCGGCCTATACGCCGCGCGAGCTCGACTATTTCCTGCGCGACGCCGAGCCGGCGCTGTTCGTGTGCAGCCCGGCGAACGAGCCGGCACTCGGCCCCCTGTGCCGGGAGATCGGGGTTCCCGAGGTGATGACCCTGGGCAAGGCGGGCGATGGCAGCCTGCCCGAAGCGGCCGAGGCGATGCCAACCGACTTCGCGACCGTCGATGTGGCGAACGACGAGCTGGCCGCGATCCTCTACACCTCCGGCACCACCGGGCGCTCCAAGGGCGCGATGCTCACTCACGACAATCTCGGCTCCAATGCCGAAACGCTGGCCGGGCTGTGGCGCTTCACGCGCGACGACGTGCTGCTCCACGCGCTACCGACCTTCCACACCCATGGGCTGTTCGTCGCGACCAACATCGTCCTGCTCGCTGGAGCGCGGATGATCTTCCTGCCGGCGTTCGATCTCGACGCGATGATCAGGCTTTTGCCGCGGTGCACCACGCTGATGGGCGTGCCGACTTTCTATTCGCGCCTGCTGTCGCGGCCTGATTTCACCCGGGACCTCGTCAGCAACATGCGCCTGTTCGTATCGGGTTCCGCCCCGCTGTCGGCCGAGGTCCACCGCGAGTTCAGCGCCCGCACCGGCCACGCGATCCTCGAACGCTACGGCATGACCGAAACCAACATGAACAGTTCCAACCCCTATGACGGAGAGCGCGTGCCGGGAAGCGTCGGCTTTCCGCTGCCGGGCGTGGAGATCCGCATCACCGACGCGGAGACCGCAACGCCATTGGCGCAGGGCGCAATCGGCATGATCGAGGTCCGCGGGCCGAACGTCTTCAAGGGCTATTGGCGGATGCCGGAGAAGACGGCGGAGGAGAAGCGTGCCGACGGGTTCTTCATTACCGGCGATGTCGGCAGCGTCGACGAACGCGGCTATCTGTTCATCTCGGGCCGGCAGAAGGACCTGATCATCTCCGGCGGGCTCAACGTCTACCCCGCCGAGGTCGAGGCGCTGATCGACGAGATGGCGGGCGTCGCCGAATGCGCGGTGATCGGCGTGCCGCATCCCGATCTTGGCGAGGGCGTGGTCGCGGTCGTCGCGGCCAAGGTGCCGGGGGCCGTGGACGCACGGGCGGTGAAGGCAGCGCTGGCCGATACGCTGGCGGCGTTCAAGCGACCGAAACACGTATATGTCGTCGACCAGCTACCGCGTAACGCGATGGGCAAGATCCAGAAGGCCGAATTGCGCAGCACTTACGCTCGAACCTTTGCCGATTGAGCCCAGATGATGAAGGAAACCACGATGCTGCCGGCCCGTACCTATAGCGTTTCGATCGATCGCGACTGGCGTGCGCTGTACGACGAGATCTGGCGCCCCGGTTTCTTCGCGAAATGGGCGTCGGGCCTTTCCGAATCCGACCTCCGGGCGGACGGCGATGCCTGGCTGGCCGATGGGCCCGAAGGGCCGATCCGCATCCGCTTCACGCCGCATAACGACTATGGCGTGATGGATCATTTCGTCGATCCGGGCACCGGCGGAGAAATCCACATCCCGTTGCGCGTCGTGCAGAATGGCGCGGGCGCCGAGGTGATGCTGACACTCTATCGCCAGCCGGAGATGGACGACGAGCGGTTCGCGGCCGACGCGAAATGGATCAACCGCGATCTCAACACGCTGAAGTCGCTGTTCCCGCCGCAGCGAGGTCGTTGACCGGGCGGGCACGAATGTGCCAGTGGGCGGCGGATCGGACGTAGGCGACGCCAGCCCCCGGACCGATCGCGCGGGTGTAGCTCAATGGCAGAGCAGAAGCTTCCCAAGCTTACGACGAGGGTTCGATTCCCTTCACCCGCTCCAGTTCTTCGGCTCTCCAGCCCGCATTCGGCACGCTGAGGCCAGGTCGACCGCGCCGTCAACGAACAGCGCAATGGGGGAGAAACGGGTTCCATGACGACGAACGCACCTCGAATCGTGATTCTCGGCGGCGGGCACGCCGGCGCAAATGCCATCGCTTCGCTGCGCCAGGCCGGGCACGACGGCGAGATCGTGATGATCTCCGACGAATCGGTGCTACCCTATCATCGCCCGCCGCTTTCCAAGGCCTATCTCAAGGGCGGTTCGACGCTTGAGGCGCTCTATCTGCGCCCGGCCAAATTCTACGACACCAACAATATCGAGGTGCTGCTCGGCACTCGCGCGACCGGGATCGATACGGCGCGCAAGATCGTCACGCTGGCCGACGGGCGCGAGATCGCGTGGGAATTGCTGATCCTCGCCACCGGCTCGGTCGCTCGGCGGCTCGATGGGCCAGGTGCCGACCTGGATGGCGTGCATGTGCTGCGCGACATCAAGGACGCAGAGGCACTGCACGCGCGGATCGGCGAAGGATCGCGACTGGTGATCATCGGCGCTGGCTATATCGGGCTCGAGGTCGCGGCCTCAGCGCGCGACCTGGGTGCGGAGGTCACCATCCTCGAGCGCGAGCCGCGCATCCTGTCGCGCGTGGCGTGCGAGGAATTGTCGGGCTTCTTCCACCGCTTCCATGCCGATCGCGGCGTGGTGTTCCGCACCGGCGTATCGGTCGCGGCGCTGCACGGGGAGAAGGGCGAGGTCTGCTCGGTCGAGCTTTCCGACGGAGAGGTGTTGCCCTGCGACGCCGTGCTGGTCGGCATCGGCGGGTCGCCCTGCGACGCGCTGGCGATCGGCGCTGGCCTGCAATGCGACAATGGCGTGATCGTCGACCTGGCGGGACGCAGCTCTATCCCCGGCATCTACGCGATCGGCGACATGACCCGCCGGCCGATGCCGCATTATGGCGACCGCATGTTCCGGCTGGAAAGCGTGCCCAACGCGGTCGACCAGGCCAGGGCCGTGGCGGCTGACATCATGGGCAAGCCCCTGCCCGCGCCCGACCTGCCGTGGTTCTGGTCCGACCAGTATGAATTGAAGCTGCAGATCGCGGGCGTGCCGTTCGACGCCGACCGCCAGATCGTGCGGCACACGCCGGACAAGGAGAACAGCTTCTCCATCTTCCACCTGAGCGGCGACCGGGTCGTCGCAGTCGAGGCGGTGAACGCAGCCGGCGATTTCGTGGCCGGCAAGAAGCTGATCATGGCCGCGCAACCCGTGGATATCGCCAGGCTGTCCGATCCGTCGATCGCTGCGAAGACGCTGCTGGCAACGAGCGGCGACTGACGGCCGAAAAGTTGGCGCGATCAAACCCCTTCTCCATCCCTGGAGCAGGGAGGGATCAGCTCACCCCACCCGCTCGAAGCTGACCGTCCGCTTGTCCGGATCGGCAGCGACCAGCTTGACCTGGAGCGCATCGCCGGGCTCCACTTGATGCGCCACGACGCGTGCCACCACGGGCAGGTCGCGGAGCTGCATGCGGGCGCCACGATCGTCCAGGTCGGTGACGACCGCCGGGAACACCTCACCCTCGCGCCCCTGGAGCATCGTCGCCTCGGCCATGTCGATCACCGCCCGGTCGATCTGGCCACCCAGCGCATCGGCGCGAGCCATCACTGACGGCAGTTGCGTGAAGGCAGCCGTCACCACATCCGGCACCGGCTGCCCGTTGGCGATCGCCAGCGTGGCGCGCACGACATAACGATCGGCAAGGCGACGGAGCGGCGCGGTGGCATGGGCATAGGTCGCGGCCATCGCCGCATGCCAGGGCACAACGCCTTCGCGATAGGGCACATAGCTTGCCCCCTCCCCGGCGCGGCGGATCGCCAGCATGAAGGCAGCCTGTTTCGGATTCTTGGCATCGAGCGTGCGGCCGAACTGGTCAAGCGTCGCGTTCTGCGGCCATACCAGCCCGAAAGCGCGCGCGGTGAGGCGCAGCCGCTTGACCGCGCCCTCGTTCGGTTCGGCCATCACGCGGAACAGGCCGGTGTGATGGGCCTGAAGCGCGTCGGCGATGGCAAGGTTCGTGGCAAGCGACATCGCCGCGTTGCGCACCTCCGATTCGAGCACCGGGCGGAACAGCAGCTTGAAGCGGCCGTCGCCGATCGAGTCGACCTCCTGCTCGGGCGGATCAACGCGCGCGGCACCGCGCCGGTCCTCGGCCGCCTGGATACGCCGCGCGAGTTCGCCGAAATCGGCGGGGAGATCGCTGTCGCGCACGCTGTCATAGGCCAGTTTCGCCCTGCTGCGGATGACGGCACGCTCGGCACCGTCGAGATTCACCGCGCCGTCGGGCGCGACGCGCACGGTGAAGATCACTGCCGGCCTTGGACCAGTCGGCAACAGGCTGGCGGCGCCTTCGGCCAGCACGGGCGGATAGAGCCCGGCCTTTCCATCGGGAAGATATTGCGTCGCGCCGCGCCGCCATGCCTCGGCATCGAGCGGATCGCCGTCATCGACGAACCAGGCCACATCGGCGATGGCATAATGGAGCAGCAGATCGGCGCCGCTGCGATCGATGGCGAAGGCCTGATCGAGATCAGTCGAACTGGCCGGGTCGAGCGTGACGAAGGGCTGGTCGGTACGGTCGACATGCCCGTTCGGCGCGCGCTTCGCGGCAGCCTCGGCGGCGGCAAGCACGGTGGGAGGAAAGGAATCCGGCACCTGATACTGGGTGCGGATCGCCGCAAGGCCGGCGGCCAGCGCGTTGTTGGGATCGGCGAGCGCCTTCATCAATGCATGCGGTACACCCTGGGCGGGTCGTGGGGAAGACGGATGCTGCCATCGCGATGGAACAGGAGGCGCGCTGGTTCGCTTAGAGGAATTCCTGCCGGCCGTTCGTCCGGCTCCCCTTTGCACGGGAGCGTCGTCGTTGAAGAAGAATTCCCTGATCCTGATCATACTGGGCCTGTTGCTGCTGGCGGTGGGTACATCGATGCAGTTTGGCGGCACCGCGCCCAAGGCCGATCCCGCGCTGGTGCAGCGATGCCAGGAGCAGGCCCGGGAACGGGGCATGGATGCGGCGACGGCCGCCCAGTGCGAGAATACGGCGTTCGCGACGGCGCTTACCGCGACCGACGCCGATGCCGCGGCGCGGGCCATCAGCACAGCGAACGGCAGCGAGATCGGCGGTACCATGGTCGCGATGTTCCTGATCGGTCTCGGGCTCATCCTGACGATCGGCGGCGTCATAGCGCGACGCGCGCAGCGGCGCTGACACATCATTTCAACAGACCAGGGGCATCGGGTGGAAAGACCCGTCAACAGGAGAGGAAAAGCATGCGCAACATTGCAGTGATCGGGGGCCTCGCGGCGACCATATTGGCATTTTCCGGAGCGCCGCGCCTTACCGCGACGAGCGATGCCGCCGGTCTTCCCCAGGCGCGGAACGCGAGTTGTGATGACCCCAAGACCGCGTTCGACAATGTCTATTGCGAGCGCAAGGTCTATATGCAGGCCGACACTGACCTGAACGCCGCGTACAAGAAACTTCGCACCCTGTTGAAGGTGGCGGATCGCGCCACCTTGCTCCAGTCGCAACGAACTTGGATCAGGCAGCGGGACTCGCGCTGCGGCCTGACCGAAGGCGATTCGATCAAGATCAACCTCGTCTGCGCCAAGGACATGACGATCGAACGCACCAACTGGCTGAACGACCGGTCGCGCGAATGCACGAGCTCAGGCTGCCGATCGAGCAAGCTGGACGAATAGGCACGGTGCGACGCCTGCTGCCGGCGCTCTGCGCGTTCCTCATGCTTGGCGGGTGCTGGACGGGGCTGCCGTGGTTCGCCGCCTCGGAGGCGGTCACCGTCATTCCCGATGGCAGCTATCGCCTGGCGGAACCCGGTGCGCCGCCGGAGGGAGCCGATGTCCTTCGCATATCCCGCCAGAAGGACCGCTCGCTGCTGATCGGCGGGGCGGATGCGCCGTTGCGCGCGATCATCGTGCCGCTCGGCGGGGCGGTGACCAATGCGAACCGCTATATCGTTCAGTTGCAGAAGCTCGATCCGCACAGGCCGGCCAAGGCGATGTTCCTGATGCTCGACAACGGGCAGGGGCGCTTTCGGATCGCCGTGCTGGGATGCGGATCGGTCGCCGCGGCGGCAGCGGAAAGATCGGGAGGCTCCGTCGCGCGCGATCCGCAATCAGCATCGACCTGCATCTTCGGGGATCGGGACACGCTCGTCACGACTCTCCGAGCCGCGGCGGACGCCGAACCGGCGCTCAATCTGGAGTTGGTGCGGGTTGACGGGCGTCGCTGACCGGTTCGCGCCGGACCGGCCTTTTATGGCAGGTAAAATGCAGCAATCTGGTCGATGAACTGCTGCGGGTCGGCGCCCACCAGGTTGGTCAGCACCACGATCGCCAGATTGTCATCAGGGTAGATGAAGAAAGCGGAGCGGCCTCCACCAATGCCGCCGACGATCCGGTGTGGTGTGGCACGAACGACCGGCCAGCCCATCCCCCACTGGGCAGGGCTGCCGCTATCGAGAGTGTCGGCAGTCCAGAGGCGCGGAAGGCTGTCGGGCTTTGCCAGGAGCTTGCCTCCCTGAAGGGCGACGATCCAGCCTGCTATCTCCCGCGCCGAGGCATTCATGCCTGCGCCGGTCCGCGTGAACGGCGGCAGATCATCCCGCCAGCGCCCGAGTTCCTTCGTTTCCGCGCCGCCATGACCTGCGCCGTAGAAGCTATAGGGCGTCGCAGCGCCGGGAACGATGTCGAAACTGTCGCCGAACCGGACACGCGTCATGCCGGCGGGCCTGAACTGCCTGGCTGCGAAAAAGTCGGCAAAGGGCATGCCGCTCTGCTTGTCGATGATCTGCGCCAGCAACGCGTAGTTGGTCTGGTTGTAGGAGAAGCGAGTGCCGGCGGCCGATTCCAGCGGCAGCGCCTTCACCGCCACCCAGGCAGCCGCCTCGCCGCCACCACCGATCAGGCCATTGCGATCGACGATATTCGGCAGCCCCGAGGTGTGCGCCAGAAGCTGCCGGACCCGGATGGCCTGCCACGCGGCCGGCAGACCATCGAGATAGCGGGAAATAGGAGCGTCGAGGTCCAGCTTTCCGGCCTCGACCAGTTGCATCGCCGCGACGCCCGTGAATGATTTGGTCGCTGAATTGATCGGAAACACGGTATCCGGCGTGACCGCGACCTGATGCTCGACATTGGCGACACCGAATGCCTCCGACATGACGATCCGGCCACCGCGTACGACCGCGATCTGCATTCCGGGGATGTGCCGCGTCGCCATTTTCTCGAGGATGAAAGCGCGCGCCAAGGCATTGGCATCGCGCTTTGCCAGCTGAACGACCGGTGCCGTGCCCGCCTGAGCTCCAAAGGGCAGCAAGACCGTGGCGGCGGCGCACAGCAGCGAAACGATTCTGGTCATGACCAGGCAATCCTTCAAGTCGAAACAAGTGCTCCCCGATAGACGCACGTTGCGGATGCGCAACGCCAATCCCTCCGGAATCACCAGTGGATCAATCGGCAGGGTGGATCGGCGAATGGCGCCTTTTCCGGCGTCTGGAGGCTTGAAGGAACCTGACCGGTGCGAACCGCGATTGTCAGACCGGTATCGCCATGTAACACCCCGAAAGGCATTTCGACACAGCAAGATCGGACAGGTGGCAACCATGACGCCAAGGCTTCCCGCCCTTTGCTGGCTCATCGCCGCCACCTTGCTGGCAGCGCCTGCCGAGGCGCGGGCCGGCCGGGCGAAGATCGCCCTGACGTTCGACGATCTGCCCGCGCTCACCATCCTGAACGACCAGCCCTATGTGAACTATCTGAATGATACGATCCTGCGCGGATTGAAGCGGCACAGGATCCCGGCGACCGGGTTCGTGAACGAA
This sequence comes from Pseudomonadota bacterium, assembly GCA_040388155.1. Lineage (GTDB taxonomy): Bacteria > Pseudomonadota > Alphaproteobacteria > Sphingomonadales > Sphingomonadaceae > Sphingomonas. The sequence goes on from JAZKCJ010000024.1 coordinate 23,890, forward strand.
TCCAAGCTCGACGAGATCGACCGGGTCCAGCAGATCGCGGTGCTCGGCAAATGGCTCGACGCATCGATGAATCTCGGAAATCACACCTTTTCGCACGAATCCCCCAATAGCCTGGGTGCGGCTGGCTATATCGCCGATATCGCCAAGGGGGAGCCGGTCACCCGCGGGCTGCTGGCAGCGCGGGACCGCCGCATCGGCTGGTTCCGGCACCCCTATCTGGAAACCGGGACGCCCGAAGCGGTGAAACGCGAAATCGACGACTGGTTGCGCGCGCACGGCTATCGAATCGCGCCGGTCACGATCGATGCCAATGACTGGGAATTCGCGGAGCCGTACGACAACGCCATCGCCCGCCGCGACGAACCGCGCCGCAAGCGGATTCGCACCCAGTATCTCGATTACACGCACAAGATGATCCGCTGGTATCGCAGCGCCGCGCACGCCCTGTTCGGACGGGACATCGCCTATGTCATGCTGCTGCACGCGACACGGCTGAACGCCGATTGCATCGATGACCTGGCCGCCCTGCTCAAGCGCGAGAACCTGCAGCCGGTGAGCCTTGAAGATGCGATGAAGGACCCAGCCTATCGAACCCGCGACCCCTATGCCGGAAAGGACGGGATCGAATGGCTCGAACGATGGTCGATGGAACTGCACAAGGACCTGCCGTGGGACAGCTTCACCGATGTCCCCAAAGAGATCGAGGCCGACTATGACAAGGTCGATCGCGACCGCTGAAGAGCGGATTCCGGCCCGACATTGGGATATGGTAATCTAGGCGACAGCGCGGCTCCAGCATCGCGGCGTACCGACCGGCGCCATGACCCGACCGACCGCGCCCTTGCTTCGCCCGCTCCTGACGTTGTCGGGGCTTCTCTGTCTTGCCGCCTGCGGCGATCCGGCACCCAGCCCGACCGCGCCCAAGCCGGCCAAGGCGGAATCGGTCGCCCATGAATCCGAACTGCTGAAACTGACCCTCGCCCCGGAAGCAGTGCGGCGACTGGGAATCGCGACTGAGAAAGTCGGAGCGGGATCAGCAGCGCGAGTGCGGGCGACGGGCGGGGAGATCGTGGTGCCGTCCTTCGGCGCGGGCGGCGTGCCGACCAGCTCGACCAGCAACCTTGCACAGATCGGCTCGCTACAGGCGGCGGCGGATGGGGAAATCGCGCGGACCCGGGCACAGGTGTCGATTGCGCGCATCACCTATGACCGCGCCGACGCGCTGGTCCGCGAAGAAGCCGGCAGCGTCCGCGCCCGCGACGAGGCTGCGGCGGCGCTCGCCACCGCGCAGGCGGCAGCCGGTGCCGCAGCGGCGCAACGGCGATTGCTTGGTCCCTCGGTCCGGTCGATGAACAACCAGGATGCGCTCTGGGTACGTGTCCCCGTGTTCGGCACGGATGTCGGCGCGATCGCACGCAGCCGGGCAGCGATGGTCAGTCCGCTGGGTGACAGCGACGGCCGCCCGTCCCGCGCCGCGCGCCCGGTGCAGGCGCCGCCCTCCGCCAATGCGACTGCGGGCACGATCGACCTGTTCTACGCGCTCGACAATCGCGACCGGCATTACCGAGTCGGCCAGCGCGTATCGGTCGCGCTACCGCTCGATGGCGACGAGGCGGGCCTTTCCCTCCCCACGGTAGCGATCGTCCGCGACATCAATGGCGGCGAATGGGTCTATACCAGGATCGCGCCGAACACCTTCCTGCGCCGCCGGATCGAGACCGTATCAAGCGCCGACGGCCGGGCGATCCTGTCACGCGGGCTGGAACCGGGCGCCGAAGTGGTGACCGACGGCGCCGCCGAACTGTTCGGCACCGAATTCGGGGCAGGCAAGTAACATGCTCGCCTGGCTCGTTCGCGCCGCGCTGACCCAGCGTGTCCTGGTCCTCGCCATGGCGGGGCTGCTGATCGTCCCGGGGCTGCGCGCGTCGGGCGATGTGCCGCTGGACGTCTTCCCCGAATTCGCCCCGCCGATGGTCGAAATCCAGACCGAAGCGCCCGGGCTATCGACCGAGGAAGTCGAAAGCCTGGTGACGGTACCGATCGAGACGGCGGTCAACGGGGTGCCCGACCTGGCAACGCTGCGCTCCAAATCGGTGCTTGGCCTGTCGTCCGTCGTCATCCTGTTCGATCGCGGCACCGACGTGATCCGCGCCCGCCAGCTGGTGCAGGAACGCGTGACGCAGGTGCAAGCGCGCCTGCCCGCTGCCGCGCGTGCGCCGGTGATGCTGCCGCCACTCTCCTCGACCAGCCGGGCGATGAAGATCGGCATCTCGTCGAAGACGCTTGACCAGATGCAGATCTCCGAACTGGTCCGCTGGACGATCCGCCCGCGGCTGATGGCGGTACCCGGCGTCGCCAACGTCGCGGTCTGGGGCCAGCGCGACCGGCAATTGCAAGTGCTGATCGATCCCGACCGGTTGCGCGCCGCCGGCGTGACCCTGGCCGAAGTGCGCGCGGCGGCGGGCGATGCCGTGCTCGTCGGCGGGGGCGGCTTCATCGACACGCCGACCCAGCGGCTGGCGGTGCAGCAGGCAGGATCGGTGCAGACCGCCGCCGACCTGTCGGCCGCGATCGTCAAGCAAAGCGGCGACGCACCGGTGCGGATCGGCGACGTGGCGCGGGTGACGGACGGCTTTGCCCCGCCGATCGGCAACGCCATCATCGACGACGGCCCCGGCATCATGCTGATCGTCGAGAAGCAGCCGACCGCCAACACGCTCGACCTGACGCGCAACGTCGAGGCGGCGATCGCCGAGCTGAAGCCCGGCCTGAAGGACGTGAAGATCGATACCACGATCTTCCGTCCGGCAACCTTCATCGAACGGTCGATCGATAATCTGACCCGGGCGCTGATGATCGGATGCCTGCTGGTCGCGGTGGTGCTGTTCGTGTTCACGCGCGACTGGCGCCAGGCGACGATCAGTCTGGTCGCCATCCCCCTGTCGCTGCTCGGCGCCTGGCTGACGCTGTTGTGGACGGGCGCCACGATCAACACGATGGTGATCGCTGGGCTGGTCATCGCGCTGGGCGAGGTGGTCGATGATGCGATCATCGATGTGGAGAATATCGCCCGAAGGCTGCGGCTCAATCGCGAGGCGGGCAATCCAAAATCCGCGTTCGACGTGGTGTTCGGTGCCTCGCTTGAGGTGCGGTCGGCGGTGGTGTTCGCGTCGCTGATCGTGATGCTGGTGTTCCTGCCGATCTTTTTCCTGGGCGGCGTCGCTGGCACCTTCTTCCGCCCGCTCGCCATCGCCTATGTGCTGGCGATCGGGGCTTCATTGCTCGTCGCCCTGGTGGTGACGCCCGCGCTCTGCCTGTACCTGCTGCCCAATGCGCCGTTGAAGGCGGAGCGCGACACGCGGTTCGTGGCGGGGCTCAAGCGGCGTTATGCCGGGGCGCTGCCGGGGATCATCGCGCGGCCGCAACTCGCGATGGGGGTGATCGCAAGCGGGCTGCTCTTGTCGGCTGTGGGCTATGCCGGTTTCAAGGACCAGTTCCTGCCCGATTTCCGCGAGACCGATTTCCTGATGCACTGGGTGGAGAAGCCCGGCACGTCGATCGCGGCGATGGACCGGATCACCATCGCGGTCTCGAAGGAGCTCCGCGCGATCCCCGGCGTGCGCAATTTCGGCGCGCATATCGGCCGTGCCGAAGCCGCTGACGAGGTGGTCGGGCCGAACTTCACCGAACTGTGGATCAGCCTGGACGAGAAGGCTGATTACGACGCCAGCGTGAAGAAGATCCAGGAGGTAATCGACGGCTATCCCGGCCTGTTCCGCGACGTGCTCACCTATCTGCGCGAACGCATCAAGGAAGTGCTGACCGGCGCGGGCGCGACCGTGGTGGTCCGCATCTTCGGCCCGGACCAGGTCGAACTGCGCGCGGCAGCGGAGCGGGTGAAGGCCAAGATCGCGCCGATCGCCAATGTCTCCGACCTGAAGGTCGAGCAGCAGGTGCTGGTGCCGCAGATCCAGATCCGCCCGCGCGCCGCCGATCTGGCGACGATGGGCCTGACCGCGGGCGAAGTGCGCCGCCAGGCGCAGGCGCTGGTGGCCGGGCAGAAGGTCGGCGAGATCTATCGCGACCAGAAGTCCTTCGACGTCGCGATCTGGGGCGAGCCCGGGGTTCGCGACGATCTGCACACGCTGGCCGACCTGATGATCCAGGCGCCAACCGGCGCACCGGTTCGGTTGAAGGACGTGGCGGACATTCGCATCGTGCCCGCCCCCAACGAGATCAAGCGCGAGAACGGCCAGCGCCGGATCGACGTGACGATGAACGTGAAGGGTTCCGATCTGGGCAGCATCGCCCGCGCGGTCGAGACCGCGGTCTCGGGCGTGCCGTTCGCGCAGGGCTACCATCCGCAGATTCTCGGCGAATATGCCGCGCTGAAGGAATCGCGGCAGCGGCTGGCGATCACCGGATTGCTTTGCATGATCGGCATCCTGTTGCTGGTGTGGATCGAGTTCCGCTCGCTGCGCATCACCGGGCTGGTCGCGGCGAGCCTGCCCTTCGCGCTGGTCGGCGGGGTGATCGGCGTGGCGATCACCGGGGGCGTGCTGTCGCTGGGATCGCTGGTCGGCTTCGTGACGGTGATCGGCATCGCCGCGCGCAACGGCATCATGCTGCTGTCGCATTACAACCATCTGCGCGACGAGGAGGGCGAGGCGTTCGGCCCAGCGCTGATCGTCCGCGGCGCCGAGGAGCGGCTGGTCCCGATCCTGATGACGGCGGCCTGCGCCGGGCTGGCGCTGCTGCCGCTGGTCGTCGCCGGCAACGCGCCGGGGCACGAGATCGAGCATCCGATGGCGATCGTCATCCTTGGCGGCCTCGTTTCCTCGACCATGCTGACGCTGTTCCTGCTTCCGGCCTTGTACAGCCGCTTCGGGCGGGAGCGCCCGGCCAGGGATGCGCCGATCGAGGGAGCCGTCGCATGATCCGCCGTCTGACACCGCTCGCGCTGCTGCTGGCGAGTTCGGCCTGCATGACCGCGCCGGCACCTCCGCCAACCATTGCCCCGGCGAGCGCCACCGGTGCATTCGATGCGCTCCCGGTCGCGGCCATCGCCCCGGTGCCGGACGACTGGTGGCGGCTCTATGACGATCCGGCGCTCGACCGGCTGGTCAGCGCGAGCCTCGCCGCCAATGCCGATCTGCGCGTCGCTTTTGCCAATCTCGATGGTGCCCGCGCGGCACTGGCCCAGGCGCGGGCGATACGGCTGCCGCAGGTGACGATCGAGAGCAGCGCCGGCATCGACAACCCATCGGGCCAGCCTAGCGCGGCGAGCGTCCCCGCCACCGATTATGATATCGGCGCGGCGATAAACTGGGATGTGGACCTGTTCGGCCGACTGCGATCCGGCTCGCTCGCCGCACGGGCTGACGCCGAAGCGCAGGCGGCGGCGCTGGACGGACTGCGGGTGGCCGTCGCCGCCGATACGGTCGCCGCCTATGTCGACCTCTGCGGGGCCAATCGCGCGATCGTGGTGGCGCGCGACATGCTGGCGGCGCAGGAGCGGTCGACCGCCCTGGTCCGCGAGCAGCTTGCCGCAGGCGAGGTCTCGCCGCTGGAAGTGTCCCAGTCAGCGTCGCTGCTGGCGTCTGCCCGCGCCGCGCTGCCACCGTTCGAGGCGGCGCGGAAGAACGCGCTGTACCGCCTCGCAACACTGCAGGGCCTGCCACCGGCCGAGGCGCGTGGCTTCGATCTCGCCTGCACCGCTCCGCCCCGACTGGCCCGGCCGATCCCGGTCGGCGACGGCCAGGCGCTGCTGCTGCGCCGCCCCGATATCCGCGAGGCGGAACGCCGTCTCGCCGCCGCCGCCGCGCGGATCGGGGTGGCGCGGGCCGATCTTTATCCCAAGATCAATCTGGGTGGCGCGATCGGGCTGCTCGCGGGTGGCTTCGCCGCAACCGCCTCACCGCTGATCTCCTGGGCGTTCCCCAATCAGGGGCCGGCACGGGCGAGGATCGCGCAGGCGCGAGCGGGCGAACGCGCCGCGCTTGCCGGCTGGGACGGCGTCGTGCTGCGTGCCCTGCGTGAGACCGAGACGGCGCTGGCCAGCTATGACGCCGAGGCCAGGCGCAACGCCGATCTGAAGGCGGCGCTGGACGAGTCGACCGCCTCCGCCCGCCGTTCCGCCGCACGCGTTCGGCTCGGCGACGCCGCCTTCCTGCTCCAATATGATGCCGAGCGCACCCGCGCGGCCACCGCACTGCAGCTCGCCCAGTCGGATCTGACGCTTGCCCAGACGCAGGTGACGCTGTTCCGCGCGCTTGGCGGAGGATGGCAGAACGCGCCCCTTCCCCTCGCCCCCGGGGCCACGGCGCGATAGAAGCGGATGATGCGGATCCTGATCATCGAAGATGACGCCGAAACCAGGCGCTTCGTCGCCAAGGGGCTGAGCGAGATCGGCCATCACGTCACCACCAGCGAGGACGGGCGCGACGGACTGTTCCAGGCCACTGATGGCGCCTTCGACGCGATCGTGGTCGATCGCATGATGCCCGGGCTCGACGGGCTGGCGCTGGTGCGCATGCTGCGCGCCGGCGGCACGACCACGCCGATCCTGATGCTGACCGCCATCGGGGGCATTGCCGACCGGGTCGAGGGACTTGAAGGCGGTGCCGACGACTATCTGGTCAAGCCTTTCGCTTTTTCGGAGCTTGCCGCGCGCGTCCAGGCGCTCGGCCGGCGGCCGGCCGCGCAGGCCGAGCCCAACCGCCTCGCGGTCGGCGATATCGCGCTGAACCTCGACCGGCGTACCGTCGAGCGCGGCGGGCGGCGCATCGCCTTGCAACCCCGCGAATTCGCGCTTCTCGCCGAGCTGATGCGCAACCCGCGCCGGGTGATGACCCGCACGATGCTGCTCGAACGCGTATGGGACTTCGATTTCGACCCGAAGACCAACATCGTCGAGACTCATCTCAGCCGCCTCCGTGCCAAGCTCAACGCCGGGTTCGAGACCGACGCGATCGAGACGGTGCGCGGGGCCGGCTACATGATCCGCGGCGGATGATGCGCGCGCCCTGGCGATCGACCTTCGGCCTCGCAGCTTGTGTCAGCCTTGTCTTCGCGATCATCACGCTCGGCATCGGCGGCGTGGTGTACGAAGTGACTCACGAAGCGCTCGAGGTGCAGCTCGACCATCGCATCTCGACCGAGACCGAAGCGTTGCTGGCCGAAAGCGGCCATGCCGGGATCGACCGGCTCGCCGCCGCGATCCGCCGGCGTGACGCCGCGTCGAGCACGGCGAGCCTCGGCTATATCCTCGTGGACCGGAACGGACGACGTGTAGCGGGCAAGCTCGATGCAGCGGCGCCGAAAGAGGCAGGGTTCCGCGAATTCCTCTATCACGAGCGCGGGACCAGGGTGGCGCAGGCCCTGACGACGTTGCTGCCGGGCGGCTTCACCCTGGTGGTCGCGGCCGACCGGGCAGTGATCGACGAGATCGACTCGACGATCCTCAAGCTGTTCGGCATCGCGCTCGGCGCGATGCTGCTGCTGGGGGTGGGTGGTGCCTGGACGGTCGGCGCCGTGACGCGGGCAAGGTTGCGACGGATCGATCGCACTGCGCTGGCGATCATCGGCGGGGACCTGACCCGGCGCATGCCGACGGACGGATCAGGCAGCGAGTTCGACCAGGTCTCGACCACGCTCAACCGCATGCTCGACCGAATCGCCGCGCTGCTGGAAAATCTGCGCCAGGTGTCGAGCGATGTGGCGCACGACCTGCGTACCCCGCTGACCCGGCTGCACAACCGGCTGGACGAAGCGCTGACGGACAGCGACGATGCCACACGTCGCGAGGCGATCGAGGCAGCAGCGGCCGAATCGCGGGAACTGCTGGAAATCTTCGCCGCACTGCTGCGCATCTCCGAAATCGAGGCGTTCGGCGTGCGTCGCGCCTTTGTCACCGTCGATATGAGCGCGCTCGTTGGCGAGATGCTGGACACCTATCGTCCCGACGCGGAAACGAGCGGCCATCACCTGAGGGGAGCGATCGAGCCGGGCCTGGCGGCACAGGGCGACCGCCGGTTGTTGCGCCAGCTGCTCGCCAACCTGCTCGACAACGCGCTCCGCCATACGCCGCGCGGTATCGAGATAGGGGTCCGGCTGACATCTGCGGGCCGCACGATATCGCTATCCGTCGCCGACAATGGACCCGGCGTCGATCCCGCAGAGGCCGGCACGCTGTTCCAGCGCTTCGCCCGATCGGAACGCAGCCGCTCGACACCCGGCCATGGCCTCGGCCTCTCCCTGGTCGAAGCGGTCGCAGCGGCTCACCACGGCGAGGCGGCACTGGATATGACCAACGGCTTCCGCATCACCGTGACGCTGCCCCGGTCAGGCTGAGGCCTATTTGGTCTCTTTCGCCCCGGCCTTGGTGAAATCGATCCTGATCCGCACCCAGGCGCCGATGAGCGGCTTGCCGCCGATCCGTGGCGGACGGACGCGGAATTGCCAGGCGGCGAGGCGCATCGAGCGGGCCAGGCCTGAGCCGACCGGGGATTCGCCGAGCTGGCGGCAATTCTCGACATGATAGTCTGCGATCGTCTTGCACGCGATCATCGCCCAGCTCCCGTACGGGACGCCGCTTGACGGGAGGTAGGTCGAAAGCTCCGCATCGGTCGGCTCGCGATACCATTCGGCATCGTAGAGCCGCTCACCGCCGGGCCCCTCGCCCGGCCCATAGGCCGAGCCGCTATCCTTGCCGGCGCCGGTATCGCCGGCGCCGGGCGAGTCATTGCCGCGCGTGGTCGGCAGTTTCGAGATGTCGGCGGCGTGGAACAGATCACCTTCGTTCAGCCACGGATTGACCGGGGTCGGCTCCGGTGCGGCGGGAGGCGTCGGCGAGGGCGGCGCGGGCGAGGCGCCGCCGGCTGCCTGCTTCTTGCGCGAGACGGCGCGCGGGCTCGGATTCTTCTTGGCCTCCAGATTGGCGTCGGGCGCGATGCTGAAGGTCTTTTCCTTCTCCTTGGGCGCCGGTGGCGCGAGATGCGGCGAGAGCGTCAACAGGCCGATAACGACCAGTATCTCGAGCACGAGCGCCAGCAGGAAGGAGGTGGCGCGGCTGCGAATCGAAGCGCGACGCCGGTCCGGCAGATCGTGGTCGGATGCCGAATCCATCGGCGGGAACGCCTAGACGCCGTGGGCGCGCGCCGCAACGACCCGGTATCGACATGACATTCTTTTTAATCGCACGCCCGGCTCGCGCTGCTCAGAACAGCCCTGGCACCTCGCGCTGCGGCGTATCCGGCCGTTCGGGCATCAGCAGCTCGCGTTGCGGGCTGCCCCCGGCGACCGAGGTCCTGGCCGATTGCGCAGCCTGCCCGACCGATTGAGTGGCTTGTCCGGCCGATGCCACCGCCGAACAGCTGCGTCCGGCAAGGAAATCGAGCGCCGAGCGAGTCGAGGCCTCGAGCGGATCGCCGAGCTGGTGGTCGAGATCGTCGGTCGCCTGGCAGCTTGCCTCCATGAAGGGCGCGAGCCCGTCGAAATAGGCACCCTGGCGCGCGGCGTTCTGCGTCGCGAAGGCGATCACGCGCAGCCGGTCGTCGCACGCGGTGCGATCAAGCGCGATCTGGCCGACCGGCTTGCCATAGGTATTGGTGCCGATCAGCGCCGAGCGGTTGTGCAGGAAAGGCGTGAAGGCATTGATGACGAGTTCGCTCGCCGAGGCGGTGCCCCCGGTGCCGATAAAGGCCAGCCGGGTCGGCGAGGTCGATTGCGGCTGCGGCGCGAACATGTGGACCGCGTTCTCGGACGATTTCTCCGGACGGAAGGTGACATAGTCGAACACCTCCGAAGTCGAACGGTTGCCGCCGAGCAGATCGCCCATCAGCTCCGCGATCGAGATCAGCCCGCCGCCATTGTAGCGCAGATCGACGATGATCTCGGTGATGCCCTGCGCGCGGAACTGGGCGAAGGCGGTGCGCAGGGCCGGATCGGCAGTGGTGATGAAGGTGCGCAGATTGACATAACCGACCTTGCGCCCGCCATCGTCGATCACCCGGGCCCCGTAGCGCGACGAAACCGGGGTCAGCGTGAAATCGGCCTTGGCGACGCTCACGTTGCGCGTGCCGGCCATATCCACGACGCGCAGCAGGCGGGTGGTGCCGACGGTATTGGGGCCAAGCGCGTTGGTCACGCCCGCCGTACCCTCCGCCGCGATGATCGAGCTGACGGTACGCAGGTTCGAGCTATCGGTGCCGATCGCCAGTATCTCGGTGCCACGATCGATGCCGGCGGCGAGGGCCGGCGCACCTTCGAAGGATTCCGTGACGGCAATGCGGCGCGCAGCCGTATCAGCGGCCAGCCGGAAGCCGAAACCCGCGCTCGACCCGGAATTATAATAGGCACTCTCCTCGGCAATCGAGGTGAGATAGGTGAAATAGCGGTCGCGGCGCTGGTTCCGCGCGGTGGCGGTCAGGGCGTCGAGATAGTCGCCGGCGGTCGCGTAGGGCGCGGGATCGAGACTGGCGGGGAGCGTCTCCGGGAAGAGATACCATTCGCGCAGCTGCGCCGCGATCCAGTCCTGACGCTCGCGCAGCGAGCAGCCGCTGGCCACCGTCGTCGGGGTGGGTGTCGGCGTGACGCCGACCGGCGCGCCGCCGCTGCTCGTGGTGGAGGAACCGCCCCCGTCACCGCACGCGGAAAGCATCGCCACAATACCCAGGAGCGCTGTCGCCGGCCGGACCTTCATGAGACTTCCCCCTGGATCCGATCAACTACCCGGCCGAATCGGTCTTGTCAGCAGAAAGTCGAACCATCCGACCGGGATCGATGCACGGTATCGGCCGCGACATGGCCAAGCCGCGGGGCCAATCCGCGGGACTCGCGAAAAAGTGTCGCGCCATATCGATCCGGCCCTGCATGGTTCGTCGACAGGACAGGCGAGACGGTTCCTAGATCCCGTCGGGCACCACCGCCCTGCCCTCTGCCTCGAGCCGGGCGGTGAGATCGGCGATGCACGCATCGACCACTCGCTGGTCGGTCGAGCGCACGACGAAATTGGCCCCGGTCTTCCCTTCGCGGAAGAAGGGATAGCTGCCGATCGCCACGCCTTCATGCGCGCGCTCGACCTCGCCGAGCAGCACCGCGACCTCGCTTTCCGCGACCCAGCAGCCGATCGTGCGCGAGATCACCGGCAGGCCGCCCTCGAGCGTCCCGGTCAGCGCATCGAGCATGCCGGCAGTGATGTGCGGCACGCCTGCCATCACGAAGATGTTGGCGATGCGGATGCCCGGCGCGCCCGACATGCGATTCTCGATCAGTTCGGCGCCCTCGGGCACGCGCGCCATGCGCTTGCGTGCGTCGGTCAGTCCGCCGCGAGTCTCGTAATAGCGCTCCAGCACCGCCAGGGCCTTGGGATGGTGCACCACGCCGACGCCAAGCGCCTCGGCGATCGCATCGACGGTGATGTCGTCATGAGTCGGACCGATGCCGCCGGTGGTGAAGAGATAATCGTTGCGGGCACGCAGCGCGTTCACCGCCTCGACGATCGCGGCCGTGACGTCGGGCACCACGCGCACCTCGGCGAGGCGGATGCCCTGCACGTTGAGCCACGCCGCAATCTGCGCGACATTCTTGTCCTGGGTTCGGCCGGACAGAATCTCGTCCCCGATCACCACCAGCCCGGCCGTCCAGATCCGCTCGCTCATGACGTGCGCATAGACCCGTAACCCCGCCCTCGCAAAGTCTGCCGTTGCACGCTATATCGGGCGCATGACCGATTATGTAACCGTCACCCCGGATGCGCCCGCCGGCCGCACCGGCGCGATCAAGCTCCATGGACGCGAGGCGTTCGATGGCATGCACAGGGCAGGCCGCCTCGCCGCCGAGACGCTCGACATGGTCGTGCCGCACATGGTGCCCGGCGTCACCACGGCCGATATCGACGACATGATCCGCCAGTTCATCGTCGATCGCGGCGGCGTGCCCGCCACGCTCGGCTATCGCGGCTATACCCATTCGAGCTGCATCTCGATCAACCATGTCGTCTGCCACGGCATTCCGAGCGAGAAGACGCTGAAGGCCGGCGACATCGTGAATGTCGACGTGACCCCGATCCTCGACGGCTGGCACGGCGATTCGAGCCGGATGTACCTGATCGGCGACGTGCCGATAAAGGCGAAGCGGCTGGTCGACGTGACCTATGAGTGCCTGATGCTCGGCATCGAGCAGGCCAGGCCCGGCAATCACCTGGGCGATGTCGCGAACGCGATCCAGGTCCATGCGGAGAAGCATCGTTACGGCGTGGTCCGCGATTTCTGCGGCCATGGCCTGGGCCAGCTGTTCCACGACGCGCCCGAGGTGGTGCATGTCGGCCGCCCCGGCACCGGGCCGGAGCTGAAGCCGGGCATGATCTTCACGATCGAGCCGATGATCAATATCGGCCGCCCGGACGTGAAGCTGCTGGACGATGGCTGGACGGCGGTGACGCGCGACCGATCGCTGTCGGCGCAGTTCGAGCATTCGATCGGCATCACCGAGGATGGCTGCGAGATCTTCACGACCAGCCCCAAGGGCCTGCACCAGCCGCCCTATTCCTGAAGGCCGCGCCGGGCGAGTTCCTCGGCGACGCGCTTTTCGACGCTTTCGGCGAAGCGCGCGGCCTCCGCGGCTTCCCTTTGCGGCCGTTTTTCATCGAAGCGTACCAGCGCCTCCTGCCATCGCCGGGACATATCGGTCTCCTCCGGCTCTTTCTCGCCTGCCCATGGCCGGGGCCGGCGGCTGGCGAGCCATTGCCTTGCCGCACCGACATCGGCGGGCACATGCACCGTGACCGGCACGATCACCGGCTCCTTCGCGCCGCCGGGGTTGAAGATCTTCACGTCCCGATACTCATAGCCGCAGGCGCGCTCGTACAGCGCGCGCTCGACCCGGTCGTCGGCGAGTTCCTTGCCGGCCGTGAGCGCTTCGGCGAAGGCGTCATGCCCGGCCCGCCAGCGATAAAAGGTGCGCACGCAGACGCCGAGGATATCGGCGATCTCCCGATCGGTGGCGCCATTGCGGCAGAGCTTGCGCGCCTGCTCGGCGAAGTCGGGGCGATAGGCGGTGGGGCGGCCTGTGGACATGGCGGCGGATTTAGCGGGGTGCGGGCGTTCGTTGAATCAACCGCATCGCCACCGGATGCCGTGAAGGGTGCGTGTGACAAAAGTCGGGGCAGATTTCCGGGCGTGGGCGAGAGGTTCACGAGGGGGGAAAGCGCGAAAGGGCGGGTCGACTTTTGTCATGCCCGTCCGGCGGGGAGGCGCGGGCATGGGCTTTGCTGAGTCAGATAGTGAGGGCGCCTCCAAGGTTACCGCGCGTGCCAGAACCTGCCGCTCCTCGATGCCTTCGTCTTCTCGATGGAAGCGCAGTTATTGTTCTGTCACCGTCACTCCATCTACGCGAACCCGCTATTCACCTTGTCCAAACTTGCGATATCACTAAAATTCTTCAACCCTTACTTTCTGCCTTGGATTGCGAGCTACAAACCATCGGCTTCTGCCGAACATCGTAACCGTCCATCTTCAAATCATCGATTATTTTAACGAGCAGCTCTCGCGAGTATCGCGGATCGGTAGTTTGCGTACTGGGGCTCACCGAAATGGAATATTGTCCTGGATCAGAATGTGGTTCGGTGTAAACGCCGCATAATTTTGGATCTTCCCTCCCACTTAGGAGTAAATTTTGGCTGACAAGCCGTACAAACGGGCTTGCAGCATCCAACACATGGATTGAATAACCCTTATCATCAGTGGCCTGCCCTAAATTAGGAGTCATTCCGTACCTTTTAGCTAAAATTACCAAATGATCGGTAAATAATGATGCCTTTTCAGTAGGCACGATGACATATACCTCACCTGCTATTGGCCCAGGGGCATTCGATCTAGACCCACATCCAGCCACCCACATGCAGATCAAAAGCGATAAAATTACTGCTAATTTCTGCTTCACAATCAACATCCTTTATAGGCACGTTTAGCATACGCCGCTGCTTGCTGATCAAGCAAATCGAATACCATCTTGCCGCCCACCTCATTAACAGCATCTCTAGCGCGCCCAACTGCATCGTTGCCTGCAGTCCCGTATCCGTGAGTATTTATGTAGGTTCTCCCACCGGAGATACTGATGCTTTGATCAACAGTCCCCACAAATGCATGATAAGGCGTCGTAACATTTCGTCCAGCCAGCCCATCAGCGGAATAGCTAGTGATCACAAATCCACCAGGTATACCTTGAAAATCTACAATTTGAAAACCCGCCTTACTTGGGCGCCCAGCGTTACTATTCGGCACTGTAAATCGACTTATAAGATCGCGCCCTTCAGAATTTGTTAACGGCCTACTACAAATGAGAGTTTCGACACGATAATCATGCCCCAATCTGGTAACTTTTATTGGAGCGGTTACAACGATATCTGGCGGATTGCTGGCATCAATCTCACCACTGAGATCAAAATTCGGCTGAATACTGCCAAATCCACTGGTACTACCACCACCAGTGGCACCGAAACCGTTACCGCAGACCACAACCTCGGCCGCCAATGCTCCGTCTGCTCTTTCCTTCTTGCAACTGCTCAACCCCGATGGATCGATACCGTTCACAGGATCGCTGCCCACATAATTATACAAGTTCATCCCATCGCCATAACCAATCGGATCGGTCTGGAGGAATCGGCCGAGACGCGACGAGTAAATTCGCGCCTTGTAGTAATAGAGACCCAATTCCGGCAGATACACTTGGCCGGTATATTGGAATCGTCCGATATTGCCGCTCGTCGGCACGCCATATTCGTCATAGCTGTTGATGCCGATCGCGGCGCCTGAACTGTTCGTCACCGCGATGACCGAGCCGCGCTCGTCGGCATGCAGCCAGCGTCGGTCGCTGGTGCCCGAGCCCTCATACCAGACGACAGGTTCATCGGTACCGGGACCATAGACATAGCGCCGCGTTACCGCGCCAGACGGGTTAGCGATCTCGGCAGCCATGTAGTCGCCATCGTAGAGGAACCGAGTCGACACGGTTGTATCATATTCAGAAAGCCGCCCGAACGCATCATAATAGAGCGTTGTCCCGCCTGTCGCGCTGGTCAGCAGGTTTTGCGAACTGTAGGTGTAGCTGGTACTGCCCGTGCTAGTGAGATTGCCGCGCGCGTCATAGCCGAGGCTGCCACCGCCGACGGCTGTCATCTGGTTCAGCCCGTTCACCGCATAGGCCCGGTCGACATTAGCGCTGCCGCCCCAGGCATAGGCGTCGTTCGACCGCGTCGTCGACACGATCTGCCCGGCCGGGTTGTAGCTGAACCCAAGGCTCTGGTCATAGGCCGTCCCCGACAGGTCCTGCCCGAGCGAGGTCAGCCGCGAGACATTGTCGAACCCGTAGCTGGTGGTCGTCCCGTTGCCCCGCGTGATGCCGGTGCGGCGGCCGAGATTGTCATAGCTGTACGTCGCCAGCACCCCAACACCAGAGGCCGCACCATTCTCGCGAATCGTCGCCATCTCGCCCGTCACGAGATAGTCATAGGTGACATAGAAGCCGTCATTCCATTGCTGGGCGGTGCGGCGACCAACCACGTCATATTGATAGCTCATCGACCCGAAGGGCTGCCCCTCTGCGGTAAGGCGACCGAGCGCGTCATAGGTCATGTTGTGCGCGATACCCTGGCCCGGGACCGTAACCGATGTCGAGCGGCCGAACAGGTCGTACGCGTAGCTCACATTGGCGCCCGCCTCGGGCAGGCTCTTCAGCGTCACCCGGTTGAGGGCGTCATAGCTATAGCCGATCGTCTGGCCATCGCGCAGCCGGCGGCTGGTGACGTTGCCGGCGGCGTCATAGCCGAGTTGCTCATAGTCGGTCCCCGAGCTCGTCTGCGCGCCCTGTGTCGCCACCGGATAGTGCGTGACCGAGAGCCTGTCGTAGCCGTCATAGTCGTAGCCGGTGCGGTTGTTCTCCGCGTCCGTGACGCTCAGGATCTTGCCGTTGTCGCTATATCCGTAGGTGATATCGGTCGAAGCATCGGCGGTGCCGTAGGCGCTGGTGACCTTCCAGGTACGGCCGACTGTGTCATACTCGGTCTTAGTGATGCGGTCGGGACCTTGCGTCCCCGTAGTGGACAGGGTGCAAGCCGCAGGCAGCGACCCGTAGACCGCCGGATTCATCCTTTGCGTGGCACAATCGATACGACCAAGCGCATCATAGCTGGCTTGCGCGAGCGCATAGATCGTCCCGCCCGAGGCAAGCGTCCGCACTATCGGCCGGGCGTTCGCATCGTAGCTCGTATCGATCGACTGAAGCGAGGCGAACGCGGCCCAGTCACCGTCCGACTGGCTATTGACGGTGCCGTTCTCGACCCTGGTCAGCAGGCCGTTGGTATAGGTGTTGCGCACGGCCCGATTCTTCAGACTGCCGCCGCCGTCCGGGTCGGGCGAGACGGTCCCGATCAATTCCCGCGCCATATTGTACCGGTAGCGCGTGGTATCGGCAGTGCCGGCAAGCGGCCCATCCACGGTCAACAGATTGCCGAGCCCGTCATAGGTCATGGTGCGGGTTGCGACCAGCGTTCCTGTACCGTTTCCTTTCGAGGCGCTGGTGATATTGCTATTGGCGTCATAGCCCAGGGTAGTGACCACTTCATCCGCGGTCCCGGTACAGGAGCCGGCCGTTTGGCAGGCGGAAATGCCCGTCAACTGATACTCACTGTTCATCAGCGTGTAACTGTACCGCGTTTGTGGCCGGAGGGCGCCGGCGCTCGGCGCGGGAAGCGTCACCGAGGTGACACCGCCATGCGTCGCATCATAGGCGTAATCGGTGGTGTTGCCCCGTGCGTCGGTCGTGCTGTTGGGCTGGTTGCACGTCAGCGGATTGGCGCAGCCAGCATCGTAGCTTGCGCTGGTCGTGATCGACGACGTCCCCGACTTGGCCACCATCTGCGTCTGCGTGATATTCCCGCGGCCGTCGTAGCTGTACGCGGTATAGTTGCCCTCGGGTTGAGTCACGCGCGTCAAGCGGCGGCTGCCGTCATATTGATAGCTGGTGGTCTTGTTGAGCGCATTGGTTATCGAGGTCGGGCGACCGACCGTCAGATTGGAGACGACGGTGGTCGTCTGGCCAAGAGCGTTGGTCGCCGTCAACGTGGCCGTGCTGCCGCTCACGCTGCGGGCATAACTGGTCGTGACGCCCTCCTTCACGACCGAGGCGACCTTGCCGGTATTGATCGTGGCGCTGGTCGTGTCGGAAGCGGCACCCGGCCGGCGAATGGCGTTGACGGTGGCTGTCTTGGTCACGCGCCAGACGCGACCACCCATGTCCGTGACATCAGTCACGCCGGCCATCGGATAGGCATAGCTTACGCTGGCGAGAGGAGCGCCCCCCGCCTGAGCATTGTAAAACGCCGCCCCTATCCGTTGAGAGAAGGTCGCCGGGGGATTGCCGGTACCGGCGCCGTCTGGAGACGCATAG
Organism: Pseudomonadota bacterium; assembly: GCA_040388155.1. Taxonomy (GTDB): domain Bacteria; phylum Pseudomonadota; class Alphaproteobacteria; order Sphingomonadales; family Sphingomonadaceae; genus Sphingomonas. The sequence continues at coordinate 41,335 of JAZKCJ010000024.1, forward strand.
GAGAACACCACTGAATAACCGTAGCTGTTGGAGACCCGCGCAAGGCGGGGCGTAAAGGTACAGCTGATCGGATCATCGGGCTGTTGCGGTCGCGAGCATCGTGTCCAGAAGCCATATTCGAGCGAGACCGTCTTGCCATTGGGCGAGACGATCGCCGTCGGGAGCAGGATGCAGGACGACTGGACGGCACCGTTGCAGAAGTTACTGATATCGGCCCCACCGGTATTGTCCTCGAAGAGGATCGTAGTGCCGTTGCCGTCGCCATAGACATAGGAGCTTCCCGACCCGGACAGGGTCTCCCCCCTCGCCTGCGCATCCGGAAACTTGGCGGTCCTCGTGCCGAAATCGATATAGGTGCCGCTGCTGACGACATTGAGGAGAATATGGTCCCACTGGCTCATGCCGGGCGTGCCGTTGACGCTGGTATTGCCAAGCACCCGCAACAATTCGAGGGCGGACTGCCCAGAGCCGATCGAGCCTTCGGCAAAACTGGTAAGGAAATCACCCTGGACCAGGTCAACACCATTCGCGTCGGCCTGACGGAACTCAGGCGAAGTCTGCGCCGTCGCAGGCGCGCTCAGGAAGGTGGATGTCAGCAGCGCGCAAAAAGCCGCCGCCCGAAACCGGGACGTGTGCATGGCAATTCTCCAATGTCAGCAGATCAGGTGTGCGGCCCCTCGCGAGCCGACGACGCTATGGCGCGCCTGTCACCTTGAGATTCTTGCGGTTATCCGCCTTGTCGTGGGTGTATTCGGCCTTCACGCCATTGTTGACGGTGCCAGAATGCTCGACCTTCACCAGACGGCCTTTCGCGTCATAGGTGTAGGTGATCGTCTCCGCGGCCCAAGCCTGAAGCGGTGCCGCGGTACACAGGGTCAGAAGAACTGCCGCGCCGAATATCCGCATATTACCCCCGGGCGGCCCTTATAAAATACTGCCGCTACTCAAGTCGCTATCATGATGAGGGTCGATGAACCAAGGCGCAGTAGATCCGATATGGCGGGAATTACATTCCACACCCGACGTCTTCAAAAATACCGCCGGATCGTCCGCGCCAGCAGCAACCACGCCGCGACGATCAGCCCGCTCGCCACAACGAAGGGTGCGCCCGGGAAATACATCCCCTTCGCATCAGCGAAATGGCCGAACACCCAGGTCATCACCAGTGGCCCGATGATCGAGGTCAGGCCAACCGTGCTGGCGACCGCGCCCTGCAGCTCGCCCTGGGCATCCTCCTCGATCCGGGTGGTCATCATGCCCTGAATCGCGGGGAAGGCGACGCCGGTCGCCGCGCCGACGATGATGGCCAGATAGATCATCCATCCGGTCGATGCGAAGGCGAGCAGGATATAGCTCGGCAGGCCGAACATCAGGCTGACCAGTGCGCAGCGCCGTTCACCGAAGCGGGCGATGGCGGGGCCGGTGACCAGCCCTTGCGCGATGGCGATGGCGATGCCGAACAGCGCGACCGACAGGCCGATCTCCAGCGGCGACCAGCGCAGCCGTTCGATCAGGAAATAGCCCCAGGTCGAGAGCTGCGACTGGGCCCCGAGCTGCATCAGGAAGATCGTCGCGAGACAGCCGAGCACGAAGGGATAGCGCCCCATCCGCACCAGCGTGCCGAACGGGTTCGCGCGTGCCAGGGTGAAGGCGCGGCGCCGCTCCGGCGGCAGCGTCTCGGTGAAGACAACATAGCCGATCACCGCACCGGCCAGCGCCAGCACGCTTGCCGCCACGAAGGGCAGCCGCAAACCGATCGTACCGAGCACACCACCGATCGCCGGGCCGAGCACGAAGCCCGAGGCCCCTGCCCCGCCAAGCAGCCCGAACAGCCGCCCGCGCTGTTCCGGCGGATAGAGATCGGCGATGCAGCTGTTCGCCGCCGCCCAGGTCGCGCCCATCACGCCGGAGATGATCCGCCCGGCGAACAGCCAGCCGAGCGTCGGCGCCCAGGCCATCATCGCATAGTCGACCGCGAGCGCCAGGAGCGTGCCGAGCAGCACCGGCCGCCGCCCGAACCGGTCGCTGAGGCCGCCGATCACCGGCGCGAAGAGGAACTGCATCGCGGCATAGGCGAACAGCAATTCGCCGCCGATCAGCGCGGCATGAGCGACGTCCGTGTCGCTCAGGCTTTCGACCAGCGACGGCAGGATCGGGATGATCAACCCGATGCCCGCCATATCGATGAAGACGATGAACGCGATCAACGGCAGCCGGTTGTCGGTTTGCGCCATTGCCATCCCCCAGAAGCGTCGCCCCCCGGACGCGCCGCCCTTATGCAGATTTCAGCGCGAAAGCCCATCGGGGAAGATCGGGACAGGATGAAGGAGCAGCGAGGGGGCCGGGTGGGATCGTTTACGAAAACGGCCCGTTGTGCTAGGAAGACGCCACGCCACAGTCTGGAGATACGGTGCAGATAGCGAAGCCCAGGATCGTACCAAGCGACAGCATCACCGCCCTGCGCCTGTTTGCCGGGTCGGTGTGGCTGACGGTCGCGACGACGCTTCTCTGCGCCCTTCTGCCGGTCGGCCTTCCGCACACCAGTGCGGTCGGTTCGGCATTCAATCCGTCGAACAGCGTCGTCGCGCTGCGCAGCGCCGAGCCGGCATCCCTGCTCTCGCGGACCGACGCGGCGCGGGTTCAGGACCCCGACACCGGAATCGCCTTGTTCGCGCCGGCCATCATGGCCGCCGTGCGGTTCGTTCCGCTACCGGCGATCGCCCTCCATAGCCTGGGCGAGCAGTCACTGGCCGCCCTTGCGCCGATCGGGTCAGCCTATCCCCGGGGCCCTCCTTCGCCGGCGATCTAGGCGCGGCACCGGCCTTGCCGGATGCCATGCGCGACATCGCGAGGCGCATGATGGACTGCCCACACGCCTATCGCGCCTTCGGCCCCATCACATTTCCGGCGAGGAGAGATCGATGGCCAGAAAGACCAAGCGACCACCCTGGTGGTTCGTGGCCGCCCTCTGGGCCGGTCTTGCGGCGAGCGCGGCGATGATCGCCGCCGTCGCAACGACCGCCCCTTAACACACACAGCCGGCGGGCCTTCATGGTCCGCCGGCACCGCCCCATCTGGCGGAACCCTGTCGTCCCAGCGAGGAGAACCAATGCACCATACCCCCCTGATCGCCACCATCGTCGCCGCCCTGTTCACCGCGTTCGTCACCGGATCGATCGCGCATCGCCTGAAGGTGTCGCCGATCGCCGGCTATCTGCTGGCGGGCGTGATCGTCGGCCCGTTCACGCCGGGCTATGTCGCCGACGGGAACCTGGCCAACGAGCTCGCCGAGATCGGCGTCATCCTGCTGATGTTCGGCGTCGGGCTGCATTTCTCGCTGCGCGACCTGTTGTCGGTCCGCAAGATCGCGGTACCAGGCGCGGTGGTGCAGATCGCGGTGGCGACGCTGCTCGGCATGGGGCTGGCGTGGCTGCTCGGCTGGGGATTGTTCGCCGGGTTCGTGTTCGGCCTGGCCCTGTCGGTCGCCAGTACCGTGGTGCTGTTGCGCGCGCTTCAATCGCGCAAGCTGGTCGAGACGGAACGCGGCCGGATCGCGATCGGCTGGCTGATCGTCGAGGACCTCGCCATGGTCCTGGCGCTCGTGCTGCTGCCGCCGCTGGCCGGCGTGATCAACGGCGCGAACGGCGCCGGGGCCTCGTCCCTGATGGTGCCGCTGCTGATCACCTTCGCCAAGGTCGCCGGCTTCATCGCGCTGATGCTGGTGGTCGGACGGCGGATCATCCCCGCGGCGCTCCACTGGGTGGTCGGGACCGGATCGCGCGAGCTGTTCCGGCTTGCGGTGCTGGCGATCGCGCTCGGCGTCGCGTTCGGCGCGGCCTATGTGTTCGACGTGTCCTTTGCGCTCGGCGCGTTCTTCGCCGGCATGATCCTTGGCGAGACCCAGCTCAGCCGCCAGGCCGCGGAAGAGACCCTGCCGTTGCGCGACGCGTTCGCGGTGCTGTTCTTCGTCTCGGTCGGCATGCTGTTCGATCCATCGGTGGTGGTGCGCCAGCCACTGCCGCTGCTCGCCACCGTCGGCATCATCGTGTTCGGCAAGTCGATCGCCGCCTATCTGATCGTCCGCCTGTTCGGCCATTCCAACCGCACCGCCCTCACGGTCGCGGCCAGCCTTGCGCAGATCGGCGAATTCTCGTTCATCCTGGCCAGCCTTGGCGCAAGCCTCAACATCCTGCCCCAGGCGGCGCGCGACCTGATCCTGGCCGGCGCGATCATCTCGATCTTCCTCAACCCGTTCATCTTCTCGCTGATCGCGTCGCGATTGAGCAAGGCCGACGGAGAGAAGGACGACACCCCCCGGCCGCTGCCGCGCACGGGCCATGCCATCCTGGTCGGCTATGGCCGGGTCGGCAGCCTGATCGCCTGCGAGCTTGCCGCGCGGGGGCGCGAGATCGTCGTGATCGAGGATCAGGACGTCCCGGCGAAACGCGCGGAGGCGGATGGCGTCACGGTGGTGCAGGGCAATGCGGTCGACCCGCAGACCCTGGAGGAGGCGGGAATCCATAGCGCCGTGAAGCTGCTCATCACCATTCCGGAAGGGTTCGAGGCCGGGGCGGTCGTGGAGCGGGCACGGGCGCTCAACCCGGCGATCCGCGTGATCGCGCGGGCCCATTCGGACGCCGAGGTGCAGCATCTGGAAAAGCTGAAGGTGGCGCATGTGGTGATGGGCGAGCGCGAGATCGCAGCACGGATGCTCGAACTCGCGGCGCAGGAAGCGGCCGAAGCTGATGGAGCCTCTTCGGCGTCCGCGTAAGTCACCGGCTTTCGTCTCGGCTGGCGGCATCGGATTCAGGGTGCCGCCCTGCCGTCCGCGCCGCCGGTCCGCCGACTATGCTATAGTCGAGCGATGATGACTGATGACAAGACCTTATCCAAAACCATGTCCCTCTGGCTGCGCCATCGCCCCGACGCAGCCGGACTGGCACTCGACGACGCCGGCTGGACCGATGTCGACGCCGTGCTGGCCGCACTCGCCCGCAAGCAGATCGCCTGTGACCGGGCGCGCCTGCTCTCCATCGTGGAGAACAGCGACAAGCAGCGATTCGAGCTGTCCGCTGACCACACCCGCATTCGCGCCCGGCAGGGGCATTCGGTTGACGTGGAGCTGGGCTGGCCGCAGGTCGCGCCGCCGGAATTCCTCTACCACGGCACCGTCGAGCGCTTTCTGCCGGCAATCCGGACGGAGGGACTGCGACCGATGCGGCGGCATCATGTCCACCTGCCCCCTGACCAAGAGACGGCGACGATCGTCGGCAGCCGGCGCGGCGAGGCGGTGATCCTCACCGTCCGCGCCGGGGCGATGACGGCGGCGGGCCACATCTTTTTCCTCACGGACAATGGAGTCTGGCTGACCGACCATGTCGCACCGGACTATCTGATCGGCATCTGAACCGCGACAACGCGCGGCACTGCCGCAAAATAGGGCAGCCCCTGCTCATCTGCACGAGCGTTAGGCACCCGTTAACCCGTGAACCGTCACTCGCCCGGCGGCGTTCCTGGCTCGCGCGGCTGGCACGCTTGTTGTAAGGGTCGACTACAGGCAGAGGCGCCCGCTCGGATTTGGCGGCTCGGACTGGCCAACCATTTACCCGGGGGCGTACCGACGTGAAGAAGATCGAGGCTATCATCAAGCCGTTCAAGCTCGACGAGGTTAAGGAGGCGCTTCACGAGGTCGGCGTGTCCGGCATCACCGTCACCGAAGCCAAGGGTTTCGGTCGCCAGAAGGGTCATACCGAGCTGTACCGCGGCGCCGAATATGTCGTGGACTTCCTGCCCAAGGTGAAGCTCGAGGTCGTCGTCGAGGACGCGCTCGCTGAACGGGTGGTCGAGGCGATCGCGGCGGCCGCGCAGACCGGCCGGATCGGCGACGGCAAGATCTTCGTCATTCCGGTCGAGACGGCGCTTCGTATCCGCACCGGGGAAAGGAACGAAGACGCTATTTGACGCGGCGCAACATGATGTGACAGCAGGCCTCCGGGCGAAACATGATTCCCGACAGAGTCGGGCAAACGACATTTCCAGAAAGGGCATGGGGTATATGGCGAATTCGGCGAGCGACGTCCTGAAGATGATCAAGGACCAGGAGATCGAGTGGGTCGACCTGCGATTCACCGATCCGAAGGGCAAGTGGCAGCATCTGACGATGGTCTCGTCCGTCGTCGGCGAGGACGAGCTGACCGACGGGTTCATGTTCGACGGATCGTCGATCGCCGGCTGGAAGGTCATCAACGAATCCGACATGATCCTGAAGCCGGATCTGGACGCGATCTGGACCGACCCCTTCTCGGCCACGCCGATGCTGATCCTGGTCTGCGACATCGTCGAGCCTTCGACCGGCGAGCTCTATGCCCGCGACCCGCGCTCGACCGCGAAGCGCTCCGAGGCGTATCTCAAGACCACCGGCATCGGCGACACGATCTATATCGGCCCGGAAGCCGAGTTCTTCATGTTCGACAATGTGCAGTTCGAGACGAGCTACGCGACGAGCTATTACAAGATCGACGATATCGAGCTGCCGACCAACACCGGCCGCGAATATGAGGGCGGCAATCTCGGCCATCGTCCCCGCGCCAAGGGCGGCTATTTCCCCGTCGGCCCGGTCGACAGCGCCGTCGACATCCGCGGCGAGATGGTCTCGACCATGCTCGAGATGGGCCTGCCCTGCGACAAGCACCACCATGAGGTCGCGGCCGCGCAGCACGAGCTGGGCCTCACCTTCGGCACGCTGACGCTGACCGCCGACCGCATGCAGATCTACAAATATGTCTGCCACCAGGTCGCGCAGGCTTATGGCAAGACCGTCACCTTCATGCCGAAGCCGATCAAGGAAGATAACGGCTCGGGCATGCACACCCACCTTTCCATCTGGGAAGCGGGCAAGCCGCTGTTCGCGGGCAATGGCTATGCCGGCCTGAGCGATACCTGCCTCTATTTCATCGGCGGCATCATCAAGCATGCCAAGTCGCTGAACGCCTTCACCAACCCGTCGACCAACAGCTACAAGCGGCTGGTCCCGGGTTATGAGGCACCCGTGCTGCTCGCGTATTCGGCACGCAACCGTTCGGCATCGTGCCGCATCCCGTACGGCACGGGCGCCAAGGCGAAGCGTGTCGAAGTGCGCTTCCCCGATGCGATGGCCAATCCGTATCTCTGCTACGCAGCGCTGCTGATGGCAGGCCTGGACGGCATCCAGAACCGCACCCACCCGGGCGAGGCAATGGACAAGAACCTGTACGATCTGCCGCCGGCGGAGCTCGCCCAGGTTCCGACCGTCTGCGCATCGCTGCGCGAGGCGCTCGAGGCGCTGGCGGCCGACAACGACTATCTGCTCAAGGGCGGCGTGTTCACCCCCGACCAGATCGAATCCTATATCGAGCTGAAGATGGAAGACGTGGCGCGCTGGGAAATGACGCCAAGCCCCGTCGAGTACGACATGTATTATTCCTACTGATCGACCATGTTCGAGAGGGAGGGCGTCCGGAGCGATCCGGGCGCCCTTTTCTTTTGGCCCGTCTCCGCGCCGGCCGGCGTTTGACAGGCGACGGTTCGCGGACCATTCTCGCCCAATGCAGATTCCTGCTCGTCATCATCGCTTTCGCGACCATTCGGGGCAGCTCGCCGCACGCGGCTAGCCCGGGTCCCGCGCGGCATTGCGCGCGGCGCCCGGGTGTTATCCCACCAGGACACCAGCGCCGCCGATCCGGCCGCCTGGACTTTCAGCGGATGGCCATATCGTGATTTTTCAGCCTCTACCGGCGCCCCGAACGGCGCCTGCTCCTTCAATCGACCCGGCGCGCGGAAAGGCCCTGCCATGTCTGTCTGGGTGACGCGCGCAGCGCCCGACAATCTCGCGACGGCACGCCGCCTGAAAGGCATGGGCTATGGCGCGGTCGTCGTGCCGGTCATCCGCACCCGGCCTCTCGATCACGAACCGGTCGAAGGTCGCCCGGACGCGATCGTCTTCACCAGCGCGCATGCGGTCCGCCATCATCAACGCCCTGCGGTCAACGACACGGTTCCGGTGTTCGCGGTATCGGAGGGCATCGCGCGCGTCGCCCTGTCGATGGGCTATGCCAACGTCACCTCCACCGGCGGCGACGAGGATATCCTGCTCGGGCTGCTCGCCCATATCCTGCCGCCCGGCGGCAGGGTGGTGGAATTCTGCTCCCCCCGCACCGCGCACGGACTGAGCCAGTCCCTTGCCGCCCGGGGTTTCCGTGTCGATCACCTGCCGGTCTACGACACGGTGGCGGTCGACCCGGCGGACATGGACGGCGCCGCGGCGTTCGCCGCGGGCGTCGGCGGGATCGTCATCCATTCGCGCGCCGGCGCGCGATCCGTTCGCCGGATCATCGAACGAAACGGCTGGCGGGGGCGGATCTGGTGCATCTCGCCCGCAAGCGCGGCGCACCTGTCAGGTCTTGGCGGGGTGACGCTGTCCTGCGCAGCCGAGCCGACGGAAGCGGCGCTGCTCGATCTGGTTCGGCGCGAAGCGCTGCCGACACGGTGGCCCGCTGAAGCCACGGCGGATCGCAAGGCGCTTCTGCCCGTGCGCATGCCGATCAGCGGCAGGATCAGGCCGTTACCGGCCAATGATCCTGCGCCATTGGACTGATCGGAGCGACGATTGACGGAAGGCGGAACGAAACCGCATGCCGGTTCGTCCTTTCAGCGATGAACATCCGCGTTGCCCTCGCCGACCGGCGACTCCATCTCGTCGCCGGCGGTATCGCGATGTTGTTTGCCGTCGCCCTGATCGCGCTGGCGATGATGCCATGGGGCATGTTCAAATCCACCATCGAAACGAAGCTGAGCGACCGGTTCGGGCGGCCGGTGACGATCGGCACGGTCGAGCGGCTCGACGCCTTCTCGCTGTCGCCGACGATCGCGATCGGCGATCTGCGCGTACCGCAGGCAGCCTGGGCCGGACCGGGCAGCCTGATCCGGGTCGACCGCGCTATCCTGCGCTTCCCGGTTCTCCCCCTGCTGCTCGGTCGTTTCCGTCCCGGCACGATCGAGGTCGACGGCGCGCATGTCGTGCTGGTGCGCGACAAGGATCGGCGCGTGAGCTGGGCAAAACCCGGTGCTGGCCGGGAAAGCGCCGGCGGATCGATATCGCTGCGCAGCCTGCGGATCGCGAACAGCAGCATCTCCTATCGCGACGCATTCCAGGACCGGGCCTTCACCGTGAAGATCTCCGCCGACCCGAAAACGGGCGTGACGCTGAGCGGTACCGGCACTGTCCGGGGCGAAGCGGTCACGCTCGCCGCGCACGGCCCTGCGATCGACCTGGCGCCCGACAAGCCCTGGCCGTTCCGCGCCACGATCAGCGGCGCGGCGCTCGACATGGCAGCGGGCGGGACGATGGATACGCCACTCGATATCCGCCACATGGCGCTCGACGTGACCGCCCGCGCCACCGACCTGAAATTCATCGACGCGATCATCGAGGCCGGACTGTTCGGCACGCGCCCCGTCCACATGACGGCGCAGGTCCGGCGCGACGACGGCGTGTGGAAGATCACCGGACTGAAAGGCACGATCGGCCGATCCGACATTGCGGGGCAGGTCGAAGTGCGCAAGGTCGACGGCCGGACAAAGCTCAAGGGCACGCTGGCCTCCGACGCGCTGGACTTCGACGATCTCTCTTCCCCTGCCGGCCACGCCGCCGCGCTCGCCAGACGCCAGGCGATCGGGCCGCGGCTCGTGCCCGATACCCGGATCAACCTTCGCAAGATCACTCGCACCGACGGCACGATCAGCTTCACGGTGAAGCGCCTGATGAGCGAGAAGTCCTCCGCGCTGGCGGCGATGCGCGGCACGCTGACCATCGATCATCAATTGCTGACGATCGATCCCTTCACCCTCGACCTGACACGCGGGAAGATCGACGGGTCGGCGCTGGTCGACCAGCGCGGCGGCGGGGCCGTGCCCATGGTGACGATCGACCTGGCGCTGCGCGGGTCGAACATCCCCACGCTGGCCGGCGGCGACGATGTCGTGGGTCGCGTCGACGGACGGGTGCGGCTCAAGGGACCTGGCAGCACGATCCGCGAGGCGGTCGGCAGTTCGGACGGCACGATCGGCCTGGTCGCCCGCGACGGGGCGCTGCCGGCGAAGATCGCCTCCCTGCTCGGCTTCGACGCGGCGCGCGGCCTCTTCACCGACAAGGACGAGCGCGCCGGGCTGCGCTGCGTCGTGATCCGGCTTGCGATGCGCCGGGGCGTCGGGACGGCCGATCCGTTCCTGATCGACACGACGCGCAGCCAGACCAGCGGCCGGGGCACGATCAGCTTCCCGTCGGAGGCGATCGCCCTGACCCTGACCGGAGCGCCCAAGGAGAAGACGATCCTGCGCTTCCCCGCCTCGCTGACCGTCGCGGGGACGATCAAGGCACCCGATGTGCATCTGCCCGAAGGCGCGAAATCGGCGGGCAGTTTCTTCAAGGCACTCGGCCGCTCGATCGCCGGCAAGCAAGGCCCCCGCGCGACCGATGCGGATTGCGCCGGGCTGGCAGCACGCGCCCTTGGGTAGGGATTCCTCTCCTGTTCCCGACGCCTGACGGTGAAACCGGACCTTGCCGAAATGCTGGGACACACAAAGACCGGGCGCGAGCCAGTCAACCGCCGCGGCGGCTGTCCTTGACGGGCCGCACTCTACCCGGCCTGTCGCTCTCCCCAAATCAGCCCATGAAGGAATGGCCAGGCTACGGAATCAGCACCGTGGCGCCCCTGGTCTCGCCTGCTTCGAGCGCGCGGTGCGCCTCCGCGGCATCCTCGAGCGCGAAGGCCTGGCCGATCTCGGGCACGATCGCGCCCTTCGCCAGCATCTCGAACACGCGATCAGTGCCCTTCTGGCGCTCCTCATGGTCGACATAATAGTCGAACAGGGTCGGCCGGGTGACGAACAGCGATCCCTTCGCGGCCAGCACCCCGAGCCCGACACCAGTGATCGCGCCGCTCGCATTGCCATAGCTGACGATCAGGCCGCGCCGCGCCGTCGCGGCCAGCGAGACCTCCCAGGTCGCCTTGCCGACGCCGTCGAGGACGACGGGCACGCCCTCGCCCCCGGTGATCGCGCGGACCTCCTTCGCGACATCGACCTGCGTGTGGACCAGCACATGGTCGGCACCGGCCGCGCGCGCCTGGTCAGCCTTGTCGGCGGTGCCGACGCTGCCGATCACGGTCGCACCGATATGCTTCAACCAGCCGACCAGCAGATGTCCGACCCCGCCCGCGGCGGCATGGACAAGCACGGTCTGTCCGGGCTGCACCCTGGCGCAGCGCTCGACCAGGAATTCGGCGGTGCACCCCTTGAGCAGCAGGGCGGCGGCGGTGCGGTCGTCCACCGTATCCGGCAACGTGATCACCTGCGCCGCCGGAAGATTGCGTTCGCTGGCATAGGCACCGCGGGATGGCCCGAACGTGCCGACCCGGTCGCCGACCGCGAAGCCCTCCACACCCGGCCCGATTGCCTCGATCACGCCCGCTGCCTCGCCGCCAAGGCCCGCCGGCAGCTCGGACGGATAGAGACCGCTGCGGAAATAGGTGTCGATATAGTTCAGGCCGACCGCAGTGTTGCGCATCCTGACCTCGCCGGGGCCGGGATCAGGCAGGTCGATATCGACCCATTTGATCACCTCGGGTCCGCCGGTCTGCTCGATCCGTGCAACGCGCGCCATATATCGGTCTCCTGATGGGATCAGTTGCAGATAGTCATCGCGTTTCAGGTTGCAACGTTTCGCGTTGACCGCCATCTAGGCGGCTCAACCGTACCGCAGGTTCAAAAATCGGAGGCGAGGATGAAGAGCTACCTCAAGCAGTATATCGACGGTTCATGGGTCGAGAGCGAGGGCGGCAAGCGCCATGAGGTGATCGATCCAGCGACCGAGCAGCCCTGCACCGAGATCACGCTCGGCACCGCCGCCGATGTCGACAAGGCAGTCGCCGCCGCCCGCCGCGCGTTCGAGAGCTGGTCTCAGACGAGCGTCGAGGAACGCGCCGCCCTGCTCGGCCGGATCATCGAGGAATACAAGGCGCGAATCCCCGATCTCGCCGCCGCGATCAGCCAGGAAATGGGCGCGCCGATCGGCTTCGCCACCGCCGCCCAGGCGCCGAGCGGCCTCGGCCATTTCATGTCGACCCTGAAGGCGCTGAACGAGTTCACGTTCGAGGAACGGCTGGGCCGCGCCCGCGTGGTGCACGAACCGTTGGGCGTCGTCGCGATGATCACGCCGTGGAACTGGCCGCTCAACCAGATCTGCGCGAAGGTCGCTCCCGCGCTCGCCGCCGGCGACACGATGGTGCTGAAGCCGAGCGAGGAATCGCCTGCCTGCGCGATGATCCTCGCCGAGGTGCTGGAGAAGGCCGGCGTGCCCGCGGGCGTGTTCAACCTGGTCAATGGCGACGGTCCGGGCGTCGGCGCTGCGCTGTCCAGCCACAAGGACGTCGACATGGTGAGCTTCACCGGATCGACCCGCGCCGGCATCGCCGTGGCGCAGGCCGCCGCCGCGACCGTCAAGCGAGTCCATCAGGAACTGGGCGGCAAGGCGCCCAACCTGGTGCTCGAGGGCGCCGATCTCGCCGCCGTCCTGCCGCCGACGGTCGCGGGCGTGCTCGCCAATTCGGGCCAGAGCTGCATCGCCCCGACCCGGCTGCTGGTCCATGCCTCGCAGGTCGGCGACGCGACACAGATCGTGAAGACGATGATGGAGGCGACCCAGGTCGGCGACCCGTCGGTGATGGGCGCGCATATCGGCCCCGTCGTCAACAAGGCGCAGTATGAGAAGATCCAGGGGCTGATCCAGTCGGCGATCGACGAAGGCGCGACCCTGGTCACCGGCGGTACCGGGCGGCCCGACGGACGCAATGCCGGCTATTTCATCAGGCCGACGCTGTTCACCGGCGTGACCCCCGACATGCGCATCGCACAGGAGGAGACGTTCGGCCCCGTGGCGACGATCACCTCCTACGACACGCAGGACGAGGCGATCCGCATCGCCAACGACACGCCTTATGGCCTGTCAGCGACGATCTCGGGCGATCCCGCCGCTGCCGCCAAGGTCGCGCCGCGGATGCGGGCCGGGCTGGTGACGATCAACTCCTGGGCGCCGGACGGTGCCGGGCCGTTCGGCGGCTACAAGCAGTCGGGCAATGGACGCGAAGGCGGCAAGTACGGCCTGACCGACTTCATGGAAGTGAAGACGGTCGTGGGCGAGCCTGCCTGACGCCCATGACCCTGGCCATCGATGTGCTGATGCCCGCCGCCGCCAGCGAATATGGCGCGGCGGCGGTGGAGATTCTCGACCGGTATCGCGACGCCTTTGCGGCGCACGGGATGACGCTCGCCACCAGGCCCTGGGATCAGGGACCGGGCGATGGCGACGATGGGACCGATGCGACGCTCGCGCTGTTCGCCTGGGGCTATCATCTCGACGTCGCCCGGTGGGAGGCGATCCTCGCTGCGTGGCCGGCGGAACGGCTCTTGCTCAACGCGCCTGCCCTGCTGGCGTGGAACACCCGGAAAACCTATCTGCTCGAGCTCGAGGCAGCGGGCATCCCGATCGTGCCGAGCCGGTTCGGCCGCGCCGACGACGCAAGTCTTGCCGCCGCGTTCGACCATTTCGGCGCCGAGGAACTGGTGGTGAAGCCGCAGGTGTCCGGGGGCAGCTTCCGCACGGTGCGCGTCCGGCGGGGCGATCCGATCGAGCCGCTCGACGATGCGATCATCCAGCCGTTCGTACCCGCCGTTTCAGGCGAAGGCGAATTGTCCTTCCTGTTCATCGGCGGCACCTTCAGCCACGCAGTCCGCAAAGTGGCGAAGCAGGGCGATTTCCGCATCCAGCCGCAATTCGGTGGCCAGTTCAGCCGCTTCGAGCCTGAGCCATCGCAGCTCGCGCTCGCGGAGACGGTTATCGCCGCGCTGCCCGAACCGTCGCTCTACGCACGGGTGGACCTGCTGCGCGTCGCCGATGGCAGCCTGGCGCTGATGGAACTGGAAGCGATCGAGCCCGATCTCTACCCGCACATGGCGCCGGAGCTTCCCGCCCGGCTCGCCGGGGCGGTCGCGGCTCAATGCAGCGGCCAGGTCCAGATCACCAACGGCGTGCCGACCAGCACGACGAGGATCGATAGCGGCGCCCCCAGCCGGGCATAGTCGCCGAACCGATACCCGCCCGGCCCGAACACCAGCGTGTTGCACTGATGGCCGATCGGGGTGAGGAAATCGCATCCCGCGCCCATCGCCGTCGCGATCAGGAACGCCTCGGGCCGGTAACCGAGATCATGCGCGAACACCGCGGCGATCGGCGCCATCACCAGCACGGTCGCGGCATTGTTGAGGAACGGCGTCACCGCCATCGCCGCGACCAGGATCAGCGCCACCGCCCCCCAGGGCGGCAGGGTCGCTCCGAGATCGGCGAGCCATGTCGCGATCACGTCCGACGCGCCGGTGGTCCGCAGCGAATCGCTCACCGGGATCAGCGCGCCGAGCATGATCAGGATCGGCCATTCGACATTCTCATATGCCTCGCGCACCGGCAGCGCGCCGGTGGCCATGACCAGTCCCGCCGCCGCGAAGAAGGCGACCGCGACGGGCACATAGCCGCCGGCCGTCGCGCCCATCGCAACCGCCAGGATCAGGATCGGCAGCCAGCCGCGCCTGGAATTACCCAGCCGGAGCGACCGCTCCGCCAGCGGCAGCGCGCCGAGATCGCGAAGCCGTTCCGGCAACAGGCCAAGCGGCCCCTGCAATACGATCACGTCACCGGCGCTGAGCATCGTCTCCCCCAGCCTTTTGGTCAGCCGCTGCCCGGCGCGGGACACGGCGATCAGGTTGACGCCATAGCTTTGCTGGAGCCTGAGCCGGCCCGCCGTCTGCCCGATCAGCACCGATTCAGCGTTGATCACTGCCTCGATCACCCCGACCTGATCCTTCTCGCTGCCTTCCGGCACGTCCCGATCCTGCCCCTCGAGCTGGAGCTTGTCCCTTGCGATGACGCGTTCGAGCGAGTCCGGATCACCGCCGAGGATCAGCGTGTCGCCTTCCTGCAGGACCATGTCCGGAAGCGGCGGCGTCCGCAGCCCGGCGCGCAGCAGGGTGGTGATGGTCACCTCATGATCGTGACGCTCGACAAAGGCGGTCACCGTCTCGCCCGCCGCTGACGATCCCTCTGGAACCGACGCCTCGGTGACATAGCCCTTGATGTCGAGGGCTTCCCCCATGGTGGGTGCCGCATGGCGGTCGCGCGGCAGCAGGCGGTAGGCGAAGCGCAGGAAGATCAGGCCAACCAGCAGCAGCCCGAACCCAGTCGGGAAATAATCGAACATGCCGAACGGCTGCCCGGTCATGTCCTCGCGCACGCGGCTGACAATGATGTTGGGCGAGGTGCCGACCAGGGTCATCAACCCGCCGAGCAGCGAGGCAAAGGACATCGGCATCAGGAAGACCGACGGGCTGGTGTCGTTCTTCTTGGCCATCTGGAACGCGGCCGGCATCAGCATCGCCAGCGCGCCGACATTCTTGACCAGCGCCGAGGCGATGCCGACCGACGCCGTCAGCACCAGCAATTGCGAGCGCACGCGCTTCACCCGCTTCGAGACGAAAGCGAGCGCGATCTCGATCACCCCGGATCGCTGCACCGCCGCCGAGATGACCAAAGCCGATCCGACGATGATGACGATGTCGTCGGAAAAGCCGGTGAACGCCTCCTTCGGCTTGACGATGCCGAGCGCGAGCGCCGCGAGCAAGGCGAGGATCGCCGTCACATCGTAGCGGAACCGGCCCCAGATGAAGAGCGCCATCATCCCGGCAAGCGTGGCGATCGATAGCATCTGGGGAAGTGTCATGCGGCCTCATTCATCCGGGATCTGCCCGGTCAACTCCCGGCGCCGGATTTTGGGCTCCCGACAATCACGGAGCAGCCGCTCAGGCCGCCAGCCCCGCAGCCTTTTGCTGCTCCCGCCGCTGCAGCGCCGGGCTGGCCCGCGTACCGGCATGAGTCACCACGTTCAGCAGCTTGCCCTCATGCTCGATCAGCATGTCGCGGGCCAGGAACCACTCGGCATGCGCAGCGAGCGCCGGATCGAGATCGCCGCGCGTGACGGGACGTTCGAAGGAACGCAGCGCCGCGACCCTGTCGGGCGCGATGATCGTCAGGGGCTGGCGCGCGACGCGGCGCGTATCGGCGATCATCGCCCCCGCCGCCGATGATTTCACGATCGCGAGCACCGGCGGCGACCGACGGGCCCATTGCTGTTTCCAGCGCTCGATCTCGTCCTCGAGCGCGCGCAGCAGGGCCGGGTCCCTGAGCAGTTCGGTCGAGTAGCGGCCCATGAAATGATAGGCGATTCGATCGAGCGCCGCGGCGTCGGGATAGAGCGCACGATAGACCGGGATCGGCGTCAGATCGGCGATGCCGAAGGTCGCCGGATCGTTGAAATAGGGGCTGAACCGGTCGATGACGATTCCGCTCATCCCGCTCGGTGCCTGGAGGTGCTCGATCCGCGGCATCAGGTCCAGCACGGCACGATAGGCCCCGGCCGTCTCGCCGGGCAGGCCATAGAGATAATTCCACACCACCCGGATCGCGAAGGAACGGGAATCGCGCAGCAGCATGATATTCTGCAGGCCCGACACACCCTTGCGCATCAACCGCAGCACGCTTGACGAGAGCGATTCGATGCCGGGCTGGATCGCGTCGATCCCGGCGCGGGCCATCAGGTCGAGCTGCTCGTGCGTGAGGTTGGCCTTCACCTCGTAGAACAGGTTCGGCCGCTCCTCGCGTTCGGCAAGCACCGGAAGCAGATCCTTCAGGTAGCGGAGCGGCATGATGTTGTCGGCGAGCATGAACCGTTTCACGCCCCACAGGTCGCCGACCGCGTCGAACTCCTCGAGGATCAGCGCCGCTGGCTTCTCGCGAAACGACATCGTCTCGCCGTTCAGGCCGCAAAAGGTGCAATGGTTCTTCGCCCCCCACCAGCATCCGCGCGAGCTTTCCATCGGCAGCGAATAAGGCAGTTCGGGCGGGAGCTGCCGCCGGGCCTGGGCGGCGCGCAGATCGGCGAAGAAATCGGAGAAATCCGGGGTCGGCGTCACCCGCATGTCCCTGATCGGCTCGCAATGCACTACCCGCGCGGCGGGACGCTCGCCCTTCAGGACATAGCGCTCGCAGAAATCGGGAAAGGCGATGTCGGCCTCGCCCGAGAAGAAATGGTCGACGCCGGTGAAGATGTCGGCCAGCGCCTCCCCCATCGGCGATGCGATATTGGCCCCGCCCAGGACGATGCAGATCTCCGGCGCGGCGGCCTTGACCCGCAGCGCCAGCGCGGCGGAGGCGAGATTCTGCTGGAAGACCGACGATATCCCGAGGATGCGCGGCGCCAGGGCGACGATCTGCTCGGTCAGCGCATCGAGAAACGGCCCGACCGTCGGTGCGATGGCATCATGCTCCGCCTTCAGCGCCTCAGGCACCGGGCCAGGCTCGCCGAGCCGCGCGCGCATCGCGGCGGGATAGGCGTGATCGCGGAACAGCCGCTCGCCGACCATCTGCTTGATCGAGGAATCGCTCACCGCACGATAGGCGTCATATCCGGACAGGCTCGCGAGCAGGATATTGCCGTGCAATACGCGCACGCTCAGCCCGCGCGCCTTGCACGCGGCGGCGAGGATCGCCGATCCGAGCGGCGGCGTCGCGATATCCGCAAAGGGCGGCACGACGATGCAGATATCGACCTTCTGATCGTCCCGCCTGTCGTCCACGCCCGCTCCCCGCAATGCCTCGCCGGGCGGGAAACCATCCCGCGTCCGGCCGATCGTCGCTGGATACCCTGATATCGGCGCCCTGTCGCCTCAATGTCAGCCAGTCGTGCGGAAACGCGCCTCTCAATAATCCTTCGACACGCGCAGATTCCCACTCTGCCGGCCGAGCGTGGAAATACTCGAAAGGACCGACAGCCAGCGCGTCACCCGGAATTCCACCTGAGTCGCCGAATAGCCCGCGCCGTCAGTGATGATCTCCGCGAACAGCCGCCGGGTGATATATTTGCCCGCCGCGACTGACGTGCCCGCGCCGGTCTGCGGATCGGCGGGCAGGATCCGCAACCGGTCCAGCCCGGCCGCGCGGCGCACCACATTGATCGGGTTGAGCCCGCCGCTGCCGTCGCGCAGCGCCGCGACCGCTGCCGCGAGTTGCAGGGCCTCGGGTGCCGAGAGGTTGGTGATCGAGGTGCCGAACAACAGGCGCGAGAGCAGTTCATCCTCGGGTAGCGCGGGGATGCTCGTGAAGCTGATCTCCGGCTTCTGCGCATAGCCGGTCACGCGAATGCTCGCGCTCAGCCCGGTCGAATCCGCATTGGCGGCGATGTCGAGCGACGGGTTGGCCGGCACCTCGCCCACGAAAAGGATACGCCCACGCTCGAGCTCGAACTGGCGGCCGGCGAACTCGTAATCGCCATGGACCAGGTCTGCGCGCCCGTTGATCGCCGGATTGTCCGGCGCACCGCCAAGCTGTAGATCGGCCGACCATTCGCTGTTGAGACCGAGGCCGCTGACGGTGAGCTGGTTCGCCGCATGCGCCTTGATCGCGAGCCGCCAGGGCTTGCGTGGCACCTCGTCCTCCTCGCCACCGCCCGGCAGGTTGATCTCGCGAATGTTGAGCTGCGGCACCGCGCTTGCCGCACTGGCCTGACCGAGCCGGTAACGGCTCTTGTTGAGCACGAGATCGCCCGCGATCACCCCGCCCTGCCCGTCCGACTTGATCGTCAGCGGCCCGGTGACGGTCGCACCGATATCGTCGCGGTTGATCATCACCGCATTGTCGGCGCGGATCGCGAGATCGATGCCGAAACCGTTGGCGGCGGCGAGATCGAAGGTCCCGGTGCCGGTGACCCGCCCGCCCTTGCCAGCATCCGCGGCGAATTTGTCGATCACCAGCCGCGACCCGCCGAACCGCCCGGACGCCTGCACATTGGTGAGCACGGTGCCGGTCACGCCGCCTTCGATCCGGGCGTTCTTCGCCTCGACCACGCCGCGGATCTGCGGATCGTCGACCCGTCCGCCCAGATCGGCGGCGATCGCGATCGGTCCGGTCAGGTCGAACAGTTCCATGCCGGTGAGTCGCCACAGGGTATCCGCCGGCCCGTCATAGCGAAGCTGCGCAAACAACCCGGCCTTGGCGAGCTGGCTCGCGAGATCGCCCGAGCCAGACAAAGTGAGCTGAGCCTGCGCCCGGCCCACCATCTTCCCGCCGCTCTTCGCGACGGCACGCGCCGCCGCCTTGCCCGGCTGGAGGATACCGGCGATTCCGACGTCGACCGGCTGCGACGACAGGATCAGCCCCGACCGGGTCAACCCGCGCACCGTCATGTCGACCCGGCCGGTCGGGGCTGCGCCATGGCCTTGCGCGAAGGAGAGCTTGCCCGATGCCGTTCCACCAAGCCCGAGCCCGGGATAGCCGATGTCGAGGATCGATAGCGGCATGCGCGACAGCGTCGCGTCGACCGCGCTCGACGCTTCAGTGAACCGCCCGGCGAGCTGAGCCTCGCCGCCGGCGAAGCTGAGCCTGGTGGGCGCGAGCCGCCATCCGTCGCCGTCGCGGGTGAATACCGCCGGCGTCGCCAGGCGCAGCGGGCGGCGGTCGAGCGTGCCCTGAGCCGAGACAGCGAAGCTGTCGGGCGTCACCTGGGTGACCGTCTGGATGTCGAAGGCGCGGCCACGCGCCCCCGCGATCGAAGCGCGGATCTCGCCCCGCCCGCCGCGGAGCGAGGCATTGGCCGCGAACCGGCCAAGCGACAGGGTGCCGCGACGCAGCCCGTTGCCTGTCGCCGTCGCGTCGATCGAAGTGCCGGCCGGATCGAGCAGCATGACCGCATCGAGCCGCCCGCGCCGGAGCGTAATGGCATCGTCCAGCCTGGCCGCGTCGGCCGCCAGATGCGCCTCGATCCGCTGGATCGTGCCCACCGGCCGGAACAGCAATTCGCCCGAAATGCCGCCTCCCGCGATGGCGAGACGGCCTTCGAACCCGCCGGTCACGATCTGCAACGCCCCGTTCGCTCTGGTGCCGCTGACGTTAAGCTCGTCGACCTGGATGGTGCCGTCGGCACCGGACGGCAACAGGATCTCTCCCCTGCCGTCGAACGGGCCGAGCCTCGATCCGCCCCGCGCGGTGAAAGCAAAACCCTGCGCGGTCGGATCGAGGTGCGCGACGACATTGCTCAGCCCCATCGTCTCATTGGGCCGTTCGAACACCAGGTCGAGCGTGGGCCGCTCGATCTTGCCATCGAGCTTCAGGGTCAGCGGACCATAGGTCGCCTGGGTGCCGCGGCCCTCGAAATGGAACGTGCCGTCACGCCGGCGGATGCCGTTGCCGGCGAGGCGCAGCGACGGTGAAGTCAGGACAAGGTTGTTGAGGTGGAGGATGCCGTCGGGCGTTCGCTCGAGCCCGGTCGTGATTTTCGGCAGGCCGTCCGTCAACGATCGGAAAAAGGCATTGTCGAGCCGCACCATCTGCGCCGTGCCGGTGCCGATCACCCGCGCGCCGCGCCCGGCCGGGCCCGGGACCACGCGAAGGATTGATCTGACATCGACGATGCCGAGACCGGGGATCAGATAGCGGCCGAGCACGCCGTTGACGCCCACTTCGAACTTGCCGGTCACCAGGTCGAGCGTCAGGTTGATCCGCCCGGTCAGCTTGTCCGACCTGACGCGGAGATCGTCGCCGATGACGAGCTTGCTGGTGACGCGAAGCACCCCGTCGAGGCTGAGATTCCTGAGGATGCCGCCGGCGACGTCGCCGATGCCCGTCACCCGCGCCGCAGTGAAGCGGATCGGCACCCTGATCGGGGACTTCGAGAAGGTACCGGCGCCGCCGGCGCGCGCGACCTCGAACCCGGTATCGTCGAAGGCGAAGCGGTCGGCCTTCAGGCGATAGTCGAAATGCGCGGTGGCGAAGGCACCGTCGAGGATCGCGCGGAGCTCGATTCCCCGGCCGCTCATGTTCGGGAACAGCGCCTTGGGCTGGAGCAGCCGGGCGTGAAGGCGCAGGTTGCGGTACGCGCCCTGCCCGAGATCGACCGTTCCCACCGTATCGATCGCGAGCGCCGCAGATCGCAGAGTGAGGGTTCCGTCAAGCCGCCGGTCGGCAAGGGTCGCGGCGCCGGTGACGGCGACGCGCGGTGCCGTCAGCCGCTGCAACTTGCCCTTGGCGAGCGGCGCCGGAGTGAGGGTTCCGGTCAGCGCATAGGTGCCCGAGCGGTTGTTCAGCGCGAGATCCACCAGACGGACGGGACCAACATCGGCGCGCGCCATGCCCTTCCACAGGGTCCAGGTTCCGTCGCCGGCGATATCGATCGCGATCGGGCGGGCAAAACCTGCGAGCTTGGCCAGCACGCCGCTCGCCGTGCCTCGGGCATGAACGCCGACATCGAATTTATTGCGATCCGGCTCGGCGTCGAGCTTCAGCGCAAGCGTGTCGCTGCCCTCCACGGTGGCCGACAGGTCGACCAGAGCGCGGCCGGCATGGATATCGGCCCGCCCGGCCAGCCGCCCGGTCCGCGCCACGCCGGTGATCTTCGGGGCAACCGCCAGCCGGTCGACGCGCAACTCGCCAATGCGGATGTCGAACCCCGGCAGCAACGGCCCCGCCTTGCCGGTGCGGATCGTCTGGGGAAGTTTCGCCAGGGTCGCGCGCGGAATGACGAGGCTGCGGATATGCAGCCGGTTGTCGAGCCACGCGAAGGGAACCCAGCTCAGGTCAGCGCGCGGTGCGTAGAATATCAGCCCCTTCGGATCGGAGATACGGACGTCGACCAGCCGTGCCCGGGAAAAGAGCGATCCCTCGATCCGCCCGACGCTGTAGCGCAGGCCGTTGGACGGCCGCAGCCCCGCAATCTGGTCAGCCACCCAGCGATGGCCGATGCTCGTGTCGAGGATGGCCAGCGCCGCCGCCAGCAGGGCGACGATTCCGAGAATCCCGCCAGCCAGCCAGCGCCACCACCGCCGGCGCGGCCGGACAGCGGGAGGAGCAGCCTCCTCGCTCAAAACGCCTGCCCCAGAGAGACGTAGACCGCGACGCGCGAATCCCCGGGCTGACGGTTGATCGGCGTGCCGACATCGATACGGATCGGACCGAAGCTCGAATAATAGCGCAGGCCGATGCCGGTACCGAAGCGGAACTGAGTGAATTTGGGCAGCGGCGAGGTGTAGATATTGCCGCCGTCGAGGAACGGCACCACGCCGAAATTGCCGAACGCCTTTACCCGCGCCTCGATCGAGAATTCAGTCAGGCTTCGCCCGCCGATCGGATCGTTGTTGGGATCGCGCGGACCGATGCTCTGATAGCTGTAGCCGCGCACCGAAGCGCCACCGCCGGCGTAGAAGCGTCGCGATGGCGCGATCGCGTCGCGCGGAGCGCCCGCGATCGTGCCCAGCCGGATTCGTCCCGCCAGCACCACGCTCGACGCGACCGACTGGTAGGCGCTCGCATCGACCTGCATCCGGGCATAGCCGAACGCCGAACCCTCGAGCGAGATTTCGGGCGACAGCCGTCCGCTCAGTCGAAATCCCTTGGTCGGATTGAGCAGGTCGTCCGACCCGTCATAGGACAATGTCGTCGGCAACGCGCCGATGAAGAAGGTCCGTCGCCGTGGCGCCCCGGTCGAGAGGATCACGTCGCGTTCGTCCGAGGCCGCCAGTTCGGCGCCGAGCGACCAGGTCCATTTCTTCTGGAAGAAGATGTTGGTCTGCCGCTCCAGGCTGCCCGAGACCGAGAAGGTCCTCGCCTGATAGGCATCGCGCGTCAGGTTGGACGCGACGATCTGGCCGGTCAACACCCGGTCGCGGCCCTCGAAATTGTTGCGGCGGAACACGACGCTGGCCAGCTGCTCCTTGGTACCCAGCACACCGCGCAGGGTCAGCGCGCCTTCGGGCGGGAACAGGTTGCGATTCGTCCAGCTCACCTCGGCGCGCGCACCTTCGCCGGTGCCGTAGCCGATTTCTCCCGCGATGGTGCGCGGCGGCGCGGGCGCGAGCGCGACATTGATATCGACGACATCGGGATCGGCGCTCTGGACCGGCTTGATCTCGACGGTCGAGACAAGGCTGGTCTGGATCAGCGCGCGGCGCAGATCCTCCAGCGACGCGGCGTTATAGGGCTCACCTGGCCTGAATCGCGCGATCTCGAGGATGTGTTTCGCGTTGAACACCTTGTTGTCGGCCGCCGTGGTGATCGTGCCGAAGCGTTTCTCGCCGCCCGGCTGTATCGTCATCGACAGCGTCGCCGTGTGGGTCGCGTGATCGACCACGATCTCCGGCTCGCCCACATCGGCGAACGGGAAACCCTGCTCGCCGATCCTGGTGCGCAGCGACGCCTCCCCCGCCACGACCCGGTCGGCATTGACCGTGTCCTGCGCCTTCAGTCCAAAGGCGTCGCGCAGCCCCTTTTCCTTGTCCCCGGCAGCGGCGACCCCAGCGAGCGTAACTCCCTCGAACTTGTAGATCAGGCCCGGTTCGGCATCGAGCACGACCAACGTCCGCCCGCCATTCTGCTCGACCCGGGTGGAGACCCGCGCGTCATAATAGCCCTCGGCACGGAGGAGTCCGACCAGCAGCGTCGAATCCTCCCGCGCGCGACGGTCGAGCTGCGCGGCGTTGGCCGGATCGCCTTCATGCGCCTTGAGCGTGGAAAGGCCCTGGAAACGCTGATGAAGCAAGGGGCTGGTGACGGCGTCGATACCGTCGATCCGGTAGCTGTAGCGGGATTCCCCGGTCATCTCGACGACCGCGGCAGGATCGACCGGCTCGGGCGGCATCGCGTCGAGATCGGGCCATTCGACGCCCAGCCCCGGCATCGGCGCGAGCGGCGACTGCGGATCGAGCCCCGAGGATGCGGCAGTAGATGGAGACAGGGGGGATGGAGATAGCGGGGAAGGAGGCAATGGAGACGGGGTTAACGGAGGCAGTGGCGCGGTCGCCGCTCCGCCGTCCTGCGCATTCGCGCAGGGAACGGACCAGATAAAAAGACCCGCGGCGGCGCACTGAAGCGCGGCTCGCCGACCGACCGAAAACAACATCCGCCCGGTCTAGCGGGTCAAATCCAGAAGCGACAGTGGCTTGGCCCGCGATCTCAGTGAACCGTGCCGACGGCGGTCTCAGCCGAAAGCAGCAGGATCAGCCGCTCGATCTGCCGCCAGCGGCAGAAATGGAGATAATTGCCGATGTCGCGGCTCTCGTCAGCGCGCGCCGCAGCCTCGAGCCCGGCATCGTCGCCGAACATCGCGATCAGCGCGGTGGCATCGGCAACCTGGCCGCGGTCGGCGAGATACGGCAGATACGACATTGAGACTCCCCGGAATGACCCCAGGGAAAAGCCATCAAGTCACGTGCCACATCAGCAGAATCGCCAGCCACCGCGGGGGCGAGTGGTAAACGCCCCTTCCGGGACAGCCCCACCGATCCCGCAGCGGGACGCTGGCGTCCTGCCGCGGGACATGGCAGAGGCCAGCCATGGCCAGCAAACCTCCCACTCGCACCCCGCTAGCCGGCGGCGTCCTGATCGCACTCGGCGCGATGGGCGGCGCCGTGACCGGTCTTTTCCTGTACGAACCGGTTCCGGGCTTCCTGATCGGGACCGGCATCGGCATCGCCCTGGCGGTCGCGATCTGGCTGCTCAACGTGCGGCGATAGGCACCAGCGCAGCATCACCGGCAAGAGCGCGCCGACACGGGACAATCAACGCAGCGCCCGTGACAGCCAGACGACACGGCCGAGCACCTCCACCTCCTCCGGCCCCCGCAACGGGATCGGCGGGAATGCCAGGTTGTCGCTGGTGACGGCGACGTGGCTCCCGGCCTTCGCCACGCGCTTCACCATCAGAGCCCCGTCCAGGCGGATGACGAAGATGCCGCCGCGCGCCACGATCTGCCGGTCGCGTTCGTCGATCAGCATTCGATCGCCATCCTCGATCGTCGGCGACATCGATTCGCCCTGGGCCCGCAGCACCGCGCTCTGATCTTCCCTCACGCCGAGCGAGGCCAACAGCCGCGGATCGAACAGTTCGCCGCCCAGCAGCCGATCGTCCTCGGCAAGCCCGCCCGGCCCGGCCGAGGCAGCGACGTCAAGCCGGCGCACCTGCGCGACAACCGGGATCGCTGGCCTCGAAGGCCCGCCCAGCAGTGCCTCGTCTACGCGGAAATACCCGGCGAGCAGCTTGCGGTCGCGTTCCGCCAGCAGGCGCGGCGTACCGCGTTTCACATATTGCTGGAGATAGGCCGGGTTGCGGTGAAGCATGCGCGACAGTGCCGCATAGCTCTCCCCGCTCGCCTCGACGAGACGGTCAAGAGCGGTGCGAGGATCGGGCGCCTCCATTCCTGTTCCAATAGCATAGGAAAATTCCTAGACAAGTTGGAAATTACGGAACAGACAGTGAACGAAATCAAGAGACTCGGAAAGGGCTGCGATGTCGGTGCTGGCAAAGATCGATCGGTATTTGAAGAAGACGGGAATGCCGCCCACACGCTTCGGCCGCCTGGCGGTCAACGATCCGCGACTGGTGGGCGATCTGCGCAACGGACGCGAGCTGGGGCAGCGAGTCCTCGCCCGCGTCGAGGCATTCCTGATTCAAGGGCGCGACCGGTGAGCCGCGGTCCCGATGCCGCCACCCTGCTCGTCCGCAGCCTCGAGACCGACTCGCATCGCGCCGGCTGTCCGGCACGGGTAATGGAGTCGAACTGGACTCGGTGGGCGAGCGCGACCTTCAGCGGAGCACGGCACGAGTTGAGTCTCGACGCAGCCATATCAGCCGAACTCGACCTTTGGCTCGACGCGCTGCCTGAGGCGGACCTGCCGCTCCGGAGGCACCTCGTCGCCGATATCGTGGTTACGTCGGTACGCCGCGCGGACGGTATTGCGACGATCGCGCTCGAGGCGCTTACCGTGGAAGAATGAGGCTCAGCCGCGCGTGGCGAGGCGGCGTAGCGTGACCAGCGCTTCCTGCAGCGAATCCTCATTCTGCGGCGGCGCAGGCGGCATGATCGTCTCGCGACGCCCAACGCCACGCTCGAGCCGGTCGAGCAATGCGTGGATGCTGGCCGACGGATCGGTCTCGACCCGTGCCGAGGCGCGCGGCCGCGCCGGGGCGAAGGGACGCTCCTCCTCGACCGGCCGTTCAGGGCGCAGCGGACGGCTGGTCTTGAAGAATTGCGCCGGCTCGCGCGCCGGGGTCGGCGCGAAGGCGGGTGTCGGCTCGGGCGCCACGATCGGTACCGGCGTATAGGCCGGCTCAGGCTCGCGTGCCTCGGTCGGGGCGAATGCCGGCATGGGTTCGGGCGGCGCGATCGGCGCAGGCGCATAGACCGGTCCGGACGCCTGGATCGGTTCCGGCGCCTGGATCGGCTTGGCCACCGCCAGCGGAACAAGCGCAGGAAGCCGCTCGGGCTGCGCGACGGGATCGAGCTCGGGCATGAAGGCGGGAGCGGGCGTGGCGTTGCGAACCAGCGGCGTCAGCTCGAACGTCTCGAAGCGCTCGCCCGGATCGAACACCTGCTGGCGCGGCTTGCTCAGCAGAGGCGCCGGTTGCGGAGACCAGTCGGCCGGTTCTTCCGGAATGGCGTGGGGATCATAGGCAGCGAGAGGCATGTCCAGATTGGCGGGCAGATCGCGCTCGGCGAACGATTCTTCCATCGACAGATCGTCGATCTCTTCCTCGGGCTCGTCGGCGCGGGTGTGGACCGGGCGTTGCGCGCGCACTTCGAGGAACGGCGTGCCAAGCTCGCGATTGGCCGAAAGGGGCCGGCGCGCCGGCGCATCGGGATGAGCATCGGCACGGCGCAGCACCGGCGCTTTCCCGTCATCCGCCTCGCCCGATTTCTGCACGACGATCGCCCGGTCGCCCAGCAGCAGGAAAAGTCCGAACCAGGCGATCAGCGCCGTGCCGCCGCCGGCCGCCAGGATCAGCACCGCGCGTGCGGTGACACCGAGCGGCGGTGCCGCCGCCGGGATGACCGCGGCGAGGCCGCTGTCGATCACGAGATCCTCGAGCAGGCCGGTCGGGATCAGGGCGAAGGCGAGTGCGATAACGCCGCCGATCACCGCCGCGACAAGCGGCGCGACCGGCAGGTTCAGGCGTTGACGGCGGGTGGAGTCGACCATGCGTTACCGGATGGCATGGTTTTGGTAAGTTTTTGGTAAACGGGAGCATAACGACCCACATTTACGGACCAGTTTCGCTCCGTTTCGACAAAGGCGCGGCCGCGTTCACGACGTGCTTCCCAGACGTCGCGATCAGCGAGCAGGCCGGCGAGGCTCCGCGCCATCGCATCGGGATCGCCGGGCGGGAACAGCGTGCCGGTCTCACCATGGCGGATCAGCTCGCGGTGCCCGCCGACATCGGAGGCGGCGACGAGGCGACGCTGCGCCATCGCCTCGAGCGGCTTGAGCGGCGTGACGAGATCGGTCAGCCGCATGCGCTTGCGCGGATAGGCGAGCACATCGGTCAGGCTGTAATAGCGATCGACTTCGCCATGCGGCACGCGCCCGATGAAGCGGATATGACCGGAGACCGGCGATGCCGCCGCCTGGGCACGCAGCGCCTGCTCCATCGGTCCGCCGCCGACCAGAAGCAGATGTGCCCTGGGACGTGATGCGACCAGCATCGGCATCGCTGCGATCAGATCATCCAGCCCTTCGTAATCGTAGAAGCTGCCGATGAAACCAACGACTTCGGCGCCGTCGAGCCCCAGCGACCGGGCAAGGTCGCGGTCATAGGGCAGAGGCGCGCCGAACATCTCCAGGTCGACGCCATTGGGCGAGACAAAGATCTTCGACTGATCGATGCCACGAGCCACCAGATCGCGGCGCAGGCCCTCGCAGATCACCGCGACCGCGTCGGCCTTGCGCACTGCCCAGGTTTCCAGCGCGCGGGTAGCGCGATAGCGCAGCGATCCTTCGCGTCCGGTACCGTTGCCGACCGCCGCATCCTCCCAGAAGGCGCGAATCTCATAGACGAAGGGCAGGTTGCGCTTCTTCGCGACGCGCAGGCCAGCGACCGCGTCAAGCACCGGCGAATGGGCGTGAAGAATGTCCGGCCGGAAGGCATCGACCACCTCATCGATCCGTCGGGCGAAGGCATCGATCTCGCGCAGCTCGCCAAACGGGCTCGGCAACCGGCGTGGCGCGACGGTGCGGAAGAAGTCGATCCCGTCGACCGTCTCCTCCGCCATCTCGCTCCTGCCGTGACGCGGCCCGGTGACGGCGGCGACGTCCCAGCCGCGCCGCATCTGGCTCTTGAGGATCGCGCGCGTGCGGAACGTGTATCCGCTCTGCAAGGGCAGGCCATGGTCGAGGATATGGAGGATGCGCATGCCATTCTCCCTGCCACGCCACTGCTTAACGGAGCCTCAACCCGCGCGGGAGTAACCATCCCATGGTCCCCGGGATGGGCTGGGCAAAAAAGGCGAAGGGCATGATCGACAATTTAGCGCTCGCCATCAGCCACGGCCTGATGCTGCTCGCCGCCTGGATCCTGCTGCGCCGTCCCGATCTCGACAAGGAGCCCGGCCCGGAGGATTCCACACCAGCATCCAAGGGCGCGCCACCCAAGAGCGGGAACCGTCCGGGTGCGTGATCTCGTCTTCGTCGCTTTTCTTGCTGCGCTCTTCGCCGGCGGCTTTCGCAAGCCGTTCCTGTTCGTACTGACCTATGTCTATATCGACATCGTCTCGCCGCAGCGACTGACCTATATGCTGCTCAATTCGGTGCCGATCTCGCTGATCGCGGTGGCATTATGCGTGCTGTCCTGGATATTGGTCGACGACAAGAAGGACAGCCGGGTCGCGCCGCGGCAGTTCATGATCCTGCTGCTCCTGCTCTATTGCTACGTTACGACGCTCAACGCCGATTTCCCGGTCGAAGCGCGCGACAAATGGGACTGGGTCTGGAAGTCGCTTGCGTTCGCAGCCTTCCTGCCGCTCACCTTGCGCACCCGGTTGCGGATCGAGGCGCTGTTGCTGTTCATGATCCTGGGCGCATCGTCGATCATCATGGTCGGCGGGATCAAGACGCTTGCCAGCGGCGGGGGCTATGGCGAGCTCAACCTGATGGTCTCCAACAATAGCGGCCTTTACGAAGGCTCGATCATCTCGACGGTCGCGATCACGATCATTCCGCTGATCCTGTGGTTCTCGCGCTTCGGTACGATCTTTCCGCCCGACTGGAAGGTAAAGGTCTTCTGCTACGCGCTGGTCTTCGCCTGCCTGCTGATTCCGGTCGGCACCTCGGCGCGTACCGGGCTGCTCTGCATCGGCCTGTGCGCGGTGCTGCTGCTGCGCGATGCGCGGCGCAAGCTGCTTTATCTGGGGATACTCGGCGCGATCGCTCTGGTCGCGGTCCCGTTCCTGCCCAGCGCCTTCACCGCGCGCATGGGAACGATCAAGACCTACAAGGCGGACGAATCCGCCTCGACGCGGGTCGCCGTGTGGAAATGGACCTGGGAATACGCCAAGACCCATCCGTTCGGCGGGGGCTTCGAGACCTATCGCCAGAATGTGCTGCGCTACGACCTCGTCTCGGCGTCGGGTTCCGGCAGCAACGTCACGGTCGCGAGCAAGGTGACCACCGACAAGGCACGTGCCTATCACAGCTCCTATTTCGAAATGCTGGGCGAGCAAGGCTATCCCGGTCTCGCGCTATGGCTGGCGATCAACGTGATCGGCATTTTCCGGATGGAGATATTGCGGCACCGCTATCGGCGCGCGCCGCCGGACCAGGCCTGGGTCGCGCCGCTGGCCAGCGCCCTGCAAAGTGGACATCTGATCTACCTGCTCGGCGCCGCCTTTGTCGGCATCGCCCTCAGCCCGTTCGTCTATATGCTGATCGGGGCGCAGATCGCGCTGGACACCTATCTCGCGCGCAAGCGCAGCGAGATGGTCTGGCGACCCATGCGCGCCAGACGTCCCGCCACCCCACAGACCCCGGCAGCCATATGACGGCAGCCCTGCTCAACACATACGCCTCACGTCCTTGCGAAAGATGAGATTCCCATGGCCGGATTGTTCCTAGTCCAGACGGCTGCCCCCCATTTCGCCGACGCGGCACTGGCCGGCGCGCGTGCGCAGTTCGCGCTGCACGGTTTCCGGATGGCGGGCGTCGAGCGGCAGCTGCCGGGCTGGCGATTGCTGCATCTGCCGTATATCGTCGGCGGCCCGGAGAACCTGCTCGCCCAGGGTGATGATCTCGTCGCGATTGCCGGCACCCTGACCTTCGACGGGCTGATGGGAGAAACGGCGCTGCGCAAGCTGCTTGAATCGGCGGCGCTGCCGGCGCTGGACTGGTCGCGCATCGGCGGCCATTTCGTCGCCTTTGTCCGCAAGGGCGGACGCAACTTCCTATTCACCGATTATTTCGCGGCCTTCCAGATCTTCCATGATCAGGGCCGAACGGTCTTCTCGACCTCGTTGCTCGCCGCCGCCAGGGCACTGCCGCGGCTGAGCTTCGATAGCCAGGGCGTCTATGAATTCGCCTTCAATGTCGTGCCGACCGGCGACGACACGGTCTTTGCCGAACTCAAGACATTGGGGCCGCGCGAGATCATCGAACTGACGGAACGAGGATGCGTGGTGCATGCCACGACCAAGCCGTTGCCGGGCCTGCTGCGCGACATGCCGCCGGAGGAACGGCTCCGCGACAATCGGGAACGCCTGGAGAAAGTGGTCGCCGCCCATGTCAGCCATTTCGGCGACCGGGTGCATTGCCCCCTGTCGGGCGGGCTCGATTCGCGCCTGCTGCTTGCGGCACTGCGGGCGGCGGGGAGCCGGCCGGAAGTCTATGTCTATGGGCCGCCGGGCAGCCCGGACGTGGAGATCGCCCAGGCGATCGGCACTGCCCAGGGCTTTCCGGTCCGCTGGATGGACAAGCATGCCGCCGACCTGGACCCTGCCGCGTTCGTCGAGCAGGTCGAGCGCAATTTCCATGAATTCGATGGCCTGCCCAATTTCGGCAACATCTTCGACAATGGCGGCAATGCCATCGCGCGCGATGCGCGCCATGCCGGCGGCGGGCTGGCCGTATCGGGCGGCTGCGGCGAAATCTATCGCGATTTCTTCTTCCTCCCCGACCGGCCGATCACGGCAGCCACGGTCGCCAGCACGTTCTTCGCGCGCTTCATCCGGCGCGATACGACCGCCTTGTTCGATCCGACCCGGTTCCTCCGCCGGATCAGCGACAAGATCCGCGACGCGCTCGAAATGCCCGGGGAGACCGGCCCGATCCCGCGCGCGCAGGTCGAGCAGATCTATCCGCGGGTGCGGTGCCGCTCGCTGTTCGGGCGGGAGATCAGCATGGAGGCGCGCTATGGCGCCTATCTCATGCCGTTCCTCGATCATCAGGTCGTCGCCGGCGCGATGGCGCTGCCGATGCGCCTCAAACAGGCAGGCCGCTTCGAAGCCCAGCTTCTTGCCGCGATCGACCCCGAACTGGCACGCCAGCCCTCGGCTTATGGCCATGACTTTGCCGGTCCGCCCAGTCGCGCGCATCGCATGTCAGAATGGTCGTCCCGAATCCGCCCGGCATGGGTACGGCGCGAGAGCTACGGCATCCGGCGCCGCCTTCGCCCGATGTCGGACGAGCATGGCGGCCTGCTTGGCCCGGCCTATATGAACCGGGTGCTCGACCCCGCCTTCCCGGCGATGCGGCGTTTCTTCCGGATGGACCAGATCACCGACAGCGGCCTGTGGCGGCGTATCGCCTGCCTAGAATATCTTGCCCATCACCTTGGCTCGTACCTTGTCGACGAGGCCGGCAGCACCCGAAAGCTGCCCGCGCGACCCGACCGGCTCGATCCGGTCGGCGAGATCATTGTCGCGAACGATGATCCGGTCGCCGGACCAGTTGCCGACAAAGGTCGTGTTCCAGCTGAAACCGGGCGAGAGCCGGGCGACATTATGCTCCACGATCAATCCGGCTGAGCTGTTCTTGACGCCTTCGGGGGCGACGGTGATCATCGTCGAATGGTTTTCCTTGTCGGGACCGGCGACGAAGCTGTTGCCCGCAATCCGCCCGGTGGCACCGTTCGACAGATCGATCATGTAGTTGGTGGCGTGGCCCGCGCTGTCGTCGAAACTGTTGTCGAGGATCTCGACCCGGGGCGCGCGAATCTTGACATAATGCCCGCCGGTACCGCGCTCGAAGCGCGACCGCGTGATCTTCACCATGCCGAAGCCACCGACATAGATCGAATGAGCGCCGTGCCCGGTCGGGTCCTTGCCCAGCCCGGCAAAGGTCGAATGATCGATCGAGATGGTGCTGCCGGCGTCGTCGGCGGACAGGATGCCGCACTGATTATCGACGAACATGGCGTTGGTGACGACAAGGTCGCCTTTCTCGATCCGGATGCCCGCGCCGTTGCCGTCATCGACCAGGACGTGGGTGAAGACGATGCCGTCGACACGGGCCGCCGTGCCACGCAGCACCAGCGTCGCCTTGCCCTCGCATACGCCGCGGTCGAACACGACGCTGCCGGGTACCTCGGCGACGAACGCCACCCGGCCCGCGTCCTGCACCGCGCACTGGTTGTAACGGCCCGGCGCGATGGTGATCGTGCCGTCAGCGCCCTTCAGCGCCGCCAGCGCCTCGTCGAGGCGGCCGAAGGACTGGCGTAGTTCCGTCACGGTGAAGGGACCCCGGGCGGCAGCTTGCGGATATGCGGGGGCGGCAAGCGCGAACAGGCTCAGCGCGAGCAGGGAAACGGAACGATGCATCGGTTTCTCCGAGGAAAAGACGTCGTCGAGGTTACTCCACGACCGATGACGGATCAGTTACCGGAACGAACGGGCGCCCTCGCGCATTTTTTGGCCCATGGCGAAGATCATCTATTGCGACGACAACGAGCCCGGGATCACCCGCAGGAAGGTCCGGCATGGCTGGGGCTATTGGGATACGGAAGGCAAGCGCATCGCCGATCGCGATGAGATCGACCGGTTGAACGCGGTCGGCCTTCCCCCGGCCTATCGCGACGCCTGGTATTGCCCGAAACCCAATGGCCATATCCAAGCAGTCGGCTGGGACGAGAAGGGCCGCAAGCAATATCGCTATCATCCCGAATTCCGAGAGGCGCAGGAATCCGCCAAATACGAGCTCTGCGCCCCGTTCGGCCGTGCCCTGCCCAAACTGCGCGCACGCGTGGAACAGGACCTGATGCGTCGCGGGCTTGAGAAGGAGACCGCAGTCGCCGCGATCGTCCGGCTGCTCGATCTCGGCCATGTCCGCATCGGCAACGAAGGCTATGTGAAGGCGAACAAGAGCTTCGGCGCGACCACGCTCCGCAAGCGCCACGCCAATCTGCGCGGCAAGACGCTGAAGCTCCAGTACAAGGCCAAGTCCGGCAAGCTGCGGGTGCTGACGATCACTGACGGGTCGCTCAGCCGGTTCGTCAGGAAATGCCAGGACCTGCCCGGCCAGCACCTGTTCCGCTGGATCGATGCCGCGGGCGAGGCGCATCCCGTCACCTCCTCCGACGTCAACGCCTATATCCGCGAGGCGATGGGCGAGGACTATTCAGCCAAGCACTTCCGCACCTGGGGGGCGAGCGTCCTCGCCTTCGAAACGCTGGCCGGCGCCCGTGGCGACATCAGCCTGAAGACGATGCTCGAACCCGTCACCGAGGCACTGGGCAACACTCCAGCGATCGCCCGCAAATCCTATGTCCACCCTGCGCTGCTCGCCGCGGTGAAGGACCGGCAGGCAGCATTGCGCGGCAGGCCCCTGCCCCGTTCTACCCACTATCTTTCGCGCGCCGAGCGCGGGCTGATCGATTTCCTAGAAAACCCTGGTGCCGCAGCGCCCGCCGAGGCAGCATAATTCCATGACCGTAACGAACAATAGCCAGGCAAAGGCGCCAGTCCTTTCAGCGTCCAACGTGCAGGACCAGGCGGAGGACCTGTTCACCGCCAGCTCGATCTGGTTCCAGACCCATTGGCTGCAGATCATCATTGCCGTCGCCGCGGCAGCGGTAGTCGTCGCCGGGCTGATGTTCCTTCGGCAGATGGGCAACAAGCTGTGCAACCTCCGCCCAGGCCAGGCCGGATGGGGCACGGTGTTCGGCCGCGCCATCGTCAAGACCGGCAATTTCTTCATCATCATGGTCGCGGCCAAGCTGGTCGCCGGCTACGCCAATGCGCCGCGCGAGGTGACGACGACGATCAGCTTCCTGTTCACCGTCTCGGCGGTGTTCCAGGCGGCGATCTGGGCGCGCGAGATCATCCTCGGCGCGATCGAGCATCGCACCCACTCCGAAAATTACTCGGGCGAGGCGATCGGCAGCGCGATGGGCATCATCCGCCTGCTCGTCACCTTCGCGCTGTTCGCGATCGCGCTGATCGTCGTGCTCGACAATCTCGGGGTGAACGTGACCGGTCTGGTTGCCGGTCTCGGCGTCGGCGGTATCGCGATCGGCCTCGCCGCGCAGGGCATCTTCGCTGATCTCTTCGCGGCGCTGGCGATCCTGTTCGACCGCCCTTTCCGGCGCGGCGACGCGATCACCTATGACAGCAGCTCGGGCACGGTCGAGGCGATCGGCCTGAAATCGACCCGCGTGCGCGCCGCAACCGGCGAAGAACGGATCATCGCCAACAGGAAGCTCCTCGACAAGGAGATCCTCAACAACAGCCAGCGCGCCTATCGCCGGGGCCAGTTCAAGCTGGGCGTGGTGCGATGGACCCCGGTCGAGAAGATGGAACGCCTGCCTGACATATTGCAGGAGGTGATCGAAAACTGCGGCCGGACCTTCGTCCGTGCCGGCTTCATCGGCTTCGGCCAGTCGAGCTATGATTTCGATGTCGAGTTCGATTCACCGACCGCTGCCTTCGACGATTTCTTCGACGCCCGCCACGCAATCGGCCTCGGCATCATCAGGCGACTGAATGCTGAAGGCATCGAGCTGGCCTATTCGACCCAGGCCTCGTTCACCGCAGCAGCGCTGGGCGGCCTGATCGGACCCTACCCCGAGGCACCGCCTTACGGCGAGAACGCGGCACCCGCCGCCGATGCGCCCGACGCCAGCGATACCAGTATCGAACTCAAGCCTTCCAGCGACCGGTCGGCCGTCGATCAGGACACGCCTCCATGATCGGGGCCGAACGCCGAGCGGTTCGCTGTCGTGAGGGCAAATCCGGACAGACGAAGCCGGAAAGCTGATCCCCTTCGTCCTCCTCATCGCAGATGAAGAGGAGGAAGGTCAGACCATCTCCGGCTGTCACTGGCCGACCACGGCCGAGGCGAGCATCGCGTTCCAGTTCCCGACGGTCATCGCACCGAGATATTCTCCCTGCATCACCGGGGTCAGCACCTCGATCATCCGGCTGCCTTCCACCCAGAACTCGATCACGCCGAACGCGCCGCCGCGCTTGCGATATTTGGCCGGCCAGCCCTCGCGCTCCGCGATGGCGAACACCTCGGTCGCGCCCATATGGGTGGCGATCGCGACATGAGTCGCCGAGCGGCGATCGGCGGATCCGATCACGCCATAGGAATCGGCGTCGCCGTCGGCCGGAACCAACTCAGTGCCGCGCGGATAGACCTCGATGATGGTGTTGCGCTCGTCGCCGGCCATCGCGACCCAGCTTCCCGCGATTACCGGCGGGAAGGGCGTCGCCTGCCCGCCCCACAGTTCGGCGACTACCTCCGCGACGTGCCGGGGATTGTCGGCATCGATCGAAACGTGAAAGATCATGTGCTGCTCCAGGAAAAACAAATGCCCATGTTCGGGCTTCTGCGGCGCCCCTATCGCGGGGATCCGGGCAAACGGCGCGGTGTTCGACGGACTCGACCAAATTGCGACCGGCACGATTCGCGAGTCGGTGCTTTTAGAAGCTCGGGTTCGCTCTCGCCGTAGTGCCTATCCACCGATTCACGCGCCATGGACGCTACGTCATCGCCCCGGTTCAAGTTTCCGGTCGGGCAAGGCTTGCGTGGTGCGGGCCGGCATGCCTAGAGGGCGCGGAAGCTCAACAATATCCGAGGATATCCATGCCAACCATCACCGCGCAGGAAATGGCGGGCCGCATCGGCACCGAAACCGTCTCCGACTGGGTGGAGGTGAGCCAGGAGATGATCGACAAGTTCGCCGATGCGACCGGCGATCACCAGTTCATCCATGTGAACCCGCAAATGGCCGCGATGACCCCGTTCGGCGGCACCATCGCCCACGGTTTTCTCACCCTTTCCCTCATGCCGCTGCTCGCGTCCAAGGTCGCCGACGCGCCGCAGATCGAGGGCGTGAAGATGGGGGTCAATTACGGCGGCAACAAAGTCCGCTTCCTCCAGCCGGTGCGCTCCGGCAAGCGCGTGCGCGGCCGCTTCAAGCTGATCGAGTTCGCCGAGAAGCGCCCCGGCCAGTGGCAGCAGACCAACGAATTCACCGTCGAGATCGAGGGCGAGGAAAAGCCTGCGATGATCGCCGAATGGATCAGCCAGATTTTCGTTTGAAACCCTGAAGCCCCTCCCCGGAGGGAAAGGGGCTTGAAGAAAGGACCTCTCCCATGCGTTCCGCCGTCATCGTTTCGACCGCCCGTACCCCGATCGGCCGCGCCTATCGCGGCGCGTTCAACAACACCCCCGCGCCTACCCTTGCGAGCCACTCGATCAAGGCAGCGGTCGAGCGCGCCGGGATCGATCCGGCCGAGGTCGACGATGTCGTGTTCGGCTGCGCCCTGCAGCAGGGCCATCAGGCCGGCAATATCGCGCGCACCTCGCTGCTCCGTGCCGGCCTGCCGGTCAGCGTCGCCGGCCAGTCGATCGACCGGCAATGCTCGTCGGGCCTGATGGCGATCGCCACCGCGGCGAAGCAGATCATCACCGATCAGATGGAGATCACCATCGGCGGCGGCGTTGAGAGCATCAGCCTCGTCCAGACCCCCAAGATGAACGTCGCGCCCGACCCCGAGCTCGTCGCGATGCACAAGGACATCTACATGCCGATGCTCGGCACCGCCGAGGTCGTCGCCAAGCGCTACGGCATCAGCCGCGACGTGATGGACGAATACGCGCTCCAGTCGCAGCAGCGCACCGCCGCAGCCCAGGCCGCAGGCTATTACGACAAGGAGATCGTGCCGGTCACCGCAACCATGGCGGTGGTCAACAAGGAGACCAAGGAGGTCACCTACAAGGAAGTGACTCTCTCCAAGGATGAGGGCAACCGCGCCGACACCACGCTGGAAGGCCTCAAGGCGCTCCAGCCGGTCATGGGCCCGGGCATGACGATCACCGCCGGCAATGCCAGCCAGCTTTCCGACGGCTCGTCCTCTTCGGTCCTGATGGAGGAGAAGTTGGCCGAGAAGCGCGGGCTCCAGCCGCTTGGCCGCTATATCGGCATCGCCGTGGGCGGCACCGAGCCGGACGAGATGGGCATCGGCCCGGTCGTCGCCATCCCCAAGCTGCTCCAGCGTTTCAACCTGAAGATGGACGATATCGGCCTGTGGGAGCTGAATGAAGCGTTCGCGGTGCAGGTGCTCTATTGCCGCGACAAGCTCGGCATTCCCAACGAGCTGCTCAACGTCTCGGGCGGCGCGATCTCGATCGGCCATCCCTACGGCATGACCGGCGCCCGCGCGACCGGCCACGCGCTGATCGAAGGCAAGCGCCGCGGCGCGAAGTACGTCGTCGTGACGATGTGCATCGGCGGCGGCCAGGGCGCTGCCGGACTGTTCGAGGTCCTGTGACTTGACCGGGAGGGTGTCGGCGGCACCCTCCCACCCATGGATGATCGACACATCGACGATCGTGTGTCACCGCAACTTGCGCTGCGGGCCCTGGTCCATTCTCTGCGCTTTGATGGCCGCTCGACCCAAAGCGAGGTCGTTTCCTTCTGGCTGTTCGGCATTCTCGCCAATTTGCTGGTTCATTTGTCAGCACCGGTGCTCGACCTCATAATGCCGTCAGCCCTGTATCGAGGCTTCGATCTGATATGGTCGTTCGTCCTTGGCTGGCCCTATTTCCCATTGTTGGTGCGGCGCCTGCATGACCAAGATCGATCCGGCGGCTGGGTTATGCTCTGGGGATTGATCGTCATCGCATGCACGATGCTGCTGATGTTGCCCAAGGAGGCTGACGGCTATGGTCTGTCGATATCCCTCTTCGGCTTTCATCGGTCGCTCGCCTGGACCCCGGTCACGACACCGTTGCTGCTGGGATTGATGATGGTCTCGATTGCCATTCTGATACTGTATGTCCTGCCCGGAACCCTTGGCACAAACCGCTACGGCCCCGATCCAAGGGTGGAGCCCGAACTCCCTCAATCCACCATTCCACTGTAACATTAGCGTCTAGGTAACCCCTAAACCCTATGGTACCGCTCACATGATCGACCCTCCCACATAGGAGGGCGGCTTGAGAGGGTGAGCGATGACGGGCGACGACATTGGGCTGGTGGCCGATATCGGCCGCCAATCGGTACGATTTGCGCTTAGCGGGGGCGCAGCAGGCATCGTGCCGCGCGACGTGCGCAGCTATCACACCGCCGAGCATGCCACTTTCACCAGCGCTCTGCTCGCCTATCTCGGCGACGTGGGGATGCGCGATGCGACTCTGCCGAGCGTGCTCGCGGTCGCCGGCGCGGCGCGGGGCGACCTGATCAACCTCACCGGCAGCCGCTGGTACATCTCGCTCTCGGGCGTCGAGGCGGTGCTCCGCGCCCGGCCGCGCGCGCTCAACGAATGCGCGGCCACCGCGCTTGCCCTCACCACGCTCAACCAGAGCGCCTTCACCCCGGTGGGGGCACAATCGACCCGGCTGGTCCAGCCTGGCGGCCACTATATCGTGGTCAGCATCGGCACAGGGCTTGGTGTCGCGGCGCTGATCGCCGGCCCGAACGGCAGGCTGCTGCCCGTCGCGAGCGAGGCTGGTCACATGACCTTCTCCCCCGCTACTCCGGACGAGGAGAAGTTCGCCACGCATGTCCGCGTTCGGGGCCAGCCGAGCGCCGAATCCCTGCTCAGCGCGAATGGACTGGTCGCCGCCTATGCGGCGCTGGCCGGGGGAGGCAAGATCATGCCCAGCCCGGAAGAAGTCACCCGTTCAGCCGGCCGGGACCCGGTATCGACGGCTGTGGCGCAGATGGTCGCCGGCTATCTGGGCGCCTTCATCGGCGATCTTGTCCTCGCCTTCGGCGCCTGGGAGGGCGTGTATCTGACAGGCCCCATCCCCCGAGCGTTGCACATGCACCTGAGCGACCCGCGATTCCGCAAGCGGCTTGAGGCCAAGGACGCGTTTCGACGGCAGCTCGGCGAGGTGCCTGTCGCGATCGTCAACCGGTCCGATCTCGAACTGACCGGCGCCGCCGCCGCGCTACGTGACGGTTAGGATCGACATTCCTGCCGTCGCGCGGTGGCAGCAACAAAATGGTACGCGCAGAGGCGCAGAGCACGCGGAGATCATACGCAACTTAATCACGGCACCGGTAAGCTGCCGATTTGCGGGCAGGTGCATCATCACACGCCTGTCGATAGACTGGCTCAGCGTGCTCCGCGCCTCTGCGCGAACCATCACTTTGCGCAGTCCTGAAGGCCCGCCCTGGGACGCGTCAGCGATTATAATCGTGATTGCCGTCGCCACGATGGTGGCCGTGATGCCGGTCGCTGTCATGGCCGGGATGACCATAGCGGCATCCCGAAACAGTAAGCCCGGCCAGCGCAAGGGCAGCGGCGAGCGCGATCTTGTTGTTACGCATCGATTCTCTCCAGAAGCATGCGTATCAAACGGATGGTGGAGGGCGCCTGTTCCAGCCCGCCCTAATCGGCCCTATTGACCACGGTCACGCTGAACGCGTTCAGCAGACGGCTCAAAGGCGCTGAAGAACAACTCCCCTAGCGCCTGATTTCAGGCGTTCGACGCCATCCATTCTTCCAGCACCGGTGCGATCTGGTTGCGCCACTTGCTGCCGTTGAAGATGCCGTAATGGCCGGCATCAGCCACCAGATATTTCTTCTTCGCCTCGGGCAGCTTCGTTGCGAGCGTCAGCGCCGCCTTCGTCTGGCCCAGACCCGAAATGTCGTCGCGCTTCCCTTCGATCGCCAGGATGCCGATATCGGTGATCGCCGCCGGATCCACGAGACGGCCGCGGTGAGTCATCGTGCCCTTGGGTAGCGCATGATCCTGGAACACCACGTCGATCGTCTGCAGATAGAATTCGGCGGTCATGTCGCAGACCGAGCGATATTCCTCGTAGAAATCCTTGGTCGCGTTGGCGCTGTCGTCGTCGCCCTGCACGAGGTGTTTGAACATCTCGTAGTGCGACATCATGTGGTTGCCGAGGTTCATCGTCATGAACCCGCTGAGCTGCAGGAAGCCCGGATAGACCCGCCGCCCCGCGCCCGGATAGGTCGCCGGGATGGTCGCGATGACGTTGTTCTCGAACCAGCTGTGCGGCCGCTCGGTCGCCAGGGTGTTGACCGCGGTCGGCGCCTCGCGCGTGTCGATCGGGCCACCCATCATGGTCAGCGTCTTCGGCCGGCACGGATGCTTGTCGGCGCTCATCAGGCAGGCGGCGGCATAGCAGGGCACCGACGGCTGGCAGACCGCGAGCATATGCGCGCCCGGGCCGATCAGCTCCATGAACTCGACCAGATAATCGATATAGTCGTCGAGATCGAAGCTGCCGTCGCTCAGCGGCACAAGCTTCGCGTCACGCCAGTCAGTGATGTAGACGTCGGCGACCGGGAGCATCCGCTCGACCGTGCCGCGCAGCAGCGTGGCATAATGGCCCGACATCGGCGCGACGATCAGCAGCTTCGGGCCGCCCTCGACGCCTTCGCGCACGAAACGCTTGAGCTGGCCGAACGGCTTGCGCAGCACGATCTCCTCGACCACGCTGACATCCTTGCCGTCAACCACGGTGCGATCGAGCCCGAAATCCGGCTTGCCGCGCGGGGCGGCGGCATGGGCGAACACTTCAAGCGCCGAGCTGATGATCGAGCCGCCGCCGAAATAGGCGAACGGGTTGGCCGGGTTCGACAGCATCCCTGCGCCGAAATTGGCCATCGCACTGGCCCCCGCCAGCATCGATTTCTGCATTTCATAGGCGTTATAGAGCATCGCATACCCAATATCGGAAAACGGTTACCTTGGACCAAGGCATAGGTGTGCGTCGCAGCATAAGCAATCGAAACGGACATACTATCGAGCGCCGCTGCCCCATAGCGGGTTGCACGCTACCATCTCACGACCATTGCAGAGGCTGAGGACAGGCCCTACTCCCCGGCCATGGCTGAGCCCTCCCCCGCGTCGCCCATCGTTTCCGAAGCGAAACCCGCCGAATCGAGGCGCCAGCTCGGCAATCTCAGGATGGTCTGGGCCCATGCCGCCCGCTACCCCCGCCAGATCGCGACGGCGCTGACCGCGCTGGTCGTCACCTCCGCCGCAACCATCGCAATCCCCTATGGATTCAAGAAGGTGATCGACCGCGGCTTCGGCCCCGGCGCCGATGGGTCAGTCACCAATTCCTTCCATTATCTGCTGATGATCGTGGTCGTGCTCGCGATCGCGACGGCAGTGCGCTTCTACTACGTGTCATGGCTCGGCGAACGCGTCGTCGCCGATATCCGCGCCGCCGTTCAGCGCCACCTCCTCACCCTGGCCCCGCGCTTCTTCGAGGAGAACCGCCCGTCGGAAATCTCCTCGCGCCTGACCTCTGACACCACGCTGATCGAGCAGGTCGTCGGCACCACCGTCTCCGTCGCGCTCCGCAACAGCTTCACCGGCGTCGGCGGGATGATCTATCTCTTCGCGCTGTCGCCCAAGCTCGCCGGCATGCTGATGCTTGGCATCCCGGTCATCATCCTGCCCATCGCACTGCTTGGCCGCCGGGTCCGCAATTTCTCGCGTACCAGCCAGGACCGCGTCGCCGATGTCGGCTCGATCGCGTCGGAGACATTGGGCGCGATGAAGGTCGTCCAGGCGTTCGGCCAGGAAGACCGCGAGGCAGCCCGCTTCGGCGCGGCGGTCAACGCCACCTTCACCGCCGCCAAGCGCCGCATCATCCTGCGCGCGTTCATGACCGCGATCGTCATCGGCCTGATCTTCGGATCGATCACCCTTGTGCTGTGGGAAGGCGCGGTCGACGTCGCCGCCGGCCGGATCAGCGGCGGCTCGATCGCGGCGTTCGTGCTGACCGGCGGCCTCGTCGCCGGCGCGTTCGGTGCGCTGACCGAAGTCTATGGCGATCTGCTCCGTGGCGCGGGCGCCGCCGGCCGTCTCGCCGAACTGCTCGACGAAGTGCCCGAAATCCGCGCACCGGCGAATCCGGTGGCCCTCCCGGAGACAGCGCGCGGCGCGATCGAGTTCGACAACGTCACCTTCCGCTATCCGACCCGGCCCGAAGTCTCCGCCCTGCAGGATTTCTCCCTGGCCATCGCGCCGGGTGAGACCGTGGCGGTGGTCGGCCCTTCCGGCGCCGGCAAGACGACCCTGTTCCAGCTTATCCAGCGCTTCTACGATCCCGATGCAGGCCGCGTGCTACTCGACGACGTGCCGCTGCCCGATGCCGATCCGGCCGATATCCGCCGCCACATCGCGATGGTGCCGCAGGAAACGGTGATCTTCGGCGCCTCAGCCCGCGACAATCTGCGCTACGGCAAATGGGAGGCAAGCGACGACGAGCTATGGGCCGCCGCCGAAGTCGCCAATGCCGCCGAGTTCCTGCGCAAGCTGCCCCAGGGCCTCGACACCTTCATGGGCGAAGGTGGCGCGCGCCTGTCCGGTGGCCAGCGCCAGCGTGTCGCGATTGCCCGCGCCGTGCTGCGCAACGCGCCGATCCTGCTGCTCGACGAGGCGACCAGCGCGCTCGACGCCGAGAGCGAGCGGCTCGTGCAGGAAGCGCTTGAGCGGCTGATGGAGGATCGCACCACGCTTGTCATCGCGCACCGCCTTGCCACCGTCCGCGCGGCCGAACGGATCATCGTGATGAGCGAGGGACGAATCGTGGAAAGCGGCACACACAGCTCGCTGATCGGCCAGAGCGGCCTCTATGCCCGCCTTGCCAGCCTTCAATTCAGCGAGGCGGCATAACATGAGCAAATCTGACATCCACACTGTCGCTGTCGTCGGCGGCGGCATGGCCGGCGCGCTGTTCGGCCTGAAGCTGGCCGCGGCCCGACCTGATTTCCGCGTCATCGTGATCGAGGCGACGCGCCGTATCGGCCGGGGCCTCGCTTATGGCGCGTGCGGCCCGCAGCATCTGCTCAACGTGCCGATCAGCCGGATGGAAATCGGACTGAAACCCGGCTTCGCCGACTGGCTCCAGGCAAACCCGAACGCCCGGGAGGCGCTCTCGACCGGGCTGGCGGAAAGCGGCGGCGACCTGCCCGGCGTGTTCGTACCCCGCGCCCTGTTCGGCGCCTATCTCGAGGAACGGCTCGAGGAGGCGCTGGTCACTGACAACGGCCCCGGCCTGTCGCTGGTGCGCGGCGAAGCAGTGCGGGTGCTCGCCCGCCCCGATCGCGCCGTCCGCCTGAGCGACGGCCGCGAGATCGCCGTCGATACGGTCGTGCTCGCCACCGGCAACCTCGCCCCGCGCGCACCGGGCGGGCCGGATCAATGGTTCTACGATACGCCCGGCTTCGTCCCCGATCCCTGGGCGCCGGATGCCTTTGACGGCCTTACGCCCGACGATCCCCTGCTGCTGCTCGGCACCGGCCTGACGACCGTCGATATCGTGCTGAAGCTCACTGCCGCCGGCCATCGCGGCCCGATCCTCGCCACCTCGCGTCGCGGCCTGCTGCCGCAGGTCCATGCCGCCGGCGGCACCTGGCCAGCGTTCCTTGAGGCGGCCCTGCCCGCTTCGCCGCGCCGGCTCATGCGCCTGATCCGCGAGCAGGTCGCCGCCGCGGAAGCGCGCGACATCCCTTGGCAGCGCGTGTTCGACGCCGCGCGCCCCGCCATCCCCGCCGTCTGGAGCAGCTGGTCCTCGCGCGAGAAGCGCCAGTTTCTCCGGCATCTTCGCACCCGCTGGGACGTCCATCGGCACCGCATGGCGCAGCGCATCCACGACGCGCTCGACGCCGAGACCGCGGGTGGCCGGCTGGAGATTCTTCCGGCGCGCCTGCGCAGCTATCGCCTGACGGAGAACAAGGTCGACGTCACCCTTGCCCCCCGCAACGGCGGCGAGCGCCGCTTCACCGCCGCCCGCGTGGTCAACTGCACCGGCCCGCGCCGCGACGCCGGCTCCATCGCGATTCCGCTGCTCGCCGATCTGCGCGACCAGGGCCTGGCCTTGCCGGACTCGCTGGGCCTCGGCCTCGAAACCGAGAATTGCGCGCTGCTCGACGTCGATCGTCGGGCGTCAGGCTGGCTGTATGCACTTGGCGCCCTCACTTGCCCACAATGGTGGGAGATCACCGCCGTCCCCGAGATCACGGTTCAGGTCGACCGGCTGGTGGGGCAACTCGCCAATCCTGCTGCGGCACATCTGAGTGCCGGCGACTTCCTCGATCTGGGGGCTGGTATCTAGGCGGATCGGAACATGTCCGCCGGGCAGGCGGCGTGATGGAGAATGATGATGACGCGCCTGTCCCTGTTGATCGCTGCCGCCATGCTCGGCATCGCTTCCACTGCAGCAGCCGGACCGGCAAAGCCCATTCCCTCCCCCGATTTCGCGGTCGGGCCGCAATATGATTCGACCCATGTCTATGTCGCGGCGGAGGACTTCGACAGGTTCATGGCGAGCTTCGTCGCGACCTTCGGCGGCACCACCAGCAAACAGGGCGTGTTTCAGGTCACGCCGACATCAAGCCAGACCATCTCGCAGGTCGCGCTGACGCCCGTCGGGACGATTTCGGTGTTCGGCTTCAAGACG
Source organism: Pseudomonadota bacterium (assembly GCA_040388155.1). Classification (GTDB taxonomy): domain Bacteria; phylum Pseudomonadota; class Alphaproteobacteria; order Sphingomonadales; family Sphingomonadaceae; genus Sphingomonas. The sequence continues at coordinate 86,180 of JAZKCJ010000024.1, forward strand.
CCGATCCCCTATCCATTCGGGGTCGAGCGCACCGGCTATCTCGTCACCGATCTTGACGCCGCCATCGTTGCGGCGCGCAAGGCCGGCGCGACGCGGCTGGTCGAGGCATTCCCCGATCCGATCGGCCGTGACGTTCTGGTCCAATGGCCGGGCGGCGTGAACATGCAATTCTACTGGCACACCACCAAGCCGAGTTATGCGCCGCTCGCCACGATTCCGGAGAATCGCATCTATCTGACCGCCGACGCCGCCGACGCGTTCGTCGCCGGCTGGATCGCCTTTTCACATGGTCGAATAGTCTCCGACGACAAGATGGCGCCCGCCATCGAGATCGGCCGGCCGGGCAAGACCTACCGACGCATTCGCCTCAGCTCAGGCTATGGCGAGATGGCGATACTGGTGAGCGACGGCGCCTTGCCATGGCCTTATGGCCGCGAGTTGACCGGCTACGCAGTCGCCGATCTGCCCGCGACGCTCGCCAGGGCGACCGCCGCGGGCGCCGAGATACTCGTTCCGGCATATGCCGGGCAGGATCGGACATCGGCAATGGTTCGCTTCCCTGGCGGATATATCGCCGAAATCCACGCGGCCTCTCACTGACGAGACGAGCGAGAGAGGCCGTCATGCCTTCTCCCGGAAGACCGCCTCGATATTGTTGCCGTCGGGATCAAGCACGAACGCCGCATAATAGCCGGACGGATAGCCTCCGGATCGAAGTCCGGGCGCACCATTGTCTTTCCCGCCCGCATCGATCGCGGCGGCGTGAAAGGCCGTGACTTCTTCCCGACTGATCGCCCTGAAGGCCATATGCTGTCTCACGCCATGCGGATGGAAGACATCGATCCAGAAGACAGGATAGGTCACGCCATATCCGATACCGCCGATGGCGCTCTCCCCGTCGGACGCGAGGTCGCCATCCCTCGTGACGCGCATGACCAGTCGCATGCCCAGCGCGGACAGCGCCGCGTCGTAGAACCGTGCCGAACGGGCGATGTCGGCGACGCCGATACCGCCATGGTCGATACGCCAGTCGTTGGTTTCACTCATGGGCTCTTCCCCCAGAAGCAGTGCGCGTCAGGACATCTCAGAGCAGTGCGGCAAGCCCGAAGCGGAGCGCGTCGCCGCTGGCAGGACCGGATGCCAGATTCATGTCGATATCATCGTGCACACTGGTCCACACCGGCATCGCCTGCGCCAGCACCTGCTTTCCAACGTCAGTGAGGGCCAGCCGCCTGATCCGCCGGTCGACCGGATCGGACTCCATGCGGACCAGACCGTCCCGCTGCAGCGGCTTGAGGTTCGCGGTCAGGCTCGTGCGGTCCATCGCCAGCAGGGTCGCGACCGAGCTGATCGACGGTGGCGCCGGTCGATTGAGCGCATTCAGCAGCGAGAACTGCCCGCTGGTAATTCCAAAGCCGCGAAAGGCATCGTCGAATCGGCGCGACAGCGCCCGCGCTGCCCTCTGGGCAGCCAGGCACAGGCAATGATCCCGCACGAAATGCGTTTGCTCGGGAGAGACCAGGGCGTGTTTTGACATCGGAGATTTATGTTGATATCAACTTATTATGTCAAGCAGCTCATGAAGGATGTGCCGCATGCCGATCGACCCAAACGCCGATATCGAGATCACCAGCTTTGCCTGGGTGCCGGATTTCGCGCGCGGCTTCGTCCGCGACCTGCGGCCGCGCTGGGCATGCGAAGAGGCCGGCATCGGCTATTGCGAACGGCTGATCGGCTTTGAGACGGCCAAGAGCGAGGATTACCGGCGCGAGCAGCCCTTCGGCCAAGTGCCCGCCTATCGCGACGATGAAGTCCAGATGTTCGAAAGTGGCGCGATGGTCCTGCGCATCGCCGAGCGTTCCGAAAAACTCATGCCCGGCGACCCGGCAGGCCGGTCGCGCGTCCTGACCTGGGTAACCGCCGCGCTCAACAGCGTTGAGCCGTTCGTCTTCGATCTGGTGAATATCGATACGTTCAACAAGGACGCCGAATGGGCCAGGCTGCGGCGGCCCCAGGTGATCGACAATCTGCGCGGGCGGCTGGCGGCATTGTCCGGCTGGCTGGGTGAAAAGTCCTATCTGGAGGGCGATTTCAGCGCCGCCGATATTATCATGACGACGGTGCTGCGCGAGGTTTCGGACGACGCGCTGCTGGCCGAATTCCCCAATCTGGTCGCCTATCGCGATCGATGCATGCAACGACCCGCGTTCGAGCAGGCACTGAAGGCGCAGCTGGCGTCATTCGCACCCGAACCAGTAGCCGCATAAGCGGCTACATGGTTTCAGCCGGGCCGGAATCGAAGGTATCGCGCCTTGACCCGAGCCGCACGCAAGGACAGCCGGCGACGCTTACATCATGCCGGCCTGATGCTCCTTCCGGCTATTGTCGGCCGGGATTAAAAAACTGCTTGAATCCTGTACCGAAAGACTGCGGATTCGAGAGAGTGGCATTTCTCTGCCCGGTGACGGCCCAATCGGTATGTTTCGGCCTCGCCTTCGCCAGCGCGACTTCCCATTCTCGCCCGGTTTGGCACAGTTCGCCGCTTGCAAGCGTACCGCTCTTGTTGCGCAGCGGAGCACAGATGACTCGATCCTGATCAGCTTTCGCAAGAACGCTTTCCTGGCCCAATGCCGGCATCGGCAAAGTCCCCAGAAATGCTGAAGCGGTTACGAGCAGAACCAAGCGACGCATCGGATACCTCCCGAAAACATGCCTTCGTGCACCCGTTATAACATTTGCCTGCCCTACGAACAAACAAGAGCAGCTTGATCATTTTGGGTAAACGACTCCCGGCCACTTGCTTCAAGCGAATATCGATACGCAACCGCGTGCCTTCGGTCGGCAAGGCAGGATTGGATGCGCGGCTTTCTCACCTCCCAAAAGGCCGCGATGGGACAGGCATCACGCCGGATCTTTCGACAGGCTCACGTCAGGCTTGTTCCGACATCCGCCCTGCCCCACACTCTCGTCACCGCCTTCGGACAGGCGGCCCCCGGAACAGGTCCGGGTGACGGAGGGAAAGCAAGATGCGCGACTTCGACATCATCGTATATGGTGCCACCGGCTTCACCGGACGCCTGGTCGCGGAGTATCTGATCCAGGCTTATCCCGGTCCCGACAAGCCGCGCTGGGCGATGGCCGGGCGGTCGCTGTCCAAGCTTCAGGAAGTCCGCGACGAGATCGTGGCACCGGCGGACATCCCCTTGCTCACCGCCAATTCCGACGACCCCGCAAGCCTCAGGGCCCTGTGCGAACGCACGACGGTGATGCTCACCACCGTCGGCCCGTACCAGCTCTATGGCAGCGACCTCGTCGCCGCCTGCGCCGAGACCGGCACCGCCTATGTCGATCTGTGTGGCGAGCCCGCCTGGATGCGCCACATGATCGACGCGCATCACGAGACCGCGAGGCGCACCGGCGCCCGCATCGTCTTTTCCTGCGGGTTCGATTCAATCCCGTTCGACCTCGGCGTGCTCACGCTCCAGGATGCAGCGAAGCTGAAATACGGCCGCGCCGCCCCGCGCGTGAAATGCCGGGTACGCAAGATGCAGGGCGGCTTTTCCGGCGGCACCGCAGCCAGCCTCAAGGCGACGCTCGCCGCCGCGGCGCGCGATCCCTCGATCCTCGGCCTGCTGACCAACCCCTTCGCGCTGACGCCGGGTTTCCAGGGCCCGAGCCAGCCCAGGGGCCTGCTGCCCGATTACGACAAGACGATCGAGGCCTGGGTCGCGCCGTTCATCATGGCGCCGATCAACACCAAGAACGTCCACCGCACCAACTTCCTGCTCGGCGAGGCCTATGGCGCCGACTTCGTCTATGACGAGATGATGGTCGCCGGCCTCGGCGATATCGGCAAGGCGGCGGCGGAGGCGATCGCGAAGATCAACCCGCTCGCCAGCGAGAAGGGCCCAAAGCCCGGCGAAGGCCCGTCGAAGGAGGAGCGCGAGAACGGCTATTACGACATCTTGTTCATCGGCGAGATGCCGGACGGGACCCGGGTCGACTCAGTCGTCACCGGGGACCGCGACCCGGGCTATGGCTCGACCAGCAAGATGATCGCCGAGACAGCCTTGTGCCTGGTGCAGGACGTGGCCGGAGAAGGCGGCATCTGGACGCCCGGCGCGCTGCTCGGCGAGGTGCTGGTCAAGCGGCTCGAGGCTAAGGCCGGACTTACGTTCCGGGCCGGATGATCGTCGTGAGAGGATGAACGGGTAGTGGAAGATGATCTCGACCACCGTTCCCGGGATGAATGGCAGACGCGGCTATGCGAGGCATCGCATCGGTTCTCGACCGCGCTGAAAGAACTTCACCAGACCAACCCATGGCCGGAGAACCCCACGCTCGAACAAGCGATCAACATGCTGGCAACCGAGTTGTGGGATCGCGGTTTCAGCCAAACGGATATCGGCAGCGCATTCCGGAACGCCCTTGCGGACCTGCCGCGCTATACGGCGGGCGATGAAGTCAGGCCGTAGCCCGGGTCCGTGAACCAATTCAGACGCTATATCGATTATAGAGGGGTCAGCATCGTTGACGCCCATAGAGCTCGATGCGAGCATCGGGGAGATGTCCAATATCTCGATCCGACACGCCACGGCGGAAGACGCCCGCCTCATCGCCTCGCTCCACTGCGCGAGTTGGCGCGAGACCTATCGCGGTATTCTCGATCAGGCATTCCTCGACAGCGAGATCGAACAGGAGCGGCTGGCCGTCTGGTCGAAACGACTGCGCAACCCTGACTCGTCGCAGATCGTGCTGATTGCCCATGACGATGCCGAGCCGGTCGGCTTCGTCTGCGCCTTCACCGATACCGATGTTCGCTGGGGCAGCATGATCGACAATCTCCATGTGAAGGCCGGCCTGCGAGGGCAAGGTGTCGGCGAATACCTGCTGCGCACGACCGCGCAGACCGTCGCCGCCACGACCGAAACACAAGGCCTCCATCTCTGGGTGTTCGAAGCGAACGAAGCTGCCTTGCGCTTCTATCTCCGCATGGGGGGCGAGGTGGTGGAGCGCGAGAAGTCCGAGATTCCAGCCGCGCATGAAGCGCCTGCACTGCGCATGTTCTGGCCCGATCTGGCGTCGCTGAAACCCTGACGGTAGCTCTTTCGCCGGAGCGGCCATGCGTTCAGGCATGGATTCTACCGAATATCGCGCTGAAATCGCAGACGCTTAAACATACCGAAAGCAGCCACTGATACCCTTCGGCCGTCACAACAGATCGGACCCTGCCGACCATGACCCCGTTTTCTGCGCGCATGGCCGGAGCCTTCGCCGTGTCGCCGTCCGGGCATCTCCTTTTCACACCGTTCGGCGATTATGGCCCGGCCTATCTCGTCAGCACGAAGGAAGAAGCCGCGACGCTCCGTCGCGGCATGTGGTGCATCGTCATTCCCGGCCTCGTCATCATGTTGCTTGGCGTGTCCTCCCTCTGGATCGGGCGGCGTATCCTGACCGCCGCGATCCTGTGGAAGATCGGTCTCGCGATCCCCATTGGCTTCGCCGTCTGGACCGCGATATTTCTGATCTGGGTGAGCCTTGTATCGTCCAGGCTGCAGCGGGCGGAGCGCGACGGGACGGTCATCGGGGCGGTACAGCCCGATGACGACGCGCCGGTGCGCCGGCGCCGGGTGATCGCGCCTACCGTCCCCGACCCGACGCCTCTTCCCGAGGCCGGACACCGCCTCCTTGTCCATGTCGCCGCGCAGATGGAAGACGATAGCGGCGTCGCGGTCGATAGCCTGTTGCTGGCTCTTGGCGGGCTTGCCGGTTTCGCCGCCCAGGTCGGCCTTCGCGAGGCCGCCGCCACCGCGGGAGAGGCAGCTCCGCTCATCCGCGTCGACACACAGGGCGGCCGGGTATTCTATTTCGGAGACGCAGTAAACGCGCTGGTTGCGGAGGCTCCGGAATCGATCCTGGCCATCGTTTCCCGGCCGGCGACATTGACCGATGGCCCCTCCGCAGAGGTCCTGGAGATTTTCAGGCACGTCACCGCCACGGTCGGCAGTGAAGCGTTCGGCGTTCCTCGCACCCCAGGCCCCACCAGCGGAGACCTTCCGATCGATCTGCTGTGGCGGCTGTGGCCGTCTACTGCGCCGCTGCTCGCGGCCGAGTGCCGCGATCCGCGCGAATGGCCCCTCGCCCTCGCTCATGCGGCGCGGGAAGCAGTGGCCAAGCTCGATGGAATCTTCGATCCGGACACGGCCGTTCGTCTCGTCATGGAAAGTGCGATCCCGATGTCGAAGATCGATCCCGGCGAGATCGGGATCGCTTACTGAAATCGGTGCGCCACCGTCAGCCGCGATAGAACAGCATCGCCACCGCAGCGATCACGACCGACACGGCGATAGCGATCGGCACCCAGCGCCGGCTGAACGCCTGCGCCTCGAGATGATAGGCGACCAGATCGAACCAGTAGCGGCCCGGCTCCGCCTCGCGCAGCGCGCCGATCCGGCGGAAGCGATCGAACCACCAGCGCTCTACACGATCTCTCGGAACGAAATCGATCGCGTCTTCCGGGGACAGTGCATGGTGCGCCAGGAAATGCGCTGCCACTGGCCCGCGCACGCGCCGGACAGCTGCCGGAAGCTGGCTCACCGCTTGCGGCCCTGGTGGCGGATGTTCGCCGGCCGGCCGCGCCGCTTGATCACGCGGGCCGGGCGACTGTCGCGTTCGGGACGGGCGCCCTTGCCATCCACCATCTCGAAACGGAGCGCCCCCGACACGGGGTTCGCCTCGGCCAGCCGCAATTGCAGCCGCTGGCCGCTCGCATATTCGGTGCCGGTTTCGTCGCCGATCAGCCGCCGCCCCGCCTCGTCATAGCGGAAATATTCGCCGCCGATGTCCCGCACCGGCATCAGCCCGTCGCCGCCGATACCCTCGACCGTCGCGAAGAAACCGAAATTGGCGACACCGGTGATGCGCACGTCGAGAACCTGCCCCACCCGTTCGGCGAGGAAGGCGGCGACATAACGGTCGATCGTGTCGCGCTCAGCCTCCATCGCGCGGCGTTCGAGCATCGAGATGCTTTCGCCGATCCGGTCCATCGACGCTGCCTCGCCCTCGGTCAGTCCACCCGGCCCGAGCTTGTAGGCGTCGACCAGCGCACGGTGCACGATCAGGTCGGCATAGCGCCTGATCGGCGAGGTGAAATGCGCGTAGCTGCCCAGCGCAAGCCCGAAATGGCCGTGGTTTTCCGGCCCGTAATAGGCCTGGGTCTGGGTGCGCAGCACCTGCTCCATGATCTGCGGCCGGAAATCGACATCGCCGACCTTGTCGAGGATGTGGTTGAACGTCGCCGGGCGCACCACCTGGCCAAGCGCGAACTCGACGCCAAAGGTCTTGAGATACTCCTTGAGTGCGACAAGCTTTTCGCGGCTCGGCTGTTCGTGCACCCGGTACATGACCGGCGCCTTCTTCGCCTCGAGCGCCTTGGCGGCCGCCACGTTCGCGGCAATCATGTAGTCCTCGATCAGCTTGTGCGCGTCGAGCCGTTCGCGCGGCGCGACCGACAGGATGCGGCCCTTCTCGTCCAGCACCACGCGCCGCTCGGGCAGATCGAGATCGAGCGGGTCACGCTTCTCGCGCGCCTTGTAGAGCGCCTTCCAGCACGCCCAAAGCGGCTTGAGCGCCGTGTCGGTCAGCGGGTGCTCGATCATGCCGTCGATCGCGGCCTGCGCATCCTCATAGGCAATGTTCGCTGCGATCCGCACGATCGCCCGCGTGAAACGCCAGCTTTTCAGCGTGCCGTTCTTCGCGATCTGCAGATGACATGCGAGCGCAGCACGATCGACATCCTGCTTCAGCGAGCACATGTCGGCCGACAATTCCTCGGGCAGCATTGGCACCACCCGATCGGGGAAATAGACACTGTTGCCGCGCCGCCGCGCCTCGCGGTCGAGCTCCGATCCAGGGCGGACGTAGAAGCTGACATCGGCGATCGCGACGATCGCCTTCCACCCGCCGTCGTTGGCGGGATCGTCGTCCGACGCCGCCCAGACCGCGTCGTCATGGTCGCGCGCATCGGCCGGGTCGATCGCGACGATCGGCAGATGGCGCAGGTCTTCCCGCCCATCCCCCAGCGGCGTCTGCGCAACCCGTGCTGCTTCCTCAATCGTCTCGGGCGAAAAGACATTGGGGATGCCGAGCTTGTGGATCGCGATCAGCGAGAAGCTGCGCGGCGCGAACGGATCGCCCAGCCGCTCGGTCACCCGCACCGTGATGCGCGGTGGGCGCCCCGCCTTCTCCGCCAGCACGAGGTCGCCCGGCTCCGCACCGCCGGCGTCGGAGACCATGAACTCGCGCCGTTCCTTCTTCTCGACGCCCTGCAGCCAGAGCTTGCCATCCTCCTGATGCAGCACCCCAAGGACAAGCTCCTCGCCGCGCGCGAGCTGCTTCATCGGATGCGCGATCCAGCCGTTGCCGGCCTCCTCGGTGCGGGCCAGCACCCGATCACCTACGCCGAGCGCACCGCGCTTGCGTTCACGCACCCGCAGGCGCGGCGCGGGCGCGTCGGAATCCCAGCGCTCGGGCACTGCCCATATATTTCCGCCGTCATCGACATCGGCGATGCGCAGCACGGTGACCTTGGGCAGCCCGCCCAGCTTGTGGAAGGCGCGGCCGGGGGCGCTGTCGATCAGCCCCTCGTCAGCCATGTCCTTGAGCAGTGCCTTCAGGCCGATCTTCTCCTGCGCGGTCAGGCCGAAGGCGCGCGCGATCTCGCGCTTGCCGGCAGGCGTGGCCGACGAGGTAATGAAGTCGAGGATCTGTTCGCGTGTGGGAAGGCCGGGCGAACGCTTTGGCTTGGGCATCCAAGGGAGATAGGGGTTTACGCGCTCCCCGTCACCTGCCCGCGCTGCTTCAGGATCACGCCGGCCCGCCAATAGTGGAAGATTGCCCAGGGCGTCGCCACCGCGAAGACGAACATCGCCCAGCGCAGCGAATCTTCACCGAATCTTGGCCGAAGCAGATCGCTGATCTGGCCGACCAGCGTCGGCCCCAGGCCCAGGCCGATCAGGTTGATCACCAGCAGGGTGATCGCCGCCCACAGGGCCCGCAGCCGCATCGGCGCCAAGCCCTGCAACAGCGCGAAGGTCGGGCCCAGATAGCTCGACGCAAACAGCAGCGCGAAGAAATAAGCGCCGACCGCGATGTTCGGCTCGTCGAGGAAATAGAAGATCAGACTGAACGGCAGCGCGATCGTCTTCAGGATCGCGACCATCCAGCTTTGCCAGTGAAGACCGCGCTTCTTCGCCAGCCGGTCGGCCAGCATCCCGCCGACCACGCCGGAGACGGTCGCGAAGATCGCGCCGATCGGTGCGATCACCCAGGAGATGGTCAGCAGCGGCACACCCAGCGAGCGCTGGATGAAGCTCGGACCCCATTGCGCATGTCCATAGCCGATCAGCGAGGTCAGCGTGACGGCGATCACCAGGTGGCGCGCCGCGCGGTCGTGCCAGATCGAGGCGAAGCCGGCACCCAGGCTCGGCATCGCCTCGCGTTCCTGCTCGGCCTGGCTGCGGCCGTCGGACAGGCCGCGGCGCGGCTCGATCACGAAGAACCAGACGATCACCGCAAGCAGCAGCCCGGGCAGCCCGACCACGAACATCGCGTGTCGCCAGCCATAGAAATGGCCGATCGTCCCGCCGATGATGGTGCCGAATGCAGCGCCCAGCACCACGCCCAGCGAATAGATCGCCATCGCGCTGGCCCGTTCGTGCGGAGCGTAGAGATCGGCGATCATCGAATGGCTGGGCGGGCTCGATCCGGCCTCGCCCACCCCGACGCCGATCCGGGCAAACAGCAGCTGGAGGAAACTGGTCGCGAGCCCGCAGATCGCGGTCATCGCGCTCCACAGCGCAAGCGACAACACGATGATCTTCTTGCGACTGGTCCGGTCAGCGAGGCGCGCCACCGGAATGCCGAGCCCGGCATAGAAGACCGCGAAGGCGAAGCCCGACAGGATGCCGAGCTGCGTGTCGGTCAGCAGCAGATCCTTGCGGATCAGCTCAAGCAGGATCGCAAGGATCTGCCGGTCCATATAGCTGAAGAAATAGACGAAGGTGAGCAGCGCGAGGGTGAGCCGGCGGCGGCGGATCGCCAGCGCATCTGCAGTTTCGGGGGCAGTTTGCGGGGCGTTTTCTGGGGAGGAAAGAGCCATGTCGGGAAATACTCGGTTACAGGCGAAAAAAGGCTCGCCGTCCCCCCGGGAGCGGGACGGCGAGCCGAGGGGCGTCAAAGGAGCATCAGAACTTCTTCGACAGGCCGACCTTGAAATTGCGGCCCAGCGCACTGCCGGTGAACGGATCGTAATTGTAATCGAGCCGCGCGAACGACGGGTCGCGATCGAAGATGTTCAGGACCGACAGGGTCGCCGTCGTCTCCCAGGGCAGGCGAACGCGCAGGCTGAAATCGAACGTGTAATATTTCTCGATGTTCGCGCCCTGAGTCAGGATCGGGGAACCGGCGATATCGACACGCGGCGCGAACGGCCCTGAGTTCGTATCGGCGCGCTGATCATGATATCCGTCGATATAGGTCGCGGTCAGGCGTCCGTCGAAGATGCCTGCGCCAAGATCGATAAAGGCCTGGCCCTTCCATTTCGGCACCGGATAGGCGGTGGTCTGGAAATTGAGCTTGCCGCCGGCGTCGAACGCCTTCTGCACGACCACCCCGTCGACTGCCTGATCGGCGGTCTTGTACTCGATCGTGTAGGTCGCGGTCACGCCGGCGCCGAAGCGCACGGCGCCGACATCGCCGCGATAGTTGGCGGCGAAGTCGAGGCCCGAATTGGTGACGCTCGCGCCGTTGATGACCTTGGTCGAGATCCGGGCCACATTGGTGATGTTGCACGCCCCGTTGAAAGTGAAGCGTGCCTGCAGCGCGGCAAAGGCGGCGTTGCCGCAATTCGCCGCGCCGGTCGATCCGAACAGCGTATTGACCATGCCGGCGACCGGCTCGAACACGATCGAGTCCCGCAGTTCGTAGCGGAAATAATCGATGCTGGCGGTGAAGCCGCCGCCATTCAGCAGCACGCCGCCGGAATAATTGGTCGATTTCTCTGGCTTCAGCGCTGCGTTGCCGGCCACGTCGACCGGGCGGAAGCTGGTACCGACGAGCTGAAGCGAGGTGACCGAGCCCGGCAGGAGATTCTCGTTGCGCGGGCCGCGGAAGGTAGTGCCGACGCCGCCGCGGAAGGCGAGCCACGGTGTCGCCTGGAAACGCAGGCGCGCCTGCGGGTTGAAGGTCGAGCCCACTTTCCCGCCATAATCCTCGTACCGTGCCGCAAGCTGGAGGTTGAGCGTATCGAAGATCGGCGCCTGGAGCTCGGCATAGGTCGCGATCACGTCTCCCGATGCCTTGGCATTCGCGTTGGTGCCGAGAAAGGCCAGGGCGCCGGTCGCCGGCGGGCTCGCGCCGCCGACCGTGTTGGGCAGGCAGGGGCCCAGATTGCCCGTCACCGGCGTCTCGCGGCAGGGATTGTTCGCCAGGTTGTTGTTGTTGCCATAGCGGATCGAATAGGTGTCGCGGCGATATTGCGCCCCGACGCCGAACTGGACGTCGCCGCCCGGCAGCGAGATCCCGGTCTTTCCGCTGATGCTCGCCTCCCCGACGAACAGCGACGTATCGGCCTGGCTGAACGACTTGACGAAGAACCAGCGCGCAAGCTCCGCCGAATTGGCGACCGACGAGACATAGTTGGGATTGGTCGCGCCGGTCGCCAGGTTGGACTGGATCGCGTTGCCGAACGGATTGAGCCACAGGCAGCCATTCGCGCCGGGCGTCGTCCCGGTGCAGTTCGGCCCGCCAAGCCCGCGCAGCGCGAGCTGGACGCGGTCGCCGAACGCATCATAGCCGTCGATATAGCGGTAATAATGATGGTAGGTCGCGTTGACGTTGAAATCGAGGCTGTCGGTCAGCTTGCCCGACAGTGTGGCGGTAAATCGTGCGGATTCTGATTTGCGTTCGCCGATCGAGGCGCCGGGATCATTCTCGTCGCCAGCGAACATCGGGTTGCCGCCCGTCAGGAACGGCCGGTAGAGCAGCGTCGGGAACAGCGCGCCGATCGCGCCCGCGGGAAGCGCGGTCGGGTTCTGCAACCGATACTGGATATAGCCCGGATTGTTCGCCGGCACGAAGAAGCCGCTCTGCGTGATGCCCGTCGCGGCGGAAGGCGACTGGGTCAGCAGATAGGAAGGCGAGGTGCGGTAATGCGGCACTGTCGACCGGCCATATAGTGCCGTCACCTCGAATTCGATATCGGGAGTGATATCGACGCCGAGCTCGACATAGGCCTGGCCGCGCCGTTCGGTATCGACCAGCGCATCATACACGCTGTACTGGGTCGCGCAGCGGTTCTGCGCGGTGATCGTCCCGCCGAGCGGCACGCAGCTCGCATCGGGGGTGAAGCTGGTGATCGGCGCCCCGGTCGGGCCGAGCGCGAGGAAGGTCGCCGGGTTGCCGCCGCCGGTATAGCCCCCTTCCGGATTGACGGCGAAGGGCTGGACCGCGAACTTCCGGTCCCGCGCCAGCAACTCGCCGCGCGTCTGATAGCCCGCCGCGAGCAGCACCCTGAACCCGTTGCCCTGGTGGCCGAAGCTCGCCGAGATGTCGTAGTCGCCGACGCTGTCGTTGACGAACTTGTGGCTGCCCGCGACGAGGAAGCCCTTCTGATCCGACTTGCTGATGAAGTTCACCACCCCGGCGACCGCGTCCGATCCGTAGGTAGCCGCCGCGCCGTCCTTCAGCACTTCGATCCGTCCGATCGCCGCCTGCGGGATCATGTTGATATCGACCGACGGAATGCCGTTGCCGGCCGACACGAGACGCTTGTTGTTGAACAGCACCAGGGTGCGCTGCGGACCGAGTCCGCGGAGATTGACCGTGGCGATGCCCTCGGCGCCCTGCGACCGGCTGTCGAACTGGTTCGAATCGCCGAGCACGCCGTTGGAGGTCGGCAGCGCCTTGAGCATCTCCACCGCGCTCGGGCTGCCCTGCCTGGAAAGCTCCTCGGAAGAGATCACGTCGACCGGCAGGGCTGCATCCTCCGGGGTGCCGCGGATCAGCGATCCGGTGACGACGATGTCGGGCGTGGTCTGGCCGGCATCGTCCTGGTCCGCCGCGAGGGCGCTTTGAGCGAAGGCCGGCGATGCAAGGCTGAGCGCGAGAGCCGAAAAGGCACACGCGGATAAATACTGCTTCCTGAGCATATCTCTCTCCCCTTTCGGCCGGGACATTCGCGATCCCGTACCGGAAACTCGAATTGATAGAGAGATTGACGTTACGTCAAGCAAAAGACTCGTTTCGAAACAGTACCCGTTTCATGGACAATTCGGCAAAACTCGCGCGAAAGCGCCGGATCGGCCAGAACCTATATTCGAACTGGCTATATCTGCGCGCCGGACACCGATACGAAAACAGGCGCCGCCCGGGTGGGCGACGCCTGTTTCAGAGCATCAGGATCGAAGGATCAGTACCCGTTGAGCCGCGCGAAGCGCTCGCGGTGATAGGCGGCATTACCCCACATCGTCTCCAGCACCCGCGCCCGCTTGATATAGAAGCCGGCATCATGCTCGTCGGTCATGCCGATGCCGCCATGCAGCTGGATCATCTCCCGACTGACCAGGTGAAGCGTATCGCCGGCCACCGCCTTGGCAAGGCTCACCGCCTGGTCGACATCCGACCGGTTGGCGTCGATCGCCTCGAGCGCTCCCTCCACCGCGGAGCGCATCAGCTCAAGCTCAGTGAACATCCTGGCCATGCGGTGCTGCAGCGCCTGGAAAGTCGAGAGCTGCTGCCCGAACTGAACCCGCGTCTTGAGATAGTCGTTGGTGGTCGCGAAGGCCTGTTCCGCCATGCCAAGCATCTCGGCGCAGAGCCCGGCGGTGGCCCGGTCGATCACCTTTGCCGTCAGGTCGATGCCGCCGAGCTTCTCGGCCGCGGCACCGTCGAACCTGACCTGGGCATGACTGCGCGAATCCGCCATGTGCCGCGCAGAGCGCGATACGCCTTCATCGCCCGAAACGAGGTACAGCCCGTCCACCGCCGCGACGACGAACAGCGCCGCACTGTCGCCCTCCGCAACGAATTCCTTGGTGCCGCTCACCTTGCCGCCTGTCACGCTGGTCGCGATCCGTGCCGGGTCATGAACCGGCCCCTCGTCGACGGCCAGCGTAGCGACCACCTCACCCGAGGCGATCTTCGGCAACCACTCCGCCCTGGCGGCATCCGATCCCCCCAGCACGATCGCGGTCGCAGCGGCGGCCGTCGACGCAAGCGGCGACGCAGCGAGGTTGCGTCCGAGCTGCTCGAGCACCAGCCCGAGCGAGAGATAGCCGAATTCCGATCCGCCGAACGCCTCGGGTACCACGATGCCCGCCCAGCCCATCTGAGCCATCTCAGCCCAGGCGGCAGCGTCATATCCCGCCGCCGGCGCAGCATCGCGCATCTTGCGAAAGGCGCCGACCGGGGCCTCATTGTCAGCCCATTCGCGCGCCATGTCGCGCAGCATCGTCTGTTCGTCGTTGAGCACAGCCATTCTAAACTCCCTCTCCCCTCAGGGGAGAGGACCGGGGAGAGGGGCAGTCTCTCGCGTCCGGCCCGATTGGTGAAATATCTCGACTGCCCCTCTGCCAATCCCCTTCCCGCAAGGAGGGGCCTTGACGACTATTGGTGGTCAAGCATCCCCAGGATGCGCTTGGCGATCACGTTGTTCTGGATCTCCGTCGATCCGCCATAGATCGACACCGCCTTGCCCCACAGCCAGGTGCGGGTCTGAGTCAGTTCTGGCTCGCTGAAGCCCTCGCCTTCCCAACCGAGGCCGTTCATGCCCATGATCTCGATCGACAGCTCAGCGCGATCCTGAGTGATACGTGCGCCGACATTCTTCATGATCGACGTTGCAGCCGACGGCCCCTGGTTCGATTTCGCCTCCAGCGCAGCACGGCGCAGGGTCAGGGCGAAGGCACGGCTGTCCATCTCGTGGCGGACGATACGCATGCGCAGATCGCTGTCGTTCACCCGCCCCTGATCGTCAGTCCCGCGATATTGCTTGGCGAGCGCGCCAATCGAGGTCCCGCCGAACAACCGGCTGAGCGACCCGCCGCCCGACAGATTCTGCCGCTCATGCTGGAGCAGCCGCTTGCCGATCGTCCAGCCCTCGCCCTCGCGGCCGACCAGATTGCCCTTGGGCACCTTCACGTCGGTGAAGAAGGTCTCGCAGAAGGGCGACGCGCCGGAGATCATCTTGATCGGCTTCACCTCGACACCCGGCGAGGTCATGTCGATCAGCAGGAAGCTGATGCCTTCATGCTTTTTCGATTTGTCGGTCCGCACCAGCGCAAAGCATTTGTCGGCCCATTGCCCGCCCGAGGTCCAGGTCTTCTGGCCATTGACGAGATAATGGTCACCCTTGTCCTCGGCGAACATCTGGAGGCTGGCGAGGTCCGATCCAGCCCCCGGCTCCGAATAGCCCTGGCACCACCGCACCTCGCCCTTCGCGATCGCGGGGATATGCTCGAGCTTCTGCGCCTCGCTGCCATATTCGAGCAGGGTCGGACCGAACATCATGATGCCCATGCCGCCGATCGGGTTCCAGGCGCCGATCCGTGCCATTTCCTCGCCCAGCACGCGCGCCTGCGCCCGGTCCAGCCCGCCGCCGCCATAGGCAGCCGGCCAGGTCGGCACACCCCAGCCCTTTTCGCCGAACGCCTTTTTCCAGGCGGACTCGTCGTCCGAGAGGGCGGTCGGCCCTTCGACCGTAGCCATCGGGTTTTCTTTGCCCTTCAGCGATGGCGGGAAATGCGCCTCGAGCCACGCGCGCGCCTCCTTGCGGAAGGCGTCGAGCGGGCTGACGCTTGCGTCGAGTTCGGCGGCGGTCGCCATACATGCTCTCCTTCGGAACCGAATCTGAATTTCGGGTATGGTCGAGCATGTGGCACAGATCGCAAGGCAAGCAAAGCGCGTAACGCCGCCCATGAAGCAAGACGCACTGCGCCGCGCACGGCCCTTGCGGGCCGGCGCGGTCGCACCGTGAATACCGCGGGGATACCACGGACGGCTTCGACGCCTCGGGGGCGGCGCCTGAACCGCAGGGAGATTATTTCAGCAGCGAGAGCACGCCCTGCTGGCTCTGGTTCGCCTGGGCGAGCAGGGCCGTCGATGCCTGGCTCAGGATCTGCGCCTTGGCGAGCGCGATCGTCTCAGTCGAGAAGTCGACATCCTCGATCCGGCTGCGCGCGTCGGTCAGGTTGCTGACATTGCTGGTCAGGCTGCTCACGACCGATTCGAGTCGGCTCTGGCCTGCACCGATCGACGAACGGGTCGTGTTGACCGACAGCAAGGCGGCATCCAGGGAATCGAGCGCACCCTTGGCGCCAGTGACGGTGGAGATGTCGATGCTGCCGACGCTGGTGAGGTTGAGCGCGGTGATCTTCAGCGCGACCTGATCGGCCGAGCCCGAACCGGTCTGGATGTTCACCGTGACATCGCTCGCGCCGAACAGGGTAACGCCGTTGAAGTTGGTCTTCGACGTGATGTCCGAAAGCTGCGACGCCAGTTCCTTGACTTCGACCTGCAGGTTCTTGCGGTCGTCGTCGGAATAGGTGCCCGACGCCGACTGGACCGACAGCTCGCGGACGCGCTGCAGGATGTTGGTGACTTCACCCAGCGCGCCGTCGGCGGTCTGGGCAAGCGAGATGCCGTCGTTCGCGTTGCGGATCGCCTGGGTCTGGCCCTTGATCTGCGAGGTGAGCGAGGAAGCGATGGCGGACCCTGCCGCGTCGTCCTTCGCGCTGTTGATGCGCTTGCCGGTCGACAGGCGCTCGATGCTGGTCTGCAGCGCTTTCGATGCCGCATTCGACGCGTTGGTCGCGCGCAGCGCGGCAACGTTGGTTCCGATAACAGTCATATTCAGTCTCCGGACGCCCCTCCCGCCGCCCCCAAAGCGATGGATCGAACCGTCCAACAGGAGAACGGCAGAGTAAATGCAGGATTAAGCAGTTTTTTCAATCGACGCGAAATGATGCGAAAAACTGCGGGTTTCGGGGGCAGTTACCCCCTTGTCCTTAACCCCGGCCTTGGGCATGTTCGGCGAATGTTCCGCCGGCGCGCGCCGTCGACAACGACAAATCGCGGGACGTGAGCGATCCGGGGGAGTGAATGCGTTTCGAACATCGAGCCGTACCGATCGTCCTCGCCGCCGTGCTGATCGACACGATCGGCTTCGGCATCGTCATGCCGGTCTTCCCGCATCTGATCACCAGCATCGGCCATGTCGATCTCGAACAGGCAACGCGGATCGCCGGCTATATGCTGGTCGTGTTCGCGCTGACCCAGTTCTTCGCCGGCCCGGTGCTGGGCAACCTCAGCGACCGGTTCGGCCGGCGCCCAGTGCTGATCGCCTCGATGCTGGCGTTCGGCATGGATTACGCGCTGATGGCCTGGGCACCGACGCTCGCCTGGCTGTTCCTCGGCCGCGCCATCGCGGGCATCGCAGGCGCAGTCTATAGCCCTGCCAGCTCGGTGCTGGCCGACGTTACCCCGCCCGAGAAGCGCAGCGGCGTGTTCGGGCTGATCGGCGCGGCGTTCGGCATAGGGTTCATCATCGGCCCGGCGATCGGCGGCCTGCTCGCCGATTTCGGCCCCCGCGCGCCCTTCGTCGCGGCGGCGATCCTCGCGCTCGCCAATGCGACCGTGATGATCATCGCAATGCCCGAAACGCTGGCGCCGACGAACCGGCGCCCGTTCAAGCTGCGCGATGCCCATATCGTCGGCGCTTTCCGTCCGTTGTTCCATGCCGGCAATGCGGCGCCCCTGCTTGCCGCCTGGTTCGTCTGGCAGTTGGCGCACATGGTCTACCCCTCGACCTGGGCGTTCTGGGCCGCGATCCGGTTCAATTGGGATGCGAAGGCGATCGGCTGGTCGCTCGCCTTTGTCGGGCTGGTGATGGCGCTGGTCCAGGGCGGCCTGACCGGGAAGATCATTGCCCGGGTCGGCGAGCGGTGGGCGCTCGTCATCGGCCTCGTCTCGGCCGGCATCGCCTTCCTCGCCTTCGCCTTCATCACCCAAAGCTGGCAGGCCTATGCCCTGTTCTTGGTGAGCGCGCTGTCCGGCATGATCTTTCCGGCGATGAACGGCCTTCTCTCGCGCATGGTCGACGCCTCGCACCAGGGCGCACTGCAAGGCGGGATCGGCAGCATGGCCAGCGTCTCCTCGATCCTCGGACCATTGCTGCTCACCCAGGCGCTGGCGACAGGCGTCGACCATGGCTTTCCGGGCGCCGCCTTCCTGCTGGCGGGGATACTCGCCTTCGCCGCGCTCGGCATCATCGTCTGGAAAGTGCTGGACCGCGTTCCGCCGCCCGAGCCGGCAGCCTAGAACGCCGGGCGTTCTGCCCGGCACGAACGGAAACAGACGGCACCGATTTCGTGCGCGCGGCGCTGGAATTTACTCTGACCGCGCGACACCATCGATGGATTCCGGCATGCCGGGGCGCCACCGGGCAAGCGTCCGGATTGGATCGATCTCTCCCGTCCGATCGATTGACCCCATGCCCGATCGCTCACTACCCTTGAGGATAGACAATCATATCGCTTGGGGGGAGCGGGACCATGGCCAAGATCATGTTCACACGGCATGCCGAAAAGCCCTTCGGGACGACCGTCGGTGTCGGCCTGGACGGCACGGCCAATCCGGATGATCTGATCGTACTCGGCTGGCAGCGCGCCGGGGCTCTTGTGCGATTCTTCGCGCCACACGATCCGGCGAGCCTGTCACCGGGCATCGCCACGCCGACCGCGATCTTCGCGTCGGACGCGGCCAGCCCCGGCGCCAGCCTGCGCCCGCAGCATACCGTGCTCCCGCTATCCCAGGAACTGGGGATCGCCATCGACACGAGCATCGCCAAGAAAGACAAGAAGGCGCTCGCCGCAGCCGCCATCGCCGCCGCGCCGACGGGCCCGGTGCTGGTCGCGTGGCAGCATGACGTGATTCCGGATCTGGTCGATCATGTCGCCGGATCGAAGATCGCACCCAGGCCCTGGCCAGGCGACCGGTTCGACATGGTCTGGGTGCTCGACCAGGCCCCGGGTGCCACGACCTGGACATTCTCGCAGGTTCCGCAGCTGCTGCTCGCCGGAGACAGCGCCCAGCCAATTACCTAGAGGTCCAGCGGACGTTGGCGTATCGACCCGGCATCCACCGGTCGGCGGCGGGAACCGAAGCCTCCCGGCAGACTACCGATCGGCCCAGGCCAATTCATCCGCTAGAGGAGCGCAAATCCCAGTGCGGTGTTGACCGCGCCGCACACCGTCGCGAGTCCGGCGTTGATCGCCTGCTCGGCGGTCAGGATACCAATCCCCTTCACCGCCAGCAGCATGGTGCGGGACGTGTTCTTCTGGATATCAAGCTTCAGCCGCGCTTCTTCCGCGTCGATGACGCCTGACGCGTAGAGCTCGCCGATCTGGCGGATCGAGATGGCGATCTTCTCCGCTTCGTTCTTCGCATAGATCTCGGCGGTCTTGCCGCCGCTCACCAGCACCCCGGTCATCGCGCCGGCGATCTCCCCGGTCAGCGCGCTTACATCGATCTGTGCCATCAATTGCCTCCGAGCGGCACGCCGCGTTGCTTGGCCTTTTCGAGCATCAGGATCGCGCCAGTCGATTGCGCCAGCCCGTTGAAGTCAGGTTCCATGATCTGGGCGCTCATGCATTGCTCGGGGCCCTGTCGCGTCTCCTCCCGCCTTTTGTGCTGCGCCTCGAGCGCGCTGAGGCTGCTGTCCAGCAGGCCGACCATCTCGATCGTCTGGGCGTTCTTCGCGAACACGCCGACATGGACGCGCAGATCCTCGATATCGGCATGCGCCTTCTGGTAGAAACCCGTCTGGCGCGAATAAACGCAGTCGGGCGTGCCGTAGCTGTAGAGCAAAGCCTGGCGCTCCGCTGAGAAGCTGCTCTGCAAGGCCGAGACCATCTGCTCGGTCTTGCTGTCATAGGGCGCCATCAGGGTCACGGTGCAGGCGCCGAGCAGCAGCGCGGCCATGCTCGCCGCGACGGTGCCGGCAATATGGCGGCCGTGAAGCATGAAGCGCCCTCCCCCGAAGATACCCGGTCACGACTTTATGACGCCCCCGTCGCCCTGTCGATGCAGGCTATAGCCGATCAGGTGCCAATCAGCCGTGCCGTCAAAGCTCCTTCCCCGGTCGGCGCGACAATCCGACATCGAGATGCGCGCCGGCATCGAGCAGCAGCGTCTCGCCGGTCATCACCCGGTTGTCCGGATCGAGCAGCATCACGACCGGCCCGGCGATATCGTCGGCGCCGGCGGCTATCGCCATCGGTGTCTGCGCGGCGATGCGCGCGTTGAGCGCGGCGAACCCCGCCTCGCCCAGCCTCTTCTCGAACCAGCCGGTCCCGACATAGCCCGGCGCAACCGCATTGACCCGGATCGCCGGCGCGAGCGCGCGGGCAAGGCTCTTCGTCATCGTGACCAGCGCGCCCTTGGACGCGGCATAGGCTACCGACGATCCGTTGCCGAACACACCCGCCACCGAGGCGATGTTGACCACCGCGCCGATTCCGTTTTCGCGCATTGCCGGAGCGCAGGCGCGGACCATCTGGAACGGCGCGATCGTGTTCAGCCGGTAGATGTCGATGAAGTCGTCGGCCGAGAGCGCGTCCAGATCCTCGTGATTGGCGAATTTGGTCCGCCCGGCATTGTTGACCAGGAAATCGATCCGCCCGAACGCCTCGACCGCTGCCGCGGCGAGCGCCCGGCAGGCCGAATCCTCGGCGATATCGGCCTGCACCGCGATCGCGCCGTCCACCGCCGAGGCGAGCGCTTCGGCCTCGTCCCGGCTGCTCGCATAGTTGATCACGCAGCGCACGCCCCGCGCCGCCAGGCGCCGCACCACCGCCGCGCCGATGCCTGTCCCGCCGCCCGTGACGATCGCAACCGCGCCCTTCATGCCATCGCTCATGCCTGGGCGCTCGGCCGCGCGGAGACACGATCGTGCCACGCGCGCAGATGTTCCTGCTCCTCGGGAATGGCGACTCCCACGAACCCCGCGAAATCGACGATCGACAGCAGCACGATATCGGCCATCGAATAGCTCTTCCCGTCCAGATACTCCCGGTCGGCGAGCGCGCGGTCGAACTCGCGCATCGCGCCGGTCACTCGTGGCCGCTGGCTCTCCCCGAATTCCGTATATTGCTGCTTCACCACGCGTGCGGTGAAAGGATGGGTGTGGACCCAGACCATCGCCAGCGGCACCATCAGGCGCAGTTCCGCCCGGCGCATCCACATATCCACCTCGGCGATACCGCGCGGCCCCGTGCCGAACATCGGCGGTTCGGGATGCATCGCCTCGAACAGGCGGCAGATCGACACGCTTTCGGTCAGCACGCCGCCATCGTCGAGCTTCAGCGCCGGAATCTGCCCCAGCGGATTCACTTCGAGGAAAGCCGCTCCCTTGTGCTCCCCCGCGACGATCGAAAGCGTCTCGCTGGGTACGCTCAGTCCCTTTTCGGCGAGATAGATGCGTACACGGCGCGGATTGGGCGCCGGATTCACCGCGTCGTAGAACAGCATCGGCAACCCTCGTCATTTTTTAGAAGATTGCGTATGGCATTTGCCGCGCGCCTCGCATAGCGGCGTATCATGACAGCCGCCGATATGCTCGCGACCGATTTCGCGACCCTGCCCGACCTGATCCATGCTCATGCAACTGAGCAAGGCAGCAAGACCGCCCTCGCCGCGCTGGAGGGCAGCGTCGACTATGCGACACTCGACGCGCTGATGGACCGTGCCGCCGCCGCGCTCCAGCGGGACGGCGTCGTACAGGGCCAGGCAGTCGCAATCGTGTCCGCTTCCCGAATCGAGTATGGCGTCGCCTTTCTCGGCGCGCTGCGCGCCGGCTGCGTCGCCGCGCCGCTCGCGCCCTCCTCGACGCCGGAATCGCTCGCGGCCATGATTGCCGATTGCGGCGCGCCGATCGTCTTTGTCGATGCCGAAGCTGAGGCCGCGCTGGCTAACCAGCCAGTCTCAGCAACCCTGGTTCGCCTTGATACCGATGCCTTCGCGGCATGGCTCGCCCCTGAAGGAACAAAACCTGCGCCCGTCACCATCGCGCCCGGCGACGGCTTCAACATCATCTATTCCTCCGGCACCACCGGCACGCCCAAGGGCATCGTCCAGAGCCACACGATGCGCTGGGCCCATATCAACCGCAACGCATCGGCCGGCTTCGGCGAAGCGGTGACGATGATCGCGACGCCGCTCTATTCCAACACCACGCTGGTCAGCTTCCTGCCGACCCTTGGCTGGGGCGGCACCGCAGTGCTGATGAAGAAGTTCGACGCCCGCGGCTTTCTCGAGCTCGCCCAGACCAACCGCGCGACTCATGCGATGCTCGTGCCGGTCCAGTACCAGCGGATCATGGCGCTCCCCGATTTCGACAGCTTCGACCTGTCGGCCTTCCGCCTGAAGACCTGCACCAGCGCGCCCTTCTCCGCCGCGCTCAAGGCCGATGTCCTGGCCCGCTGGCCCGGGCTGCTGGTCGAATATTACGGCATGACCGAAGGCGGCGGCACCTGCCTGCTGGTCGCCAACCTCTTTCCCGACAAGCTCCACACCGTCGGCCGCCCGATCGAGGATCACGACATCCGCCTGATCGACGAGGACGGCAAAGAAGTACCGCAGGGCGAGATGGGCGAGGTCGTCGGCCGGTCGCCGGCGATGATGACCGGCTATCACGGCCGCAGCGAGGCAAGTGCCGCGGCCGAATGGTTCGATGCCGAGGGACAGCGCTATATCCGCCACGGCGATGTCGGCCGCTTCGACGCTGACGGCTTCCTCACCCTGCTCGATCGCAAGAAGGACCTGATCATCTCGGGCGGGTTCAACATCTATCCGACCGATCTCGAGGCAGTATTGTCGCAGCATCCGGCAGTTGCCGATTGCAGCGTGATCGGGGTGCCGTCCGAGACATGGGGCGAAACGCCGGTCGGCTTCTACGTGCCGCACACCGGGATCGATGCAGGCAATGCCGAAATCCTGGCCTGGACCAACGCCCAGCTCGGCAAGACCCAGCGCCTCTCGGCGCTCCACGCCATCGACGAGCTGCCGCGCAGCGCGATCGGCAAGGTGCTGAAGCGCGAGCTGCGCGACCGCCTGGCGGAGACGGCACCGTGACGCCAATCGCCGACATCCTCAGCGGCGCCACGGCGATCGAGGACGGCTTCCGTACGGCGATCCCGGCCGACTGGCTGCAGGGCCGCACCGCCTATGGCGGCCTGTCCAGCGCCCTTGCGCTCCATGCGGCGCAAGGAGTCGAGCCTGACCTGCCGCCGCTCCGCTCAGCGCAGGTCTCCTTCATCGGCCCGCTCTCGGGCGACGTCAGCGTCACCGCGACGAAGTTGCGCCGCGGGCGCAACGCGGCTTTCATCCAGGCCGACATCACCTCCGAAGCCGGGCTCGGCTACCGCGCGACCTTCGTCTTCATGTCGGACCAGCCCTCGCGGATCGAGCTCGACGGTCGGTTGCACTGCGATCGCCGCCCGCCCGCGCCCGACGCAAAACTCTATACCGGGCCCGACGAATTCTTCACCGGCAACTTCAACTTCCTGGACCTGAAGGAAGAGGCAGCGGGCGAGGCGGAATGGCTGCGCTGGGCACGGCTCCGCGCGCCGGACGGGCTCGATCCGATGGTCCATGTGCTCGCCGTCGCCGATGCACTTCCCCCTGCCGCTTTCAAGCTGCTCGGCAAGCAGCCCGCGCCAATCAGTTCGCTCACCTGGATCGTCAACCTGCTCACCCCGGCACCCGCGACGACCGACGGCTGGTGGCTGCTTTCGGCTCAGTCGGACTATGCGAGGAACGGCTGTTCAAGCCAGGCGATGACGATCTGGAACGCCGACGGCCAGCCCATCGCCCAGGGCATGCAAAGCGTCGCTATCTTCGCCTGATCCAGGTCCGGGGCTCATTGGGCAGGTACTGTTGTCGGGCGGCAACGGCAGTCAGTCCGCCCCCTGGATGAGATCGGTCATGGCGGCGCTTCCTCGCACCGCCATTGAATCAAGCTGCACGCTGCCTGACAGGCCCCAGACCCGGTTCGTCGGGACGTAGCGTCAGCACTGACGCTCCGGAAGCGGTGACGGCGATCGTGTGCTCGAACTGCGCCGAAAGCGATCCGTCTTTCGTCACGACAGTCCAGCCGTCAGCCTCGGTTCTCACGCTGCGCCGGCCTCGATTGAGCATCGGCTCGATCGTGAACACCATGCCCTCGCGCAGGACAAGGCCGGTCCCCGGCTTTCCGAAGTGCAGGACCTGCGGCTCCTCATGCATCTCCCGGCCGATGCCGTGACCGCAATATTCACGCACCACGGAATAGCCGTTTCGCTTCGCATGTCGTTCGATGGCCCAGCCGATATCTCCGAGCCGAGCGCCCGGGCGAACCGCCCGGATGCCCATCCACATGGCTTCGTAGGTGGCCTGGACCAACCTCCTGGCGGCGGGATTCACCTCGCCAACGAGATAGGTCTTGCTTGAATCGGCAATATAGCCGTTCTTCTCGAGCGTGATGTCGAAATTGACGATGTCGCCATCCCGAAGCACCTCCGTTGGCGATGGGACGCCGTGGCACACCACATCGTTCACCGAAGAATTCAGCACAAAGCCATACCCATATTGGCCCTTGCTCGCTGGCCTGGCCTGAAGATCATTGACGATGAAGTGCTCGACCATTTCGTCGATCTGAAGTGTCGACATGCCAGCGAGCGAGGTGCGATCCAGCAGTTCGAATACCGACGCCAGCAGCCGGCCGGATTCAGCCAGCAGCGCCAGTTCCTGAGGCTGCTTCGTCACGCTTCACTTAACGCCAGCGGTTGAGCCGAAAAGCCAGCGGAACTCAACTCGCGCTCGATGATCTCAGCGAAGCTGAGCGTCGGATTCGTCTCGCACAGCATGCCCACCTTGATCCAGTAGGCAGCCTGCGCATTGATCGAACGAAACGACACCTTGCTCGCCCTGCGCACCTGATCGTGCAGATCATCATCTATATTCACTATGCCCATCGAGATTCCCATATACGATTCGTACACGCTTCATATACATACTATATAGGAGAATACCAAGGGCAGCGAAGAAGCACCTCGGTTAGAGGGGCGCCGCCCGCCGGCTCACAGGGAGCGGAAGGCTGCCGAACAGCGTGTCTTGACCATCGCCACCGGGCCTTGGGAAACATGAAATATGCGACAAATTGCGACACTATTGGCCCGCCGCTGACATAGCTTCGCGACACCCTTGAGTGAAAACCCGCACCATAGCCGGCGGGACCGGGCATTCACTGGAGGAAAGTCGCATGCGGAAATATCTTCTCGCTATCGCTTTGGTCAGCACCGCGATCGGTGGCGCCGCGATGGCGGACCAGATGGGCGGGAGCCAGCCCCAGCGCGCCGACACAGGCAGGGATGGCACGATCTCCCGTGCGGAATTCATGGCGCGGGCCGAACAGCGTTTCGCGAAGCTTGACGCCAATGGCGATGGCCAGCTCTCGGGCGACGAACTCGGCGGACGCGGCGGCAACCGCCTGATGGCCGCCGACACCAACAAGGACGGCAAGATCAGCAAGGCGGAGTATATGGCGCAGGCGGCCGAGCGCTTCGCCAAGCTCGACGCCAATGGCGACGGCAAGATCTCACCCGACGAAATGAAGGCGGCGATGGAGCGCATGCGCGAGGCCCGTGGCGGCTTTGGCGGGCGCGGTGGCGATGGCGCCGGCATGGTACCGCCCCCTGGCGCCGGGCGCCCGATGGGCGGCCATGGCGGGATGATCGCACGGCTCGATACCAACAAGGACGGCAAGATCAGCCGCGAGGAGATGCGCGCGAGCGCCGATGCGCGCTTCGACAAGCTGGACACCAACAAGGACGGCTTCATCGACCAGGCGGAAATCGATGCCGCCCGTGCACTGAGGAAAGATCATATGGGCAAGATGCGCGGCCATGGGCGACACGGCATGACGCCGCCGCCGGGCGCCGCGGCGCCCACACCAGACGCCGGCCAGTAACCCCCGACTGGCCAGGCTGCCGGGCGGGCTGTCCCCCCTCCTCGCCCGCCCGGCATATTCCAAAGGCGACCGATCATGTTAGACGCCGATGTCATGGGAGAAACACCGCATCTTCTGCTGGTCGATGACGAACGCTCGATTCGCGAGCCGCTCGCGCAATATCTCACCAAGCAGGGCTTCCGCGTGACTCAGACGGGCGACGCCGAGGCAGCGCGCACCCGGCTCGCCGCCTATGCGATCGACCTCATCATCCTCGACATCATGATGCCGGGCGAGGACGGGCTGAGCCTGTGCCGCCATGTCCGCGAGACGAGCGAGACCCCCGTCATCCTGCTCACCGCACGCAGCGAGGAGACCGACCGGATCGTCGGGCTTGAAATGGGTGCCGACGATTATGTCGTGAAGCCTTTCTCGCCGCGCGAGCTGGCCGCCCGGGTCAAGGTCATCCTGCGCCGCGCCGCCGCCGGCGGCACGCGCCAGCATGCGCCCGATACCGGCTCGTTCGTCTTTGCCGGCTGGGTGTTGAAATCGGGCGAGCGCGCGCTGGTCGACCGCGAAGGCGTGTCGGTACCGCTCTCGACCGGCGAATATAATCTTCTCCACGCGCTGGTGACTCGTCCGCGCCAGGTGCTGACGCGCGACCAGCTGCTCGATCTGACTCAGGGCCGCGAGGCGGCCGCGTTCGACCGCGCGATCGACAACCAGGTCAGCCGGCTCCGCCGCAAGATCGAGACCGATCCGAAGAACCCCGAACTGATCAAGACCGTCTGGGGTGGCGGCTATACGCTCGCGTCGGAAGTCACCCGCCTGTGAGGCACATCCGGCTGTGGCCGCGCAATCTTTCCGGGCAGATGGTATTGCTGATCGCCATCGCGCTGTTCGTGGCGCAGGCGATCAACTTCGCGATCCAGCTCCAGGATCGCCGCGCCTCGCGCTACGATCAGGCGACCGGCCCAGTCGTGACTCGAATCGTCGACGCAGTCGAGCGCGCCAATGCCGGCCGACCCGCCGACCATGACCGGGGCCATGTCCGCCTGGCCGTCATCTCGCCCGTCGACCCCGCCGGGGAGCACCAGCCCGCCGTCGAACAGGGATTGCGCACCGCGCTCGAGGAAGCAGGCCTGAAGGTCGGCCGGATCGAAACCGAGGTTCGTGCGATCAACAAGGGCGACCGGCGCCTGCGCCGCTGGGGACCCCGCGTGGCCGAGCGGGCTCTGAAGATGGGCGGCGAGCTGGTCATCGCGGTCGAGCAGCCCGGCCAGGGCTGGCTCGTGCTCAACGCGCCCTGGCCCCGGGCCGAGGCCTATCTGATCTGGCGGCTGATCTGGCAGACTCTGGTGCTCTACGCGATCGTGCTGGTCCCCGTGCTGTGGATCGGCCGGCGGATCTCGCAGCCGTTGCGCAGCCTCACCGCCGCCGCTCGCGCCTTCATGCCGGGTGAAGTCGACGTGCCCGTCGAGGAGCGCGGCCCGCAGGATCTGCGCGACGTGATCGCCGCGTTCAACGGCCTGCGCCTGCGCGTCTCGGCGATGCTCGACGAGAAGGACCGGATGCTCGGCGCGATCGGCCACGATCTGCGCACCCCGCTCGCCGCGCTCCGCGTCCGTATCGAATCAGTCGAGGACGATACCGATCGCACGAAGATGGCCGACACGATCGAGGAGATGAACCGGACCCTCGACGACATCCTCTCGCTCGCCCGGCTTGGCCGTCCGAGCGAACCGCTCACCGAAGTCGATCTCGCAGCGCTGGTCGACGCGGTCGTCGAGGATTTCCGCGATCTCGACAATGACGTCACCTTCGAGGAAGCGGCGCGGCTCAGGATGCGCCTGCGCCCCTCGCTGATCCGGCGCGCGGTGCGCAACCTGATCGAGAACGCGATCAAATATGGCGAGTCAGCCGAAGTGCGGGTGGTGCCCGGCGAGCACGAAGTCGCCATCGTCGTTTCCGACAAGGGGCCCGGCATTCCCCCCGAGCATCTCGGCGACGTGTTCGACGCCTTCACCAGGCTTGAAACCTCGCGCAACAAGGAAACCGGCGGCATCGGCCTCGGCCTCGCGCTTGCCCGCGCGATCGTCCGCGAGGCGGGCGGCGATATCACGCTGGTCAACCAGCCCGAAGGGGGGCTGGCCGCGACGATCACCCTGCCGAGACGCTGATCGCGTCGCTCGATCCTCCAACAGGAATCGCAGCATTGATGCGCCGGACGCACAGATGCTGATCCGCCACGGACCATAGTTGCCGCTCCGCGCAATACCTAGCTGGTGTCCGGTTTTACTGGAGACTGAACATGGACCTCGCCCTCAACGACAAGACCGCGCTGGTGACCGGCGGCACGGGTGGCATCGGCCTGGAGATCGCCCGCGCCCTCTCGCGCGAAGGCGTCGCCGTCACCATCACCGGCCGCAGCAGCCGGACACTCGATGCCGCCATCGCCGACATCCGGGCCGCGGGTGGCCCGCCGGTGACCGGGATCGCCGCCGATGTCGCGACCACCGAGGGTGCGGCGATCGTCACCGCGGCGCTTTCCCAGGTCGACATCCTCGTCAACAATCTCGGCATCTATGAAAGCAAGGCGTTCGGCGACATCAGCGATGCCGACTGGGCCAATCTGTTCGAAGTCAACGTGATGAGCGGCGTTCGCCTCGCACGCGCCTACCTGCCCGCGATGCTCGAACGAAACTGGGGCCGGATCATCTTCATCTCGAGCGAATCCGCTCTCGCCATCCCGCATGACATGATCCACTACGCCACGACGAAGACCGCCCAGCTCTCCATCGCACGCGGCCTGTCGCAGCTTACTCGCGGCACGGACGTCACGGTCAATTCGGTGCTCCCCGGGCCGACCCGCTCTGACGGCGTGGTCGAGTTCCTGCGCAGCCAGGCCGCCGATCCAGCCGCACCGATCGAGCAGATCGAGGCCGAATTCTTCCGCGATGCCCGCCCCTCCTCGATCATCCAGCGCATGATCGAGGCGAAGGAGATCGGCGACCTCGTCGCCTATCTCGCCAGCCCCCGCGCCTCCGCCACCAACGGTGCCGCGATCCGCGCGGAAGGCGGCCTGGTGAACACCATCGCGTGATCCCCATCCTGTTCCCCTCCCGCAAGCGGGAGGGGAATAGACGCTGGCGCCCTTCTAATATGCTGCGCTGCATGATAATGGCGCCCGCATGCTGAACATCAATGGTATCACGGTGCGCCTCGGTGGGCGCACGATCCTCGACCGCGCGACAGCCACGCTGCCGCCGAAGAGCCGCGTCGGCCTGATCGGCCGCAACGGTGCCGGCAAGTCGACCTTGATGAAGGTGATGATCGGATCGATCGAGGCTGACGAAGGCGAGATCGAGATGCCGCGCAAGACGCGCATCGGCTATATCGCGCAGGAAGCGCCGAACGGCACGACCACGCCGATCGAAGCCGTGCTCGCCGCCGATACCGAGCGCGCCGCGCTGCTCCACGAAGCCGAGGACTGCCATGATCCCGACCGGGTCGGCGAGATCCATGACCGGCTGATCGCGATCGACGCCTATACCGCCGAGGCACGCGCCGCGCGCATCCTCGTCGGTCTCGGCTTCGACGAGGAGATGCAGGGCCGTCCGCTCGACAGCTATTCGGGCGGCTGGAAGATGCGCGTTGCGCTCGCCGCCCTGCTCTTCTCCGAGCCCGACCTGTTGCTGCTCGACGAGCCCTCGAACCATCTCGATCTCGAAGCGACCCTGTGGCTCGAGAATTTCCTGAAGAGCTATCCGGCAATGATGGTCGTCATCAGCCATGAGCGCGACCTGCTCAACAATGTCGTCGATACCATCCTCCATCTCGAGGGCGGCAAGACGGTCATGTACACCGGTGGTTACGACAGCTTCGAGCAACAGCGCGCCGAACGCGCCGCACAGCTTGCCGCCGCCAAGGCATCGCAGGATGCGCAGCGCGCCAAGCTGCAGGACTATATCGCCCGCAACAGCGCCCGCGCCTCGACCGCGAAACAGGCCCAGTCGCGCCAGAAGATGCTGGCGAAGATGCAGCCGATCGCTGCGATGGCGGAGGACCCGACACTGTCCTTCGACTTCCCCAGCCCCGAGGAACTGCGGCCGCCGCTCGTGACGCTCGACATGGCAGCGGTCGGTTATACCGAGGGCAACCCGATCCTGCGGCGCCTGAACCTTCGGCTCGACCCGGACGACCGCGTCGCGCTGCTCGGTCGCAACGGCAACGGCAAGACCACCCTCGCCCGCCTGCTCGCGGCGCAGCTCACGCCGATGGAAGGCGAGATGACCGCGTCCGGCAAGATGCGCGTCGGCTATTTCACCCAGTATCAGGTGGAAGAACTCGACACCGACGATACCCCGCTTGAGCATATGACCCGGATGATGAAGGGCGCCTCGCCCGCCGCCGTCCGCGCGCAGCTCGGCCGCTTCGGTTTCTCGGGCGCCAAGGCGACCACCAAGGTCGGCAAGCTGTCGGGCGGCGAGCGCGCGCGGCTGGCGCTTGCGCTGATTACCCGCGACGCGCCGCACATGTTGATCCTCGACGAGCCGACCAACCATCTCGACGTCGATGCGCGCGAGGCGCTGGTCCAGGCGCTCAACGCCTATGACGGCGCGGTGGTGATCGTCAGCCATGACCGCCACATGATCGAACTGACCGCCGACCGGCTGGTGCTGGTCGATGGCGGTGCCGCAACTGAATATAATGGCAGCATGGAGGATTATATCGCCTTCGTGCTCTCCAGCGACGGCGCGAGCGGCGGCGGCAGTGCGGCCAAGACCAAGGTCAACAAGAAGGACGAGCGCCGCGCCAATGCCGAGGCGCGCGAGAAGAGCGTAGCGTTGCGCAAGCGCGCTCATGAGGCGGAAGCCCTGGTCGCCAAGCTCTCCAAGCAGCGCAGCGCGATCGATCGCGCGATGTTCGATCCGTCGACCGCGGAGCCCTGGCTCGCCAGGATGAACATGAGCGACCTGATGAAGCAGCGCGCCGATGTCGCGGCAAAGCTGGAAACCGCCGAGGCCGCCTGGCTGGAGATCAGCGAAGAGCTGGAAACCGTCGAGGCCTGATCCGCACCGGCGCTGACCACACGAACCCGGTCAAGCCGGCGGGGCTTCCTAGCCGCCGGATTGTCGGCCGGAATGCGGGACCGCGCCGCCGGACGGCCCTGCCCAATGCACATGGATGGGCAGTGGCCAGTCTCGCGCGACAGGCCGGCATGTCGCGATCACCCTTTGTCGCCCGGTTTTCCAAATCCATCGGCAGCGCCGGATGAACTATCTCGCGCATCCGCCGAACGGCACTGGAGTTCATCGGGCCGAGGCGGCTGGTCAAGAATAGAAGATGGTGCGGGTGGTCGGAATCGAACCGACACTCCTTTCGGAACCGGATTTTGAGTCCGGCGCGTCTACCAGTTTCACCACACCCGCACGGTGCAGAACCCCACGTGCAGAGCGACTTGAGGTAGCAGGCAGCCCCCATACAACAGCAATGGCAGGATTTCCAAGCGATCTCGTCACCTCGCCGGCGCCCAGGCGAGGATCGGCGTTTTGTGCGCCCCAGCCCTGTTCCGGATGGCCCTTCCAGCAGCAGCGGCGAACCGCCCCGACAGGTTTTCAACCCTGATCAAATCATAGAAGCAGCCCACCGCTGCACGCTGTAATGAAGTTGCTGCGACATCTCGACAGAAGGTGGACTCCACGTCGGTGGAGATCAGGTTAGCCGCCTTAGATGATCGTGAAATGTCCTCATGGGACAGTCGAGAATATGGTTGCCGACGCGTTGTTGTCATTCCCATCTAAGCCGATGCGCACAGGCGGACTCCGTGCAGTTATGTCCACCTCCTGCTCTTGCAAAAAAGACAGCAGCAGATCGAAAAACAATTCATGCATTGCAGTTGACGGCACCGCCAATCGCGCTAATGGGCTATATATCCAGTTTGGAGGTAATTATGGCTGACGACACTTCAGATCTCAACGCAACCGAGCTCGCGACCGAGCTGACCATTGCGTGGCTCGGCAATCCCAATAACCGGGTGTCGGCCGAAGAAGTGCCAGCCTTCCTGCAGAAGATGCACGCGACGGTAACAGCACTCGCCACCGCGGCCACAGAGGAAACGGCACCGGAAGCGACGACGGAGCATGTTCCGGCCGTCACCGTGCGCAAGTCGCTCGCGTCGAAGGATCACATCATCTCGCTGATCGACGGCAAGCCTTACAAGACGCTGCGCCGTCATCTTTCGGGCCACGGCCTGACACCCGACGAATACCGTGCGCGCTACGGCCTGAAGACCGATTATCCGATGGTCGCCGAAACCTATTCGGAAGCGCGCCGCGCCATGGCGAAGAAGATCGGCCTTGGCCGCAAGCCCGGTCCGCGCAAGGCCCCAGCCGCCGCAACCGACGCGCCGGCGGGCCCCAAGGCACCGCGCGGCCGGCCGAAAAAGACCGTCTGAAGCATTTCTCGCTTATCAAGGAAGGGCGGGCAACCATGCGGTTGTCCGCCCTTCTTCGTTACAGGGCTTCCTGCACGTGGGAGATCCAGCGCGTAGCACCTCGCCGAAATAATCGTGAAGCAGAACGGGACCGTTTAAGCAGGTCGGAACTGCTGGACTCTGGTGGCCGCGACGAGCGCTTCAAGCGCGCCTGCCCGGCGAACGTCGCTGCGGTCGAATCCCAGTTCGGATATAGCGCAGGCGAAGCGTTACCTGACCTGCAGGCCCTGCGTCACGCCGGCGACGCATATTTCATCAGTGCGAGGCCGCTGATGATCAGGCACGCAGCGGCGATCCGCAACGGATTTGCCTGCTCGCCGAGGATGGCGACTCCCACCAGGAACGCGCCGATCGCGCCGATGCCGGTCCAGATGCTATAGGCAGTTCCAAGCGGCAGGGTCTTCATCGATACCGACAGCAGGCCGAAGCTGGCGATCATCGTCACGATCGTGATGACGGATGGCGTGATCCGGGTGAAGCCGTTCGACTGCTTCATGAAAAAGGCCCAGACGACCTCCAGGACACCTGCGACAACCAATAGAATCCAAGCCATGACGGCTCTCCTTTCAAAGAGCCGGGCCGTCCCGGACATGCTTCCCAACACGGGCGAGGGCGTGGCCTCGGGGCCGATATCGGTACTTCCTACGTCGAGGTCAAGCCATCGGCCCGGACTGCCGCCTTTGCCGGCGGATCGCGCCATAAGCCACCATTTTGCCTCCAACTTCGTTTCGCATGCGTTCCCTGCCTGCCTATGCTGGAAACGAGCAACGGGGCCTCATGTGCACCCGGGTGGCCCAGCGCCTCCCGGGATCGCACGGCGCCTTCAGCTCGAACTTTTCCGAACCGGCGCTCGCGAAGGCGCCGGGATAGCAGGAGGAAGATCATGGTCGCGACGACGCCCACCCCTTTGCCGACCCAGCAGCCCGTGGGCTATTCCGGCCTCTATCCGACGGCCGACACTGCCTGGAGCATTTCGAACGGTCAGGTGATGGTTGCGCCGGTGACGTCCGGCGTCACTGGAACGCCCGTGCCCTTCGTCTTCAAGGGGGTACGCTACCAGCCGACGCCGCTCGATATCAACGGCGGCTCGGCCGGCACGCCGATGGGCGATTTCTACTATATCGGGATGAACGGCACCGGCCCCGATGCCACGACCATGATGATGTACCAGCCGATCTGGACCCGTGATGTCGGCCCGAACGGGCTGATCCGCCAGCTCGGTGCCAACAATATCGGCGTATATGGCAGCTTCAACATGCCGCCCTTCACCATGTCGAACTCGGACGGCTCAGGCACCGTGGTCTCCTCGGCCGGCGACAGCGCGATCGACTGGACCGCGCTCGGGCCGATCCGCTACGTCAACGCGGACGGCGTGGAATATCCGACCTATATGCCCCAGGGAGCGGACGCCAAGCAGGCGCCGCCCTATTGGTATCATTATTGCCATGACGGCTTTCTGGACATGTGCTGGAACGACGGGGTCGATCCAATCTACGTGTTCCTGTCGGTCGGCGTGTCGACGGCGGCATTCTTCTCGTCGAACACGGCCCCGGCCACCGGCTATGAATATACCCAGGTCCAGCAATATTATCTCGATACGGCGACCTGGCTTGGCCAGAGCTATGGCCATCACCCGGCCCTTGCGGGATTCTACATCACCAACGAGACCAACCAGCCCGGTCCCGCGGGCACGTACCAATATCGTGAATATTGGGATTTTCTGAACCGGGTCGGCAAGGCATTGAAGGTGGGGGCGCCCAACAAGCTTACCCTCGCGGCGATGCAGGACGATATCAGCACGCTGACGACTCAGTTGATGCAATATGCCACGCCCCCCGTTCCGGGTGGTGGCGTGCCCGACACTCAGTTGCTCTACGTCGACAGCACAGGGCAGATCACCACGAGCGCCACGAACAACCAGCCCGCTTATTCCACCGACATCTACGACCTCGACCTGTGGGGCTGGAATCTCTACGCGGCACCCGGCCCGACCACGCCGATCATCTCCTATCTCAGCCAGCGCAAGGCCGCGGGCCTGCCCATGGCGCCGGTGGTGCTCAGCGAGATCGGCATTCCGCAGGCCATGCGCTACACTCAGGTCGCTGGCACCAGCTTCGGCACCATGGGCGGAAATGACCCCTATGTCGTCAATCCCAATGGCTATCAGGCGGTCTGGGGTACGACGGTCGCCGACCCGACCACCGACACACTCACGCTGCAAGCCTATCTTCCCGGTACGATCCTGGGCCAGGAAAGCCTCGCGGTTGTCACCACCACCAATGCCCTTCGGACATCGCCGAGCTTCTTCACCGACAATCCGGGCTACAATGCCGGCGGACTGGTCGCCTATGAAAGCGACACTGGTAATTACTACCTCTTCCAGGGTGTCCCGCAAAATCCGGACAGCCCGGGACTGCCGGCACCGAGCTGGGTCCTGCTTGACGCGACGATCTACGGGACGCTGCTTGCTGACCTGATGGCGTCGCCAACGCCGCTGGCGGCCGCGGGCCCCGCGGTGGCGCTCTATGCCTATCTCCAGGCGGCCAATGCCTATCAGGTAGGCAATAAAGCGGTCGCTGCCGCAAACCAGCTGCTCCAGGGCGTCCAGGTCTTCGAATTTTCCGACGAATGGTACAAATGGATGGACCCGTCGGTCACCGACCCGACCACGATCCAGACCGCATCCGGCGTCCACGATTTTCGCGACACCGCGATCGCCCCCTGGGGCCCGGCGAACGCGCAATTCTATACGACCTGGGAAGAGGAATGGTTCGGCCTCTGCTCGGTGCTGCCGAACGGCCGCAGCTCTACCGACCCCGCGATCAACAGCTATGGCTGGCTTGCAGGCAATGGCCCCGATCTGCTCACGCCCCGCGCCAGCTACATGGTCGTGCAGCAGTTCTTCGCACAATAGATCGGGCTGCCGACGAGCGCTGATTCCGGGGGCGGCTGATGCGGTCGCCCCCCCGACTTCAATTCCGCGGCGCCCGCCGGCGATAGCTGAGCGCCTCAGCGACATGGAGGCGCCCTACCCCCTCGCTCCCCGCGAGATCGGCGATCGTCCGCGCAACGCGCAGGATGCGGGTGTAGCCGCGCGCTGACAGGCGCATCGCCTCCGATGCCTGGGCCAGCAGCTTGCGGCCGGCCTCGTCCGGCGTCGCGACTGCCTCCAGCAGCACGCCGTCCACTTCGGCGTTGGTGCGGATGGGGTGGTCGGCATAGCGTTTCGCCTGGATCGCACGCGCCGCAGCGACTCGAGCGCCGACCTCCTTCGACCCTTCCGACGGCGGCGGCAGGACGAGATCGGCCGCGCTCACCGCCTGCACCTCGACATGAAGGTCGATCCGGTCGAGCAGCGGCCCGGAAACCTTGGTCTGATAATCCGCCGCGCAACGCGGGGCCCGCGAACAGGCGAGCGATGCGTCTCCGAGATGACCGCACCGGCACGGGTTCATCGCCGCGATCAGTTGCACCCGCGCCGGGAAGGTCACATGCGCATTGGCCCGCGCGACGCTGACCGTGCCCGTCTCCAGCGGCTGGCGCAGCGAATCGAGCACCACGCGCTGAAATTCCGGCAGTTCGTCGAGGAACAGCACGCCGAGATGGGCGAGGCTCACCTCGCCCGGCTTCACCTTCAGCCCGCCGCCGACCAGTGCCGCCATCGACGCCGAATGATGCGGCGCACGGAACGGTCGGGTCCGGGTCAACCGCCCGCCGCTGAGCGTACCGGCGACGCTCGCCACCATCGACACCTCAAGCGCCTCGGCGGCATCGAGCGGGGGCAGGATGCCCGGCAGGCACGCCGCCATCAGCGATTTGCCCGCGCCCGGCGGGCCGACCATCACCATATTGTGGCCGCCCGCCGCCGCGATCTCCAGCGCGCGCTTGGCGGTTTCCTGCCCCTTCACCTGGGCCAGATCCGGGCCGAATCCGACTTCCTCGACCTCGCCCGGCTGTGGCGCGGAGAGCAGACCATGACCCTTGAAATGATTGAGCAATGCCAGGATGTCGGGCGCGGCGAGCACCTGCACGCCACTCGCCCAGGCAGCTTCCGGGCCTTGCGCGACAGGACAGACGAGCCCCTTGCCAATCTCCGACGCATGAAGTGCCGCGAGCAGCACGCCCGGCGAGGAAGCCACCCGTGCGTCGAGACCCAGCTCGCCCACCACGACATAATCGGCCAGCGTCTCGGCATCCACCACGCCCATCGCGGCGAGCAGGCCAAGCGCGATCGGCAGATCGAAATGCGACCCTTCCTTCGGCAGATCGGCCGGCGACAGATTCACGACGATGCGTTTGGGCGGCAGCGACAGGCCCATCGCCGCGATCGCGCCGCGCACCCGCTCGCGACTTTCCGCGACAGCCTTGTCGGCCAGGCCGACGACGTTGAATGCCGGCAGGCCAGGGATCAGCTGGACCTGCACTTCGACGGCGCGCGCCTCGAGGCCGAGATACGCCACCGTCGATACGCTCGCGACCATATTGCCCCGTCTCCCCCGGAAGAGCGTTGTTCATACGCAGTTTTGTCCGGGAAGAAACCGGTCGCCGATCAGGAACAAGTGTCTTGTCAAACCAACACACCATACCCACATCACACCCCATGCGCAGGACACGCCATCCGACAATCCGCTTCTGCCTGTTCTGGCTGGGTGTCCTGCTGGTGATTGCGACGCCGCTGGTCGGCATACTCCCGGGACCGGGCGGCATCTTCGTCTTCGCAGGCGGGCTGGCGCTGATGCTGCAGAATTCGCACTGGGCGAAACGGCAGTTCGTCCATGGCAAGCGCCGCTGGCCGAGGCTCGGCCGTTACGCCGACGTGGGTCTGCGTCGTGCGAGCGCCCGCCGCCGTCGCGAGCGCGAGAGCGAGGCCCTCGAACGTTGACTAACCCGCACTCTTTGCCTAAGGGCACCCGCTACGAGGCCGTCCGCGTGGCGGCCCTTTTCTATTCAGACGACCAGGGAATGAACGATGAAGCGGACCTTTCAGCCGAGCAATCTGGTGCGCGCGCGCCGGCACGGTTTCCGGTCGCGGATGGCGACTCCGGGCGGCCGCAACGTGATTCGCGCTCGTCGCAATCGCGGCCGCAAGAAGCTGTCGGCCTGACCACTCTTCGCATTCGCCGCGATTTTCTCGCGGCGAATGCGGGAAAACGCGCGCCGATGCCGGGATTCGTCCTGCTCGTGCGCGATCGCGGCGATGGCGATCCATCGATGCGAATCGGGTACACCGTCACCAAGAAGATCGGCAATGCGGTTGTGCGCAACCGCATGAAGCGCCGCCTGCGCGCGCTCGCCCGTGACCTGCTGCCCGAATCGGGCATTCGTGGCGCAGATCATGTGCTGATCGGACGCAATGGCGGCATCGAACGCGACTTCGCGCAGCTCAGGGCGGATCTCGCCAAGGCGCTGACGAAGGTGGCACGGTGACGTACTCCACCCCTTCCGTCATGCCGGATTTGTTCCGGCATCCACTTATCTGCAGGCGTAACGAGCGCATTTCGAGCGCCATACGCGCTATACCGTGCGCCCCGAAACAAGTCCGGGATGACGAAGACCGGGGGCCTGCGGCATGCTGACCCGCCTCCTCGTCGCCCTGGTCCGCTTCTGGCAGGTCGGCCCGTCGGTCATCCTGCCGCCGAGTTGCCGCTATCAGCCGACCTGTTCAAGCTATGCAATCGAGGCCCTTCGCCGCTATGGCGCGCTGAAGGGCGGGTGGCTGGCGGCAAGACGGATCGCGCGGTGCCATCCCTGGGGCGGGTTCGGTCACGATCCGGTTCCCTGAACAAATGCCGGATCAGACGCCTATCATGAGCGGGACATCACTCACGTGAATAACGACAACAAGAATTTCATCCTGTTCGCGGTGTTCGCCGCGCTGGTCCTGTTCGGCTGGCCGATCGTGACGGCGAAGTTCTTCCCGGCAGCGAACCCGCCCGTCACGAAGATCGAGGGCGGCAAGACGAAAATCGTCGCCAACCCCGAGGCAAGCCCTGCGGCAAACAGCGGCACCGCGACGCGTGACCGCAAGGTCGTGCTGGCGGAATCGCCCCGCGTGCTGGTCGAAACGTCGGAGCTGAAGGGGTCGATCAACCTGAAAGGCGCGCGGATCGATGATCTGGTGCTGCTCAAATACAAGGAAACGATCGACAAGAACTCCCCGCCGATCCGGCTCCTGTCGCCATCCGGCACCAAGGATGCCTATTTTGCCGGCTTCGGCTGGTCCGGCGACGGTATCGCCGTGCCCGGTCCGGATACCGTCTTCACCGCCAGCGCCCCCGTCCTGAGCCCCGGCAAGCCAGTGACGCTCAGCTGGGCCAACCCGACCGGCCAGAAATTCGTGATTCGCCTCGCGGTCGACGAGCACTTCATGTTCACGGCCGATCAGGCCGTCATGAACAGCGGCGCCGCTGCAGTGAAGGTTGCGCCCTATGCCCTGGTGTCGCGCGCCGGCCCGGGTGCCGATGTGGATACCTGGACCAACCATATCGGCCCGATCGGCACTTTCGGCAACGGCACGACCTACGACATCACCTATGACAATCTGCACGGCAAGGAGCCCAGCTTCTTCGGCAAGATTTTCGGCAACAGCGGCCGACCCGGCGACAATTATTACGACACCGTGGGCGGCTGGGCCGGTTTCGGCGACAAATACTGGCTGGCGGCGCTGATCCCCGATCAGAAGGCAGCGGTGCATTCCGGCTTCCGCGCCACGACCCCCGGAACCAATTTCCAGGCCGATGTGTCGCGGGCTGCCGCGACCATCCCGTCCGGTTCGCAGATGATCACGACGACTCACCTGTTCACGGGTGCCAAGGAAGTGAACACGCTCGATCGCTATGAAGACACACTGAAAATCCCGCATTTCGGCAAGGCAATCGATTGGGGCTGGTTCGAGATCGTCGAAAAGCCGATCTTCAAATATCTCGACTGGCTGTTCCGCATGGTCGGCAATTTCGGCCTGGCGATCATCCTGCTCACGCTGACGATCCGCGGCCTGATGTTCCCGATCGCCCAGCGCCAGTTCGCCTCCATGGCCAACATGCGCGCGATCCAGCCCAAGATGAAGGCGCTGCAGGAGAAGCACAAGGACGACAAGACGCGCCAGCAGCAAGAGATCATGGCGCTGTACAAGGCGGAGAAGGTCAATCCGCTCGCTGGCTGCCTGCCGACCTTCCTTCAGATCCCGATCTTCTACGCGCTCTACAAGGTGCTGCTGCTGACGATCGAAATGCGTCACCAGCCGTTCGTGCTGTGGATCAAGGATCTGTCGGCGCCGGACCCGCTAACCCCGGTCAACCTGTTCGGCCTGCTCGCCTTCACGCCGCCGCACTTCATCGCAATCGGCGTGATCCCGATCCTGCTCGGCATCTCGATGTACTTCCAGTTCAAGCTGAACCCCGCCCCGATGGACGAGGCGCAGAAGCAGGTCTTCGCGATCATGCCCTGGGTTCTGATGTTCGTGATGGCACCGTTTGCGGTCGGCCTGCAGATCTACTGGATCACCTCGAACACGCTGACCATCCTCCAGCAGCGCCTGCTCTATGCGCGGCATCCGGGGATGAAAGAGGCGCTGGTAAAATGACCCATGGCTGATCCCTTCGAACCCGAGCTGATCGAGGCCGCGCGAAAGACCTTCGCCGGCCCGGTCGCTTTCCTGAAATCAGCGCCCAAGCTGGAATTCCTGCCCGACGCGACCGTACCCGAGATCGCGTTCGCAGGCCGTTCCAACGTCGGCAAGTCGTCGCTGCTCAACGCGCTGACCGGCCGCAACGCGCTCGCCCGCACGTCGAACACGCCGGGCCGCACGCAGGAACTGAACTTCTTCGACGTGGGTGATCCCCTCGCCTTCCGGCTGGTCGACATGCCAGGCTATGGTTTCGCCAAGGCACCCAAGGACGTCGTCAAGAAATGGCGATTCCTGGTCAACGACTTCCTGCGTGGCCGGCAGGAGCTCAAGCGCGCGCTGGTGTTGATCGACGCTCGCCACGGCATCAAGGACGTCGACCGCGAGATTCTCGAGATGCTCGACAAGGCCGCTGTCAGCTACCGCATCGTCCTGACCAAGGCCGACAAGATCAAGCCAAGCGAGCTTGCCGAGGTAACCGCGAAGACCGCCGAGGAAGTCCGCAAGCGCCCTGCAGCGCATCCCGATATCCTCGAAACCTCGAGCGAGACCGGCCTCGGCATCCCGGAGCTGCGCGCTGCGGTGATCGAGGCGATCGGCTGAACGGCATAATTCCCCCTCGCACTGACTCTAATTCCGTTGCATATCGCTACCCATAAAAATGGGAGAAACGCGATGACCATCACGACCGGCCTGCAGATCAGTTCGCTGATCACCCCCGAAGGCGAGCTTCGCCTCTCGCTGGACGATGTTGCGATTCCCACCCCCGGCGCCGACCAGATCGTCGTTCGCATGGAAGCGGCGCCGCTCAACCCGTCCGATCTTGGTCTGTTGCTCGGCCCGGCGGACCTGTCGACGATCGCGGCCAGCGGCACCGCCGAACGGCCGCTCGTGACTGCGTCGGTCAACCCCGCTTTCCTCCCCTCGCTTCAGGCGCGGATCGGCGAAGCGATGGCGGTCGGCAATGAAGGCGCCGGCGTAGTGGTCGACGCAGGCGACGACGCGAAGCACCTCATCGGCCGTACCGTCGCCGTGCTCGGCGGATCGATGTATTCGCAATATCGCGTCTTGCGCACCGGCGAGGCGATGGTCCTGCCTGAAGGCACGACTGCGGCCCAGGGCGCCTCCTGCTTCGTCAACCCGCTGACCGCACTCGCCATGGTCGAGACGATGCGAGCCGAAGGCCATACAGCGCTGGTCCACACCGCCGCCGCCTCGAATCTCGGCCAGATGCTCAACCGCATCTGCATCGCCGACGGCGTGCCGCTGGTGAACGTCGTCCGCAGCGAAGCCCAGGCGAAGATCCTGACCGATATCGGCGCAAAATATGTCGTCGACAGCACCGCGCCGGATTTCCGCAACAAGCTTGTCGACGCGCTGATGGAAACCGGCGCGACGCTCGCCTTCGACGCGGTCGGCGGCGGCCCGCTGGCGGGGCAGCTGATTGCCGCGATGGAGGTTGCCGCGACGCGGAAGATGACCTCGTACAGCCGTTACGGCTCAACCACCCACAAGCAGGTCTATATCTACGGCGTGCTCGACACGCGCCCGACCGAGATCGGCCGCAACACCGGCATGGCCTGGGGCGTCGGCGGCTTCCTGCTCACCTATTTCCTGATGAAGGCCGGGCAGGAAACCGGCCAGCGCATGCGCGCCCGCGTCGCCGCCGAGCTGACCACCACCTTCGCCAGCCACTACACCTCGGAAATCTCGCTTGCGGAGGCGCTGCAACCCGAAACGATCGCTGCCTATGCACGCAAGGCGACGGGCGAGAAGTTCCTGATCAACCCGAACAAGGACCTGTGACGGCGAGGCGGGCGCGGGAGTTGCCGCCCGCGCCCGGCCCGTCTATCCCCCGCCCATGCTCAAGCTCATCATCGGCAACAAGGCCTATTCCTCCTGGTCGCTGCGCGGCTGGCTCGCCTGCAAGCAGTCGGGCCTTCCCTTCGAGGAGGTGGTCGTCCCGCTGTACGATGCCGACTGGGACAAGCGCCGCGAAGGCGACGAATTCGCTCCCTCCTCGGGCAAGGTGCCGATCCTGTGGGACGGCGATGCCGTGGTATGGGACAGTCTGGCGATCATCGAATATCTCGCCGAGAAGACCGAGCGGGCGAAGTTCTGGCCAGAGGACGACAATGCCCGCGCCATGGCGCGATCGATGGCAGCGGAGATGCATTCGAGCTTCACCGCGCTGCGCCGCAAGCACAGCATG
This sequence comes from Pseudomonadota bacterium, assembly GCA_040388155.1. Taxonomy (GTDB): domain Bacteria; phylum Pseudomonadota; class Alphaproteobacteria; order Sphingomonadales; family Sphingomonadaceae; genus Sphingomonas. Next base: position 128,553 of record JAZKCJ010000024.1, read on the forward strand.
AACATCCGCCAGGTCTTCCCGCCCAAGCGGCCCGACGAGGACGTGCTCGCCGATCTCGGCCGTATCATGGAGTTGTGGGCACAGGCACGCGCCCGTTTCGGCGGCGACGGCCAGTTCCTGTTCGGGGAGTTCGGCGCGGCCGACATGATGTTCGCGCCGGTCGTCACCCGGATCGTCACCTACAGTCTGCCGATCGCGCGCTTCGCCGCCGGCTATATGGACGCGGTGCTGCAACACCCCTTCATGCAGGACTGGATCGCCGGCGCGCAGGAAGAGGAATGGGTGATCGAGAAGTTCGAGGTGCCGGCCGCCTGATTCCACCCCGGAGACGTCCGGGGTGGAATGGCGTTAGAAATCGCCGCCGTCCTTCCGCCGGAATCCCTTCCCGGAAAACAGGTGCATGTCGATGTCCGGGTAATGGCAATCGGTTTCCGACGGCCGCCCGACCGCGACGAACACGCACACCGCGTCGCTGCGGTTCTGGAGCACATGACCGTTACCGTCGTCCTTCGGAAAGGCCGCGCAGTCGCCGGCGCGCATCACCGTCTCTCCATTGTCGTCGACCAGGACCGCTTCGCCGGCCAGCATCACGACGAACTCATCCTCGCCCTCGTGCCAGTGCCGTTGCGAAGACCAGGCGCCCGGCTCCAGCGTGACATGGCTCACCCCGAAATCGTTCAGCCCCGATGCCGGCGCAAGGCGGCGATACCAGCGGCCCTGGACCTTCTCGGAATATGGCGATGGATAACCGGTCGCATTGGTCTGCGGGATTGTATCGAGATCGAGCTTGGGCAATGTCCCCTCCCATGGATGCCATGACCACAATGCCCGATGTCGTCGCCCTGACCAAGGCACTGATCGCCTGCGAGAGCATCACCCCCGCGCGCGGCAGCGTGTTCGACGTGCTTGAGGCGGCGCTGATCCCACTCGGGTTCGATGTCGACCGCTTCGTCGTCGGCGAGGCGCCGGACGGCCCCGTCGAGAACCTGCTCGCGGTGCGAGGCAATGGCGGCCCGCATTTCGCCTTTGCCGGACATCTCGATGTCGTACCCCCCGGTGCGGGCTGGACGAGCGGGGCATTCGAACCGGAGGTGCGTGGCGGCCTGCTCCACGGGCGCGGTGCGGTCGACATGAAGGGCGCGATCGCAGCGTTCGTCGCTGCTCTCGGCCGGGCACCCGCGGCGGGCAGGCAGAGCCTGATCATCACCGGCGACGAGGAAGGCCCCGCCATCTTCGGCACGCGTGCTCTGATCGACCGGATGACCACTCGCGGCCTGAAACCAGATTTCTGCCTGGTCGGGGAACCTACCTCGGTTTCGCGGCTAGGCGACATGATCAAGATCGGGCGGCGCGGCTCGGTCAATATCTGGATCGACGTGCCCGGGCGACAGGGGCATGTCGCCTATCCGCATCTCGCCGACAATCCGATCCCGAAACTGGTCGCTATCCTCGCCGAGATCGATGCCATCGTGCTGGACCAGGGCAATGACTGGTTCCAGCCCTCGAACATCGAGGCGACCGACATCACCGTCGGCAACCCGGCGACCAACGTCATCCCCGCCCACGCCTCGGCGCGACTCAGCATCCGCTATAACGATCTGCACAAGGGCGACGCCCTTGCCGCGCGGATCGAGGAGATCGTGCATCGCCACGCCCCCGAGGCAAGAATGATCGCGCGCGTTTCCGGCGACGCCTTCCTGACCGCACCCGGCGCGCTCTCCACACTGATCGGGGATGCGATCGAGGCGCGGCAAGGCATCCGGCCCGAACTATCCACCACCGGCGGCACCTCCGACGCCCGCTTTCTTTCCGCGCTCTGCCCTGTGGTCGAGTTCGGCCTGATCAACGCGACGATGCACAAGCTGGACGAGGCAGTGGCGATCGATGATCTCACCGCGCTGACCGATATCTATGCCGATATCATCGGGCATATCAGCGGACTCGAATCCACCAGTTAAGCGATTCAGATGATTCAGGATTCACCGCGACTCGCGGTGAATCCTGGCTTTTTGATGGACGAGAGTCGCGCCTTGGCTTAAATACGGTTAACCAAAACGGTAACCGGACATGCCCATCGAACCCTGGTTCATTGTCGCGATCGTCTGCAGCCTGGGGGGGTATGCCGTTTATCTGACGGGCCTGCGCCGTCAGTTGGTGCAGCCCAATCGAGCCTCCTGGCTGATCTGGAGCGCGGCAACCGCGGTCGAGGCCGGCACCTACGCGGCCGTCAACCCGGGCGCGCTGCAAAGCTGGGTGTTCGGCCTTGCCTCGATCGCCTGCGTCATCGTCACGGTCGGCATCTGGCGGCGTTCCAACTGGGCAGCGCCCTCGCGAGGCGAACTGATCTGCATGGCGGCCTGCCTTGCCGCGCTGCTTGTCTGGATCGTCTCGAGCAACGCCTTCTGGGCGCATATGCTCGTCGTCGCGGCGGTACCGGTCAGCTTCTGGCCGACCTGGGAAAGCGTGTGGGAGGACCGCACCCGTGAACGCTCGCCCGCCTGGGGCCTGTGGACAGTCGGCGATCTCGCCACGCTTCTGGTCGCAACACGCACCGGCGACCAGCATGTCGGCGAATATGCCTATCTGTTCGTCGAACTGGCCTGCCATGCCAGCGTCTGGTTCATGGTCGGCCTCGCCACGATCAACCCGCTGCGCTCGCTCGGCTTTCGCAACGGTCGTTTCTACATACTCGATGCCTATAGCCCGACGGCCAATCTGTTCTCCGTCGGCGAGACTCACCTGGGCAAGACTGTCTATGCGGCGCTCGGCTTCGCTGAGGGCGAGACGATCATCCGCTTCACCGGCCGCCGCTTTCGCGCCGATCGCATCCCCAGCCTGATGCGCGGATCGAGCGACCGCTTCGTGCAGGTGACGCCCGATCACTATATGGGGCCGTCAGGCCGGATCGACGACCTGATCAACCATAGCTGCGCGCCCAATGCCGGCCTGCGCTTCGCAGCGGGTAGCGTGTTCCTTGTCGCGGTGCGCGATATCGCCCCGGGCGAGGAGATCGCCTGGGACTATTCGACGACGCTCAAGGAATCGAACTGGCATATGATCTGCCAGTGCCGCAGCCCCGAATGCCGCCGCGTGATCGGCAATTTCGAGACGCTGAGCCCCGAACGGCAGGAATGGTTCCGCGCCCGCAATCTGGTCGCCCCCTATCTGCGACGCAAGGACATGGTCGAGAAGCGGGACCGGGCTGCATAGCTCTTGTTCACGCTCGCGCGATCATGTCCCTGATCCGCGCCGCCAGCGCCTCCATCGAGAACGGCTTGGTCACGAGTTCCATCCCGGCATCGAGCGGGCCGTCGCCGACCACCGCATTCTCCGCGAATCCGGTAATGAACAGCACCGGAATCCCCGGCCGCGCCGCCCGCGCGGCATCCGCCACCTGTCGCCCGTTCATTCCGCCGGGCAGGCCCACATCAGTGACGAGCAGGTCGATCCGCGCATCGGACTGAAGCACGACCAGCGCCTCGGGTCCCTCGCCCGCCTCGATCGCCGCATAGCCCAGCTCACCCAGGATTTCGGTCACCAGCATCCGCACCGCCGGCTCGTCATCGACCACCAGCACGGCCTCGCCTTTGTCGCTGCGCGGCGCTTCGCGCGCACCGCCGGCCTGGCCATCATCGTCGATCGGACCGTCATGGCATGGCAGATAGAGGCACATGGTCGTGCCCTGCCCGACCACTGACTGAATCCGCACCTGCCCGCCCGACTGGCGCGCGAAGCCGTAGATCATCGACAGGCCGAGGCCTGTGCCCTGCCCCATCGGCTTGGTCGTGAAAAACGGATCGAATGCCCGGGCGATCACTTCCGGCGTCATGCCGGTGCCGGTATCGCCTACGCACAGCGACAGATACTCTCCGGGAATGAGGTCGCGTTCCTGCGCCGTCTTCTCGTCGAGCCTCACGCTGCCGGTCTCGATCGTCAGCCTGCCCCCGTCGGGCATCGCGTCGCGCGCATTGATGCACAGGTTGAGCAACGCGTTCTCAAGCTGGTTGGGATCGACGAGGGTCGGCAATGCTCCGGCCTCCTTCACCACCTCGACCTGCACCCCTGGCCCGGCCGTGCCGCGGATCAGGTCCTCCATGCCGGCGACCAGCCGATTGATGTCGATCGGCTTCGGATCGAGCGGCTGGCGCCGCGCAAAGGCAAGCAGGCGATGAGTCAGCGCCGCGGCACGCCCCGACGCCGTCTGCGCTGCGCCGATATAGCGGGACAGATCGGCGATGCGGCCCTGCTTCAGCCGCATCTGCATCATCTCCATCGCGCCGGAAATGGCAGTCAGCAGATTGTTGAAGTCGTGCGCCAGCCCGCCGGTCAGCTGGCCGACCGCCTCCATCTTCTGCGCCTGGCGCAGCCGGTCCTCAAGCTCGCGTTGCCGGGTGACGTCGACGCCCACCCCGATGGCGGTCTCGGGCAGGCCGGCCGCGTCGCGCAGCAGATGGCTGCGCGTCATGATCCAGCGGACCGAACCGTCGGGCCGCAACAACCGATACTCGATCTCGCCGTCCCCGATCACGTCGCGCGCATCGGCAATCGACTTCAGCACCCTGGCGATATCGTCGGGATGGATTCGTGCCAGCACCTCAGCCATCGTCACGCCGTTCGATTGCTGCGCGACATCGAACCCGTACAGCGCCGCGAAGCTCGCATCGCTGCTGAAGCGATCGGCGGCCACGTCATAGGTCCACACGCCGACCCCATCCATCGCCTCGAGCACGAGCCGGGTCCGCTCCTCCGCCGCGAGCAGCACCTCCTGCCGGCGCCGCTCGTCGGTGACGTCGCGCGCCGTCGCATAGATTTTGCGGTCGACGACATTCTCTCGCCAGGAGAGCGTGCGATAGTCTCCCGCCCTGGTCCTGAACCGGTTCTCGAAGCCCGAAATCGCTTCACCCCGCGCAACTGCCGCAACCTGCTCCCGCGTGCGCTCGACATCGTCGGGATGGAGCATCCATGCCGAACGCTTGCCGACAATCTCGTCCGCAGACCAGCCAAGCACCCGGGTCCAGGCCGGATTGACGCTCTGCCAGATGCCATCCGCATCGGCGACGCCGAGAAGATCCTGGCTCACCTCCCAGATCCGGTCGCGCTCGGCGGTTCGCGCAACGACTTCCCCGACCAGGCTCTCGTTCATCGCGCGGAGTCCTGCGGTGGCCCGCACCCGCGCGACCGCGTCCCAGCAGAGTTGCGCGGTTTCCTCGACCAGCGCAATCTCCCCCGGGGTCCATGCCCGCGGCTCTGCATGGCTCAGATAGAAGCCTGCTTCCCACCGTCCGTCGCGCACCAGCGGTACGCTGATCCCGGCCCGCGACCCGGTCGCATCGAGTGCCGCATCGCTCGGCCGGAGAGCATCAGTCGGCGCGCTGAACACGAGAGTGCGCCCCGCGCGGATCACCTCGCCCAGTTCCACCCCGAAACTGGCCGACGGCACCGACCCGATCAGCGGGGGCAATCCGTCGGACCAGCACGCGCCGTAATGGATGACGGTGTCGTCGCTCACCTGGAAGAAACCCGCGCGATTCACCTTCAGCTGGCGCCCGACCGCCTCGGCGGTGAGCTGCATCACGTCGTCCGGATCCTGCTGCGCGCGTTGCCGCTCGACCAGGGCGAGGATGAACTCGCGTTCGTCCATCGCATGGCGTAGCGCCGCCTCGTTCAGCTTGGCCTCGGTGATGTCGAGCGTGACGCCGGAAAAGCGCTGCGGCCGCCCGTCCGGGCCGTTGCGGCTGCGCCCCTGCACCGCCAGCCAGCGCTCGGTGCCATCCGGCAACGCAAGGCGATATTCGGTCGAGACCGGGCTTTCCTGCGCAAAGGCAGCCTGCATCACCTTGCTGAACGGCAGGTAATCGTCAGGATGGATATGCGCCATATAGGCGGAGGCTGATGCGCCCTCGCGCGCATGTTTCGGATCGATGCCGTAAAGCCGCGCCATCCGTTCGTCGCCGACGACCGTATCGCTGGCCAGGTCCCATTCCCAGGTGCCGACATTGCCCGATGCATCGAGCGCCATGGTCAGCCGCTCCTCGCTCGCGCGCAGCGAGGCTTCGGCGAGTGCCTTGGCCGTGGTGTCATGCCCCTGGCTCATCACGCCCAGCACCACGCCGTTCTCGTCCCGGATCGGCGAGATGCTGTAGGTCCACCATGTATCGGTCGGCACGCCGTGCAGCACCATCGGGATATGCTGGTCGGCGGTCGAATAGCCTTCACCGGTCGAGAAGACGGTTTCAAGCCTTGGACCGATCAGGTGCCAGCTATCGTAGCGGACGTCGGAGCCCCGCTGGCCAAGCGCCGACGGATGCCGTTCGGCTATCACCGCCGCGGACGCGTCGTTGTAGAGCAGGCGGAGCTCCGGGCCCCAATAGAGCGCGATCGGGAAGCTTGAATGGAGGCACAGGCTGACCGCGACCTTGATCGCCAGCGGCCAGTCCTGCGGAGGGCCGAAGGGGTGGCCCGACCAGTCGAACGCGCGAATCCGCTCGCCCATCTCACCGCCGCCATCGAGAAAGCCGAGCGCCGGCTTCGTCGCCGGGGCGGGTTGCGCATCTTGAACAGAAGCCTTGGGCATCAGGTCTCGCAGCGATTAAGCACCGCGGCCAGCGTGTCCGGCCGCTGCGACCGTGCGCACTGGTGCGACGCCTGTCAACAATCCCCGATGGCGTTGGCCGCCCCCCATTCTTAGGGCGGCTTCATCATCGGCACCGGCAGTACGCCCGTCATGAAGTATCTCAAGAAGCACCGGGACGAGAACCGCGCCCAAGTGATCTGACCCTCAAAGCGCCGCCAGGTCGATCTCCGAATGACGGTCGAGCGCCGCGTTCGCCTCGGGCATCGGATATTTCAGGCCCGTTGCGCAGTTGAACAGGACCACTCGCTCGTCCTCGTCGACCAGTCCGTTGCGCAACGCCTCCTTATAGGCAGCGAGTGTCGCGCCGCCTTCGGGGCAGAGCAACAGCCCATCCTTCCTGGCGGCATCGTCAACCGCCTTCAGGATCGCCGGATCGCCCACCGCCACGGCCTGCCCGCCACTCTCCCGCACCGCGCGCAGGATCAGGAAATCGCCGACCGCCCTGGGCACGCGGATACCCGCCGCAACCGTCGCCGCATCCTCCCAGCGCTCGGCATGTTCCTCGCCGGCCTCGAACGCCCGGACGATCGGCGCACAACCGGATGCCTGCACCGCGAACATGCGCGGGCGCTGCGGGCCGATCCAGCCGAGCTTCTCCAGCTCATCGAACGCTTTCCACATGCCGATCAGGCCGGTGCCGCCGCCGGTCGGGTAGAAGATCGCATCGGGCAGCTTCCAGCCGAACTGGGCGGCAAGCTCCAGCCCCATCGTCTTCTTGCCCTCGATCCGGTACGGCTCCTTGAGGGTCGAGAAATCGAACCACAACCCTTCCGCCGCGCCCCTGCCGACGATCGCCCCGCAATCGTCGATCAGCCCGTTGACGCGGTAGACGCGCGCGCCCTGCAGCGCGATCTCGCGCACGTTGATCTCAGGCGTATCGTCGGGACAGAAGACGATCGTCTCGATCCCGCAGCGCGTCGCATAGGCGGCGAGCGCCGCGCCGGCATTGCCGTTGGTCGGCATCGCGATCTTCTTCACGCCGAGCGCCTTGGCCATCGACACCGCCATGACGAGCCCGCGTGCCTTGAACGATCCGGTCGGCAGCCGCCCCTCATCCTTGACCAGAACGTTCGGCCCGCCCGAGCGCGGGATCGGCACGAGCGGCGTCTCGATCTCGCCGAGGCTCACCACGTCACGCGTCGCACGCACCGGCAGCAGTTCCCGCCAACGCCACAGGTCGGTCGGGCGCGCGGCGACCATCGCCCGCGGGATCATCGCCCGGACCATGTCGAGATTGTAGCGCACGAGCAGCGGCCGTCCGACACGCGACAGGCCGTGAAGCGTGTCGGCCTCGTAGCGCTCGCCGGTCATGGAGCATTCGAGGTGAGTGACGAAGCTGGCGCGGTCGGTGGTGAGATTGTCGTTCACATGCACCCCTTGCTCCTCCCCTTCGGGGGAGGAGCCGTAGAAATTCAGTCCGCCTTCTTCGCCACGCCGACCAGCGCCGGACGCAGCAGGCGATCCTTGATCATGTAGCCCGCCTGCATTTCCTGGACGATCGTGCCGACCGGCTTGTCGCTCGGCAACTCGAACATCGCCTGGTGGAAATTGGGGTCGAGCGTCTCGCCCAGGGTGCTCATCTTCTTGATGCCGTGGCGCTGGAACACCGATTCGAGCTCGCGGCCGGTCGCCTCGAGGCCGGTGATGAGGTTCTTGAGCTTCTCGTCCTCGCGCAGCTCAGCCGGGATGGCTTCGAGCCCGCGGGCGAGATTGTCGGCGACCGAGAGCAGGTCGCGGGCGAATGCCGTGGCGGCATAGGTTCGTGCGTCGGCCGCTTCCTTCTCGGCGCGGCGGCGGACATTCTGCGCCTCGGCATGGGCATAGAGCAGCCCCGATTTCGCCTCGGCCAGTTCAGCCTCGAGCTTCGCCACGCGATCATGGTCGGCAAGCTCCGGAGCGACCTGGGCGGTTTCCTCGCGCAGGTCCTCGGCGGTGGGCGTTTCGATCTTTTCGTCTTCAATCATCTTGGGTCGCTTCGATCCTGTTATGGCATGAGCCGCGCCAGTGTCGCGGCAGTGAAATCCACCATGGGCACGACGCGGGCATAGTTCAACCGAGTCGGCCCGATTACGCCGACCACGCCGACCACCCGTCCATCCAGCCCGCGAAAGGGTTTCGCAATGACGGATGAGCCCGAAAGCGAGAATAATTTATTCTCGGCGCCGATGAAGATGCGGGTCGCATCGCCTGCGCCGGCACTGTCGAGCAGCCGCGCGATCTCCTGCTTGCCCTCGAGATCGTCGAGCAGGTCGCTGATCCGTTCGAGATCGGCGGCGGCGGCGGCATCGATCAGCCGGCCCTGCCCGCGCACGATCAGCACCGGGCGGCGATTGCCGTCCTCGCTCCAGATCGCGAGTCCGCGTTCGACCAGCGCGCGCGCGACATCGTCGACCAGCGCGCGTTCCTCCCCGATCTCGCGCTCGATCCGGGCGCGAGCCTGGGCAATCGTCAGGCCGGAGAGCATCGCGGTCATATAGTTGCCCGCCTCGACCAAGGCCGACGGGGATACGCCCGGGGGCAGGTCGATCACGCGATTCTCGACCGCCCCGTCCTCACTCACCAGCACCGCCAGCGCCTTGTCGGCCGACAAAGGCACGAAGCTCATCTGGCGCAGCACGAGCTCGCGCTTGGGCACCAGCACCAGCCCGGCACAGGCCGACAGGCCGGAGAGCGCTGCAGTGGTCGCCGCCAGCGCTTCCTCTACCGGGCCGACCTGCGACACGCGCGATTCGATCGCGGCACGCTCCTCGGCGGAGGGCTCAAGCGCCTGCATCATGCCGTCGACGAACAGGCGAAGGCCGATCTCCGTCGGCATCCGCCCTGCGCTGGTGTGCGGCGCGGCGAGCAGGCCAAGCTCCTCCAGGTCCTGCATCACGTTGCGGATCGAGGCGGGCGAGAGGTTAAGCCCCGAAAGATGCGCGATGGTGCGCGACCCGATCGGCGTACCCGTATCGAGATAGCTTTCGACGACCACACGGAAAACATCGCGCGCGCGGTCGTTGAGCTCGGTGATCGGCGGGGCGGACATGGGTGTCATGTAAGGAGCAAGGATGCGCGTCTCAACGCCGCTTGTCACCCTGTCAGTCGTCACCACTCGGTAACGGAGGCGGTTTGACCCGCTCTGAGACGCCTGCCGCCGACCGGGTTTATGCGCGCGACCGCCAACGCGCCAAACAGGGCATGACGCACGCGCTCATCTTCGTAGCAGGCTCTCAATCGCGATGACGCTGCGCCACCGCGCCACTCGATGTCATAATGGCTTACGCCATGACGAATCCCACCCAAGATCAGCGCCCCGTACCTGTTGACCCTTCGGTACGCGTCGCAGGGCCGCCCGAACTGACGATCCCCGATCGGCCTGATTTTGGCCAGCCGCCGCCTGAAGCCGGCAAGTTCGGAGATTCCGAGAGTATATTGTTCAGTCTCAATGACTTGCTTATCACCCGGTTCGAAAGCGCGCCGCGTGACACTGCCGTCAGCCGCGATGCTCACCGAAAAGTCAGGGCAAAGTCCCAGGCAGAGATTGTGGATTGTGCGAATGCGAACGGTGATCGTGTCTGAAGGCCGCGCTGCCTGCGCCAATGCCGCCGTCGAACATATCAACGACGCCATCACCGCCAGGACCCAAATGCGCATCATATTGTCTCCATGACCACCACCAAGACTGGCGCGTTCTCCCTGTGGCGTCTAGGTGGCAGGGCCCAGTTCCAGGAGATTCCAGAATGCGCCCATCCGGCCGCACCCCCGATCAGATGCGCACGATCACGATCGAGCCGCGCTTCACCCGCCATGCCGAAGGCTCAGTGCTGATCGGCTTCGGCGACACCAAGGTGCTGGTGACCGCCTCGGTCGAGGAGAAGGTCCCGCCCTTCCTGCGCGGCAAGGGCGAAGGCTGGGTCACCGCCGAGTACGGCATGCTCCCGCGCGCCACCCATACGCGCGGCCAGCGCGAGGCGGCCAAGGGCAAGCAGTCGGGCCGCACCCAGGAAATCCAGCGGCTGATCGGCCGCAGCCTTCGCGCTGTCACCGACATGAAGCTGCTCGGCGAGCGCCAGATCGTGCTCGATTGCGACGTGATCCAGGCCGATGGCGGCACCCGTACCGCCTCGATCTCGGGCGCGTGGGTCGCGCTGCGGCTGGCGATCGACGGGCTGCTTGCCTCGGGCAAGCTGACGGTCGATCCGCTGAGCCAGAAGGTCGCGGCGATCTCCTGCGGCATCTATAACGGCACGCCGGTGCTCGACCTCGACTATGACGAGGATTCGAACGCCGACGCCGACGCGAACTTCGTGCTGCTCGAGAACGGCAACATCGCCGAGGCGCAGGCGACCGCCGAGGGCGCAACCTATGACGAGGAAGCGCTGCTCCGCCTGCTCCGCCTCGCCCGCATCGGCTGCGCCGACATCTTCGCCGCCCAGGCCAGGGCAGTCGCGAAATGACCGACGAGGTCCAGCCCCAGGCGATCCGCAAGCTTGTCCCCGGCAAGCTCGTCATCGCCAGCCACAACCCCGGCAAGGTACGCGAGATCCTTGAGATGCTCGGGCCGTACGGGATCGAGCCGGTGTCGGCCGCGGCGCTGGACCTGCCCGAGCCGGAGGAGACCGGCACCACCTTCCTCGCCAATGCCGAGCTGAAGGCGCTTCAGGCCGCGGACCTGACTGGCCTGCCGGCGCTGGCCGACGACAGCGGCCTGTGCGTCGATGCGCTGAACGGCGATCCGGGGATCTTCTCCGCGCGCTGGGCCGGCGAAGGCAAGGACTTCAAGGTTGCGATGCAGCGCGTCAACGACGCACTTGAGGCGGCCGGCCCCGACGCCAGCCGTACCGCGCATTTCATGTGCGTGCTCGCGCTCGCCTGGCCGGACGGGCATGTCGAGTGGTTCGAGGGGCGGGTCGACGGCAGCCTGGTATGGCCACCGCGCGGCACCGGCGGGTTCGGCTACAACCCGATCTTCGTGCCCGAAGGAAGCGACCAGACCTTTGCCGAGATGCCTGACGCGAAGAAGGCGATCAGCCATCGCGCGCGGGCATTCGACGCGATGATGGCAGCGGTGCTGTAGAATTCCCTCTTCCGCCGGGAGAGGGATTTCAGGTTGGCATCTGGCCGACGACGTTGCCCGGCGGGGTGTAGCGGCAGACGAGATAGTCGTCCTTCGCGTTGTTCGCCGTCGCGCAGCCGAACTCGGTGGTGCCGCGCCAGATGATCTGGGTGTAGTGCGCGGCGTCCTCCCAGCGGCCGGTGGTGCTGAAATCCGGCGTCACGCCGCGACGGTAATAGCGGCGTTCGTCGACCCAGTGGCTCGCCATTTCCTCGTAACGATAGGCGCCGCGGGTTCCGGTCCACAGATTCTCGCCCTGGCGCCCGGGGCCCATGGGTTGTTCCGCATGCTCGAACTTGCCGATGCGGGCCATCTCGCGGGCGTATCGCTCGGCATCGGCTGCCAGGGCCGGGTTCCACGCCAGCGCCGGCACGCCCGCCGCCGCACGGGCACTGTTGTGCGCCTCGATCATCGCCTGACGTAGCAGCGCCTGGCCACGCGGCGCCACGCCGGAGAAGCTGCGTTCCTCGACCACGCGCTGCGGCGGAGCGGCGGCGGAGCAGCCCGTCGCGAGCAACGCCAATGTCATCAGCAGAAACCGCATCTTCCCTCGCCTCGTTCGCGGCATCATATGGGGGGCGCATGAACGATCCCCAAACGCCGCCGCTCGCGCTCTATGTCCATTGGCCGTTCTGCGTGTCGAAATGTCCCTATTGCGACTTCAACAGCCATGTCCGCGCCGAGGTGGACCAGGCAGCGTGGCGCGCCGCGCTGCTCGCCGACCTGCGCCATGAGGCCGAGCAATTGCCGGGCCGCACGCTCGGCTCGATCTTCTTCGGCGGCGGCACCCCGTCGCTGATGCCCCCCGAAACGGTCGCGGCGGTGATCGACGCGGCGGAACGGGCCTGGGGCTTCGCGCCCGACATCGAGATCACGCTTGAGGCCAACCCCTCCTCGGTCGAGGCCGCGCGCTTCGCCGATATCGCTGCGGCGGGGGTGAACCGCGTATCGCTCGGACTCCAGGCGCTCGATGACGACGCGTTGAAGTTCCTCGGCCGTGCGCACGACCAGACCGAGGGGCTGGCCGCGCTCGACACTGCGCAGCATGCCTTCTCCCGGGTGAGCTTCGACCTGATCTATGCCCGGCCCGATCAGAGGCTGGCTGACTGGGAGACCGAACTCACCCGGGCCATCGGCTTCGGCACCGAGCATCTGTCGCTCTACCAGCTCACCATCGAGCCGGGCACGCGCTTCGCGACCGAAGCAGCGGCGGGGCGGATCGTCATTCCCGATGGCGACAGCGCCGCCGACCTGTTCGAGGCAACGCGCACCATCACCGCCTCGGCAGGCATCCCGGCCTATGAGATTTCCAACCATGCCAGACCGGGGGCGGAGAGCCGGCACAACCTGACCTATTGGCGCTATAGCGACTATGCCGGGATCGGGCCCGGTGCCCATGGCCGGCGCGGCGGGCTCGCCACGGTGCGCCGCAAGAAGCCGGAGAACTGGATGAGCGCGATCGAGCGCAACCAGCACGGCACCGAAAGCGAGGAGCCCCTCGCCCCGCATACCCGCGCGACCGAGGCCCTGCTGATGGGCTTGCGTCTGCGCGAAGGCGTCGACCTGGCCCGGATCGCAAGGCTGGGAGAAACGAGCGTGAATGCCCTGATCCACTGGCCGGCCGCGACCCTGCTCGAAGACCAGGGGCTATTGCTGCGCGAGGGCGATCACCTGACCGTCACCGAGGCGGGCATGCTGCTGCTCGATGCGATCCTGCCCGAGATCGTCAACGACGCAGCCTGATTTTCCAACAACAGCGCCGTTTCAGCGAGTCCGATTTTCTTCCGCTGTTATGTTGGATTTCAACGTCGAATTATCGCAGCATTTTCAACAGTATAAACACTGGCTTCCCTGTTACCGGATAACAGCGGAAAACAGAGGGAAAAGGCCGGCATTTTCCGCTGCTCGTACCGGTTTTACCCCTGATGCCGGACTTTTTCATCGACCGTGAGAAAGAGCGAACCCGCACGCAAGGCGCGCGGGTCCGTTCCATGCTGCACCGCCCGGCGGGCGGGTTGAATCAGAAGCCGGTCGGCGCGGGCGAAACCACCACGGTCGTCCCGCCACGAATCTCCTGCACTTCGAGCGCGCGCTCGGCGACGCTGTCGCGACCGAAGCGGAACGGGCCATCGATCCCGGCGAACCCGCCCGAGTCGCGCAGGCGCGCCTCGGGGAACGGGCTGCCGACCGGCCAGTCGCGCGCGATCCGCACCGTCAGCAGCACCGCGTCATAGCCAAGGCTCGAGAGGCGATATGGCCCCGCCCCGAAACGGGCGCGGTATTTGGTGGCATATTGGCGGTAGAGATTGTCCGATACGCTGGCGAACCAGGCACCGTTCAGCGTCGGGCGGGTCCCGATCGAGGTTTCCAGATTCCACTGGTCGGTGCCGAGAATATGGGCGGCGGCACCGCCGTTCTTGCGGATCAGCGGCGCGGCGGTGGCAGCGGTGGCGCCGCTGTCAGCGATCAGCACCGCGCCGAACGGCGCATTCTGCGCCATGCGCGTGATCGCCGAGGTGATCGACCCCGGAGCTCGATCATAGGTCTGCAGCGAGCGCACCTGCCCGCCCGCGCTCTCGACCGAGCGCAGGAACGCGGTGGAGGCGCGCTCCCCATAGGTGCCGTTGGGGACGAGCCCGGCGAAATCGGTGACGCCGCGACCCTTGGCATATTCGACCACGCGCTCGATCGCCTGGGCGGGGGCATAGCCCATCAGATAGGCGCCGTTCCCGGCCGCGGTCACGTCGTTGGAGAAGCTGATGACCGGAACGCCAGCGCGCCGCGCGATCGGCGTCACCACGCGGACATCCTCACCCAGCAGCGGCCCGAGGATCAGCCGGTTGCCTTCGGCCAGGGCGCGCTGCGCGGCCGCGGCGGCACCGCCATTGGTGTCGTAGGTGGTGATCCGCACCTTTTCGTTCCTGCTGTCGAGCAAGGCCAGCTGGGTCGCGTTGGCGAGGCTCTGGCCGACCCCGGCATTGGTACCGGTCAGCGGCACCAGCAGCGCCACGCGGTGGCGTGCGACATCGACGGGAATGCCCGGCTGGACCTGTCCGTTGTCCTGCACCGGGCGGGGCGGCGGCGGCGCCACGGGGCCGGGACCGCGCGGAACGACCGCTTGACAGCCGCTCAGGATCAGCGCCCCGGCAATGATTGCTGCACGAAGAAGCTTCGCTCCCCGTTGCGGTATCGATAGGGCCTCTGTCATGACTGCTCCAATGAACGCCGAACTTGCGCCCGGTCTCTATATCGTTGCCACCCCGATCGGCAATCTTGGCGATCTGAGCCCGCGCGCCGCGCATATACTCTCGAACGCCGCCGTAGTTGCGGTCGAAGACTCGCGTGTGACGGCGGGCCTGCTTCGTCATATCGGCGTCAAACGGCCAATGACACCCTATCATGATCACAATGCCGAGCATGTCCGACCCGGCCTGATCGCGCGGATGGGAAGCGAGGCGGTCGCCCTGGTATCCGACGCGGGGACGCCGCTGATCTCCGATCCCGGCTACAAGCTGGTGCGCGACGCGCGGGCGGCGGGGCATCTGGTGGTGACGATCCCGGGGCCGTGCGCCGCGATTGCCGCGCTGACACTGGCGGGCCTGCCCACCGACCGGTTCCTCTATTGCGGCTTCCTGCCGCCCAAGGCGCAGGCGCGCGCGGCGGCGATCGCCGAGATCGGTTCGGTGCGGGCAACGCTGGTGCTGTACGAATCCGGGCCCCGGCTCGGGGCGACGCTGGCGGCGCTGGCCGAGGGCCTTGGCAACCGGGAGGCAGCGGTGACGCGAGAGATCACCAAGAAGTTCGAGGAGGCGGTGACGGGGACGCTGTCCTCGCTGGCCGCGCGCTATGCGGACGCCCCGCCCCGGGGGGAGATCGTGGTCGTGGTGGCGCCACCAGGAGAGCCCGAGGCGGCCAGCGTCGACGATGCCGAGGCAGCGCTGACTGAAGCGTTGACCCGCTTGCCGATGGCGAAAGCGGTGAGCGAGGTGGCGAAGAAGCTTGGGGTGGATCGCAAGGAGCTTTATGCCCGGGCGCTGGAGATGAAGGGGTGAGATTGGCCCAACCTGTAGCCCCTCCCTTTCAAGGGAGGGGTTGGGGGTGGGTAGGCGCGTCTGCGCGCTCGACAGGAATCGTCTCACCAAGCTCCACAGCGCTGAGCAGGGCATCGAG
The DNA here is from genome assembly GCA_040388155.1 of Pseudomonadota bacterium. Taxonomy (GTDB): domain Bacteria; phylum Pseudomonadota; class Alphaproteobacteria; order Sphingomonadales; family Sphingomonadaceae; genus Sphingomonas. The sequence goes on from JAZKCJ010000024.1 coordinate 144,455, forward strand.
CTCCGCCCAGCGCTCACCCACCCCTGGCCCCTCCCTTGAAAGGGAGGGGAATTAGGTGGCGCACGATCGCCGTGTTGCGGAAGCCTCAGGCCGTCGCGGCGAACGGCTTGCCGGCTGGTGGCTGCGGCTCAAGGGCTGGCGCATCCTCGATCGACGCGTGCGCACGCCCGCCGGCGAGGTCGACCTGGTTGCCCGGCGCGGCAACCTCATCGCGTTCGTCGAGGTGAAGATGCGCAAGACCTCCGCCGACCTGGATTTCGCGATCGACGAGCGCCGACTGTCCCGCGTCGCGGCGGCGGCGGAATATCTGATGGCGCGCTATGCCGGGCCGGGCGACGATATCCGGGTCGATGTGATCCTGCTCGCGCCCGGCACACGGCCGCGTCACATCGAGAACGCGTGGATCGGGTGACAACAGCCTGACCCGCGCCTACATCCCCAGCCGTTCGGGCTGAGCTTGTCGAAGCCTTGCACTTTCCTCCTGAGGAGAAGGACAGTCCTTCGACAAGCTCAGGACGAACGGAGGTTATTCGATGTCGCTCACCGTCGCCGTCCAGATGGACCCGCTCGATTCAATCAACATCGCTGGCGATTCGACCTTTGCGCTGATGCTGTCGGCGCAGGCGCGCGGCCACAGCCTGTTCCATTACACCGCCGAAGACCTGAACTATTCGGACGGACGGGTCTGGACCAGGGCGCATCCGGTGACGGTGCGGCGCGTCGCGGGCGACCATTTCACGTTCGGCGAGCCGGTCAGCCTCGATCTCGGCAAGCAGGCCGATGTCGTGCTGATGCGGCAGGACCCGCCTTTCGACCTGGGCTATATCACCGCGACCCATCTGCTCGAGCGAATCGCGCACGAGACATTGGTGGTGAACGACCCGGCCAATGTCCGCAACGCACCGGAAAAGGTCTTCGTGCTCGACTATGCGCGCTTCATGCCGCCGACGCTGGTCACGCGGTCGCTCGACGAAGCCCGCGCCTTTCTTGCGACGCATGGCGAGATCGTGGTGAAGCCGCTGCACGGCAATGGCGGCAAGGCGATCTTCAAGGTCGGCAGCGACGGCGCGAACCTTTCCGCCCTGATCGAGGTGTTCAACACCGCGTATCGCGAGCCACACATGATCCAGGCATTCCTTCCCGACGTCGCCAAGGGCGACAAGCGAATCGTGCTGGTCGACGGCGAGGTGGCGGGGGCGATCAACCGCGTGCCCGGCGCCGGCGAGATCAGGTCAAACCTCGCGGTCGGCGGATCGGCGGAGAAGACCGTGCTGACGCCCGAGGAGCAGGAGATCTGCGCGATGCTCGGGCCGGAGTTGAAGAAGCGCGGGCTGTTGTTCGTCGGCATCGACGTGATCGGCGGCAAGTGGCTGACCGAGATCAACGTCACCTCCCCTACCGGGATCGTCGCGATCGAGCGGTTCGACGGGACCGACGTGGCGGGGCTGATCTGGGATTCGATCGAGGCGAAGGTCGGGCGTGCGTAGGGCTCCCCTCCCGTTTACGGGAGGGGCTGGGCGAGTGCCTGCCCAAACCGACGCCGCCTGTGACATGCCTTCCCCTGCCCCCTCCCATAAGCGGGAGGGGGATTCTTGACCGAGTTCATCATCGACCTGACCGCCTGGGGCGGTTATTTCGGCATCTTCCTGCTGATGGTGCTTGAGAATGTCTTCCCGCCGATCCCGTCCGAAGTGATCATGGGGCTGGGCGGCATGGCGGTCGCGCGCGGGCAGATGGATATCCTGCCGCTGCTGGTGGCGGGCACCGCCGGCACCGTTCTGGGCAATTATTTCTGGTACGCGATCGGCCGGCGCTTCGGCTATCTCGGCCTGAGGCCCTGGGTCGATCGCCATGGCCGCTGGCTGACGGTCGACTGGCACGATGTCGAGCGGCTTCATGCCTTCTTCAAGCGGCATGGCGAGTGGATCGTGTTCGTATTCCGCTTCATGCCGACCTTCCGCACCATGGTCTCGCTGCCCGCCGGCATGACGTGCATGCCGCGCTGGCGCTTCCTGCTGTGGACGGCCGCCGGAAGCGCGATCTGGAATGCATTCCTGACCTGGGGCGGCTATTATCTCGGCGCCAATTTCCATGAACTCGACCGCTTCGTCGGACCGGCGGCGCTGGCGATCATGATCGGGGTGGTACTGGTCTATGGGTGGCGGCTGCTGACCTGGAAGCGTCGCTCCTAGACCCGGTGTCGCCCGGGCCCCTGCCTCTCCGGGCGTGGATTACGCTGGCTGACCGGGCTACCAGTCCTCCGATGGATGACCTGTTTTTCGACCGCACCGTTCGCGAACGGGTGATGAGGCGAGCCGATGTCGAGGACCTTATTCCGTCATCGTCGCCCGCCAGCCTGATCGACTGCGACCTTGAGGAAGCCGACCTTGCCGGGCTGAACCTGTCAGGCTGGACGTTCGAGCGATGCAATCTGCGCCGGGCCGATTTCGCGGGCTCGAAACTGGAGCGTAGCGCCTGGCGGTCCTGTCGCGGGGCCTTCGCCACCTTCATCGGCGCCGATCTCAGCGACGCGACCTTCGTCGCCAGCGACTTCAACAATTGCGTCCTGCGTCGAGCGACCCTCACCACCGCGACCTTCGAACGATGCAAGCTGACGGGTGCCGACTTGTCCGACGCCAGGGCGCTTGGTGTCCGTTTCGACGAAACCCTGCTGATCCATGCGAAGCTGCCGGGATATTCCTTCCACAAGCAGACCCTGAAGAAGATCGATTTCGCGCAGGCCGACCTGCGCAAATGCGACTTTCGCGCCGCGATCTTCGAGAATTGCAGCCTCCGCGAGGCGACCATGACGGGATCGCGTTTCGAAGGTGCCGATTTGCGCGGCGCCGATCTGGGCGGTTTGCGGCTGGTCGACGCCCATCTGTTCCGCGGCGCGACGATCTCCCGCGACCAGGCCGCCCTGCTCGTCAATGAACTGGGGCTCAACGTGCTGTGACGCCGCGGGAGGCGCGCCGCTCGGAATAAACCGCTGCTATGCCCGCGGGTGGGCGTTCCGGTACACATCGAGCAGATGCGCCGCATCGACCGCGGTGTAGATCTGGGTCGAGCTCAGGCTGGCATGGCCGAGCAGTTCCTGCAGTGCGCGCAGGTCCGCCCCGCGCCCCAGCAGATGAGTCGCGAAACTGTGGCGCAGCGCATGCGGCGTGGTCCGCTCGGACAGGCCCAGTCGGGTCCGCGCCGCCTGGACCGACCGGCGGATGATCCCCGGCGCCAGCGGGCCGCCCTTGGCGCCCCGGAACAGCGCCGCGTCGCGCGCGATCGGCCAGGGGCAGATCCCGACATAGGTCTCGATCGCCTCGCGCACCTGCGGCAACAGCGGCACGATCCGCGTCTTGGCGCGCTTGCCGGTGACGCTGAGCGTCGGGCCGAGCGGAAGCGCGGCACCGGTCAGCCCGGTCGCCTCGCCGATGCGCAGGCCCGCACCGTAGAGCAGCATCAGCACCGCCCAGTCGCGCGCGCCGATCCATGGCTCGGCCGCATTCTCCTCGACATCCTCAGCCAGCGCGACCGCCTCGTCCGGCGAGACGGGACGCGGCACGCCCTTCTTGACGCGCGGCCCCTTGAGGCGCGGCGTCTCGCCGCCGGCAAAGGCGAGGAAGCCGCGAACTGCGGACAATTCCCGCGCGGCCGAGGCATTGCCCAGCCCCTCGCCGCGCCGTTGCGCCAGATAGGCGCGCAGGTCGGCCGCGCTGACCTTGCCCAGCGCGGCACGATCGACAGGGCCGCCCCAATGGCCCGCGAGGAAGTGCAACAGCCGGTTGGCCGTCGCCTCATAGGCGCGGATCGTGTGGACCGATCGCCGCCGGTCGCGGCGGAGATGATCGGCGAATTCGGGGACGAGACCGGACATCGCCTGTCCATACCGCCAAAACCCGCGCATGCGGAAGCTTTGCGCGAGGCCGCCAAGCCGCCATATGGGCCCCGTGTCCCGCGCCCGCGTCCTTGTCATGAATTCAGCGCTCGGCCCGCTCGATTACCGTATCCCGCACGGGATGGCGGTCGAGCCGGGATCGATCGTCGTCGCGCCGCTCGGCCCGCGCCAGTTGATCGGCGTGGTGTGGGAGCCGGAGCATATGCCGTCCGACGCGGAGGTCGGCGACAACCGGCTGCGCAACCTGGTCGGCGTGCTGCCCGCGCCGCCGCTTGGTGCGCCGTTGCGCCGGCTGATCGAATGGACCGCCAATTATTATCTCGCGCCGCCAGCCTCGGTGGCGCGCATGGCGCTTGCCTCCGCCTCGGCCCTCGAAGGCGGACGGACGGTTCTGGAATATCGTGCGACCGGTGAGATACCCGACCGGCTGACGCCGCAACGCCAGCAGGCGCTTGAGCGGATCGGCGACCGCCAGGGGCTGATCCGCGAGCTGGCGCTGGCCGCCGATGTATCGGACGCGGTGATCCGGGGGCTGGTGAAGACCGGGGCGCTCGAGGCGGTCGAGGTCGATATCGACAGCCCGTTCCCGGTGCCCGATCCGGAGCACGGCGTGCCCGCCTTGTCGCCGGACCAGCGCGCCGCGGCGCAGGCGCTGGTCGCCAATGTCGAGGCGAAGGCGTTCCAGCCGACGCTGCTCGACGGCGTCACCGGATCGGGCAAGACCGAGGTCTATTTCGAGGCGGTCGCCGCCGCGATCCGCGCCGGGCGCCAGACCCTGGTGCTGCTGCCCGAGATCGCGCTGACCGAGCCGTTCCTGCAGCGCTTCGCCGCGCGCTTCGGCGTGACGCCGGTGGCGTGGCACTCAGGCCTGCGCCAGTCGCAGCGCCGCCGGGCATGGCGGGCGATCGCCAGCGGCCAGGCGCTGGTGACGGTGGGTGCCAGGTCCTCGCTGTTCCTGCCCTATGCCAATCTCGGCCTGATCGTGGTCGACGAGGCGCACGAGACGAGCTTCAAGCAGGAAGAGGGGGTGCATTATCACGCCCGCGACGTAGCGGTGATGCGCGGGCTCTTCGAGAAATGCCCGGTCATCCTCGCTTCCGCCACGCCGGCGATCGAGACGCGGCAGCAGGTGGCGCTTGGCCGCTATGCCGAACTGAAGCTGCCGGGCCGCTGGGGCGCGGCGGAAATGCCGGCGATCGAGGCGATCGACCTGATCGCCAATCCGCCCGAGCGCGGGCGCTGGATCGCACCCGCGATCGTCAAGGGAATCGAGGAACGGCTCGAGCGGGGCGAGCAGTCGCTGCTGTTCCTCAACCGGCGCGGCTATGCCCCGCTGACCCTGTGCCGGACCTGCGGGCACCGTTTCCAATGCCCCAATTGCACCGCCTGGATGGTCGAGCACCGGCTGGTCAGCCGGCTCGCCTGCCACCATTGCGGGCATGTCGAGCCGGTGCCGCGCGCCTGCCCGGAATGCAGCAACGAGGATACGCTGGTCGCGGTCGGCCCTGGCGTGGAGCGGATCGCCGACGAGGTACGCGCGCTGTTCCCGGCAGCGAAGACGGCGATCGTCACCTCCGACACGATCTGGTCGCCGGCCAAGGCGGCCGAGTTCGTCCACCGGATGGAGGCTGGCGACATCGACATCGTGGTCGGCACGCAGCTCGTCACCAAGGGCTATCATTTCCCGAACCTGACGCTGGTCGGCGTGATCGATGCCGATCTGGGGCTGGCGGGCGGCGACCTGCGCGCGTCGGAGCGGACCTTCCAGCAGATCATGCAGGTGTCGGGCCGGGCCGGGCGCGGCGAGAAGCCGGGGCATGTCTATATCCAGACCCACAGCCCCGACGCGCAGGTGATGCGCGCGCTGGTGACGGGCGATGCCGAGGCATTCTACGAAGCCGAGACCGAATCGCGACGGGAGGCGGGCGCGCCGCCGTTCGGTCGCTTTGCCGGGATCGTGGTGTCGAGCGAGGACCAGGCGGCGGCGCAGGAGATCGCGACGCTGATCGGCCGCACCGCGCCGCGGCTCGAGGCGATGGAGGTCTATGGCCCGGCCCCTGCCCCGCTGGCGATGCTGCGCGGGCGGCACCGGTTCCGCCTGCTGATCCATGCCCGGCGCGCGCTCGACGTGCAGGATGTGATCCGCGACTGGCTGGGCAAGCTCGACTGGCCATCAAAGGTGCGGGTCGTGGTCGACGTCGATCCGTACAGCTTCCTCTAGCCGGTGACCGGCGCTGCCCGGTGGGTCGGGCCGAGGGCCGGTTTTTGCTGATAGCGTCGCTCCGGCGCATATTCTCTCTGTCTTCCGTGCGGTCTTCCTGTCAGAATCCGGGCATGCCTACCGCCCTGCTTCCCCGCTCCTTCCGGCACCTGCTCGCGAGCCTGTTCCCGTGCCTGCTCCTCGCCCTGACTGTGGTTGCCGCACCGGCCCGCGCCGACGACATCTCAGCCACCGGGCGCGGCGTGGTGCGCATCGTCACGGTCGCGGTGGTCGACGACCAGGTGGTCGGATTCGGCCATGGCAGCGGCTTTGCCGTGGCGCCCAACCGGATCGTGACCAACGCGCATGTCGTCGACCTCGCCAAGCGCTATCCCGACAATGTCGTGATCGGCGTGGTGCCGTCCGAAGGCGCCAAGAGCTATGAGGGCAAGGTCATCGCGATCGACGCGGCGCGCGACCTGGCGCTGATCGAGTTCACCGGCACGCGGCTGCCGACGGTCGCGCTCTATACCGGGCCGGTCGACGAGGGCGCGCCGGTCACGGCGCTTGGCTATCCCGGCAATGTCGATCTCGCGACCGCGCGCTCGGCGGTCGACTATATCCATCCGCTGTCGCCGATCAGGTCAGAAGGGGTATTCTCCGGGCGGCGGACCATGTCGGGCGTCGATGTGCTGCTCCACACCGCCAACATCGCGCGGGGCAATTCGGGCGGGCCGCTGCTCGATCCGTGCGGGCGCGTGATCGGGGTGAACTCCTCCTTCGCCAAGGGCGAGGAAGGCGATGCCAGCTTCGGCTTCGCCATCGCCGATTCCGAGCTTGCGACCTTCCTGCGCAACGCGAAGCAGGAATATCCGGCCGTCGGCACGCCCTGCACCAGCATCCTCGACCGGGTGAAGCAGGACAGCGAGGCCGATGCGCGGGCGAGCGTCGAGGCGGAGGCGGCAAAACGCGACGCTGCTGCGAAAGCCGCCGCCGCCCGCGCGCAGGCGCTGGACAGCGCCCGCATCGCAGCCGAGCGGAACCGGGAGAACATCATGGCGCTTGCCGCGGTGCTGCTGGTGGCGGGGGCACTGGCGATCGGCGGCGGCGGGCTGCTCGAGGTGCGCCGGCGGCGGCGCGAGGCGATCTGGGCGGCTTCGGCCGGCGGCGTGCTGATGATCGCGGCGACCGTCACCTTCTTCCTGCGGCCGAGCGGCGAGGTGACGCTTCCGCCCGAAACCGCGCCGACCCAGGCCCCGGCGGTGTCCTCGACCGCAGCTTTGGGCAAGATGGTGTGCACCGTGGTGCCGGATCGCAGCCGGGTCGTCTCTTCCTCGATCGAGGACCTGGCGATCGACTGGGGCACGGCAGGCTGCATGAACGGCCGCACCCAATATGCCGAGAATGGCAGCAAATGGGACCGCATCCTGGTGCCGACCGAGGACCAGACGGTGTCAGTGCTCCAGTTCGATCCGGCGACGCGGACCTATTCGAACCAGCGCTATTTCCTGACGGCAGCGCAGATGGAGGCGCTGCGCAACATCAGGACTCAGGTGACGATCAAGACCTGCACGCCCGACGAGGCGGGACGCGCCAATCTGGCGACTCAGCAGAGCGCGATCCGCACCCTGCTGCCGCCCTATCCCAACGAGAAGATCGTCTATTCCTGCAAATCGGCTGGCTGAGCGTCACGCCCCGCGCGACCAGAAGGGCCTGACGAACCGGTCGCGGCGATGGGCCACGGCCAGCAGGACGATGCCGAAGGCGGTGCAGACGATGACCGCCGGAAGCGACGCCTCCGCGCCGAAGGAACCGCCGGTCAGCAGGTCCGAACCGCTGGTCTGCGGGATGAGCAGGCCGTCCTGCCGGAAGCCCGATACCGCGATCCCGTAGATCCCGCCCTGCGACAGGTTCCATGCGGCATGCAGCCCGATCGCGGCCCATAGCCGGCGCGTCACCATGTAGAGCGCGGCGAGCATCACCCCTGCCTCGAGCGCAATGGCCGAACCTGCCAGCAGCGACGCATTGGGGTTGTTGAGGTGCAGCGCGCCAAACAACGCGGCGGAAAGGATCAGGGCGATCCAGCTCCCAAGCCAGGATTCGACCAGGCGAAAGAAGATACCGCGCAGCATGATCTCCTCGGTCACGCCGGAGGTGATCGAGATGGCGAGCACCGGCAGCAGCACGGCCGCAGGATGTTGGCCGATCACCCGATAGCCGCCGAACGCAGCGATGATGCCGATGACGACGGAGAAGAGAAGCAGCCCGCCGAGCAGCCCTGCGCCGAGCTCCTTCGCCCAGCCGGAAAGCGCGAACTCAGCCACGAACGGCCGGCGTTCGACCAGGCGGACGAAGGCGCAATAATAAGCGACGAAGATGCCCGCGACCAGGATCGCGACCAACACCGCCAGCAGGTCATTATGGGCATGCGGAATGGCGCGGCTGACCAGCGTCGCCGTCATCCCCGCGCCCATCATGAAGGCGATGCCGATCGCCAGCAGCACCAGGGGAAAATGGACGACGCGCCACACCAGGCTGTTCGGTGGCGTGACGGGCTTGATCGGATTCATGGGGACCCCCTCGATTATCCGGGGAGCCTAGCGGCCATCATCCGGCGACGCAAAATCAGGCGCGGTCGATCCTGGCGGCGAAGCAGCCGGGCTTCGCATTGTGCGCGTGCAGGTACGCCACCGCCGGATCGGCGAAGAGACGGTCGATCAGAACACCCAGGTCGCGACCTTCGGTGAGGTCGGCAGCGGTCATCATGCCCCCCGCATCATAGGCGCGGACCGACAATGTCCGGGTCGCGAGCTGTTCGGGTACCTCGTTCTCGAACCGCGCCGCCGCGGTCACCCCCTCGCGCACGAAGATGGCGTGGCGCTGGCGATAAGGAGAGTCGACCGGGAGATGTTCGTAGTTGAGCAGCAGCACATGCTCGCCCGGCGCGGCATCCTCGAGCGAGATGCGGCAGGGAAAGCCCGGCCGCCTGGTGACGGCCATGCGGACCACGCCGAGGCCGACCAGCGCGGCGGCGTCGAAGCCGTAGAGGGGCACGAACGGCGCCGGATCAAGGCCGGCGATGGCAAAGCCGCTCACGCCACGCCCTCGCGCTTGAGCAGCACGACCTTGCGATCGAGCCCATAGGCATAGCCGCCGAGCGTGCCGTCGCTGCGCTGGGCGCGGTGGCAGGGGATGACCACCGCCACCTGGTTCTGGCCGCACGCGGTGCCCGCCGCCCGCACTGCCCCGGGGCTGCCGGCGATCGCGGCAAGCTCGCTGTAGCTGCGCGTCTCGCCCGCGGGGATGGCGCGGAGCGCCTGCCACACCGCTTCCTGGAAAGCAGTGCCCTGCACGTCGAGCGGCAGATCATGATGACGTTCCGGGGATTCGACGCTGGCCACCACGCGGGCGGCGAGGTCGGCGAGCGCAGCGCCGCCGGGCACGATCTCGGCCTTGGGGAAGCGCAGCTTCAGCGCCTCCTCGCCTTCGTCGAACGATACGCGGCACAACCCCTTGTCGGTCGCCGCGACCAGCATCGGGCCGAGGCTGGTATCGGCGACGGTCCAGCGGATCGTCACCCCTGCCCCGCCCTTGCGCCACGCGCTCGGCGTCATGCCAAGCCGTCTCGCACCGCCTTCGTAGAAGCGGCTGGGGGCTGAATAGCCCGCTTCGTAGATCGCCTGGGTGACGGTATCTTCCTCGATCAGCGCCTTCGCCGCGCGCTGGGCCTTCAGGCCGCGGGCATAAGCGGCGGGCGTGACGCCGGTCGCGCGCTTGAACAGGCGGTGGAAATGATGCGGGGCATAGCCGACCCGGGCAGCGAGCTCCTCGAGCCCCATGCCGTCCTCGTCCGCCTCGATCAGCGCGACAGCCTCGGCCACCGCGATGCGGTCACGGCCGACCTCGTCGGGCTTGCAGCGCAGGCAGGCACGGAACCCGGCCGCCAGCGCCTCGGCGCCGTCGCGGTAGAACCGGACATTCTCCCGCTTCGGGTGCCGCGCCGGGCAGCTCGGCTTGCAATAGATGCCGGTCGAGGTGACGGCACCGACGAAACGCCCGTCATAGGCCCGGTCGCGGCGCTCGAAAGCGGCCCAGGCGGTATCGGCGTCAATGGCGAGTTGCTGTGTCATGACGATGATATAGGCGCGGCGGCCAGCCGCCACATCCCGAGGCTTGCGGTCAAAACGAAGGCGCCGTCTTCAGGCACCAGCGCTGAGCCAGTCCAGAATCTCCGACTGCGACGTGGCGAGGAAAGCGAGCTCATGCCCCGCTCCGGGGACGAGCCGGAACCTGGCCGCGGGCTGCGCCCTGGCCAGCGCCTGGCTGTTGGCGACTGAAACCACATCATCCGCCGTGCCGTGCAGCAGCAGGATCGGGCAGGTGACGGCGGGAAATTTCGCAAGATTGTCGTAGCGATCGCGCACCAGCAATCGGACGGGAAAGACGGGAAAATGTTCCTGCGCAACCCGGTCGAGGCTGGCGAACCCGGAAATCAGCACCAGTCCGGCCAGCCGGTGGCGCGCCGCCATCTCGGTCGCGACACCAGAGCCAAGCGAATTGCCGACGGCGACGACCCGGCCCTGCGGCACCTCTTTCGCAGCGAGCCATGCCATCGCGGCCTCCCCGTCGCGATACAGGCCCTGCTCGTCCGGCGCCCCGGGATTGCCGCCATAGCCACGATATTCGGGCAGCATCACGCCATAGCCCCGGGCAGCGAGCGCGCGCGTCGCGTGGACGCTCGCTTCGAGATCGCTCCCATTGCCGTGAAAGAAGAGCAGGGTTGGCAAGCCGGCCCGGGCGGGGCGATAAAAGGCGCTCAGCGTCAGGCCGTCGGCGGTCCTGATCCGCACATCCTCATATCCGGCCCCGGGCCCGGGCCCGGCAACGACCATCTTCGGCGCGGGATAGAAGAAGTCGCGCTGGAACCAGAAGAGCAGCGCGAGCAGCACCAGATAGACAAGGAGTGCCGCCCCGCCGACCCAGAGGGCGATCTTGCCGACCGGGATCAACGGCCGCTCGCCCGGAAAGGTGCAGGTGCCTCACCGTCATCGGAGAACGCCCTGATTGCCAATGTGCCGATCATAACGCCTCCCGTCGCGCCCCCTCCTTATCGGGTACGGGGCACTTGGCGAAACAGGTTCTCACGCCACCCGCACGTCATCCATCAGGCGATTGATCCGCGTACGCAGCGTTTCGACACCGCCAGCGACGGCTTCGGCGGTGCGCGCCACATTCTCGGCGCCGCGGCGCGAGCGTTCGGCGCGCTCGTACAAAAGCTGCATGTTGGTCGCCGCATCGGCCGTGCCACCCTCCACCTCGGCGATGGCGGCGGCGATACGACGGGTCATGTCGCGCTGCTGCTCCACCGCGCCGGCGACATTGGCGGCGGAACGATCGAGATCAGCCGCGAGCGAATCGACCGACTGGATCGTCTCAAGCACGGTATCGCTTGCGTGCGAAACGGCGGCGAGGCGCGATTCAATCCGGCCGGCCGCGGCCTGGGTCTGGCGCGCGAGGCCCTTCACCTCGTCGGCGACCACGGCGAAGCCGCGCCCGGCGTCGCCCGCGCGCGCGGCCTCGATCGTCGCATTCAGGGCCAGCAGGTTGGTCTGTCCGGCAACGGCGGAGATCAGGTCGAGCACTCCGGCGATTTCGCCGACCAGCACGCCAAGCGATTCGGCATGCGCCCTGCCTTCGAGGGTGCGCGCCCGGACATGGGCAGCGCCGGTCTTCGATTCATGCGCCTCGTCGCTGATTCGCTCGATCGCTTCCGCCAGCGCAGCCCCGGACTGGGCGATGGTGCGCGCGCTCGACGCGCTCTGTTCGGCCAGCGCGGCGGTCGCGAGCGCGTGATGCTCGGTCGTTCCCGCCTCGTCGGACATCGCGTTCGCCGTCTCGCGCAAGGCGGGGCCAGCCGAGATGAGCTCGTGGACGACAAGGCTCGCCTCGCGTTCGAACACCGCGAACAGCGCATCGAGATCGGCCGCGCGTTTCGCACGTGCCTCATGTTCGGCGACCTGGCGGCGATGAAGCGCTTCATTGGCGCGGTGCGATTCCTCGCTCAGGCGCCGCGCATCGCCGGATCGTGTGCGCGCAAAGGCCAGCGCGCGGGCAATCTCGCCGATCTCGTCGGTGCGGTCGAGGCCGGGGATCGGCGTATCGTCGCGCTCAAGCGTGATGTCGCTGGTCGCCACCGCGATCCGCGCGAGCGGCTGCTCGATTCGAAGGGTCAGCATGCGCATGCCCCACCAGCCGATCAGCGCGGCGAGCAGCGTCACGAAGGCGACCATGAGATACGCCGTCGCGAACCCCCGTTCGAGCGTCGCCCGCTCGCGCGCGGCATCAGTGCGGAGATCGTCGACCAGGCCGTTGCTGGCGACGGTCAGCGGATCGATCGCCGCATAGAGTGCGCCGCTGACGAAGAAATCGAGCTGGTCGAGGCGACGGCTGCGCAGCAGATCGAGCAGCCGATCGATCGCCGCGTCGGCATCGTGACGCGCATCGGAGACCTGCGCGATCGCGGTGTTACGCCGCTGGTCGGGTGCGTGGCTGGCAAAGGACTGCCAGCTCGTACGGATAGTGGCACGCGCAGCCTCGATCACGCTGATCGCGCTTTCAGGCGAGAGATTGCCGCTCTGCACCTTCTGCGCGGTGAGCAGGGCAGTGATATAGCTGTCGTTGACTCGTTGAAGCTCCCCGATCGGATAGAGCCGGTCGAGCACCAGCGAGCGAACGCCGTGGCTGGTGCTGAGCGTGGTGCCGATCAGCGCGACGGCGAGCAGCGCCTGGATGCCGAGCAGGCTCCAGACGATGCGGCGAAGCTGGGACCGGATGCTGCCACCACCCGACCCTCGCCGTGCGATGAAGTGCTTGAAGACCGAAAGGGCGGCGGCGATGTCTGGGCGAGGCATGGCCGGGCTATGAGGACCAAGACGCAAACGCGTGGTTAACCGATTGTTACGGTTATATGAAATCGGAAAGAAACATCGGCCGGGAACCTGGAGGCGACAACACACTCTATATGTGCCTCCTGCCGCCAGGGACCGCCCATGCGTTGCAGCGATGGCGTGCAGAAGGGCAGAAGCGGACAAGATCGCCGAAGATATCTCGCTCGGGCGACCGCCCGGCGAAAGTTCCCCATGGTCATCCCGCCTGTAATCTGGAAGTCGTCGTTCAGGCCTGCCCGACGGACTCGGGTTGCATCCCGTGCAACCCGATGCTAACCGCGCGGCGACCCATCAGGGGGGCCGATTCCGGCCTCCCTTTTCGTATGGGTCGCAAACAGTTTCAAACGAGGATTTCGATCGCGTGGAGACATCCGGCGGTATTCAAGCAAGCTTAAGCGGTCGCTACGCCACCGCGCTCTTCGAGCTTGCCCGCGATTCAAAGACGATCGACGCCGTCGAGGCGAGCCTGGCACAGGTGCGCGCCGCGCTGGAGCAGTCGGACGAGTTCGCCCGGCTGGTCGCCAGCCCGCTGGTGAGCCGCCAGGATGCGGCCAAAGCGGTTGCCGCAACGGCGACCGTGCTTGGCGTCGACGGTACGACGAAGAACTTCCTCGGCGTGCTGGCGGAGAATCGCCGCCTGCCGCAGTTGCCCGCGATCATCCGCGCGTTCCGCACGCTCGCCGCCAGCCATCGGGGCGAGACGACCGCCGAGATCATCTCGGCGCATCCGCTTTCCGCACCCCAGGTCGACGCGCTGAAGCAGCAGCTTCGCACCCGGATCGGCCGTGACGTTTCCGTCGACCTGTCGGTCGATCCCACGCTGCTTGGCGGGCTGGTCGTCAAGATCGGCTCGCAGATGATCGATTCGTCGATCAAGACCCGTCTCAATACGCTCGCGCACGCGATGAAAGGCTGACAATGGATATCCGCGCCGCTGAAATCTCGAAGGTCATCAAGGACCAGATCGCCTCGTTCGGTACCGAGGCCCAGGTCTCCGAAACCGGCCAGGTGCTGTCGGTCGGCGACGGCATCGCGCGCATCCACGGGCTGGACAACGTCCAGGCCGGCGAGATGGTCGAATTCTCCAACGGCGTGCAGGGCATGGCGCTCAACCTCGAGGCCGACAATGTCGGCGTCGTGATCTTCGGCTCTGACGCCGAGATCAAGGAAGGCGACGTCGTCAAGCGGACTGGCACGATCGTCGACGTCCCCGTCGGCAAGGGCCTGCTCGGCCGCGTGGTCGACGGTCTGGGCAACCCGATCGACGGCAAGGGCCCGATCGCCACCGACCAGCGCAGCCGCGTCGAAGTGAAGGCACCGGGCATCATCCCGCGTACCTCGGTCCATGAGCCAGTGCAGACCGGCCTGAAGGCGATCGACGCCCTCGTCCCCGTCGGCCGTGGCCAGCGCGAGCTGATCATCGGCGACCGCCAGACCGGCAAGTCGGCCGTCGCGATCGACACCTTCATCAACCAGAAGACGGTCAACGCCGGCGATGACGAGAGCAAGAAGCTCTATTGCATCTATGTCGCGGTCGGCCAGAAGCGCTCGACCGTCGCGCAGCTCGTCCGCACGCTGACCGAGCAGGGCGCGATGGAATATTCCATCGTCGTCGCCGCCACCGCGTCCGACCCCGCCCCGCTTCAGTTCCTCGCGCCGTACACCGGCACCGCGATGGGCGAGTATTTCCGCGACAACGGCATGCACGCGCTGATCGTATTCGACGATCTGTCGAAGCAGGCAGTCGCCTATCGCCAGATGTCGCTGCTGCTGCGCCGCCCGCCGGGCCGCGAAGCCTATCCGGGCGACGTGTTCTATCTCCACTCGCGCCTGCTCGAGCGCGCAGCGAAGATGAACAAGGACAATGGCTCGGGCTCGCTCACCGCGTTGCCTATCATCGAGACCCAGGCCGGCGACGTGTCGGCGTACATCCCGACCAACGTGATCTCGATCACCGACGGCCAGATCTTCCTCGAAACCGACCTGTTCTTCGCCGGCATCCGCCCCGCGATCAACGTCGGCCTGTCGGTGAGCCGCGTCGGTTCCGCCGCGCAGACCAAGGCGATGAAGAAGGTGTCGGGCTCGATCAAGCTCGAGCTCGCCCAGTATCGCGAGATGGCCGCCTTCGCCCAGTTCGGTTCGGACCTCGACGCCTCGACCCAGAAGCTGCTCAACCGCGGCGCACGCCTGACCGAGCTGCTCAAGCAGGCCCAGTTCAGCCCGCTGCCCTTCGAGGAGCAGACCGCGTCGATCTTCGCCGGTACCAATGGCTATCTGGACGCCGTCGCGGTTCAGGATGTCGTCCGCTACGAAGCCGCGATGCTCGCCGACCTGCGCGCGAACCATGCCGATGTGCTCGGCCTGATCCGCGACACCAAGGATCTGGGTGACGAGGCCAAGGGCAAGCTCAAGGCTGCGCTCGACGCCTTCGCCAAGACGTTTGCGTAATAACGGACACACATATCCGTCACCCCGGACTTGTTCCGGGGTCCACCGGGCAACAGACCTGAGCGCTGGTGGATGAGTGGATGCCGGAGCAAGTCCGGCATGACGGAAGAAGGGAAGCGGTAACGGACTGACATGGCATCTCTGAAGGCCCTCAAGATCCGCATCGGCTCGGTGAAGTCGACGCAGAAGATCACCAAGGCGATGAAGATGGTCGCCGCCGCGAAGCTGCGCCGTGCGCAGGAAGCGGCCGTCGCCGGCCGCCCCTATGCCGAGCGGCTGGAAAAGGTGATGGCGAGCCTCGCCGCCAAGGTGAGCCTCAGCGAATCATCCCCGAAGCTGCTCGCCGGCACCGGCAAGGACCAGGTCCACCTGCTGATCGTCGCGACGTCCGAGCGCGGCCTGGCGGGTGCGTTCAACTCCAACATCGTCCGTGCGGCCCGCCGCAAGGCCGAGGAGCTGATCGCCGCCGGCAAGACAGTGAAGATCTACATCGCCGGCAAGAAGGGCCGCGTGCTGCGCCGCTTCTACCCGAAGCTGATCGTCGCCGACCATGAGATGGGCCATATCAAGAAGGTCGCCTTCACTGACGCGCGCGAGATCGCCGATGACGTGATCGCCCGCTTCGAGGCGGGCGAGTTCGACATCGCTCACCTGTTCTACGCCCGTTTCCAGTCGGCGCTGGTGCAGGAGCCGGTCGGCCGCCAGATCATCCCCGTCGCGATCGACGTCAACGCCGCCCCGGTGGCCGATGGCGGTGCAGCGGTCGACTATGAGCCGGACGAGGAATCGATCCTGGCCGACCTGCTGCCGCGCAACGTGGCGATCCAGGTGTTCCGCGCGCTGCTCGAAAACGCAGCATCGGAACAGGGCTCGCGCATGACCGCGATGGACAATGCGACGCGCAACGCGGGCGACATGATCAACAAGCTGACGATCCAGTACAACCGCACCCGCCAGGCCGCGATCACCACGGAACTGGTCGAAATCATCTCTGGCGCCGAAGCGCTCTAAGCAGTTCGAAGCAAGGAAAGAACGATGGCAACCGCAGCCCCGACCACCAAGAAGCCTGCCGCCAAGCGCGCGCCCAAGGCAACCGCTCCGGAGACGACGGCCACCGCGACTGTCGCGACGACCAACAATGTCGGCCGCATCAGCCAGGTGATCGGCGCCGTCGTCGACGTCGCCTTCCCGCAGGGCAGCCTGCCGGCGATCCTTTCGGCGCTCGAAACCGACAATAATGGCAACCGCCTCGTGCTCGAGGTCGCCCAGCATCTCGGCGAGAACACCGTCCGCACCATCGCCATGGACGCGACCGAGGGCCTGACCCGCGGCCAGACCGTGACCGACACCGGCTCGCAGATCCGCGTGCCGGTCGGCCCGAAGACGCTCGGCCGAATCCTGAACGTGATCGGCGAGCCGATCGACGAGCGTGGCCCGGTCGGCCACACCGAGACCGCCCCGATCCACGCATCGGCGCCGCTGTTCGTCGACCAGTCGACCGAGAGCGCCATTCTGGTCACCGGCATCAAGGTCATCGACCTGCTCGCCCCGTACGCGAAGGGCGGCAAGATCGGCCTGTTCGGCGGCGCCGGCGTGGGCAAGACCGTGCTCATCCAGGAACTGATCAACAACATCGCCAAGGGCCATGGCGGCACCTCGGTGTTCGCGGGCGTCGGCGAGCGTACCCGTGAGGGCAACGATCTCTACCACGAGTTCCTCGACGCAGGCGTTATCGCCAAGGATGCCGACGGCAATCCGCAGTCCGAAGGTTCCAAGGTTGCCCTGGTATATGGCCAGATGAACGAGCCGCCGGGCGCCCGCGCCCGCGTCGCGCTGTCGGGCCTGACGATCGCAGAATATTTCCGCGACGTCGAAGGCCAGGACGTGCTGTTCTTCGTCGACAACATCTTCCGCTTCACCCAGGCGGGTTCGGAAGTGTCGGCGCTGCTCGGCCGCATTCCGTCGGCCGTGGGCTATCAGCCGACGCTCTCGACCGACATGGGCGCGCTGCAGGAGAGAATCACCTCGACCAACAAGGGCTCGATCACCTCGGTGCAGGCGATCTACGTGCCTGCCGACGATCTTACCGATCCGGCGCCGGCAACGTCCTTCGCCCATCTCGACGCGACGACCGTGCTCAACCGCGCGATCTCGGAGCTGGGCATCTACCCGGCGGTCGATCCGCTCGACTCCACCTCGCGCGTGCTCGAGCCGCGCGTCGTCGGCCAGGAGCATTACGAGACAGCCCGCGCCGTTCAGTCGACCCTGCAGAAGTACAAGTCGCTTCAGGACATCATCGCCATTCTCGGCATGGACGAGCTGTCGGAAGACGATCGCCTGACCGTGTCGCGCGCCCGGAAAATCCAGAAGTTCCTGTCGCAGCCGTTCCACGTCGCCGAGGTCTTCACCGGCATTTCGGGCAAGTTCGTGCAGCTCGAGGATACCGTGAAGAGCTTCAAGGCAGTGGTCGACGGCGAGTATGATCACCTGCCCGAGAGCGCTTTCTACATGGTCGGCGGCATCGAAGAAGCGATCGCCAAGGCCGAGAAGATGGCGCAGGAAGCGTAAGGACTGAAAGCCCCTCCCCTTCACGGGAGGGGTTGGGGTGGGGCCTGACCCGCAAAGGGTCGCTACCACTCCCCCACACCCTGCCCCTCCCCTGAAGGGGAGGGGGGAGAGATAGAATGCTGCACTTCGAACTCGTCACTCCCGAAAAGCTCGTCCGTTCCGAGGACGTGTACATGGTCGTCGTCCCCGGCTCCGAGGGCGATTTCGGCGTGCTCGAAGGGCATGCGCCGGTCATGTCGACGATCCGCGACGGCGCGCTGTCGATCTATCG
>JAZKCJ010000025.1:0-50434 GCA_040388155.1 Pseudomonadota bacterium
ATGATCAGCGGCGTGCGCGCCTCGTCGATCAGGATCGAATCGACCTCGTCGACGATCGCGAAGTTGAAGGCGCGCTGCACCATCGAGCTGCGCTCATACTTCATGTTGTCGCGCAGATAATCGAAGCCGAACTCGTTGTTCGTGCCGTAGGTGATGTCCGCATGGTACGCGTCGCGGCGCTGCTGGTCGGTCAGGTTGGGGATGATCACGCCGACCGTCAGGCCGAGGAAACGATAGACCTGGCCCATCCAGCCCGCATCGCGCTCCGCCAGATAGTCGTTGACCGTGACGACATGCACGCCGGTGCCCGGCAGCGCGTTGAGATAGGTCGCGAGCGTCGCGACCAGCGTCTTGCCCTCGCCGGTACGCATCTCGGCAATCTCGCCGCGATGGAGCACGATGCCGCCGACCATCTGAACGTCGTAGTGGCGCTGGCCCAGCGTCCGTTTCGCCGCCTCGCGTACCGTGGCGAACGCCTCGGGCAGCAGGTCGTCGAGCTTGGTGCCGTTCGCCAGCCGCTCGCGGAACACGCTCGTCTGGTTGGAAAGCTCGGCGTCGGTCATCGCCGAGATGGTCGGTTCGAACCCCGCGATCTTCGCGACGATGGAGCCGAGCGACTTGACGTAACGGTCGTTCGAGGAGCCGAAAAGCGATTTGGCAAAGCCGCCGAGCATGGAGAATTCCCGATCTTTGAAGGCATGGCCGCCGGATCATGCCGGGCGGCGGAATGGACGTGACGAAAGGAACCGGCCGCAGCCGGATCAGGCGGTCGCGCTATTCGCGACGACGCTCCGCATAGAGCGGATAGGCATGGTCGAGCGAAAACACGGCATTCACGCCGACTGACGCTGCCGCGACAAGCGTCGGCACTGCCTGGACGATCGGTCGCGCCGCGACGCGCGCGGCGGCCGGTGCAGTCGTGCGCGCGGCGGATGCCTCGACCACTGCCTGATGCAGCCGCACCTCGGGAGCCCGCACGCCGGAAATCGCGCCGGTCAGCGCGCTCAGCAGGGCGGAAAGGATGAGAAGCAGTTCCATCGCGGCGTGCGATGTAGTGGGTCGGGATGCGGGCGTCCAGCGATTGCTCATCACGAAAACCGTTCAGTTCTCCGACAATACCCATCGGACCGGCACCGTATAGTCGCCAATGGTCGCCACACCGTTTCGATCTCTAGCGGGTGTGAAGGTCGCATCGTCCAACAACCCGGAGCAGGTCATTTCGTCCAGACCAGGTGAGCGACTGCTGGTGATGATCGCACACTCGATTGGAAATCCAGTCGCATCGATTTTCAGTGCGGCCACGACACGTCCTTCCGCGAGCATTTCTCCCGGCGGATAAATGTCTTTGAACCACGCAGCCGGGCTCCCCTCCGGTACCGGCTTTGCATCGGCTAATGCGCGATCGGGCGGCCGGACGCGTCGTCCCGCTGGCGCCGAACGCTTCATCCGCATCGTCGGCCCGGTGCTGAACACGTTATCTGGGCGGGTGCGCTCGCTCTCTCCTATCTGACGCTCCACCGGCGGCGTCTTCCCGTCGACATTCGCCTGTCCTCCCAGATCGGCCGATAGACGCGGCCCATAGCGTTCGAAGCCAAGGACGAGCATCACGACAAACAGCAGGAAGAGCACCACAGCCGTGAAGACCACCGCGATCGTGACGCTCCGCCCCTCTCCGATGATCATGCCGCCTCCATCGTTCCCCCCGATGATACAGGCGAATTGCGCACTGGCCACGCTTTTGAGGGCGACGGCATTTGCCTCCGGCACGCCGGGCCTTATTAGGGCGCCCATGTCCAGCACCCGCTCCCCCCTCGCGCCCGAAGGCTTTCCCACCCTGCCCCCGATCCCCGGCGTCACGCCGCGCATCGCCCGCGCGCGTTACAAGACCTGGGATCGCTGCGACCTGACCTTCGTCACGCTCGATCCGGGCACGGCGGTGGCCGGCGTGCTGACCCAGAGCCGCTGCCCCTCGCCCGAAGTGGAATGGTGCCGCAAGGCGCTGGTGCTCGGCCAGGCGCGTGCGCTGGTGGTCAATGCCGGCAATTCCAACGCCTTCACCGGCGATCGCGGCCGCGCGGCAGTGGAGAATCTCGCCGCCCGCGTCGCCGGCCGGCTCGGCTGCCAGCCTTCCGACGTATTCGTCGCCTCGACCGGCGTGATCGGCGTGCCGCTGCCGATCGACAAGAGCGAGGCTGGCCTCGATGCCGCCTTCCAGGCTGATCCGTGCAGCTGGGAAGACGCCGCCGCGACGATCATGACCACCGATACCTTCACCAAGGCCGCGGTCACCCAGGCGGTGATTGGCGAGAGGACGGTCAATCTCGTCGGCATCATCAAGGGGTCGGGCATGATCATGCCGGACATGGCGACGATGCTCGGCTTCATCTTCACCGACGCCGCCGTCGAGCCTGCCTTCCTCCAGGCAGCGCTCTCCGACGCGAACGTGAAGAGCTTCTCCTGCATCACGGTCGACAGCGATACCTCGACCAGCGACACCGTGCTCGCCTTCGCGACGGGCAAGGCGGGGAACGCCCCGCTCGCCTCGGCCGACGACGCGGGGGCTGACGCGTTCCGTGCCGCGCTTGCCGATCTCTGCCTTCAACTCGCCCATCTCGTCGTGCGCGATGGCGAGGGGGCGTCGAAATTCATCACGGTCGATGTCACTGGCGCCGAAAGCGATCGCAGCGCGCGGGTCATCGCACTATCGATCGCCAACTCTCCGCTCGTGAAGACCGCCATTGCCGGCGAGGATGCCAATTGGGGCCGTGTCGTGATGGCCGTCGGCAAGGCCGGCGAACCCGCCGAGCGCGACAGGCTCGCCATCCGCTTCGGCGAAACCCAGGTCGCGCGCGATGGCCTCGCAGTGACGGGCTATGACGAGACACCCGTCGCGGCGCACCTCAAGGGCAGCGAGATCGACATCGGCGTCGATCTCGGCCTCGGCGACGGACGCGCCAAGGTTTGGACCTGCGACCTGACCCACGGTTACATCGCGATCAACGCCGATTACCGGAGCTGACACCCTTCCCCCGGCGCAGGCCGGGGAGGCGCATTATTTGAAGGGCACGGAGGCATGCTGACCATCTGGGGTCGCCTGAACTCGCATAATGTGAAGAAAGTCGCGTGGTTCGCCGAAGAGGCCGGCCTCGCCTATGTCCGGCATGATGTCGGCGGCCAGTTCGGCATGGACGCCGACTATCTCGCACGGAATCCCAACGCGCTGATCCCGACGATCGACGACGGCGAGGTGACCCTGTGGGAATCCAACGCGATCCTGCGCTATCTCGCCGCGCGTCATGCGCCGGATCGTTTCTGGCCATCCGCTCCTGCGGCGCGGGCGATGGCCGATCGCTGGATGGACTGGCAGATCGATTATGCCGAGGCGCAGCGCGATGCGTTCGTCAACCTCGTCAGGCGCCCGGAAGGTCAGCGCGATACTGACGCGATCAGGCGATCGGCCGAGGCCTGCGCCCGGAAGATGGCGGTGCTCGACGCCCATCTCGCGCTGAGCCCCTGGCTGTCGGGCGACGCCTTCGGCATCGGCGACGTGCCGATGGGCGTCTATGTCCATAGCTGGTTCACCCTGCCGATCGAGCGGCCTGACCTGCCCAATGTGGCCGACTGGTACAACAGCCTCCAGGCGCGTGCCGGCTATGCCAGCCAGGTGATGATCCCGCTCACCTGACTTGACGCCGCGTTGGTCCCGGCGCATCCGGCTCGCGTCGCGCTCAGGCGACGTTATGACAGGAGGCCGTCATGCACCGCATCGACCAACTCGCCGACCTGCCCTGCTTTCGAGGTCAGCTCGAAACGGCGTAAGGGGTATCCATCCGAAACGAACGTGAAGCGGGGCTTCCGCGTCGTTCATGGCGATATCGAACTGATCGAAAAACTCGGCCGGAAGGACCCGTGCCCCTGCGGATCGGGGAAGAGATTTCCGCGCCTGCTGCCTGCCAGGCGGCCGCTTTCGATGGCGCTGAACGCCACGATTATTATCGCTGAATAAAAAAAGGGGCCGCGCAGCCAAAGCCGCGCGGCCCCTTTCGATATCTCAGGCGATCAGGCGAGTTCGCCCTCAAGCCATGCCTTGATCCGGCCCTTCGGCTCGGCGCCGACCTTGGTCGCCGCAGGGGCCCCGTTCTTGAACAGGATCATCGTCGGGATGCCGCGTACGCCATAGCGCCCCGGGGCATCGGGATTGTCGTCGATGTTGAGTTTGACGATCGACACCTGCTCGCCGAGTTCGTCGGAAATCTCCTCAAGGCTCGGGCCGATCATCTTGCATGGCCCGCACCACTCCGCCCAGAAGTCGACGAGCACCGGCTTGTCGGAACTGATGACGTCGCTGTGGAAGCTGTCGTCGGTGATCTGCTTGGTCGCCATGATGGAATCTCCTGTGTTGCGCGCAATCTAGGGACCGGGGGCCCGCCACTCAAGCGGGCAGGTCGTAGCTTTGCTGGGGCGCGGCATAGCCGGGCTTGTGCTGGTCGAGCAGCGACGACGGCAAGCCAACCAGTGTCGGCCCAGCCGTGTAGAGCAAGGCCGCCTCGATCTCCCGGCCGGGGAAAACCACCCGCAACGCCTCGACATAGGCGGCCATCTGGCGCGCATGATAGGCTGGAACATCGTCAGGCCCTTGTGGAATCAGCCGCCCGGTCTTGAAGTCGACCACCTGGATCAACTCCGGCGTCAGCAGCAGCCGGTCGACCGTGCCTGAGACGACAACGCCCTCGCCGACCACAGCGGCGATGGGGGCTTCCGCCAGCGACTCCGGCCCGAACAGGCCTGCAAAGCGAGGATCGTCAAGCACGTCGAGCACGGTCCGCCCGATCTCCGCCCGCATCGCGGGATCGGATACCGCACCGACCCGTTCCAGCCAGCGGTCGGCAGTCCTTTCGCGGCTTTCACGCGGCACCGCCGGCAGGCGTTCGAACAACGCGTGGATCAGCCGTCCCCGATCCGCTGCGATGCGCATCGCCGGTGTCGGCGGCGGATCGGCCACGGCGTCCTCCCCCAATGACGACGGCGCGAGCGGACGCGGCGGACGTGCCTCGACCGGCGCGCGCTCCTGCGTCCAGCCAGGAAGCGAGACATCCTCCTCCTGTTCCACCGCTTTCCGGCCCGAAACGGCAACCGCTTTTTGCGGTACGATTCCAGTGAAACTTCGCGCGTCGGGCGACGGCGCCACGCCCAGGCCCGTCATCGCCCGATCGGCGGCAGCGTACCAGCTCGACGGCGGCGGCTCGCCCTTGGCAAGCGGCCCCAGCGCGCCCGCGATGACCAGCCGTTCCTCCGCCCGCGTCGCCGCGACATAGAAGAGCCGCCAATGCTCCTCCAGCTCCCGCTGCGCATCCGCATCGAGCACGTCACCAAGCGGCCCGCCGCGTTCGCTGACGCGCGGGCGGAAGATCGGCAGCGCATTCGCCATCCCCTCCGGCGTCCAGTTGAGCGTCGAGCGCGGCGAACGAGTCGGATCGACCGCCGCATCGGCCAGGATCACCAGCGGCGCCTGCAATCCCTTGGCGCCGTGCGCGGTCATCACCCGCACCGCATCGAGCGGCGCTGACGGATCGCGCTTGATCTCCACATCGCCGCGATCGAACCAGTCGAGGAAGCGCTGCAGCGACGGCGTGCCGAGCGATTCGAAATCGAGCGCCGCGTTGAGCAGTTCCTCGATCGGATCCCGCGCCTCCTGCCCCAGCCGTCGGATCAGCTTGCGCCGCCCATCGAGCGATCCGGACAGCATCTCTTCGAGGAACTGATAGGGCGTGGCGATATCCGCCCGGTCCAGCATCCTGTGCAGCGGATCGAGCGCCTCGCGCGGCTGGGTCCGCGACAAATGCCGCCACAGGCTGCCGGAGTCGCGCGGTGCTGCCTGCATCAGCCGCTCCTGGCTCCATCCGATCAGCGGCGAGACCAGCAGGCTGGCAAGCGACAGATCGTCCCCCGGCTGCAGCACGAAACGGATCGCGGCGAGCAGGTCCTGCACCGCAAGCGGCGCGTTGAGCCGCAGCCGGTCGACCCCCGCGACCGCCACGCCCTCGGCATAAAGCCGGGCAACGATCAGCGAGGCCAACTCACCGCGCCGCTTGACGAGGATCATCACATCCTCGGGGCGCAACGTCCGCCCCTTGCTTTCCAGCACCAGCGTGCCGATCCACGCCTTGATCTGCCTGGCGATCTGGCTGGCGAGCGCACGAGTGGAATCGGCGATCCAGCCTTCGTCATCCTCCTCGCTGCCGCCGGCGACCGTCAGCGGCCACAAGGTGACCGTGCCGGGGCCGTGGACTTCACTTGCATGCGGCTCGCGCTCGGCAATGGTACCGAGCCCTGGCTCCGGGATCGCCTCGATCGCCGCATCGACGAACTCAAGCACCGGCAGTGTCGATCGGAAACTGTGAGTCAGCGAGAGCCGGTCGAAGCGCAGTCCTTCCCCGTCCGGCCCCTGGGCATCCTCAGCCAGCCCGCCGAAATGCCGCTCGGCCGCCTGGAAATAGATCGGGTGCGTGCCCTGGAATCCGAAGATCGCCTGCTTGTAGTCGCCGACCGTGAACAGGGTCCGCAGCCGCTCGTCATGCGCGCCGAGGCCAGCGAAGAACTCGTCGGCCAGCGCGCGGATGATCGACCATTGCTCCGGATTGGTATCCTGCGCTTCGTCGATCAGGATATGCTCCGTCACCTGGTCTAGCTTGTAGCGCACCCATTCGCCCATGCCCGGCTGGCCGAGCAGGTCGATCGTCGCGCGGATCAGGTCGTCGAAATCGACCCCGCCGATGCGCCGTTTGGCCCGGGCATAGGCCGCAGCATAATCCCGCCCGACATCGAGCGCATCGGCCAGCAGGTCGGCATAGACGGCACGGACTCGCAGATCGAGCAGTTCAGCACACCAAGTATAGAGCCCGCTCGCCAGTTCGGGATACTCCTCCTCCTGCGGTGCCTGCCCCTTGGCGAAGGAGCGCATGCCACCATCCGCCTTGGCCCAGACCTTGTGGAGATCGGCGAGCGCGGCGGCGCGCTCAACGACCGGCTTTTCAAGCCAGCCATAGATGATCCCGGCGCGTTCGACCCCGCTCTTGGTACCCCAGCCGCTGTTCATGCCGCCGATCGCGTCGAGCGCTTCATGATCGACCATATCATCGCCGCAGGCGCTCAGGATCACGCTCTCGATATCGCCCGTCGGCAGGTCGAGCGCGCGGCGGAGGAACGGGCGCAGCCCGTCGCCGCGCGGCAATTCCTCCATCGCGGCCGGCGCCCGGCCACAGGCGCGCAGGAAATTCTCCGCCTCGCCCTCGCCCAGCCGCACGCTCAGCCGGCCGATCGTCTCGATCGGCTTCGCCCTGCCGTCGCGGTCGGCCTCGACCAGCATCTCAGCCAGCGCCTCGCGCGCGAGCACCGATTCCTCGCGCGCCTCAAGCGGGCGAAAACCCGGCACCAGCCCGGCCTCGACCGGGAAGGCGGCAAGCAACCCCTGGCAGAAGCTGTGGATCGTCTGGATACGCAGGCCGCCGCCCGGCGCATCGAGCACCTTGGCGAACAGGGTGCGGGCATAGGCGGTACGGCGCGGATCGAGATGATCCTCGCCCAGCGCATACAGGTCCTTCTTCAGGTCGTTCTCGGGCATGCGCACCCAGGCGGCGAGCCGGGCGCTGATCCGCCCCGCCATCTCGGCCGCGCCGGCCTTGGTGAAGGTCAGGCACAGGATCGCGCCGGGATCGACCCCGCGCAGCAACAGGCGAAACACGCGCGCGGTCAACACCTGCGTCTTGCCCGTGCCGGCCGAGGCCGACAGCCAGACATGAGCATCGGGCGCGCTCGCGGCCGCCTGATTGCCCTTCAGATGCGGGAGGGGCCGGTTATCCCCGCTCACGGCCATACCATTCGTCGCGGCGCATCAACTGGTCGTAATCGGCATAGGGCGCATATTCGGGGTGGAGCTTGGCGGTGAATGCCTCCCCGCCGGTCAGCCAGGCCGCGACCGCCTCGGTGAAATGATGCGCCGCCAGCGCGGGAAAATCCTCAGGCCGCACCTTTTCAGCCTTGCCCGCCGCGTCGACCGGCGAGGTGATATAGCCGAAACTGTCGTTGCGCTTGCCCAGCGACCAATATTCGAAACCGCGCGCGTCGCCACGGATTCCCTCGAACCCGCCCCGTTCGGCGATCAGCCCGAGCAGGCCGAGTTGCAGGCTGAACCCGGCGCGCACCGAGGCGGGCGACGGCGCCTTGCCGGTCTTGTAATCGATCACCGCAAGCGTCCCGTCGGGCATCCGGTCGATCCGGTCGAACTTGCCGGTCAGCGTCACCCCGGCAATGTCGATCTTCCCATCCTTCTCAACCGCCAACACCTGCCGGCCCAGCGAACTCCCGCGCGCGATCTCCGCCGCGATCCAGTCGATCGCCTCCATCAGCCGCGGCTGCCACAGCGCGCGCATCATCGGATGAGTGCGCTCGTCGGCCAGCATCGCCAGCGCACGGACCCGCAGGCTATCGGGCGCACACTGGTCCTCGCGCGCCCAGACCTCCAGGATTTCATGCACTGCCGTCCCACGCCATGCCGCGCTCGGATCGGCATCGACCGGGTCGAGCGCCATCAGCCGCAGGATGCGCTTGGCGTAAAAGGCATAGGGGTCGGCCTTCAACCGGTCGACATCCGTGACGGCGATGCGTTTCGGCCTCAGGACCGCGGGGGGCGACGGCGCCGGCTGGTCGGCCGGTTCATGCGTGCCCGGATCGTCCAGCGCCCGCGTCCAGCGCTCCAATGCCCGCGCCCGCTCGAAACGTTCTCCGGCCAGCGCCTGCAGTCGCAGCCAGAAGCGCGAGGCGATCGCCGGCTGGCTCGCATCGCGTCGCGCCCGCGTGATCAACGCCTGCGGCGCGCCTAGCGCGCCGGCGAGATCGTGCGCTGACACGCCGACGCGGCGTTCAAGCCCCGGCAGACCAAGCTCTGCCCGGATGCGCGGCGCGAGCCACGGATCAGGCGCGGGCTGGCCGGGCCAGATACCCTCGTTCAGCCCGCCCAGGATCATCAGGTCGGCGGTCTGCAACCGCGCCTCGATCAGACCGTAGATCGCCAGGCGCGGATGGCCCCCCTGCGGCGGGCGCACCGCGACTTCATCCATCAGCGTCTTCAGCAGCGGCGCAAGACTGGCCGGTTCGACACTGGCCGGCCCGGCACTCGCCTCAGCTTCCAGATCGGCCAGCAATTCGGCCGCCGCACGCCCCGCCGGGCCGCTCCACAGCGCATCGCCACACAAGGCCTGCGCGGTCTCGCGCAGCGCCGCCACCAACGCCGCGAGAGGCTGTGCCTCGTCCTCGAACACCGCCTCGATCGGCGCCAGCAGCGCGCGCGCTTCGGGCCACCATGCCAACGCTTCACCGAAGAGCCGCCGCTCACGCTCCGAGGGCGTGGCGAGATGGTCATCGATCCCCGCGAGTCCGGCCGCTGGCCGAGGCCCGCGCAACACGCGGTCGAGCGCGCGGGCGCCATCCAGCCACGCGCCCCGCGCCTCGCCGAAGCGCACCAGCGGATGCTTGAGCAATGTCAGCAGCGCCAGTGGGGCGAAACGCTGAGTGGCTGCTTCGGCAAGCGCTGTCAGCAGCGTGCCCGACGGCAGGATCGATAGCGGCCGGCCGGCGGAATCGTCGATCGCGATCCCCCAGCGCGCGACATGGGCCGCCACCCGGCGTGCCAGCGCGCGATCGGGCGTGACCAGCGCCGCGGTCCGCCCGGGGATTTCCAGCGCCTGCCGCAGGGCAAGCGCGATCGCCTGTGCCTCCTCGGCAGGCGTGGCCAGTTCGGCGGCGGCAATGCCCGACAGACGGCGGTCCTCCGCGTCGAGCGAGGTCCATTTGCCCGTAAACTCGGCGGGCGCGAGCGCGTTGGCGATGGCCCGGCCCCGCGCGGCCGTGGCATCATGCCCCCCGCCGTCGCGCCAGGGCGAGAATTCGCCGCGGTTCACCCCCATCCGTTGGAGCAGCAGCTTCAGGTGGAATTGCGGATGTGTCTCGATCGGCCGGCGGCGGAATCCGGTGACCGGATCGGGCTCATGCGGTCCCAGTGCCTGCCATTCCTGCTCGTCCATGCCGGTCGCGAGATCGGCCAGCACCACCATGCCGTGCGGCAGTCCGGACACGCGCCGCAACAGTGCCGCCACCGCCGGCGCTGAATCGGTGATCCCCGCGGCGCAGACGAAACCCGGCGGCGGCGTATTCTTCCATCGCTCCGCCAGTCGACGCAGCAACCGTCCGCGCCGGTCCGCCAGGTCGATCTTCCCCAGCCGTTTCAGTTCGCCCGGCCAGCGATCCAGCACGATCCCGAACAGGGCCAGCGCCCGGCGCCAGTGATCCGACAGTTCCTCGCTCAATTCGAGGTCGCGCAACTTGGTCGGCGCCACTTCCTCGACCAGCAGCTGGTCCAGCGTCCGCGCGAGATCGCCCGCCAGCCGGACCGCCTCCGCCGCATCGACCGGCTGGCCGCTTCGCGATCGCTCTTCCGCGACCAGCCTCGCGAGGATCATCCGGCGCTGGAGGGGAGGCACCGCAGGGGGGATCGGATCGCCGTCGTCGGCCGGATCGAGCGCTGCCCCCGTCGCCTCGTCCAGGTCGCCGATCGCGACCAGCCGGGGCAGCAACAGGCCGCCCTGGCTCGCCCGCACGAAGGCATCGGTCATCGCCCGCTTGGCACGGTTATTGGGCAACAGCACCAGCCCACGCGCCAACCCCAGCGGTTCCCCGCCGAAGCGCCGGATCAGCCCGGCGGCAAGCGCATCGGCAAAGGCCCGGTGCGCGGGGATGGTGAAGAGCGCCGGTTTGACGGCCTCAGCCATCAGCGAGGATCGCCTCGGTCTGTCCTATCGCCGCGGGTGTACCCACGTCGAACCACAGGCCCTGATGGACCAGCCCATAGGCCCGTCCGGCGGCGATCGCCCGTTCCCAGAAAAGCATCGTCGAGAACGGCCCCTCCGGCCAGTCCTTGATCACGCGCGGCGAAAGGATCTGCACGCCGGTATAGACAAAGGGCGCCGGCCGCTCGGGCTGGCGCCGCTTGGTGATCCGACCATCGGGCGCGAGGTGGAAATCGCCCTGCCCGCCATGATTATACGCCTTGGCGAACGGCACCATGAGGAGCAGCGCGTCCATCTGCGCATCGTCCCACCGCGCCGCGAGCAGCCGGATCGCATCGGCCGGTCCGTCGATCCAGAGATTGTCGCTGTTGATGACGAGGAACGGCTTGTCTCCGATCAGGTCGCGCGCCTGGACGATGCCGCCCCCGGTCTCCATCAGCCTGTCCCGCTCGTCCGACACCGCGATCTCGATGCCCTTGACCCGGTTCATCAGATGCGCCTCGAGCGCGTCGGCCAGATAATGGACGTTGACCACCGCCCGCTTCACGCCGGCAGCGCGCAGCCGGTTGAACACATGGTCGATCAGTGGCCGGCCGGCAACCTCGACCAGCGGCTTGGGCCGCGTCGCGGTGAGCGGCCGCATCCGCTTGCCCAGCCCCGCTGCCATCACCATCGCGGTTTCGGGAATCTCGCCGCCCGGGTCGGGACGGATCGCAAGGGTACGCTTGGTCGTCATTGGCCGGAAATCACCATCGGGTCGCCGCGCATGTCGGCAGGGATATTGGCATCGAACCAGGTCTTCACCGGTGCCAGCGCCGGATGAGCGAGGTCGCGCGCCAGATAGCGCCAGACGCGCGGGCAAAGCGCCGCATAGCGCAGCTTGCCGTCGCGCTTCCACAGGCGGGTGAAGATGCCGACGATCTTCGCGTTCCGCTGCGCGCCAAGGACATGATAGGCGATGTCGAAATCCTCTCCGGCGCCGGTGATCCGCTTGTAGCGATCGAGCATGACGCTTTCGAGCGCGGGGTCGACGTCGCGCCGCGCGTCCTGCAGCAGCGAGACGAGATCATAGGCCGGATGCCCCGCCAGCGCGTCCTGGAAATCGAGCAGGCCGAGCGTGTCGCCGCCGCCGATCAGCATCAGATTCTCTGAATGATAATCCCGCAGCACCGTCACCCGCGGTCCGGCGAGCACGACATCGAACACCGCGTCCCATGCCGCATCATACCCCGCCTGGTCGCCCGCGATGCCGACCGCAGGACAATACCATTCGGTCAGCAGGTTGGCCTCGCGGCGCAGTACCGCGCGGTCATAGGGCGGCAGCGGTCCGGCTTCGTGCGTGCGCAGCTGAACCAGGATGTCAATCGCCGCCTCATAGAGTCCGGTCTCGCGTTCCGACCGTTCGTCCGCCGTCTCGCGCAGCCGCACATCGCCGAAATCGTCGAGCAGCACGAGGCCCCGCTCCAGGTCGGCGCCGTGGATCGCCGGTGCGGCAAAGCCCCGCTCGCACAGCCAGCGCGCGATCTCGATAAAGGGTCGCGGGTCCTCCTCCGGCGGTGGCGCATCCATCAGGATCGCGCTGCGATCGCCATCGACCACCCGGAAATACCGGCGGAACGAGGCATCGCCCGCCACCGGCAGGATATCCGCCCCGCCCCAGCCGTTCGCCGCGAGAAAAGCGGCCGCTGCAGCCGGGGGAATCATATCTGTCGCCATCGCGCCTTCCATGCCGCCGGCACCTGCGCTGTCAAGGCGCGGGTACCATCGGGCTCGATCGTCAGCGCCAGCGCCAGCGCCTCGGGCCACATGCCCGGCGCCCGTTCGGGCCATTCGACGACCAGCAGCGAATCGGACAGCGCCTCATCGAGCCCAAGCTCCTCGATCTCGTCGGGCTCGTCGATCCGGTAGAGATCGACATGCAGCACCGGCATGCTAACCTCGGGCGGTGCATAGGGCTGCACGATCGCGAAGCTGGGGCTCGGCGCCTCACCCTCAAGCCCCAGCGCAGCGAGCAGGCCGCGCGCGATGCTCGTCTTTCCGGCGCCGAGCGGTCCGGTCAGCGTGATGACATCGCCCGGTCCGGCAAGCAGGGCGAGGCGTGCGCCAAGCGCCTCGGTGGCAGCGGCATCGGCAAGCATCATCGTCATCTCAATAGCCGGTCAGGAGCATGTCGAGGGCGTTCATGACGGCAGCCCGCTCCTCCGCCAGCGACGTGACACGTTGACCGATCAATCGGACCGGGATGGTGGCGGCCGACTGAGTCGCCATGACCACGCTCCGGCCCTCGACCTCGAAGGTCGGATTCAGCCGGTCGAACGTCTTTCGGAACATCGACGCCGGCAACAACGGCACAACAAACCGGCTGTCCAGCTCGTCAAGCACATCCGCCTGGCAATCGAGGAGCAATTCGTCACCATCCTTCGGTCGATAGACGTCGAAGCGGGCCATCAGAATTGACGGAATCGCTCAAGTGGCAGCCCGTGCTCAGCGATATGGGCGTTCCATTCGGCGGTCGCCTCACGATTCTCCTCCTTCCAGCGCCGCCCACGCTCCTCGGAGATCTGCTTCGCCAGTCCCTCCTCGCACGCCCGCGAAATGTTGATGCCCAGTTCCCTGGCATCCTCAATCATCGCAGAATCGAGCGAGATATTGGTCGGCCGCCTGAACGGCGCCTTCGCGTCACGCACGGTGGATCGCGTCATGAAAAGCCTCCAGCCTATGCGCATATAATATGCACACAGGCATGCGCATGCAAACTAGCGCCGCCGCAGCTTGACGGTGATGAACGTCCCCTCACCCGGTTCGGATACCAGCTCAATCGTGCCCCCATGCGCCTCGACGAACTGCTTGGCGAGCGGCAGCCCGAGTCCGAGCGACCGCTCGCCTCCGCGGGTCACGCCGGGCTCCGCGAACCGGTCGAACGCATGCGCCACGGCCTGGGCAGTCATGCCAGCGCCGTCGTCCGACACGACGATCCGCGCCGCGACTGCTGTCCCGTCGACATGGAGCAGGATTCGCCCGCCCTCCTCGGCCCCATTCACCGCGTGGCGCAACAGATGCTCGACCACCTGTCGCAACCGTTTGGCGTCCCCCTTCATGCCACCGGTCGAGGGCAATATCTCGACCGCGAAATCCAGCTTCTTGCGAGCGGTGAGTGGCCGAATCGTCTCGGCCGCCTCGCGCGCCACCACATCGAGATCGACCTCGAGCATCTCAAGCGCCGGCGTGCGGCCCTCGTTCTGGGTAAGATCGAGCACTTCGTCGACGAAGAAGCCAAGCCGCTCGACCGATTCCAGGATCGCCCCGACATAGCCGTGCGCGTCCTTGCTCAGCTTGCCCGCATAGCCCTCGGCCAGCATCTCGGCGAAGCCGCTGATCGAGGTGATCGGCGTGCGCAGTTCATAGCTCATATTGGCGACGAACGCGGTCTTGATCCGGTCGGCTGCCTCAAGCGCCTCGTTGCGGTCGCGCAGCGCGCGTTCGATCCGGCGGCTGTCGGAGATGTCGAGCATCGTGAACAGCCCGTTGCCATCGGGCAATGGCACCGCAGCCAGTTCGAAGAAGCGCCCATCGGCGAATTCGAGCTCGCCGCCACGCTGCTGCCGCTCAACCGTCGCCGCGCGCACCAGATCGCCGATCAGCGATGCCCGCCCCGGCTTGGCAAGCTGCCGCGCGGCCGCATCGGCCAGCGTGTCGACGCCCGGATGGCCCGTCAGGAACGCCTCATCGAACCCCCACAGCGCGCGGAACTTGTTGTTCCACAACTGCAGCCGCCCGTCAGCCGCGAACACGCCCAGCGCCTCGTAGAGATTGTCGAACGTCGCCGTCCGCACGCGCAGCAGCGTGTCGCGCGCACTGGCGAGCTGGACCTGTTCGGTCCGATCCTCGAAGATCAGCAGCAACCCGCCATCCGGCAAAGGCTGCGCGACGACCCGAAGATGCACGCCCCCCGGCAGATGCCATTGCTCCTCGATCGCGCCGCTCGCCTCGAGGAACCAGTCGCGCCGCTCCGCCTTCCAGCCGGGAAAGTCACGCACCTCGGGCAGGCGGTTGGCCTCGCGCATCCGTTCGAGCACGCGATCGAACTCCGGCCGGTCCGCAAGCCATTCGCTCTTCATCGCAAACAGCCTGCGGAAAGGCTGGTTGCAGAAGGCAAGCGTCCGGTCCGGGGCGAACTGCACGACACCGGCGGAGAGCCGGTCGAGCATCGCGCGCTGCGCATCGCCGAAGCGCTTGATGCCGCTGCGCGCCTGTTCCAGGTCTTCGATATCCACCGCGAAGCCAGCCACCCCGCCGGTCGGCAGCGGCACGTCATAGACGCGCAGCATCCGCCGCATGGTGCGGATCGTCGCCGGCATCGTCTGCATCTGCGGCTTTCCCGTGTCGCGCGCGACAACCGCGCTGGCCAGCGGCCCGCCGACGCCCGACCCCTCGACCAGTTCAACGCCGCGCCGGATCACGTCGGCGGCATCGGGTGCCTCGACTGCGTCGACATAGGCGGAATTGACCATCGCGAGCCGAAGATCGGGGCCGCGATACCACATCGGCAATGGTGCCGCCTCGATCAGGCCGGTCAGCGCGTCGAACGCGGCCAGCGCCTCGGCACCCTCCTCGCGAAGCCGCGCGATCTCCGCCTCGCTCTCGGTTGCGTCGAATACCCACAGGACGACACCGCCCGGCGCCTGCAGGTCGCGGGGTGCCCGTGCTCCCCTGATCATCAGCGCCCGGGATGATCCACGCGCCCGGATCGCCCGTGCGAAGGGCCGCCCCGCCTTCTGCGCCGCGGCGACATCGGCCGCGATCGCGCGCGAATCGTCGGCGGTCAGCCCGCCGTCGCGCCCGGCCAGATCATCGAGATACCGCGGCGGCGGCGATATCCCCAGCCAGTCGGCCAGGCGATCGGGCAGTTCAAGCCGGCCGTCAGCCCGCACGATCATTGCCAGTGCCGGGGCTGAACCGATCAGCGCTTCAAGCCGCGCATTGGCCGCCAGCGTTGCCGCCGCGTCGCGACGGGCACGAAGCCCGAGATACAGCAACCATGCCGCCGCGATGACGAACACCGCAAGAACGCATCCGGCAATTGCCGCAGCGCTGGCCGAAAGTCCGATCACCGCGCCATCCCGTCACTCATGCCCGATCCATAAGCCAGTCCTGCGCCTCGCGGGAAGCCTTAACGGCACCGGCCGCCGCGACGTTGGTCGCGACGGCCGGCTGGACATGGTTTTTCGATCAACGATCAGTAACGATAATGGTCCGGCTTGAACGGCCCCTCTACCGGCACGCCGATATAGCTTGCCTGCTTCTCGGTCAGCTTGGACAGCTTCACGCCAAGCTTCTCCAGGTGAAGCGCCGCGACCTTCTCGTCGAGATGCTTCGGCAGGACATAGACGTCGTTCTTGTAGTTCTCACCCTTGGTCCACAGCTCGATCTGAGCCAGCGTCTGGTTGGTGAAGGACGACGACATCACGAAGGACGGATGGCCGGTCGCGCAGCCCAGGTTCACCAGGCGGCCCTTGGCGAGCACGATGATCTGCTTGCCGTCCGGGAACTTCACCAGGTCGGTGCCCGGCTTCACTTCGGTCCACTCATAGTTGCTCAGCGCAGCGATCTGGATCTCGCTGTCGAAGTGGCCGATGTTGCACACGATCGACATCGGCTTCATCGCCTTCATGTGATCGGCGGTGATGACATCGGCATTGCCGGTCGCGGTCACGAAGATGTCGGAGCGGGTCACCGCTTCCTCCATCGTCACGACCTCGAAGCCTTCCATCGCCGCCTGCAGCGCGCAGATCGGGTCGACTTCGGTCACGAGAACACGCGCGCCGCCATTGCGGAGCGACTGGGCCGAACCCTTGCCGACGTCACCGAAGCCGGCGACGGTGGCGACCTTGCCGGCCAGCATCACGTCGGTCGCGCGACGGATCGCGTCGACCAGCGATTCCTTGCAGCCATAGAGGTTGTCGAACTTCGACTTGGTCACGCTGTCGTTCACGTTGATCGCCGGGAACGGCAGCTCGCCCTTCTTGGCAATCTCGTACAGGCGGTGAACGCCGGTGGTGGTCTCTTCCGAAACGCCCTTCAGGTTCTTGACCGTCTCGGTCAGATAACCCGGATACTTGGCGAGGAACGCCTTCAGCGCGCGCTGGAACTCGACTTCCTCTTCATTCTCCGGCTCGCCCAGCGTGTGGCCCGCCTCCATCTTGGCGCCCCACAGCGCGAACATGGTGGCGTCGCCGCCGTCATCGAGGATGATGTTGGCGGTGGTGCCGTCGGTGCCGGCGCCCCAGTTGAAGATGTCGCCGACATAGTCCCAATAATCGGCCAGGCTCTCGCCCTTCACGGCGAACACCGGCACGCCCGTCGCTGCGATCGCGGCGGCGGCATGGTCCTGAGTCGAGAAGATGTTGCAGGTCGCCCAGCGGACATCGGCGCCCAGCGCGGTCAGCGTCTCGATCAGCACCGCGGTCTGGATCGTCATGTGCAGCGATCCGGTGATGCGCGCGCCCTTCAGCGGCTGCGACGCGCCGAACTCCTCACGGAGCGACATGAGGCCGGGCATCTCGGTCTCGGCGATGTTGATTTCCTTGCGGCCGAAATCGGCGAGGCCGATGTCTGCGATGACATAGTCTTGAGCGCGGTCGGCGAGTGCGGTGGCCACGTAGTGTCTCCGGATAGGCGAATGGATGCGCGCCACATAGGGCGGGAGCGCCGCCAAATCAAATATAAAGATGTCTTTATATGTTGGGTCGCAATCGGGCCGCGGAGAGCTACGGTGGCCTGCGGGATCAGGCCGTCCCGGTGCTGCTCGCCAGCAGGCGCGGGTCGATCCCCGCCTCGGCAAACCCCAGTTCCCAGCGCGTCGCCGCATCGGTGTCGTAGAGCAGTTCGATATTGCCCGTCACGTTGAACCAGCCGTGTCGTGTCAGTTCTTCGTCGAGCTGCCCCTCGCCCCAGCCGGCATAGCCAAGCGCGACCAGCCACCGGCTCGGCCCCGATCCGTCCGCGATCGCCTTCAGCGCGTCGATCGTGCCCGACAGCGCCCAGCGCCCGGCGACGTCGATCGTGTCCTGCCCGCTCCAGTCGCCGGAATGCAGCACGAAGCCGCGGCGCTGTTCGACCGGTCCGCCTGAATGGACCGGCGCATTCGGCGCGACGCCCGGCTCGATGCCGAATTGCGCCAGCACTTCGTGCAGGCCGAGCCCGCGAATCGTCTGGCCGATCCCGATCCCGATCGCGCCCTTCGGATCATGCGCACAGATGGCGATCACCGCGCGCTCGAAGCGCGGATCGCCGATGCCGGGCATCGCGAGCAGGAGCTGACCGGTAAGATTCGTCGCTTTGTCCATCTACTGCACCATAACCCAACCATCGGCGCTCGCCACGCTTGAAATCCGATCCCGCCTGCACGAGGTAAGCGCAATCGCGGCGTCGCTGCGATCGATCAGGCCGCAGTCCGCGGCATCTACGACAACAATGCGCGCCCCAGGCGGCTCCAGGAGGATTCCAACATGACCATCAGCGTCGGCGATCGGCTGCCCAGCACCACTCTCGTCAAGGCGACAGCCAGCGGCCCGGAGCAGATCAGCTCGGATGACTATTTCGCAGGCCGCAAGGTCGCGCTGTTCTCGGTGCCCGGCGCCTTCACGCCGACCTGCTCGGCGAAGCACCTGCCCGGTTATCTCGACAAGGCCGAGGACCTGAAGGCCAAGGGCATCGACGAGATCGCCTGCACCGCCGTCAACGATCCGTTCGTGATGGGCGCCTGGAGCAAGGCGAACGACGCCGATGCGGTGACCATGCTCGCCGATGGCAACGGCACCTTTGCGGAAGCAGTAGGCCTGACGATGGACGGTTCCAAGTTCGGCCTCGGCAAGCGCGGTCAGCGCTACTCGATGGTCGTCAACGACGGCGTCGTCGAGCAGCTCAACGTCGAGGCGCCCGGTGAATTCAATGTCTCCTCGGCGGAGCACATGCTAAACGAACTCTGAGGTACGAGACTCGGGTCGCAACTCGGCGGGGCGCGGACAGGCAACGATCCGTCTCCCCGCCGGGAACTCGCGGTTTGTCCCTGGCGTTCCCCCGGGCCAACGATCGACCAAGGAGGCATGCCATGACCGACGAGACCAACACGCGCGCCGCATCTGAGGAGAAATCCTTCTTCGAACGCGCCCAGAACGCCATCGAATCCGCGGTCGAGTCGACCGTCGAGGCGGTAAGGGAGCACCCTGCGGCGGCGGCCGCTATCGCAGCGGGCGCCACCGCTGCCGTCGCCGGTGCCGCCTATGGCATCAGCAAGCTGCGCGACGACTGATCCTGACATTTCCGGGCAGGGCGCCGCCGCGGCGCCCTGTTTCTTTTCCGCAATCGCGGCCGGCCTGCCGCTGACTTGCCAGAGTCATGCGCGTGCTTTAGCCACGGAGGATGACGACTGCCTCCGATATCGTCGCCCAGCTCGATACGCTCTACCGTGCATCGGTCGAGCGGCTGCAAGCGGCCCTTACCGCCTATCTCACTGACGGCGCTGTCCCCCCACCCGATGCACGCCACGACGGCAGCTTCGCCTATCCGGAAATCCGGTTGCACTATCATGGCGGCGAGGATCGCCCCACGCCGCTCCGCTCCTTCGGTCGGCTCGTCACGCCAGGCGAATATCGCATCAGCGTCACCAAGCCGGCGATCTTCGCTGACTATCTGACCGAGCAGCTTACCCTGCTGATCGAGGATTATGACGTCGTGGTCGAGGCAGTGCCCGGCCGTCAGGAGATCCCCTTTCCCTATGTCCTCGACGCCGGCCACGCGCTGAGCCTGGACGAGGTTTCGGCGCTCGATCTTGCGCGCCATTTCCCGGCCACCGAGCTCGCCTATATCGGCGACGAGATCGCCGACGGCCTCTACATCGATGCGGACGGCACCCGCCCGCTCGCTCTGTTCGACGGACTGCGCACTGATTTCTCGCTCGCGCGCCTGCGCCACTATACCGGCACCCCGCCAGAGCATGTCCAGCGCTACGTGCTGTTCACCAATTATCACCGCTATGTCGACGAATTCGTCCGCTGGGCCTGCGCGCAGCTCGGGCCTGACGAAAATGGAAAGCCGAGCCGCTTCACCGGCGTCTCCGGTGCGGGCGGCACGCTGATGCGCGCCGGTGACGATGTCGAGGCGATGCTGGCTGACAGCAGCGCCTGGCGCCGTCACCAGATGCCGGCCTATCATCTGATGGCTGACGATCGCACCGGCATCACCCTGGTCAATATCGGCGTGGGACCATCCAACGCGAAGACGATCACTGATCACCTCGCTGTCGTCCGGCCCGAGGCATGGATGATGATCGGCCATTGCGGCGGCCTGCGCCCCAGCCAGCGGATCGGCGATTATGTGCTGGCCCATGCCTATCTGCGCGACGATCATGTGCTCGACGATGTCCTGCCGCCGGAAATCCCGGTCCCGGCCATCGCCGAAGTCCAGCTCGCGCTTGCCCGCGCCGCTGAAACGGTCTCCGGCCAGTCGGGGGAAGAACTGAAACGCCGCCTTCGCACCGGCACGATCGTCACGACCGACGATCGCAACTGGGAATTGCGCTATTCCCGGTCGGCGCTGCGCTTCTCGCTGTCACGCGCGGTCGGCATCGACATGGAATCGGCGACCATCGCCGCGCAGGGCTATCGCTTCCGCGTACCCTACGGCACCCTGCTCTGCGTGTCCGACAAGCCGCTCCATGGCGAGCTCAAGCTACCGGGCCAGGCCAACCGCTTCTACGAACGCGCGATCAGCGAGCATATGCGCATCGGCATCGAGGCATGCGAGGAACTGCGGCGCGAAGGCGCCAAGCTTCATTCGCGCAAGCTGCGCGCCTTCAACGAGCCGCCCTTCCGCTAAGCCGGGGCGGAGTGCAGCGCACTCAGGTATGCGAGCACCGACGCGCAGGAAATCGCGCTTTGCAGGCCGGGATGGGCCGGATGTCGACCGGCCCGAGGAAACCCTGCGCGTTTCGTGCGTTACGGCTGCTCACCATTTCCTGAGGAGCATGTGATGGCCACCGCCGCAAAGAAGCCGACCGCCCCCCGCAAGCCCGCGGCCGCTCGCAAGCCTGCCGCGCGCAAGGCACCGGTACGCGCCAAGAACGGCACGTTCGCCGGCAAGTCGACATCGCGCTGGGGTGCCGCTGCGATCGTCGGCGGCGTCGCGGCGGTCGGCGCTGCCGCAACCGCCGCGCTCTACGCCTTCCGCGACAGGCTCCCGGTCGACTTCGACACGCTGCTGCACCGTGACAGCGCGCATCAGGCGGACGGCACTGATTCCTCTGCCTCGTTCGAGGCAAGGATCGCTGACGAGGGAACGATTCCTACCCGCAGTCGCGCCTGAAACCTTCTCCCCCGGGACAAGGTAGCCTGAACCGCCGGATAATGGCGATCAGGAGTGGGGATGATCACAGGGATCACTCTCACCCCTCGGTCGCTACGCTCTTCCCTCTCCCGTCGGGAGAGGGAAGAAGCGCATCGCTTCACCAGCCCGTCGGCTTGCCCTTGTTCTGCTCGTCGAGCCACGCCTTGAGCGGCGCGAAATATTCGACCATCGCCTGGCCCGACATCTCGCGCGAACCGGTGAACGCCTCCAGCGCGTCCGGCCAGGGCTTGGACTGGCCGAGCTTCAGCATCGCGTCGAGCTTCGCGCCGACTTCCTTGTTGCCGTAGAAGGAACAACGGTGGAGCGGCCCCTTCCAGCCGGACTGATCGCACGCCGCCTTGTAGAACTGGAACTGCAGTACCCGCGCGAGGAAATAGCGGGTGTACGGCACGCTCGCCGGCACATGATATTTCGCGCCCGGATCGAACTTCGTCTCGTCGCGCGCCACCGGTGGGACGACGCCCTGATATTGCAGCCTCAACGCGTTCCAGGACGCCTCATACCCTTCCGGCTTGATCGATCCGGAGAACACGCCCCAGCGCCATTTGTCGATCAGCAGGCCGAACGGCAGGAACGCCACCTTGTCCATCGCCTGTTTCAGCAACAGGCCGATATCCTTGTCGGCGCTCGGCACCTTCGCCTGGTCGAGCAGGCCGATCTTCACGAGGTAATCGGGCGTGATCGACAGCGCCACGAAATCGCCGATCGCCTCGTGGAAGCCGTCGTTCGCGCCGTTCAGGTAGAGAAAGGGCTGCTTGTTATAGGCACGCTGGTAATAATTATGCCCAAGCTCGTGATGGATGGTGACGAAGTCGTCGCCATTCACCTTGGTGCACATCTTGATGCGGATATCGTCCTTGTTGTCGATATCCCATGCCGACGCGTGGCAAATCACCTCGCGGTCGGCCGGCTTGGTGATCTGCGAGCGCGCCCAGAAAGTCTCGGGCAGCGACGCAAAGCCCAGCGACGAATAGAATCCCTCGCCGGTCTTCACCATCTTCAGCGGATCATAGCCCTTTTCCTTGAGCAACTCGCCTGTGTCGAAGCCGAGATCGCCGGCGCCCTTGGGGGCGACCAGATCATAGATGTTGCCCCATTCCTGCGCCCACATATTGCCGAGCAGGTCGGCGCGGATCGGCCCCGTCTTCGACTGGACCGCGTCGCCATATTTCTCGTTGAGCTTCCAGCGGACATAGGTGTGGAGCGACTGGTAGAGCGGCTCAACCTGCTTCCACAGCGTGTCGGTCATCCCGGCGAAAGCCGCCGGATCCATATCGTAGCCGGAACGCCACAGCGCGCCCGTGTCCTTGTAGCCAAGTCCCTGAGCGCCCTCGTTCGCGATCGAGACCATCCGCTCGTAATCGCCGCGCATCGGCGCGCCGACATTGTCGTGCCAGCTGACCCACATCTCCTTGAGCTTGGCCGGATCGCGCTCGGTGCCCATCGCCGCCTCGATGTCGCTGCCGTTGATCGGCTTGCCGTCGAGCGTTCCCCTGCCCTTGCCATAGCCGGACGACATGCGGGTCACCAGCGTCGACAGCGTGTCGGCCGCGCCGGCGCGCGTCGGCGCCGGCAGGGTGATGGCGTTGCGCAGCAGATCCAGCTTGCGCCGCGTATCAGGCGAAAGGCCAGCAACCTTGTCGTATTTCGCCGCCTCAAGCGCGGCGTTGACCTGCAATTCGGTCTGCTGCGCGTTGGCGCGAGCGGCGATCGCGTCGGTATCGTCGGTGATATAGGTCGCATTGACCCAGCCGACCTGGTTCGCCGTCACGGAGAAGTCGGCAAGCGCCTTCTCCGTCCGCTCGACAAAGGCATCGGCATCGGCGGCGGTGACCTTGGATTGGGTAGCGGCGGTTTTTTTAGGGCTCTGGGCGAGCGCCGGTGTCGCGGCGAGCGACAGGATCAGGGCAAGGGTCGAAATTCCGGAACGGATCATGCGGCGAGTCCTCGATATATCGGGTGATGCGGCAAATTGTGCCGCCCCCGCGTCGCGGTCAAGCGGCGAGGAAGTCGGCGATCTCCTGCCCAAGCTCGGGCTTCGTCACGGCGCTCATATGGCCGCCCGGAGTCGTCCGTAAAATGGCATTGGGCAACACCGCCGCCAGTTCCGCCGCCGATCCATTGTCATTGTCCTCGTCGCCCGTCAGGACGAGCACCGGCTCCCCGATCGCCACGACATCGGCCTGATCCGTATTGACGAAGGTGTCGATGATCCTGAGCAGCGCGGCCGGGTCCCCCTTGGTCGTCTTCAGGAACGCCTCGGCCAGCCAGGCCGGCGTGCCGCGTTCGTGCTTGCCGAGATTGGTCAGGATATGCCGGAAATGGTCGCCGCGCCGCGCCGTGCCGACCAGGCCGGACAGGCCCATGCCCGACAGCACGACCTTTCCGGGCGCTGCGCCCTTCATCAGCATCCGCACCGTGGTGCGCGCGCCGAGCGAATAGCCGCCCAGATCATAGTCGGTGAGACCAAGATGCGCGATCAGCGCGAACTGGTCCTGCGCCAGCACGTCCGGCGGATAGCTCGCGGCATCGTGCGGCTTCGCGCTCGATCCATGCGCGCGCAGGTCGGGCATGATCACCCGGAAGCCCCTGGCGGCGATCTTCTTCGCATGGCCATAGCGGATCCAGTTGGTGAAGGCGTCCGAGAAGAAGCCATGGAGCAGCACGACCGGCCGCCCCTCCCCCATCTCCCGCCACGCGATCCGCGC
Organism: Pseudomonadota bacterium; assembly: GCA_040388155.1. GTDB lineage: Bacteria > Pseudomonadota > Alphaproteobacteria > Sphingomonadales > Sphingomonadaceae > Sphingomonas. Next base: position 23,954 of record JAZKCJ010000025.1, read on the forward strand.
GCCGTCGAAGCTTTCGAAATAGTCGGGTTCAATCGGGGAATTTGCCAATGGCGTCCATCCAGCGTTGCACGAGGCGGTGGTTCTGGTCAGTCCGTTCGGCGGGCAGGCCGGTCGTGTCAAGCCAGGCTTCGTGCCAGCTCTCCGCGCCCGAATGCTGGGTTGGACGAAAGCCGGACGGATCGTCGAAGCTGCCGACCGTCAGATCCAGATATTCGCTGTCATGCGCTTCATAGGTCAGCGATGTCCCGCACGCGGCGCAGAAGCCGCGCACCGCGATCGGCGACGAGGCGAAGCGCTCGGGCGCACGCTCCCACGTCACGTCCGCCTTGCGCGCATATTTGAAGGCGATCGACACCCCGCCCGTGGCGCGCTGGCACATCCGGCAATGACAGAGATAGGCATCGCGGTCGTCGATCAAGACCCGGTACCGAACCCGCCCGCACTGGCATCCGCCGGTCATTGCCTCCCGCATTTCCCACCTCCTGGATGTTGCAATGCAAAATAATCACCGCGCCTGGGCTAGAATTATATAAGCATGCTTATTATATGCGCGCCCATGAGTGACTCGGTCGGCTTCATGATTAGCGACGTTTCGCGCCTGATGCGCCGCCGTTTCGATGAACGTGCGCGCCTTATCGGCGTGACTCGAACTCAGTGGCGAACGCTCACCACGCTCAAGCGGCATGAAGGGATCAACCAGGGCGGCCTGGCCGATCTGCTCGAAGTCGAGCCGATCACGCTCTGCCGCATGATCGACCGCCTTGAGGAAGCCAGTCTGGTCGAACGCCGCCGCGATCCAGCCGATCGCCGCGCCTGGCAGATCTTCCTGACGGCCAAGGCGCTGCCTATCCTGGACCAGCTCCGTGGCCTCGCCGAGGGCATGATCGAAAACGCGCTTTATGGCCTGGACGAAGCGCAACGCGACCAGCTGATGGCATCGCTCAACACCATCCGCACCAATCTCACCACCCCTACCGAAAGCGACGAGGCCAACCATGGCTGATGCAGACCCCAAGATCGACCGCAAGGTCGAGGCGATCGCCATCAACCCGATCGAGGAGGTCATCGCGCCGCCCGCGAAGAAGCGCTCCTGGGGCCGTATCATCCTGATGCTCAGCGTGCCCCTGCTGCTGGTCGCGCTGGGCGGTTACTTCTGGCTGACCTCGGGCCGCTATGTCTCGACCGACAATGCCTATGTCCAGCAGGATATGGTTTCGGTCAGTCCCGACGTCACCGGCCGGATCGTCGCGGTCAATGTCCGCGAGAACCAGCGGGTCAAGGCCGGCGACGTCCTGTTCCGCATCGATCCCGAGCCCTTCCGCATCGCCCTGGCCCAGGCCGACGCCGCCCTCGCCGCCGCGCGCGTTCAGGTGGACACGCTGGCGACCGACACCGGCAGCGCCAATGCCGACATCCAGAGCGCGAATGCCGACATCAAGCTCGCCCAGGCGACCTATGATCGTCAGGCGGCGCTGATGAAGCAGGGCTTCACCACCCGCGCCAGCTTCGACGCCGCGGCGCAGCAGGTGTCGGCGGCCAGGGCCCGCCTCGCCACCGCGCAGGCAAGCGCCGCCAAGGCGCGCGAGCAGGTCGGCAGCGGCGGTGGCACCTCGGGCCTTCCCGCCGCGATCCAGGCAGCGATGGCGCAGCGCGCCAAGGCAGCGCTCGAGCTGTCGCGCACCACGGTCTACGCGCCGGAGGACGGCGTGGTCAGCCAGACGAGCCGTCTCCAGATTGGCAATATCATGCCCAGCGGCGTGCCGGTGCTGAGCCTCGTGGCAAGTCATGCCGCCTGGGTCGAGGCGAACTTCAAGGAGACCGATCTCAATCATATGGCCGTCGGCCAGTGCGCCGAGATCACGCTCGACGCCTATCCCGGGCTCAAGGTGAAGGGCCATGTCGCCAGCATCGGCGCCGGCACCGGCTCCGAATTCTCGGTGCTGCCGGCGCAGAACGCCAACGGCAACTGGGTGAAGGTCACGCAGCGGGTGCCCGTCCGCATCGCGATCGACGGCACGCCCGCACGCCCGATGATCGCGGGACTCAGCACCGACATCTCGATCGACACGAAGAACCGTTGTGCCTGAGCCGGTTCCCGGCCAGGCGTCGCTGCCGGTCAAGAACCGGGGGCTGCTGACCATCGGCATCATGGGGGCGATGATCATGCAGATCCTCGACACCACCATCGCCAACGTCGCGCTGCCGCACATGCAGACCAGTCTCAGCGCGACGATGGACACAGTCACCTGGGTGCTGACCAGCTATATCGTCGCCTCGGCGATCGCGATCCCGGCGACCGGCTGGCTCGCCGACCGGTTCGGCTCGCGCAATCTCTTCCTGTTCGCGGTTGGCGGCTTCATCGTCGCGTCGATGCTCTGCGGCACCGCCGTCAGCCTTGAGGAGATGGTGGCTTTCCGCATCTTCCAGGGCGTGACCGCAGCCTTTATCGGCCCGTTGTCGCAAACGGCGATGCTCGACATCAACCGTCCGGAAGACGCCGCCAAGGCCATGTCGGTCTGGGGCATGGGGGTGATGGTGGGGCCGATCATGGGCCCGGTGATCGGCGGCTGGCTGACCGAAAGCTATAACTGGCGCTGGGTATTCTACGTCAACGTGCCGGTCGGCGCCCTCACCTTTGCCATCCTCTGGTTCCTGCTGCCCTCCCGGCCGCGGCGCACGAGGTCCTTCGACCTCACCGGTTTTGCCATGATCTCCATCGCGGTCGCCAGCTTCCAGCTGATGCTCGACCGCGGCCAGCAGGAAGACTGGTTCTCGAGCTGGGAGATCATCATCGAGGCGATGATCGCCGCGGCGGCGCTGTGGATGGGCATCGTCCATCTCGCGACGGCGGAGAAGCCGCTGTTCGAACGCACCCTGTTCACCAACCGCAACCTGGTGATGGGCATGATCTTCATGATCGTGATCGGCATCTCGACCATGGCGCCGATGGCCCTGCTGCCGCCGATGCTTCAGCAGTTGTTCGGCTACCCGGTGGTCGACACCGGACTGATGATGGCGCCGCGCGGCGTTGGCGTGCTCATCACCATGTGGTTCGCCGGACGGATGATGGGCAAGATCGACACCCGTATCCTGATCACCGTCGGCCTGATCATCTTCGCCTTCTCGCTCCGTCAGATGGCAGCCTGGACGCTTGAGATGGATTTCTGGCCGGTGATCACGAGCGGCTTCGTGCAAGGGCTCGGGATGGGCCTGGTGTTCATGCCGCTGAACTCGCTCGCCTTCGCGACGCTCAGTCATCACTATCGCACCGACGGCGCCAGCCTGCTCAATCTGATGCGCAGCATCGGCCAGTCGGCCGGCATCTCGATGGTCACGGTGCTGCTGGCGCGCAACATCCAGACCAGCCATGCCGATCTCGCCAGCCATGTGACCTCGCAGACGATCCCGGCAATCGATCTCAGCTCGATCGACCGCTTCGGCTCCCTGTCGGACAGCGTGTTCGGCTTCGCCGACGGCATGATCAACAAGCAGGCCGCGATGATCGCCTATATCGACGATTTCTACCTGATGGCGTGGATCTCGATCCTCGTCGTGCCGCTGGTGCTGCTGCTCAGGAAACCCAAGGGCAAGGTCGAAGCGGTCGTCGCTGAATAGGTCAGCGCATCAGGATCGCGGCGAACTCGGCCGGCGGCGCATTCTCGCCAAAGACCGGGATTCCCTCGGGCAGCACCAGCCAGGGCTGTTTGCGGCTGGTCCAGATATGCAGCCTTGGCTCGATGGTGTTGCTCGCGTCGAGCGTCCCGGCCCGCACCACGGCGATGCCGGGCCGCGCGCTGTTGGTGTTCCACAGGCGCGTATGGCAGGTTCCGCAGAGACGCTGGTGCGATTGCGACCCGCTCGGACTGGTGAAGCGATAGTCGATGACCGGCCCGGTCGCCGCGATCGAATCCTCGCGCACCACACCCTGCTCGGTGAAGGCGCTGCCCGACCAGGTCTGGCAATCGAGGCAGTGGCAGCAATAGACCGGGGGCAGCTGCTCCATGGTCAGCGTGTACCGACACGCGCCACAGCGGCAGCCACCCTCGATCATTGGCTCATGCCGCCTTTTGCAGGTGCCGCCGTCCGAGCAGTTCGGCGATCTGCACCGCGTTCAGCGCAGCGCCCTTCCGCAGATTGTCGGAAACGCACCACAGCGCCAGGCCGTTCTCGACCGTCGGGTCCTCGCGGACGCGGCTGATATAGGTCGCATATTCGCCGACGCATTCGATCGGCGTCACGTATCCGCCGTCCTCGCGCTTGTCGACGAGCATCACGCCCGGCGCCTCGCGCAGGATCTTCTGCGCCTGCTCGGCAGAGATCTCGTCCTCGAACTCGATGTTGATCGCCTCGCTATGCCCGACAAAGACGGGGACGCGAACGCACGTGGCGTGGACCTTGATCTTCGGATCGAGGATCTTCTTGGTCTCGACCACCATCTTCCACTCTTCCTTGGTCGATCCGTCGTCAAGGAAGCTGTCGATGTGCGGGATCACGTTGAACGCGATCTGCTTGGTGAACTTCTTCGGCTCGGCCGGATCGCCGACGAAAATGTTGCGGCTCTGCTCGAACAGCTCGTCCATGCCCGCCTTGCCCGCGCCCGACACCGACTGGTAGGTCGCGACGACGACGCGCTTGATCCGCGCGACATCATGCAGCGGCTTCAGCGCGACGACCATCTGTGCGGTCGAGCAGTTCGGGTTCGCGATGATGTTCTTCTTGGTATAGCCGCTGATCGCTTCGGGGTTCACCTCCGGCACGATCAGCGGCACGTCGGGATCCATCCGGTAAAGCGACGAATTGTCAATCACGGTGCAGCCGGCCGCGGCGAAACGGGGCGCGTGGATCTTGGTCGCTTCCGATCCAATCGCGAACAGCGCCATGTCCCATCCGGTGGGATCGAAATGCTCGATGTTCTGAATCTTGAACTGTTTACCGGTTTCGCCATAGTCGACCATATCGCCCGTCGAGCGCGACGATGCGACGACGGCGATCTCGTCTGCTGGAAACTCGCGCTCAGCCAGGATGTTGAGCATCTCGCGCCCGACATTCCCCGTCGCGCCTGCGACTACTACCCGGTACCCCATATCCATCTTTCCATAAATTGCGCCCATGCGGCGGGCATCGCCATTTAGGCGCAGCGATGGCGAATGGAAGCGAGTTTTTGTGTCCCCGGCACGAGCCACTCTTGCCTGTCGGGAGATTTCCCTCCCGTTCGACCATCAACATCGGCAAGCAATCGTCGCAGCAACATCATTACGCCTCCGACATAAATCCAATGCCTGTCCACATTCTACAGGATAGACAGCCAGCCTCGCAATCGTAGCGAAAATGGTTCGGACTCCCCTTGCAATAAAGTGCCGGGCGCCAATTAATGCCGTCAGTCGAATAGCCTTGATGACAGCGGTCGCGGGATGCTCAAGCTCTCCGTGCCTTTGGCGAATAATCGCTGTCGTCCTCGTTGGCCGGGGCGGGGATTCTCCCTTGGACCCGCCCCGGTCAACGCAGCCATTCGCTTATTTCCCCAATTTCTCGTCGAGAAAATCGAAGATCGTCGTCCAGACATGGACGCTCTTGCCCGCGCTGTGGGTCTTGCCGGGATAGAACATCATTTCGAACGGCACATTCTCCGCCTGCATCTTCGCGGCGAACGCGGTCGAATTGTCGAGCACGACATTGTCGTCAGCCATGCCGTGGATCAGCAGCAACGGGTCCCTGATCTTCGCCGCGTCGTCGATCGCATCGGACCTCGCATAGGCCTCCGCGTCCTTCTTCGGGTCGCCCATGTAGCGCTCGGTATAATGGGTGTCGTACAATTCCCATTTGGTCACCGGCGCGCCGGAGATGCCGGCCGCATAGACGCCCGGGTTCGCCTCAAGCATCTTCAGCGTCATGTAGCCGCCATAGGACCAGCCATAGATCGCGACCTTGGCCGGATCGACGAAAGGCTGGGCCTTGATCCATTTCGCCGCAGTCAGCTGGTCCTCGACCTCGACGCTGCCCATCGCACGATAGATATGGTCCTCGAACGCCTTGCCGCGATGGATCGAACCGCGATTGTCGATCCGGAAATAGATATAGCCGCGCGACACGACATATTGCGCCAGCGGATTCTGCCAGGCGCGCGTGACCTGCTGGCTGCTCGGGCCGCCATAATGCTCGAAGAACACCGGATATTTCCTGCCCGGCTCAAGCACCGGCGTGATCATCTCGTACCACAGCGTCGTGCCGTCAGCCGCCTTGAAGCTGCCGAAGGTCTTGGCCTGGTGGTTGCCGAGATAGGGGTAATAGGGATGCCCCGGCACCACGGCATTCTCGTTGACCCAGGCAATCCGCTTGCCGCTCGTATCGGCAAGGAAAGTCTGTGGCGGCTGGGTCGGGCTCGACCGCGTGACGATGATCCGGCTCGCCGCCTTGTCCATCTTCGCCATGTTCCACCAGCCCGGCTCGGTCAGCCGGGTGATGACGTTCGGCCGCGCGATATCGACTGAATAGAGATGCTGTTCGAGCGCCCCGTCCTTGTTGCCGGTGAAGAAAATCCGACCCTTCGCCTCGTCCACCCCGTTCAGGTCCTCGACGGCCCACTCGCCTTTGGTGAGCTGAGTCCATTTGCCGTCGGCGAAGCGATAGAGATGGCCATAGCCGTCGCGTTCCGACCGCCAGATCAGGCTGCCGTCCCGCATCGGCCGGTATGCATCGGACAGGTTGATCCAGCTCCGCTCGCCCGATTTCTCAGTGAACAGCACGCTGCTCCTGCCCGTCGCGGGGTCGACCCTGAGCATGTCGAGACTCTTCTGGTCGCGGCTCTCGCGCTGGACCAGCAACGCCTTGCCGTCGGGCGTCCAGTCGACGCGGGCAAGATAGATGTCGGGGTTGCTGCCCAGGTCCACCTTCACCTGGCCGGTGCCGTCGGCATTCATCACATGCAGCTCGACCAGCACGTTCGGCGTGCCGGCTGCGGGATAGCGCTGATTGTACACCTTCGTGCCGTCGGCGCCGATCGCCGCGCGCGTGACGATGCCCACCGGCGCCTCGTCGAACCGCTCGACCGCGATGCGCGCGTCGGTCGGCGACCACCAATAGCCGGTGGTGCGATGCATTTCCTCCTGCGCGACGAACTCGGCCTCGCCCCAATGAACGGTGCCGGCACCCGTCGTCGTGACCTGCCTCGCCTCGCCGCTGCCGCCCAGCGACTGGACGTAGAGATTCTGGTCGCGCACGAAGCTGACAAAGCCGCCCTTCGGGCTGACGATCGGGTTCAGGACACCGTCGGGGCTGTTGGTCAGGCGAGAGACCTTGCCGTCAAGCGTCGCCAGATACAGGTCGCCGTCCAGCGGCACCAGGATCGACTTGCCGTCCGGCGCCCAGCCATAACTCACGATGCCCTTCGAACCGCCGATACGCGCACGCTCGCGCTGCATCTTCTCGGCCTCCGACAGCTCGGCGCCGCTGCCGACCTTCCGTGAATCGACCAGCATCCGCTCCTTGCCGGTCCTGGTGTCGAGCGCCCACAGGTCGAGCCGGTCCTTCTCGTCGGGCCTCGGCTTGAGCGAGGTGAGCAACGTCCCGTCGGGCGAAAGCTTCAGCACGCGCGGCTGCGCGCCGGCGAGGTCGGGGCTCGAGAACAGGCGTTCGAGGGTAAGCTTCTTCGCCGCCGTATCGGCACTCACTTTCGCGACCGGCGCTGTGCCCGGCTCAGCGGCCATGACAGGTGTCACCAGTGCGGCGAGCATCACGCCCGCCAGCAGCCAGGTTCTCAGCATCGTCCATCTCCAGTCCCGCTACGCTAAAGCCCGGCAAATGCGGGCGAATACCCTCGCTTATTGCGGGGTACGGCAATGGTAAAGGGACGAGCGGGCAACACCGGCGGAGCCCTTGCGTCGCGATCCTACCCTGTCCGCCGGAAGCAGCCTGCTGCATGATCGTCGACGATGCCCGTCGCCTGCATCCACGCATAGACGATTACCGGTCCGACGAACTTGAACCCCCGCTTCTTCAGCGCCGCCGATATCTCCTCCGACAGGGGCGTCTTCGCGGGCAGCGTTACGCCGTCCCCGATGATCGGCTTGCCACCCGCCATGCCCCAAACAAAGGCGGAGAAGTCTTCGCCCGCATCGCGCATCGCAAGATAGGCCCGGGCATTGCCGATCGTCGCCTCGATCTTGGCCCGCGACCGGATGATCCGGGCATCGCCGAGCAGGCGCACCACATCCGCCTCGCCGAACCGCGCCACGATCTCGGGATCGAACCCTTCGAACATCTCCCGGAACGCGTCGCGCTTGCGCAGGATGGTGATCCAGGCGAGCCCCGCCTGGAACCCGTCGAGCATCAGTTTTTCCCACAGCGCCCGGCTGTCACGGACGGGCACGCCCCACTCCTCGTCATGATAGGCGCGCATCTGTGCATCATTCTCGGCCCAGCCGCAGCGTTGGACGGTCATCACAGGGTCTTTCGAAAGCTCCGCCGATCCTTTTGGCAGTTTCCTTCCTGACGCAAGCCGCTTCACCGGTTCCCACTTCATGGAGCCTTGTCGGCCGGCATCTTCCTGAGTGCCTTGTTCCTGAGTGCCTTGAACACTCCGTTGGCCACCGCCGCGGCCTGGGCGTCGCCGGTCAAGGCGACGGCGACGATCGCCCGGTCGGCGGACGAATATGCCAGCATCGCGTTCGCGCCCGGGGCGCCGCCTGCATGGCCAAGCCACAGATCCTGCCTGCCACCGTCACCGACCTCGAGCAACATCGCACCGAGTCCGTAGAAGGTCCCCGGGTCGAACATCGGATAGAGCCGCTCGAACATGCCAGTCACCGTGGCAGGACGAAGCAGCTTGCCTCCCAGCAACGCGCTCCAGAACCTGACCATGTCGGCAGGCGTGCCGACAATCGGCCCGCCTGCCCCAACGATGGAGAAATCGGTTGCGGCGCCCTTCGCCGTCACCGGCAGCGCCACATCGGGCACTGCCTGGCCCGGCCGCACCACCGTGACTGACGACAGGCCGAGCGGCCGAACGATCCGCGCCTCGATCGCCTCGGCCAGCGGGCGCCCGTCGACTGCCTCGACGATCACCGCCAGCAGATCATAGCCGCTATTCGAATAGCGCCAGTTCGCCCCCGGGCAGAACATCGCGCCGTGCCGCCGCAGGATCGCCGCCGTCTCCTCGGGCGCCAGATAATGCGGCCGTGCATGGACTCGCAGATCCTCGTTCGCGCTGAACAACCCGCTGCTGTGCGCCAGCAGGTCGCGGACGGTGACCGCGTCGCCGTTCGGCACATCCTTGATCCAGCGCGAGGCCCTGTCGTCGAGCGAGAGCTTCCCCTCCTCCACCAGCTGAAGCACGACGACGGCGACGAACGTCTTCCCCGCGCTTGCCCACCACAGGCGCGGCTTTCCCGCCGGTGCCTCGGTATGCGACCAGATGCCCTCACCGATCCGTCCGACCGCGATCCCCATCGCCTCGGGGTTCGCCGCATTGCGCATTGCAACAAAGCTGCGGTCGAGATCCGCGGCGACGGCAGGCGGCAACGGCGCGTCGGGTATCGTCCCGGCAAGCGTCGGATCGATGGCCGCGTGGAGCGGCCGGCCCTGATAATCCTGCCGCGCGGCGCAGCTTACCGGCTTATAGTCTTCGGCAAACGCCGGAAACGTGACCACCGACGCGACAGCCAGGCTGCAGATATACCCCGCATAGGATCTCGGCACGATTGCGTCCCTCCGCGTCATCTGTCTTGAACGGCAACCCCTCGCTGCCGTCGCGGCGGTAGCGCGCGCTCCCTGAACGCCGCCGAAACCACGGCGCCCCCTTCGTCCGGGGCAATCGTCCCTTTCATCAGAAGCGCAGGCTGATCCAGCCGGCGAGAAAGTCGGAACTCCGATAGCCTGCCTCGGTCAACGCCGGGCCGGCAGCGAGATGCTCGTATCGGCCGGTCAGGGAAACGCGCGGCGAAACCGTCCAGACCGCCTGAAGCCGCGCCACATCGGCGATCCGCCGTCCGCGCACATTCTGCGTTCCTATGAACGGGGCGCCACTCGCGCGGTAGACGGCATCACGCACATCGTCACGCCACGCGCGTTGATATTCAGCGGTAACGCGCAGCGAAGCGAACGGCGAAACCGTCACATTGGGCGCGATGGCGATCAGGTTCGAAGGCGTCAGGAACAGCTGGTAGCTGTAATAGATGTTGTTGCCGAACGGCGCATAGGCATTGCGCAGCTTGTTACCGCCATAAGCGAATTCGAACGCCAGCTACTGGTCGAGGCCTTGGAAAGCACAAGCGGCGACGCAGCGGCAACGATCGTTGCCCTCGGCATCCCGCGCAAGACCTTCTACTACAAGATCAAGCGCCATGGCATCGATCTCGATGCCTTTCGAAGGCGTGGGGAACGCAAGGGTTAGAAAACCCACACCCCCTTTCAATCGCCTGACGATGTATCCAGGCCCGCAGGCGAACCCAGCGCGAAGCGCGGCCCGGCTCCCGACAAGCCCGCCCTGTCATCCCGGTTGTACAGCGCGCATTTCTTCAGCGAGAGGCACCCGCACCCGATGCACCCGTCGAGGACGTCGCGCGTCTGTTGCAACGCCGCGATCCGAGCCTCGATCGCGATTTTGAAGCTGCCGCTGATCTGCCGCCAGTCGCTCGCACTTGGCGTGCGGCCCTGGGGGAGCTTGTCGAGCTCTGCCGCGATCTGCTGGATCGAAAAGCCCAACTGCTGCGCGATCAGCGCGAAGGACAAGCGGCGAATATCCGATCGCAGGAAACGACGCTGCCCGCCACCGGTGCGCAGCGCCTGCACCAGCCCCTTCGCCTCGTAGAAGCGGATCGCTGATACCGACAGCCCGGTTCGTGCCGCCAGTTCGCCGATCGCCAGCAGCTCGTTCCCGCGCTCCATCCGATACTCCAAATAAATGCTTGACCTCAACTTAGGTTTAGGTTGCATCAGGCGACGCATGACGGTCAATATAAAGGACGACATTCATGCCATCTCCCTTCATCGAGCACGTCAATCTCACGGTCCGCGAGCCCGAGCGCTCGGCCAGGCTGTTGCTCGACCTGTTCGGCTGGAAGGTTCGCTGGATGGGCCCGGCGCGCGACGGCGGCCGCACCATCCATGCCGGCGACGATCGCTTCTACATCGCACTCTACACGCCGCCGGCCAGCACGCCCGTGAAGGATGATTTCCAGAAGGGAGAACCGTTCAACCATGTCGCCATCGTGGTCGATGACCTGGATGAGATCGAACGCCGCGTGATCGCCGCCGGGCTCGAACCCTTCGCGCATGGTGACTACGAGCCTGGCCGCCGCTTCTATTTCTTCGACCATGACAGGATAGAGTATGAGATCGTCAGCTACGCCTGATCCAACACCCGCGGGCGGCGTGGCAGCCCGGAGCGGTCGGGGCACGATATCGCACCCCCGTTTCCATTCGTGCCGGGTAGGGACCAAGTAGACGCAGCCGTATCGAGCTACAGGTGGCACGCGAAACGCCTGCCCCCGACAGGCCCGATGACTGCTCGGGACGAACCGGGTGCTGGACAGCTCCCGCACAACGAAACAGGGCGCGGAGACCATCGTCTCCGCGCCCTGTTCGAAACTTCAGCGAAATCGCCTGGCCGATTACTCGGCGGCGGTTGCCTTGGCCGGACGGGTGTCGCGGCGCTCGGCGATACGCGCCGACTTGCCGGTGCGGCCACGCAGATAATAGAGCTTCGCGCGACGCACGGCGCCCTTGCGGACGACTTCGATCGAATCGATGTTCGGCGAATAGAGCGGGAAGACGCGCTCGACGCCCTCGCCGAACGAAATCTTCCGAACGGTGAAGTTGGAGCCCATGCCCTTGTTCGAACGCGCGATGCACACGCCTTCGTAGTTCTGAACGCGGGTACGCTCGCCTTCGACGACCTTCACGCCGACCTTCAGCGTATCGCCGGGGCGGAATTCCGGGATCTTCTTGTTCGCCAGGAACTTGGCGATATTCTCTGCTTCGATCGTCTGGATGAGATTCATCTCATTCGTCCTTCGTCTGTCGCTGCGCGCCAGAGGGCGACCTGACCCGAGCGCCCTCATGGCGCTCCCAAAGGTCCGGCCGCCTTAGCCGTGTATCGGTCTCGGCCATGTGCTTTCGCCATGCCTCGATCCTCGCATGATCCCCCGATCGCAGCACTTCGGGGATCGTGCGCCCTTCCCAGTCAACAGGTCGGGTATATTGCGGGTATTCGAGCAGCCCCGTTTCGAAGCTTTCGTCCACACCGCTGGAAGCCGCGCCCATTACGCCGGGAAGCAGCCGAATGCAAGCGTCGAGCAGCACCAGAGCGCCCATCTCTCCGCCGGAAAGGATATAGTCGCCGATCGATACCTCTTCGACCCGCCGCCCCTCGAAGATCCGCTCATCGAAACCCTCGAACCGGCCGCAGAGAAGGGTGACGCCTGGACCGCTCGCCAGCGCCCGGACGCGTTCCTGAGTCAACGGTGCCCCGCGCGGCGTCATCGCCAGCACGGGCCGGTCGTCCGCGACGCTATCGATGGCCGCCGCGAGCACATCCGCCCGCAGCACCATCCCCGCCCCGCCGCCTGCCGGCGTGTCGTCCACGGTACGATGCTTGTCGATCGCGAAGTCCCGGATATTGACCGCGTCGAGCGACCATTTCCCGTCGCCCAGCGCCCGCCCCGCCAGCGACACGCCGAGCGGCCCGGGGAACATGTCCGGGTACAATGTCAAGATGGTGGCGGCGAAGGTCACAGGGTCCAGTTCTCGACCTTGAGGCCGGGGATGTCGGCGAAGTCCTGCTCGTTGTTGGTGACCAGTGTCAGGTCACGGGATAAAGCATGGGCCCCGATCAGCCGGTCGAAACGCCCGCGCTTGAAGGGCAATCTCGCATAGGCACGGCCGGCGGCCTGATCGAAGTCGAGCACCGGGATTTCGACGATAAACGCATCCAGAACCTCCGTCGCCGGCATGCGCCCGTTCGATGATCCGAGCGCGATCTCGGCAAAGGAAATGGCCGATACCCCAAGCGTTCCCGCGGCACACGCAGCCACACGCGTCGTTAGGACCGGCGACTCGCCAGTAAAGAGATAGACGCAGCAATTGGTATCGAGGAGATATTTCACTTACGGAAATCTGGCCAATCGGGAGCATCCCATGCCCGTGGGGGATCGTCGAAATCCTCGCGCTGCGGAATCTTGAGCCAGGGGGCCTTACCAGCGAATTTGCTGACGTCGATCTTGCGGGGTTCCGCCGTGACGGGCTCGACAATGAATCGCCCCTTCTCCTCGCGCACGGTCATCTCGACGCCTGCTTCTATACCGAGCGACTTGGGTAGCCTCAGGGCAACTGAATTGCCGGACTTGAAGGTACGCGATGTGCGAGGGGCGTTCATATCGGTCTTCCGTATATACCGAATGTATATACTAACTCGCGAATGCAGCGTCAACGATCAGGGTCTCGCCCCATTCGGGCACCGCATCAGCGTTCATCGGCACCATGAAGCGCTTGCCGTCCGGCCGCTCGATCTCGATCACGTCGCCCGCACCGAAATCGTCGATCGCTACGACCCGGCCGAGTTCTTCCCCTGTCGTGGAGACGACAGGCAAACCCAGCAGATCGGCATGGTAATATTCGCCCTCTTCGAGCGGGGGCAGCGCGGACCGGGGCACCGTCAATTCGGTGCCGCGCAGCGCCTCGGCGGCGTTGCGGTCGTTGACCTCGGCAATGCGGGCGATGTCGCCATTATTGCCGTGGCGCACCGACTTGAGGGTCATCTTGCCGTCGTTGAAGCTCTTGTAGCGTCTCAGGTCATCGGTGAAGACCTTCAGACGGACCTCCCCCGTCACGCCGTGCGCGCCGATGATGACGGCAAGCGTGACGGGGGAATCCTGAGGCATCAGCCCTCGACCGGCGGGGTTTCTTCCGAAACCGCCTCGGCAACCGCTTCGGCTTCCGGCGTCGGCTCTTCGGTCGCTGCTTCGACCTCGGCAGCGATCACTGCCTCGGCTTCCTCGTTGCTGTCCTGCGCCGGGGCAACTTCCTCGGCGACGGGCTCAGGCTCGGGAGCCGGAGCGGCTGCCGCTGCCGCCTTCGCCTCTTCAGCCTCGGCCAGCTTGGTCGCACGCTCTTCGGCGCGCTCGGTGGCCTTCTCGCCCGGCTTGCCCTTGTTCGGGTTGTTGCGTGCCGGACGCTCACGAACGCCAGCGACGTCGAGGAAGCGCGCGACGCGGTCGGTCGGCTGCGCGCCGACGCTCAGCCAATGCTTCGCGCGGTCGCCGTCGAGCACGATGCGCTTGTCATCGTCCTTGGCGAGGAGCGGGTTGTACGTGCCGAGCTTCTCGATGAAGCGGCCGTCGCGGGGCGAACGGGCGTCTGCAACCACGATGCGGTAGTACGGACGCTTCTTGGAGCCGCCGCGCGACAGACGAATGCTGAGTGCCATTACTTCTTCTTCCTTCTTTCGATTACGTTATTTCTTCTTGATCAAATTCTCGAAGCCGGGGGGCAGATTGGCCTGCCCGCCGCCAAGTCCCGGCAATCCGGGGCCGCCGACGGGGCCGTTGCCGCCCAGCATGTTACCGAGCGCGGGGCCGCCAAGGGCGCCGCCGAGACCGCCCATGCCGCCTCCCGGACCACCTTTTCCAAGCATCGCCATCATGCCCTTCAACCCGCCCATCTTGCGGATCTTCTTCATGGCCGTGGACATTTCCTGGTGCATCTTCAGCAGCTTGTTCACGTCCTGCACGGTCGTGCCGCTGCCTTTGGCCACACGGATCTTGCGCTTGGCGTTGATGATCTCCGGCTTGGCCCGCTCCTTGGGCGTCATCGACGTGATCATCGCGTCCATGCGGAGCAGGATCTTCTCGTCGACCGCGCCCGAGGCCATCGCCTGCTGCGCCTTCTTCATGCCGGGGATCATCCCGGCGAGCGCACCGAGCCCGCCCATCTTGCGCATCTGCGCGAGCTGCTGGCGAAGGTCGTTCAGGTCGAACTGGCCCTTGGCCAGCTTCGCCGCCATCTTCTCGGCGTCTTCCTGCTGGATCGCCTCGGCCGCACGCTCGACCAGGCCGACCACGTCGCCCATGCCGAGGATGCGGCCGGCGACCCGGCCCGGGTGAAACGCCTCGAGCGCGTCGAGCTTCTCGCCCATGCCGGCGAACTTGATCGGCTTGCCGGTAACGGCACGCATCGACAGCGCCGCACCACCGCGCGCATCGCCGTCCATGCGGGTCAGCACCACACCGGTCAACGGCACCTGCGCGGAGAAGCTGCTCGCGACATTGACTGCGTCCTGGCCAGTCAGCGCGTCGACAACGAGCAGGATCTCGGCCGGCTTCGCGACGTCGGCGACGGCGCGCATCTCGTCCATCAGCGCCTGGTCGACGTGAAGGCGCCCCGCAGTGTCGAGCATGAGGACGTCATAGCCCTGCAGCTTCGCCGCCTGCAGCGCGCGCCGCGCGATATCGACCGGCTGCTGGCCCGGCACGATCGGCAGCGTCGCCACCTCGGCCTGGGTGCCGAGCGTCGCGAGCTGCTCCTGCGCGTTCGGGCGATTGACGTCGAGCGACGCCATCAGCACCTTCTTGCGCTCGCGGCCCGTGAGGCGCTTGGCGATCTTCGCCGTCGTGGTCGTCTTGCCCGAGCCCTGAAGCCCGACCATCATGATCACCGCCGGCGGCGTGACGTTCAGCTCGAGCTCCGACGCATCCGAGCCGAGCATCTCGACCAGCGCGTCGTTGACGATCTTCACGACCTGCTGGCCCGGCGTCACCGAGCGGAGCACGTTCTGGCCGACTGCCTTCTCGGTCGCCTTGTCGACGAAATCGCGCGCCACCGGCAGCGCGACGTCGGCCTCGAGCAGCGCGACGCGTACCTCGCGCATCGCCGCGCGCACGTCCGCCTCCGTCAGCGCACCACGCCCACGCAGTCGATCGAACACACCGCCAAGACGGTCGCTCAGGCTCTCGAACATCAACAACCTTTCATTCCGGATCGCGGCACGGCATGTGAAACGCAAAGAACGCCGGCGGACGAAACCTCGTCGGCCGGCGTACGCCCCATGGGCGGCCCTTCACGAATCCCATGACGGAAACGATCGGGGCGGCCCTTAGCGCAGGCAGTCCGGTTGCGCAACCTCACGGTGCGCGCATCAACGGAGGGCGCCTTGCATGCACCGCGCTTAACCCGATCTATACCGCTGCCATGGGATGAGCGTTCCTCGGGGATCGGTGGGGCGCGTCGGCATGGCTGGTGAAATGGGCGACGAATCGAAGATTGAGCCGCCACAGGGGCGCCGCGACATGCTCAGCGGCGCGATCACGGTCGCCTCGATCCTTCTGTTCGTCGGCACGGGCAGCTCGGTGCTGTCCTCCACGCTCCAGCATTATTTCGCCGGCGGCGAAGGCACCGACCAGACACTGGTCATCGCGCTGCTCCTCAATGTCGCGCTCATCCTGTTCGGCTGGCGCCGCCACCGTGAGCTTGCCCGCGAGGTCTCGATTCGTGCCGCTGCCGAGGAGCGCGCGCACCAGCTTGCCGCCAAGGATCCGCTGACCGGCTTCCTCAATCGCCGCAGCCTCGGCGAGGAAGGCGCGGCGATGTTCGTCCGTGCCCAGCGCCGGGGCAAGGCGATGGCGATGATGATGCTCGATCTCGATCACTTCAAGACGATCAACGACATGCATGGCCATGCCACCGGCGATGCGCTGCTGCGCGAGGTCGCCGAAGAGATTGCCGCGGCAATGCCCTCGGTCGCCTTGACGGCACGCTTCGGCGGCGACGAATTCGCCTGCGCCTTCCTGTTCGATCCATCCCATCCCGCCACCGTCGAACGCATCGCGGAACGCCTCGTCTCGCGTCTCGCCCAGCCGTTCAAGGCTGACGGGCTGCAACTGCATATCAGTGCCTCCCTCGGCATCGCCCGCTCCGACTTCGACTGCGCGAGCATCGACGCGCTGATGCGCTCAGCCGACATCGCCATGTATGCGGCGAAGAATTCGGGACGCAACCGCTTCGCCTGGTTCGACCTTTCGATGGAGAGAGAGCTCCAGACCCGCAACGAGCTTGAGGTCGGCCTTCGCGGCGCGATCCCGCGGCAGGAGATCGTGCCCTATTTCGAGCAGCAGATCGATCTCACCACCGGCCGCCTCGGCGGTTTCGAGGTGCTGGCCCGCTGGGAGCATCCGCAGCGCGGGCTGATCGTGCCCGATGTCTTCATTCCCATCGCGGAAGAGACGGGCATGATCGCCGATCTCTCGCTGTCGATCATGCGCCAGGCCTTCCTGGCCGCCAAGGACTGGGACCCGGCGCTGTCGATCTCGGTCAACATCTCCCCCTGGCAGCTCAAGGATGCCTGGCTTGCCCAGAAGATCATCAAGGTCCTGACCGAAACCGGCTTCCCCGCTACCCG
This sequence comes from Pseudomonadota bacterium, assembly GCA_040388155.1. Classification (GTDB taxonomy): domain Bacteria; phylum Pseudomonadota; class Alphaproteobacteria; order Sphingomonadales; family Sphingomonadaceae; genus Sphingomonas. The sequence continues at coordinate 41,340 of JAZKCJ010000025.1, forward strand.
GCTCGAGATCGAGATCACCGAAAGCTCGCTGTTCGACAATCTCGCGCTCGCCCAATCGATCGTCGGCAGCCTGAAGAACCAGGGCATCCGCCTCGCGCTTGACGATTTCGGCACTGGCTACTCATCGCTTGCGCATCTCCGCGCCCTGCCCTTCGATCGGATCAAGATCGACAAGAGCTTCATCATGTCGATCAACGAGAATTCGGAAAGCGCCGCGATCGTCAACGCGATCACCCGGCTCGGCGACAGCCTCAACCTGCCGATCACGGCGGAGGGCATCGAGGACGCCTCGATCGAAGAGCGGCTCCGCACGCTCGGCTGCTCGAAAGGCCAGGGCTATCTCTATGGCCGCCCGATGAGCATCACCAACACGCGCCGCCTGCTTGCCGAGAAGCGCCTGCTGCTCCAGCCGCCCGCGGCGGATGCCAAGGAAGGCGCTGCCGGCGCTGCTACCACCCAGCGCCTGGCCGGCTGAGATAAACCTCTTCCGCGGGCGTCGATTGCCGCCCGAGCGCTGCGTTGCGCGACGGGAAACGCCCGAACCGGGCGATCACCTCCGCATGATCGAGCGCGTAGAACAGATGCTCCTCGTTCCCGAGCTGCTCGAAACACGCCACCGAGAGAGTCTGCGCCTCGCGATTCTCCGCATGCATCAGGGGCATGTAGAGGAAGGGTCGCTGCTCGTCGGGGTCGAGGCGCTCGTCCCATCCCTTCTCGATCGCCTCCCGCGCCAGATCCAGCGCCAGGGCATCCCCGGCAAAGGCCTCCGCCGTACCGCGATGAATATTGCGCGAGAATTGGTCGAGCAGGATGATCGCCGCGAGCAGGGACTCGGAATCGTCACGCCAGCCCCGCGCATCGTGCGCCAGCACATCGTCGCGCATCGCACCGAAGCGTTCGGCGATCTCCCGGTCCAGAGCCTCGTCCCTGGCGAAGCGCTTCTTCGCCGGGACCTCATCGAACCAGAAGGAAAGCACCGTGCGGGCCTTTTCATGGACTTCGCCCGAACCCGCCCCTAGATCACCGCGCATGTACCACCGTTCCGGCCTCCCTCATGGCTGAGCCCGATATTATCAGCCTGGGCTGCCGCCTCAACATCGCTGAAAGCGAGACGATCCGCGCGCTTGTCGGCGGGCGGGACATGGTCGTCGTCAATAGCTGCGCCGTGACCAGCACGGCAGTCCGCGAGACGCGCAGTGCCATCCGCCGCGCACGCCGCGACCGCCCCGGCGCTCAGATCGTGGTGACCGGCTGCGCCGCCCAGATCGATCCCAAGGGCTTCGCCGCCATGCCCGAGGTCGATCGGGTGATCGGCAACGCGGAGAAGCTGAAGAAAGAAGCCTGGGAATCCCGTGACGAGATACTGGTCGGCGACATCATGCAGGTGCGCGAGACCGCACCGCATCTCGCCGCCGCCTTCGCGTCGCATTCCCGCGCCTTTGTCGAGGTGCAGAATGGCTGCGACCATCGCTGCACCTTCTGCACGATCCCGTTCGGCCGCGGCAACAGCCGCTCGGTCCCGGCAGGCGGCGTGATCGACCGGATCAAGGCCCTGGTCGATAGCGGCTATCGCGAGGTGGTGCTGACCGGAGTCGACCTCACCAGCTACGGCCCCGACCTTCCCGGCACGCCCTCGCTCGGCATGCTGGTGGAGCGGATTCTCAGCCATGTCCCGAAGCTGGAGCGCCTGCGCCTGTCGTCGCTCGACTCGATCGAGATCGACGACCGGCTGTTCGACCTGCTCACCGGCGAGCCGCGGATGATGCCGCACGTCCATCTCTCGCTCCAGGCGGGCGACGACATGATCCTGAAGCGCATGAAGCGCCGCCACGGCCGCACCGAGAGCGTTCGCGTGGTCGAGCGCCTCAAGGCTGCCCGCCCCGACATCGCGATCGGTGCTGACCTCATCGCCGGCTTCCCCACCGAAACCGAGGCGATGTTCCGCAACAGCCTCGCGCTGATCGACGATTGCGACATCGTCCATCCGCACATCTTCCCCTATTCGCCACGCGAGGGCACGCCCGCCGCCCGGATGCCGCAGGTCGAGCCCGAACTGCGCAGGCGCCGCGCCGCTCTGCTGCGCGAGGCTGGCTCGGCTCGGCGCGCGGCGTGGCTGCAAAGCCTGGTCGGCACCGTCCAGCCTGTACTGGTCGAACGCCCGGGGGACCGCGGCCATGCTCCAGCGTTCGCCGAAGTGCGCTGGAATCCGCCAGGCGATATCGGCACCGTTCAACCCGTCCTCATCACCGGCGCCAGCGCCGCTTCTCTCACCGGAACCCCTGCATGAGCACCACACCAAGCTGGCACGACAAACTGCTCGGCGGCTTCAAACGCACTTCCGACCGGCTGCTCGGTAACCTCGCCGGCCTCGGCACCGCGAGACTTGACGATGCGACGCTCGACGAGATCGAGGAAGCGCTCATCGCCTCCGATCTCGGCCCGGAAACCGCGGCCCGAATCCGCACCCGCCTCGCCGAGGGCAGTTTCGAACGCAACATGGAGGAGCTTGGCATCCGCCTGGTCGTGGCCGAGGAGATCGAGAAGGTCCTGGCCAAGGTCGCCAGGCCGCTCGAGATCGAGGCGTTCCCGCGCCCGCAGGTGATCCTGGTCATCGGCGTCAACGGGTCAGGCAAGACGACGACCATCGCCAAGCTCGCTCATTACCTCACCGAGCAGGACTATGGCGTGATGCTCGCCGCCGGCGACACCTTCCGCGCTGCTGCGATCGGCCAGCTCGCCACCTGGGCCGGGCGGGTCGGCGTACCGATCGTCTCGGGCAACGAAGGCGGCGACGCTGCGGGGATCGTCTATGAGGCAGTCAAGCAGGCGACCGCCACCGGCATCGACGCCCTGATCGTCGACACCGCCGGACGTCTGCAGAACAAGCGCGAACTGATGGACGAGCTGTCCAAGATCCGCCGCGTGCTTGGACGCATCAATCCGGAATCGCCCCACGACATCCTTCTCGTGCTCGATGCCACGACCGGCCAGAACGCGCTCAACCAGATCGAGGTGTTCAAGGAATTCGCCGGTGTCACCGGCCTCATCATGACCAAGCTCGACGGCACCGCACGCGGCGGCGTGCTGGTCGCTGCGGCGGAGAAATACGGCCTGCCGATCCACGCCATCGGCGTCGGCGAGGGCATGGGCGATCTGAGACCCTTCGACGCGAACGAGGTTGCGCGGATCATCGCTGGTGTGGAAGGGGTCCGCAATGGCAAGTAATCCCAAGAATCCGCCGATCGGCCCCGGCTTCCGCCTCGCGATCGACATCGCGCCGCTGGCGGTGTTCTTCATCGTCAATTTCGTGAGCAGCGGCCCGCAGATTGCCCGCCTGCTCGCCGCGACCGCCGCCTTCATGGTCGCGAGCGCCATCGCAATGGTCCTCTCCCGCTGGAAGACCGGCCGCATCTCCCCGATGCTGTGGATGACGGGAACGCTCGTGCTCGTGTTCGGCGGGCTGACGCTCTATTTCCACGACGAGACCTTCATCAAGGTCAAGCCGACGTTCGTCTATGCGAGCTTCGCGGCGATCCTGACGTTCGGCCTGGTGACGGGCCGCCCGCTGCTCCAGTCGCTGCTTGAGGCTGCGTATCCCGGCCTCACCGAAACCGGCTGGCGCAAGCTGACGATCAACTGGGCGATCTTCTTCGTCTTCATGGCGGTGCTGAACGAGATGGTCTGGCGCAACACCACCACCGATGTCTGGGTCGCGTTCAAGCTATGGGGGGCCATTCCGCTGACCATGGTCTTCGCCATCGCGAACGTGCCGATGCTGATGAAGCACGGCCTCAATACCGGGCAGGAGCCGCCGATCCCGCCGGAAGGTTGAATTCCTCCCCATGGCGAAACCATGGGGAGGAAAGAACGGTCAGATCGCGTCGTAGATGCGACCTGCCTCGTCCCAGTTCACCACGTCCCACCAGGCCTTCAGATAGGCAGCGCGATCGTTGCGATAGGTCAGGTAATAAGCGTGCTCCCACACGTCATTGCCCAAGATCGGCGTGCCCTTCACGGCCGCGTCGTCCATCAGCGGGTTGTCCTGGTTCGGCGTGCTGGCGATCGACAGCTTGCCGTCCGCATCGGCAACCACCCAGGCCCAGCCGGAACCGAACTGGCCCGCGCCCTTGGTGTTGAAATCTTCCTTCAGCTTGTCGAGACCGCCATAAGCGTCGATCGCCTCGGCCAGCTTGCCCGATGGCGCGCCGCCGCCCGGGGTCATGATCTTCCAGAAGAAGGCATGGTTCCAGAAACCGCCGCCATTGTTGCGCACCAGCGGCGGCTGGGTCGAGATCACGGCCAGGATCTCCTCGATCGTCTTGCCTGCCAGCGCAGGGTCCTTCTCGACGCCCTCGTTGAGCTTGTCGGTATAGGCCTTGTGGTGCTTGTCGTGATGGAACTTCATCGTCTCTTCGTTGATGGTCGGCTCCAGCGCGTCATAGGCGTAGGGAAGCGGGGGCAGTTCGAAAGCCATGAGTCATCCTCCTTGGAAATGCGCGGGTCACTGACGCAACGCCGAGCGGGTGAAATGGGTCCGAAGACCTCGTTACGCAACCGATTCCGTCAGGCGCCGGCGGAAATAAGCCCATGGCGTTTCAACGCATGGCGGAGCTGGTCGTAGCTGAGCCCCAGCGCTTCCGCCGTAGCCCGCTGGTTGAAGCGATGCTCGGCCAGTGCCTTGGTCAGCAGGTCCCGCTCGAACCGCGCAATGCGCGTCTTGAAGTCGGACGATTCCTCCACCGCCCCCTCGGGCGGAGCGATTTCGGATACGGGCACCGGTGCCGGCGCAGCGGCCAATGACGCCCCCGAAGGTGCCGGGCGATAGGGCGAATGAAACGGATCGAACTCGATCGTCTCGATCGGTCCCGCCTCTTCCCAGCGATAGACCGCGCGTTCGACCACGTTGCGCAGCTCGCGCACATTGCCCGGCCATTGATAGTCGACCAGCGCCGCAACCGCATTCGGCCCGAAACCGGGCCAGTCGCCGAAGCCCATCTCCGATGCCATGCGCCGCCCGAAATGCTCGGCCAGCACCAGCACGTCGCCCGGGCGGGCGCGCAACGGTGGCAAGGTCACCACCTCGAACGAGAGCCGGTCGAGCAGGTCGGCGCGGAACTGATGCCGCGCGACCTTGTCGGGCAGGTTCTCGTTGGTCGCCGCGACGATACGCACATCGACCTGCAACGGCCGGGACGAGCCGATCCGGGTGATCTCGCCATATTCCACCGCCCTGAGCAGCCGCTCCTGCGCGCCCATCGACAGCGTGCCGAGTTCGTCGAGGAACAGGGTCCCGCGATGCGCTTCCTCGAAGCGGCCTACCCGCGCCTTGGTCGCGCCGGTGAACGCCCCCGCTTCGTGCCCGAACAGTTCGGCCTCGATCAGCGTCTCGGGCAAGGCTGCGCAGTTCATCACCACCAGCGGCTGATCCCAGCGCGGCGACAGGCGATGCAGGCGCTCGGCAACCAGCTCCTTGCCGGTGCCGCGCTCGCCGATCACCAGCACCGGGCGATCAAGCGCGGCGGCGCGGCTGGCCCGCTCAAGCGTCTCCAGAAAAACGTTCGACTGGCCGATGACCTGGGTAGTGCGATCCATGCCCAAGGCTTGGCGTAAAATCCCAAGGCTTGGCAAGATGCTTTAATGCGGTTCATCCGCCGTTAAGCCGGGAATGGCGGAAAACCGCGCTTTTTAAAACTGGCACGCTCCCTGCAATACTTCAGGCATCTGCCCCACGGGGCGCCACCGACAACCAGTTTCAGGGAACCAGGACAATGAACAGCAACTACAAAGCCCGCGACCTCCGCCACACCGTTGCAGCCATCGCCTGCTCGATCGTGCTCGGCTCCACCTTCCTGCTCGGTGCCGTCGCACCGGCCCAGGCCGCTCCCGCGGTCCTCTACACCCAGACCGCCGCCTGACCCCAGGCGGTGCCGGCCGGGGCGGTATCCCTTGCACCGCCCCGGCCCCCTTCAACCCTTCACCCAGTATCCTGCGTACCCAATAGGAGAGTTTTCGAGATGGGCATTTTCTCCCGAACCCGCGACATCATCGCCGCCAACTTCACTGACCTGCTCGACAAGGCGGAAGACCCCGCCAAGATGATCCGCATGATCATCCTCGAGATGGAGGAGACCCTGGTCGAGGTTCGCGCTTCCGCAGCGCGCACCATCGCCGACCAGAAGGAAATGCGCCGTCATATCTCGAAGCTCGAGACGCTTCAGGAAAGCTGGACCGAAAAGGCCGAGCTGGCGCTGTCGAAGGGCCGCGAGGATCTGGCCAAGGCAGCCCTGGTCGAGAAGCAGAAGGCAGTCGACATGGCAGCCCAGCTCGGCGGCGAGATCGGCGTGCTCGACGAGGCGCTCAAGGCCTCGGAAGAGGACATCAACAAGCTGCAGACCAAGCTGCGCGAGGCACGCACCCGCCAGAACTCGATCGTCACCCGGCTCGAGACAGCGCAGAACCGCTTCCGGCTCCGCGAAATGTATGCCGGCCCGAAGATCCAGGACGCGTTCTCACGCTTCGAGATCATGGAGCGCCGCGTCGACATGGCCGAGGGCCGCGCTGAAGTCGCCGGCATGGGCGCCCCGAAGAGCCTCGAGGAGGAGATCGCGGAGCTGAAGGCAAGCGAGAAGGTCGAGGCGGAACTCGCCGCGATGAAGGCCCGCGCCGCCGGATCGAAGGACGCCTGAAATGGAAGATGTCCTTATCCCCGCGATCGTCTGCAGCATCCTGTTCATCGGAATGCCATGGGTGATCCTCCACTACGTCACCAAGTGGAAGCAGGCGCCCAAGATCACCACCGAGGACGAGAACCTGCTGGACGAGCTCCACTATCTCGCCCGCCGTCTCGAAGACCGCCTGAACACCGTGGAGCGCATCGTCGCTGCCGACCACCCCGAGTGGCGCCCCGGCACGATGACGCCTTCGACCAGCAACGACCTCCCCAGGAGCAACTGAGATGTCCGCAAGCCGCACCAAATTCTACCTCGACAAGCAGAACCGCAAATGGCTGGGCGTCTGCTCCGGGATCGCCGACTATACCGGGGTCGATGTCACCTGGGTCCGCGTCGGCGCCGTGCTGCTCACCGTCGCCGGTGGCTTCCCCTGGACGCTGATCGCTTACTGGGTGGTTGCCTGGATGGCCGAGAGCAAACCCTACGGCCTGTACGAAACGCCCGAGGACGCGAAGTTCTGGCAGGGTGTCCGCTCGAACCCGAAGCGCTCGACCGCAGAGGTCCGCTCCAAGTTCCGCGACATCGACCGCCGGCTCGCCGACATCGAGATGATGTACACCAGCCGCAACAGCCGCCTCGCCGACGAGATCGACAGCCTGCGCTGATCGATCCGGGGCGAACAGGGAGAAAGACAATGACTTGGGGTGGACCAGGCTTCGTGATCGCCATCATCGCGATCTCCTATGCCGGCTGGATCATCAACAACTGGGTCCGCGCCCGCCACGGTTATCCTCTGGAGGATGAGTGGTCAGGCAAGACGGCGAAGGGAGCCCCCGACGCCGACCGCAAGATCCAGCTGCTCACCACGGAGAATGAGCGCCAGGCGGGCCAGATCAGCCGGCTGGAGGAACGGATCGCAGTACTCGAACGCATTGCCACCGATCCGGCCGAGCGCACCGCCCGCGCCATCGACGAGCTGCGCTGACCGCGTGGTTTCAGGAGTTAGAACGATGCACAACGGTCAAGTTTTCGTCCTCGCGATCATCGCCCTCGGTATCTTCGGTGGTATCGCGAAGATGTGGATCAGGGCACGGCACGGCCTTCCGGTCGAGACCCGGCGCGAGCGCCGGCACCGCGATCGCTACGCTGACGACGCCGGCCCCGATGCGGAACGCAAGATCCACCTGCTCTCGACCGAGAACGAGCGGCTGGTGGGCCAGGTTTCCCGCCTCGAGGAGCGGATCGCGGTCCTCGAACGCATCGCCACCGATCCCGCCGAGCGCACCGCCCGCGAGATCGAGGCCCTTCGCGGCCAGAACTGAGGAACCTCCCCATGTTGAACGGTTTCACGATCTTCATGCTGGCCGTCGTGGTCGTTGGCATCCCCGTCGTCGGCGGGCTGCTCTACGAAACCTACCGGATCAGCCTGAAGCACAAGGAAAAAATGGCCAACGCCATGAACGCCCAGGCAGCCGAGAAGGCAGCGCAATATGCTGCCCACACCGAACGCCTCGAACAACGGGTCCGCGTCCTGGAGTGCATCGTCACCGACCGCGGCATCGATGTCGCCGCCGAGATCGAGCAGCTCCGCGATCGCCCGCTCAACTGATTTGAAGAGAAGGATCTGGTATGATTATCTTCCTCGCCGTGATGACCGCCATCGGTGGTGTTGCCGTGTACCTCTGCGAGAGGGTCGATGCCCCTCGCCGCCGCCTTGAGCGCGAGGCCGGCAAGGCCCTCTGAACCAACCATCGTCGTTTCCCGCCACACCAGGGAGTTGGAATACATGAACCCGTTTGAAATGGTCGCCCTCATCGTCGTCACCGTGACGATCGGCAGCGTGCTTCGCGCCCGCTTCGGTGTCGTCCGGGACCGCAAGGGCGGAGGCTATAGCCCCCAGGACGATGCCGCCGCCCAGGCCGAGAACCGACGGCTGCGTGACGAACTTCAGGCCATGAAGGAACGCCTCGCAGTCCTCGAACGACTTGCTACCGAAAACGACACCAGCGGCGCACGCCTCGATCGCGAGATCGAAAAGCTGCGCGACCGCACTTGACCGAAGGAGCAGGGATCATGACCGATCCGAACTTCTACATCACCATCGCCGGAGCGACGCTTGCTGGCCTCGGCATGCTGACCTACGCCACGCTCAACGGCTGGCGCGGCTGGCTCGCCCTGAAGCACCAGGAACTGACCGTCCAGGGCGACATGCACACCACGCCTTCCCTCCCCAACGCCAGCGCCCGCATCGAGATCGCCGACCTCAAGGAACGCATCCGCAAGCTTGAGGCGATTGCTGCCGGCGTGGATCTCTGAACTGCCCTCTATGCCGGCCCCAGTCCGGCATCCACCGCGCCGCCCACGCATTCCCCTAGAGTCTGATCCATCTACGTGGAAGCGTATCCAGAGTTTCTGAGGTAGTTG
>JAZKCJ010000026.1:0-117980 GCA_040388155.1 Pseudomonadota bacterium
ACATAGACGTCGGGCAGGAAGTGCATCTCGATCTTGAGCAGGCCGTCGCCCTGGCATGCCTCGCACCGGCCGCCCTTGACGTTGAAGCTGAACCGGCCGGGCTTGTAGCCGCGCGCCTGGCTTTCGGGCAGGCCGGCGAACCAGTCGCGGATCTGGGTGAAGGCGCCGGTATAGGTCGCCGGGTTGGAGCGCGGGGTGCGGCCGATCGGCGACTGATCGATGTCGATCACCTTGTCGAGATATTGCAGGCCGCTGATCTTCTCATGCTTGCCGGCCAGCACGCGGGCGCCGTTGAGCGAGCGCGCGGCGGCGGCATAGAGCGTGTCGATGGTGAAGCTCGACTTGCCCGAGCCCGACACGCCGGTGACGCAGGTGAAGGTGCCGAGCGGCAGGCTGGCGGTGATGCCGCGCAGGTTGTTGGCGGTGGCGTTGTGGACGGTGATCTTCTTGCCATTGCCCTTGCGCCGCGTTTCCGGGACCGCCACTTCGCGCCGGCCGGACAGATAGTCGGCGGTGATGCTGTCCTCGCACGCCAGCACCTGATCGAGCGTGCCGTGCGCGACGATCGCGCCGCCATGCACGCCGGCGCCGGGGCCCATGTCGATGACATAATCGGCGGTGCGGATCGCATCCTCGTCATGCTCGACCACCAGCACGGTGTTGCCAAGATCGCGCAGGCGCCTGAGCGTCTTGAGCAGCATGTCGTTGTCGCGCTGGTGAAGGCCGATGCTCGGCTCGTCCAGCACGTAGAGCACGCCCGACAGCCCCGAGCCGATCTGCGAGGCGAGGCGGATACGCTGGCTCTCGCCGCCCGACAGCGTGCCGGAAGTGCGGTCGAGGTTGAGATAATCGAGCCCGACATTGTTGAGGAAGCCAATCCGTTCGAGGATCTCCTTCAGGATCCGCTCGGCGATGGCGTTCTGCTGCTCGCTCAGCTCAGCCGGGATCGCGCTGAACCAGGCAAGCGCATCGACCACCGAGAGGCGCGTGACCGAGGAAATGTCGCGCATGCCGATCTTGACCGCCAGCGCCTCGGGCTTGAGGCGGGCGCCGTGGCAGACCTCGCACGCGGCGCTGCTCTGGTACTTGCTCAGTTCCTCGCGCATCCAGGCGCTTTCGGTCTGGAGCATGCGGCGGTTGAGGTTGCCGATGACGCCCTCGAACGGCTTCTTCACGTCATACGACTTCTTGCCGTCGATGAAGGTGAGCGTGACCGGCTTTCCGCCGGTGCCGTGCAGGATGATCAGCTTCACTTCGCCGGGAAGATCTTCCCATGGCGTTTCCAGGCTGAAGCCGAATTCGCGCGCGAGGCTGCCCAGCACCTGCATGTAATAGGGACTTGGCGGATTTGATTTCGCCCAGGGGACGACGGCGCCCTTCTTGATGCTGAGCGCATGGTTCGGAACGACCAGTTCCTCGTCGAACAGCAGCTTCTCGCCAAGGCCGTCACAGGCCGGGCAGGCACCTTGTGGGGCGTTGAAGGAGAAAAGGCGCGGCTCGATCTCGGCGATGGTGAAGCCGGAGACGGGGCAGGCGAATTTTTCCGAGAAGACGATGCGATTGGCGGGGATGCCGGTGTTCTTCATCTTTCCTTCGGGGACGAAGGTCTGGGGCATCTCGCGAACTGAATTGGAAGATGCAGGGTCAGCGTCGCCTGACACACTGCCCCTCTCCCCCGAGGGGAGAGGGAGATTGGCCACCGTCGTGTCGACCAGGTCGACATAGGCCAGCCCCTCGGCCAGCTTCAGCGCCGTCTCGAAGCTGTCCGCAAGCCGCGTCGCCATGTCCGGGCCGACCACCATGCGGTCGACCACTACCTCGATGTCGTGCTTGTATTTCTTGTCGAGCGCCGGGGCCTCGTCGATCTCGTACAGTTCGCCGTCGATGCGGACTCGGGTGAAGCCGGCCTTCTGCCACTCGGCCATTTCCTTGCGATATTCACCCTTGCGACCGCGCACGACCGGGGCGAGCAGGTAGAGGCGCGTGCCCTCGGGCAGGGCCATGACCCGGTCGACCATCTGGCTGACGGTCTGTGCCGCGATCGGCAGGCCGGTCTCGGGCGAATAGGGGATGCCGACACGCGCCCAGAGCAGGCGCATATAGTCATAGACCTCAGTGACGGTGGCGACCGTCGAGCGCGGGTTGCGGCTGGTGGTCTTCTGCTCGATCGAGATGGCGGGGCTCAGGCCCTCGATATGATCGACATCGGGCTTCTGCATCAGCTCGAGGAACTGGCGCGCATAAGCCGAGAGCGACTCGACATAACGCCGCTGGCCCTCGGCATAGATGGTGTCGAAGGCGAGGCTCGACTTGCCCGATCCCGACAGCCCGGTGATCACCGTGAGCGTGTCACGCGGGATGTCGATCGAGACGTCCTTGAGGTTGTGTTCGCGCGCGCCGCGGACGGAAATATGGGTCAGCATAAAACCACTCTGTTCCAGATTTGTTCTTGAGATAAAGAAGGCCGCGCGGCAGGTCAACGCGTGAAGCGCCGATGTGGTGTCGAACCGGCGCCGGGGCAAGCCGGCGGAATCGTTGCGGCGGCGTGACGGCCGTCACGCGTCCCGGAAAACCGGCGAGCGCATCATGCCCTCCATCAACAGTGGAGGAAGGCGATGACGAGCAATTATCAGCGCGCCTATGACGCGATCGAGGCATTTATCGCCGAGCATAACAGCGACAGCAGCGACGCCTGGCAGGAGCTGACCCCCGATGCGGATCTCGGATATACGTCCGAAGGGTGGGAAGCCGCGGCGACGGCGATCGTCAACCTGTTCAACGACAGCCTGCCCGACGGCGGCAAGATCAGGGTGCCCGTCCAGGCAAAGCGCAATGCCCTGAGCAAGCCGCTGATCGAGTTCCAGCGCTATCTGGCCGCCAAGGCAGACGAGGCAGGGGCAAGGGCGACCATCCGGCCGATGGAGATGCGGGCATGACCGGCCGCGCCAGACTGGGCCTGCGGGCCTCAGCCCTCACGATGGCAGCAACCGTCGCCATCATGGCCGGAGAGGCGGAGGCAAGGGATACCCCCGCTGCCTCGACGGTGTTCGACCGCGTCTGCACCGGCCATGCCGGCGGGAAGATCGGCCAGGTCGATCTGGCCAAGGCGTTGCTGACCGAGGCGGGCAAGAGCCCGACCGACTGGGCGGTCGAGAGGCCAGCGCCCGAGGGACCCGACCTGTCGCTGACGCTCGCCGAGACCTATGCGCGAATGGTGCGCCGGCTGGGCGCCATCCAGGCGGGGACCGAGGCCGAGCCAGGCGGCGATGCCTATATCCTGCAAGCGACGATGGATCGCCTCGAAGGACAGATCCGGCGCACCAGGCCGGGGGACGGTTCATCGCTGATCCTGGAAGGAGGAGTGCCTGCCACCAGGCCGTTCCTGTTCCAGCCGGCATTTTCCGGCGCGGTCTTCACCTGCAAGGCCGATCAATCCGGCACGACGTTCATCAGCGGATGGGAGGATTTCACCGCACCGGGCGCCATTTCACTGCGGGCGACACCCGAGGAACTCGGGATGCTCGGCGATGAAAGACGGGACGCGGGCGCGGTGTCGCTCGCCTTCGACCGGACCCGCTCGACGCTGGACGACGGCAGCCGCAAGACCGACACCAATCTGGCGATCAGTGGCACGCTCGGAATCCGGCTGACGTCGCCGACATCGGCGAGAAGCATTTCCTATCTCTATGGGCGATACGACCTCAGCCATGCGCGTACCCACCCCGCGCCGACACTCGCCCCCGGCGCCTCCCAGAGCGACGGGGATACGGATGCGCTGGAGACCGGCATCCTGCTTCACACGCAGCTGACCGGAGAGACGAGCAATTTCAAGCTGTTCCTCGACACACAGGCGGGCGCGATATTCGACTTCGCCAACGATGCCAGCCGCGTGAAGCTGAGCGCCCTGCTGAGACCAGTCGTGCCGGGCACCGGCATCGGCCTCTGCGACTTCGAGCGGGCCACCATGCTGATCCCGCAGATCGGCCTGAAGACACGGTGTCGCGTGCAGTTCGAGGTCCAGGCAGCGGAGGTGACGAAACGGGGCACCACCAAATTGGGATCGTTCGACACCTTCCTTGCCGCAGGCGCCAGGGGCGAATTCGAGGCATTCCTGCCGATGAGCGACAAGACGGAACTGCTCGGCAACGTCAAATACAGGTATCTTCCGGTCCTGCACGGCGCGCCCGACCGGATCGAACGCCTGGAAGCACAGATCAAGCAACGCTTCTGGACCAGTTCCAATGTCGGGATCGACGTCGGCTTCACCTATACCAACGGAACGAATGAACTCTCGTTCGAGCACGAAAACATACTCACATTCGGCCTTGGCATCATCTACTGAGGCGGCGGCGCTTCATGCTCAGCGCCGGCCGGGGTCGGCCGCCGCGTCGACATAGCGCGTGTCGGTCGGCCCGATGCCGGTGATGTACACCGTCACCGGCTCCGCGCCCGTCCGGGCGAAATGCGCGACGTCGGCCGGCTCGGCGTAGAAGCTGCCGGGCGGCAGTGCCTTGAACGCCGCATCGGCCGCCTTGTCGCCATAGCCGAGATACCAGGTGCCGGAGACGACGGTCGCGGTACGGTTGTCGCGGTGGCGATGCGCGGCGATGCGGGTGTTGGCGGGAACGGTGAGCGCGATGGTGTAGAGCCCGGCCCTGGTCGGGTCGCCCGACAGGATACGGGTGCGGATGCCCGCCACGCCCGAGGTGCCGGCGCCCGCACCGAGCGCCGGCAACGCCGCGACGTCAGCCGGGGCAAGGCGGAGACAACCGCCCTCCCCCGTCTGCGCCGCGCCCGTGGCGGCGAGCGGCAGCAGCGCCGCCGCCAGCCAGAGGCGCCGGCTCATGCCGCCGGAACCAGGAAGGCGCGGACCATCTTCACCGTCGCGTCCGGATTCTCCTCCATGATCCAGTGGCCGGAGCCGGGGATCACGCCTTCGGTGACGTTGTCGGCGGCGGCGCGCATCACCACCGCCATCATCGGGCCGAAGCTCTTCTCGCCGCCGATCGCCAGGACCGGCATCTTGAGCTTGCCGTTCGCGGCGAGCCAGGCGCGGTTGTCGATCGCGTCCTGGTCGAAGGCGGCGAACTGGGCGAAGCCGGAATGCATCGCGCCGGGCAGGGCGTAGAGTTTGGCGTAATGCTCCCGCGAGAGTTCGCCGAAATGCTTCGGGTCAGCGGAGAAGTCGTTCCAGAAACGATCGAGATAGATTCGCTCCCGGCCGGCGACCAGCCGCTCCATGTCGGGCCCGCCGAAGCGGAAATGCCAGAGCAGCGGGTTCTTGAGGATCTCCTCCCACGGGCCGACGCCCGGCACCGGCGCGTCGATCAGCACGAAGCGCCCGACCCGATCGGGATGGAGCGCGGCAAAGGCGAAGCCGACCATGTTGCCGATATCATGAGTCACCAGGTCGGCCCGGCCGATCTTCAGCCGGTCGAGCACGCCGAGCACGTCGCCCGCCTGGGTCTTCTTGTCGAAACCGCCCGCCGGCTTGGAGGACAGGCCAAGACCGCGCAGGTCGGGGACGATCACCGTGTGGTCGCGCATCAGGTCGGCCGCCATCGGTGCCCACATGTCGCCGGTCTCGCCATAGCCGTGGAGCAGGACGACCGCGGGCCCCTTGCCACCGACGCGGACATGGATGGTCGCGCCGTTCGTCGCGATCTCCTCACTGTGGAAGGCGGCCGGATAAGGCGGCACCTGCGCCGCGGCGGGCGCGGCCATCATGAACGCGGCACCGGCAAGCATCAACGAACGAAGCATGGAAATCTCCCCAGTTGCGGGTGCCGTCGGGCGCCCTCTGCCCGTTGAAAATGATCGCAATGCAGCGTTCGGACTAGTAGGATTATCGTGAAACTTGTGTCCGGAATAACCGAACAATGATCAAGATGGACGGGCTGGTGGCCTTCACCGCCATCACTGAGGCAGGATCAATCAGCGGGGCCGCCCGGCGGCTTGGTTTCGCCAAGTCAGTGGTGAGCGAGCGGCTGGCCGAGCTTGAGCGCACGCTCGGCACGCGGCTGGTCCAGCGCACGACGCGCAAGCTGGCGCTGACCGAGGACGGCCACAGCTTCCTGCCGCGCGCGCAGCAGATCCTGTACCAGGCGCGCGAGGCAGCGGCGGAAATGGCGCAGCGCCACGGGACGCTCGCCGGGCCATTGCGGGTCTCAGGCCCGGTCGGGTTCGGCGTCCTGCATCTCGGCCCCGCGCTGAACGATTTCCTTCGGGCGCATCCGGAAATCGACCTGACGCTTGACCTTGACGACGGCTTTGTCGACGCGGCGGCGAGCGGGTTCGACGCGGTGATCCGCCATGGCCCTATCGGCGATACGCGGCTGGTCGCGAAGCGGCTCGCGACGACGCGGCGCCTGCTGGTCGCCTCGCCCGGCTATCTGGCGGAGAAGGGCCGGCCGGCGACCCTGGCCGACCTGGCGGGGCATCGCGGCATCCTCTACGCCAATCGCGATGCCGACTGGCGCTTCGCGGGGGCCGAGGGCTGGATGGTGTTGCGGCCGCGTGCCGGGCTGCGCGTCAACAACGGGCTGGTCATGCGCGATGCGGCGCTGGCGGGGCTCGGCATCACCCTGCTGCCGACCTTCTTCGTGCATGAGCAACTGGCGAGCGGCGCCCTGGTCGAGGTCGATATCGGCATGGCGGCCGAGGGCGCCGAGCTGTTCATCGCCTATCCGCGCGACCGAAGCGCCTCGGCCAAGATCGCCGCGCTGACCGCAAGCCTGCGGCGCAGCTTCGGCGACCCGCCTTATTGGGACAGATAGGGCCGAACGACCGGCCCCGCCCATCAGCCCATCACTGCCTTCGGCTCGAGATAGGCCTCAAGCCCGAACACGCCATTCTCCCGGCCGATGCCCGATTGCCTGAAGCCGCCGAACGGGGCCAGCGGCTCCATCGGGGCGGCGTTGATGATGACCCGGCCGGCCACCAGGCGACCGGCCACCGCGCGGGCGCGGGCTTCGTCGGTGCCCGCGACATAGGCGTGGAGGCCGTAATCGGTATCGTTGGCGATCTCGATCGCCTGCTCGTCATCGGCATAGGCGATGATCGACAGGACCGGCCCGAAAATCTCCTCGCGCGCGATCGCCATGTCGTTGCTGACATTGGTGAAGATGGTCGGCCGCACGAACCAGCCACGCTCCTCCCCCTCGGGCAGCCCTTCTCCGCCCGCCAGCAGCGTCGCGCCTTCCTCCTGCCCCTTGCGGATATAGGACTGGACGCGGTCCCACTGGCGCTGGCTGACCATCGGGCCGATCGCGGTCTCGGGATTGCGCGGGTCGCCAGACCTGATGCCGGCCACAGCCGCCTTGATCGCCGCCTCGAACTCGGCGAGCCGCGATGCCGGCACCAGGATGCGCGTGCCGGCGATGCATGCCTGCCCACTATTGGCGTAGCCCGCCATCAGCGCGAACGGCACGGCCTGGGCGAAATCGGCATCGTCGAGGATCAGCATCGGTGACTTGCCGCCAAGCTCGAGCGTGACTCGCTTCATCGTCTCGGCGCCGGCGCGGAGGATCGCGCGGCCGGTCGCGGTCGAGCCGGTGAAGCTGATCTTGGCGATGTCCGGGCTCGCGCTCAGCGTCGCGCCGACCACGTCGCCACGACCGTTGACGATGTTGAACACGCCCTTCGGCACGCCGGCCTCGTGAAGCGCCTCAAGCACGATCCTGGTCTGCATCGCGCTCATCTCGCTCGGCTTGATGACGCAGGTCGATCCGGAGGCGATGACCATGGCAAGCTTGCCGCAGATGAAGCCGGCATTGGCATTCCACGGCGTGATCACCCCGACGACGCCAAGCGGCTCCATCGTCACCGTCGCGGTGCCGATCCGGCGGGTGAAATCATAGTCCGCGAGCGTCTGCGCGGCGAGGCGGAAGACAGCGACCGCATAATCGGCCGTCCAGGCCGAGCGCGAGACCGGCGCACCATATTCCTCGATCGTCGCCTCGACGAGATCGGACGAGCGCGCCTCGACGGCATCGGCAAGGCGGCCGAGCAGGCCGATCCGCTCCTCCTTCGTGCTGCGCGAGAATGCCGGAAAGGCACGCTTCGCCGCAGCGATGGCGGCGCGGGTATCCGTCTCGTCACCAAGGCGAACCGTGCCGATGACCGCACCGGTCGCCGGGTTATGCAGGTCGAACAGTTCGGTGCCGTGCGGGGTGACGAACGTGCCGTCGATATAGATGGTGTCGATATGGTCCATGACAGCCTCCTTGGGTGTGGCGCTGATCTAGGGGGCGGCGATTGATGGTATAAGCTGGACGAATCGGCATGAAGTGATGCGGAAAATCGTACAATGAAAACCGGCCTGACCGAGTTCGATGCCATCGTCGCCGTCGCGCGGCTGGGCAGCTTCCGCGCCGCCGCGACCGAGCTCGGCATGTCGCCGTCAGCGCTGAGCCACGCGATCGCCGCGCTCGAGACAAGGCTCGGCGCCCGGCTGTTCAACCGGACCACCCGCAGCGTCTCCCCCACCGACGCGGGCGAGCAGTTCATCGCGCGCATCGCGCCGGCGCTGGGTGAGATCGGCGAGGCGATCGAGGGGATCAACAGCCATCGCGATACGCCCGCCGGCATGCTTCGCCTCAACATGTCGGCGGGCGCGGCGCGGATGATCCTCACGCCGCTGATCCTGGAATATCTGCGCCGCTACCCCGACATGAACCTGATGCTCGTGACGGAGGGCAGGCTGGTCGATGTGGTCGGCCAGGGCTTCGATGCCGGCATCAGGCTGGCTGAATCGGTGCCGCAGGACATGATCGCGGTGCCGATCGGCGGACAGCAGCAGATGCTGGTCGTCGGGTCGCCCGACTATTTCGCGCGTCATCCGAAACCGCTGGTACCGGAGGATCTGCTCCACCACCGCTGCATCCGCGCGCGCATGGCGAGCGGGGCGATCTGGCACTGGGAGTTCGAGCGCGGCGGCGAGGACATCGCGGTCGACGTGCCGGGATCGCTGATCCTGGACGAAATGACGCTGATGCAGGAGGCGGTGCTGGCGGGAACCGGCCTCGCCTATCTGAGCCAATGGTCGGTCGCCGAGCACATCGCCGCCGGGCGGCTGATCGCGGTGCTCGAGGACTGGACGCCGGCCTATCCGGGGCTGTGCCTCTATTATCCGGGACGGCGGCATGTGCCGGCAGGCCTGCGCGCGCTGATCGCCCTGATCCGCGAGATGAACCTCCTGGGCTGGCAGAGGTTGTAGACCAGCAGACTATGCCGTCGATATGGGGACAGTTTCTGAAGACTTTCCCCACAGCATGTCATATATTTCAAGAATAGACGTCATGATGGTGTGCTCACCATCCAAAGCAATATGCCATCCCTGTAATGGATGACATGATTATCGTCTGCGTTCATCAGGAAATATGTAGCGGGAGTGGCTGCAAATGTCTTATATGGTAAAGGCCAGGCTTGCAGCTCTCCATGGAAGTGCCGCAACATTGCTCATCATCGGCGGGCTTGTCCAGTCGGCCTCCGCGCAGTCGGGCGACCTTCAGGCATCCGGGCCGCTGGTCCGCCAGGATTCCTCCGATTGCGGCAACAACAATGTCAACGGATCCGATCCGGCGCGCAACGGCGGCCTGGTGACCATCACGCAGAACGACGCGGGCGACACCAGTGCGGCCGTGCAGATCAGCAAGGGGACGCCCAACACCTCCTATGATTTCTACTGGAAATGCCAGCGCGGCCTGGGCCAGGTCCGCACCGACGCGAACGGTGCCGGCAGCGGCACGTTCGGCTTCAAGGCGGGCGCCGGCGCGACGCTGACCTTCGACATGTATCCTGCCGGCGCCCCTCCCGGGAACAAGTTCCAGAGCGTGCGTCTCACGCCGGTGCGCGTCGCGACCCAGCGCAAGTCCATCCTCCAGCTCAACGCAACCGAGCTGGCCAGCCTGCGCCGCGGCGTCGCGCAGATGAAGGCGTGGAGCAGCGAGCCGCGCGGCAGCGCGAACTATCGGCGGAGCTGGATCTACTGGGCCAACATGCATGCCTATTTCGGGACCGGCTGCGCTTCCGCCTCGGGGCTAAACGCGGCGGGGATGAGCGGCCTGACGGCCCAGGCAAAGAGCAATGCCGACGAGAACGCAACCTGGTGCACCTGCCAGCACGGCACCGTCCAGTTCCTCACCTGGCACCGCATGTACCTCTATTATTTCGAGAAGGTGCTTCAGGCGGCCTCTGGCGACGTCAATTTGCGGCTGCCTTATTGGGATTATGAGAGCAATGCCCAGATGCCGGCCGCCTATCGCGACCAGACCTATGTCAATGCGAACGGCCAGACCGTGGCCAACCCGCTCTACATCCCCAATCGCCAGGCACAGCTGAACGCCGGGACGAGCAACCTCGCCCCGTCGGTAGTGTCGACGGCGAATGCGATGCAGCAGACCAGCTACAACCCGTTCAACAGCGCGCTCGAATCGACGCCGCACGGCGCGGTGCATTGCGCGGTGGGCGTGGCCAACTGCCCGACGGGCTATATGGGCGCTGTCCCGGCGGCAGGGAACGATCCGATCTTCTACACGCACCACACCAATATCGATCGGCTGTACGAATGCTGGCTGAAGGTGAATCAGGCAGCGCGACTGCCCAATAACCAGGGCCAGCTCAACGCGGCCTTCAACTTCATCGACGGGACCGGCGCCCTGGTGACGCGCACGGTGAAAGACATGCTCACCACCGCGCAGCTCGGCTACAGCTATGCGGGCGGCGGCGGATGCCCCGCGACGCTCAAGGTTCGCCTGCCAATCTCGATCCTGCAGGAGACACCGTTGCGCGTCTATCCGCTGGCCGGCCCGACCCCGCTCCAGCGCGGCACGACCGTGCTGCCGCTGAAGATCGCCCCCGATGCGCGCAAGGCGATGCTCCAGGCGGCTCCCGAAAAGGGCGGCGAGACGCCCCGATCAATGGTGGTGATCGACGGCTTCACCTTCGACGAAGCGCCCGGCGTGCTCTACGAGGTTTATGTACAGGGCGCAGGCGGCAAGCGCGTGCTGCTTGGCGTCATCAACTTCTTCAACCTCACCGCCCCGCATGGCGATCATGGCGACATGCCGGGCATGGCGGGCGCGTCCGACGAGAAGACCTTCGACGCGACCGACGCGCTGAAGACGCTCGGCGCCGGCAATACGTCGCTGGTGATCGAGCCGAGCACCGGCGTCACCGGCACCACCCCTGCTCTTGCGGCGCGCCAGATCAGCCCGCGCGCCAATGTCCGCTTCAGCTCGGCACGGATCGAGCTGCGCTAGTCCCGCCCCCGGGAGGGCCGTCGGAGGAAGAATTCCGGCGGCCCATATTACCGGCGGCAACCGATCCTGGGAAAATCAGCCATGGCGCGGATCGCTCCGCTCGCCGGCTCATCCCTTGCGCCGGAACGGGATCACCAGCGTCGCACGCTCCCTGCCGTCGGCGCGGTCGAGAAAATAGACGGTGAAGCTGTCCGGCCCGGTCCGGGCGAAGGTGATGCCGTCGAAATAGAAGGTGTCGCCGTCCCGCCCGACGAGCGGCCTGTCGATATAGGCCTCCCGTGCTTCCCAGCCGGCAAGCGACGGAGTGAAATGCTTGACCCGGACCGAGAGCGAGCCGGCGACCTCAACGAACACGCTGATCTCGTAAAAGACAGGGCCCTGCGGACTCAGCGCCCGCACGAAGCTGGGCATATGGCCGAACGCGGCACCCAGGATGACATGCTCGACCGGCCCTTCGGGCATCTCGCCAAGCCAGTGCCCCTCGATCCAGGCAAGATCGGCAATGCTGGCCGGTGGCGAAACCTGTTCCTGCGCTTGCAGCCTGATCATGGCGCGAGGCTCCGCTGCCTGGGCACCCGCCTGACCGT
The DNA here is from genome assembly GCA_040388155.1 of Pseudomonadota bacterium. Taxonomy (GTDB): domain Bacteria; phylum Pseudomonadota; class Alphaproteobacteria; order Sphingomonadales; family Sphingomonadaceae; genus Sphingomonas. Next base: position 11,849 of record JAZKCJ010000026.1, read on the forward strand.
TCAGCAGGAACGATGCCGCCAGACCGAGCAGGATGCACGCCACACTGTCATTCCGCATGATCTTGCTCCCCGACCGGCGCGAACAGCAGGTGCTGCGCGAAGAAGGGCAATACGTCGGTGCGGACACGCCCCTGCTCGCCCCAATGCCGGTCTCGGAAACCGCCGGCATGTTCCTCCGCCTCATGCGGCACGCCGAACTCATCGAGCCGGTGGGCGAATGCCTGGTTGGCATGGATATGGTCGAAGATCGGATCGGCGCGGCCCCAGTCGAGCTTGAAGCCGCGCAGCACCTTCAGATTGCCGGCATGGGTCGGGAGCAGGTCGATCAGCCCGAAACGCTGATGGAACTGGGCCATGACCGCGCTGTCGACCACCACATGTCCGTCCACCCGGCGCGCGGGCAGATGGATATACAGCGGCGGCCGGTCCGGGTCGGGCGAAAAGGCCTGGTAGATCGACGTGAATATCCGCGAAAAACCGTCATTGCCGAGATCGCCGATCGACCGGGCACGGGCGAGCAGGTCGAAATCCGGCCGGCTCCAGGACGGCTGGACGCCCGATCCGGCGCCCACCGGCTGCATCGCATAGACCGAGCCGAACAGATCGGGGTGGAGCATGCCGAACCGGATCGCGCCGTAACCGCCGACCCCGTCCCCCACCACGCCGCGCGACTCCCGCGCGGCGAGGGTCCGGTAGGTCGAGTCGATATAGGGAACCAGTTCGCGCACCATGAAGTCGTCCCACTTCCCGGTGACCGGCGAGTTCACGTACCAGGAACTGCCGGCCGGCGTCGTGAAGTCGGCCGTCACCATGATGATGTCGCCGATCACACCCGCGCCGATCGCCCGGTCGAGCAGCCCCTGCGCATCATGGCTGGCAAAAGGCTCCGCCTGGTCCTCGAAGAAGCTGTTGAGGAAATAGAGCACGGGGAAATGCCGGTCGCCGTCCGCATAATGCGGCGGCAGGTAGACGGTCAGGTTGCGGAGCGGGGAGATACCGATCCTGTTTCCAGACAGACTGGCCGAGTTAAGCTGCGCGGTGACCAGCCGGCTACGGGCCTGTGCGACTTGTGGGAAGACGAACAGCGCCAAAGCAAGGCAGAGCGACAACGCACGACGCATGAGGTTCCTCCCGGTTTGCGACATGCCGCAATGGCCGGAACAGAAGACGTCACGGCAAGGCGCCGTCGCCAGGCGGGATCATGGGATCGCCGGGCGGGATCAGCGAGCCAGATGGCGGTCGATCGCCTCACGGTAGCGGCGGCTGAGGCGCAACTCCGCACCGCAGGACAGCCGCACCATGGCGTCTCCGTGCGCGCCGGGGCGAAGCTCCGCCAGCCGGTCGAGGCGCACGATCGCCGAACGATGAATCCGGGCGAACGCATCGACGGGAAGCCGAGCCTCGAGCGACGCCAGCGATTCGTTGACAAGCGATGCCCGGCCGCCGGCATTGACTTCGGCATAATCGCCCGCCGCCGCGATCCAGTCGATCTGGTCGAGCGGGATCAGCCTGATGCTGCCATGCGACCGCGCCACCAGTCGGGGCGGATCGCCGAGCGTGGCGACGATCGATCGAAGCCCGTCGCTCCGCTCCCCACCCTCGGCAAGCTGCCGGCGCACGCGGTCGAGCACCCGGCCGAAGCGCAGGTCGTCGAACGGCTTGAGCAGATAATCGAGCGCCTGCACCTCGAACGCCCGCACCGCGTGCGCGTCGAACGCGGTGACGAATACGGTCAGCGGCATCGCTTCGACGCCGACCGTCTCGATCACGTCGAAACCGCTCATTTCCGGCATCTGGACGTCGAGGAACACGAGATCGGGACGCAGCACGGCGATCGCCTCGACCGCTGCCCGGCCATGACCTGCCTCCGCCACCACCGCAAACCCGCCATACGCCTCGAGCGGCGCGCGCACCGCGCGGCGGGCAAGCGGCTCGTCGTCGACGATCAGCGTGCGGATCATCGCGGCACCATGATCGTGACACGGAAACCGCGCCCGGGCGCAGTCTCGATCTCGAGCGACGAATCCGCCCGGTAAAGCTGCTGCAGACGCAGGCGTGCATTGCCCAGCCCGACCCCCTCGACAATCTCCCCCGCACCCTTGCCGTCATCCGCCACCACGAGGCGCAGCCTGCCTCCGACAAGGCCAGCCTCGATCGTCAGGGTGCCGCCCGACACGAGCGGCGCGATGCCGTGCCGCACCGCATTCTCCACCAATGGCTGGAGCAGCAGCGCGGGTACGGGAACCGTCAGCGCTTCGTCAGCAACGCGACGGACGATACGGAGCCTGTCCCCCAATCGCGCCTCCTCGATCGCGAGATAGGTGTCGGTAAAATCAAGCTCGTCAGCGAGCGGGCTTCGCTGCGAGCGATGCCGGTCGATCGACAGCCGCAACAGATCGCCAAGGCGCGCGATCAGCCTCTGCGCCGTCACCGGATCGTCAGGCACCAGGGCCGAGATCGCGTTGAGCGTGTTGAACAGGAAATGCGGCTGAAGCTGAGCCCGCAAAGCCGCCGTCTCCGCCTCGGCCAGCCGGGTCTCGAGCCGGGCGGCGGCGATCTCGCGGTCGCGCAGCGTGCGATAGGCGCGCGCGCCCAGCACGATCCCGACGATGATCGCGTAGATCATCAGCTGCACATGGATGCTTCCGGTGAGCTTGAGCAGCAACAGGTCCCTGCTCCACGGTGCCCAGGGCGCGTTGCCGTAGATCATCGCGTTGAGCGAGGCGTAGAGCACCGAATGAAGCACCACGACGGCAAGACCGGCGCCGAGATGGATTGCAAGCAGCAACGCCACACGCCGCTCGTCAGCGAAACGGCGCGCCACCGCCACCACCAGCGGCGTCAGCAACGCCCATACCGAATACCAGGGGACGCCATTGCCGAACGCCGTCAGCCATGGCTGCGGCGTTCCCGTGGTGAGGCCGGCGACATAGGTCTGCACTGACGTGATCAGCGCGACGACGAGCCAGTTGGCCCAGATGCCGGCGAGCCGGATGAGAGTCTGTCCCCTGCGCATGGCGTCGGCGCGATCATGCCCGAGCACCGCATCGCTGGATAGACGCGATTCCCCGCACGTCCTGTGCGCCGGCACCCGAAACCTCCGATGAACCAAGGGTCCAGAACAGGTTCAGACACGTTGTGGCACCACTCAAGCAGCTTCACTGCCAGAGGAACATTCGCCATGGCTGGAAAGACACGCATTTTACTGAGCGCAGCTAGCGCAGTCGCGCTTGCCCTGACGCTCGCCGCCTGCGGGCCGCAGCAGCGGCAGGCCAGTGTCGACAATCAGGCGGGCGCCGCCACGCTGCCGCCTTTGCCCCAGGTGCAACCGCTGGTCGCGGGGCCAGCGACACCGATCCGCCGTGCCCCGCCGACAGCGGCACTGCCCGCGGTCCAGCGGCTTGGCTATGCCGATGCGCCCCGCGACGATCGCTATGCGTGGATCGATCGCGCCGACTGGATCAGCGACACGATCGGCGATGCCCCGCCCGATTATTCTTTCGACTATGACGGCGTCGAGCCCTGGGTGTGGCAGACCAGCGGGGATTATGTGACCTATGCCGAGCCGATCGACGACGGCTATCGCTATTATTATTACGAGCCGGGCGCCGACGAGCCCTATCTCGTTCGCGACCCCTATTACAGCTATGGCTATCGCGACGGGCGGATCGTCACCGTCTATGGCCGCGACGGCAGGTTCATCGAGGCGATCGAGGCCCAGCGCCAGGCGGAAGCGGCATCACGCTATTATGCCCGGGCACGCGCGCTGCGCATTGCCGCGCGGGAGCGCGAACGGCAGGGCGTGGTCGCGGCGCAATGGGTAGCACGCCGGCCGGTGCTGGCCGCGGCCCGCGCCGACTGGAGCGAAGCACGCCAGCGCGTGCCGGACTGGCAGGCCTATCGCCAGCGCCATGCGGTCGAGGAAAGCCAGCGCCTCCAGCCGGAGCGGATCGCGCGTACTCAGGCGGCGGAGCGCTTCGCCGCCTGGCAGCGCGAGGGCCAGCCGGGTCGCCCGCCACACCTCTACGCACCGGACACGGGCCGCGCCGACCGCAGCGATGGCGCCCGCCAGATCGATCAGGCACGACAGCAGGAACAGCGTGCCGCCGATCTCCAGCGACAGGCCCAGCGCGACATGGCGCAGCAACGCGCCGTTGCCGAGCAGCAGCGCGTTGTGCAGGATCGGCAGCGGCAGCAGGCGACCGAGCAGCAGCAGGCGCAACGCATCCAGGTCAATGCGCAACGCGACGCCGCCCGCCAGCGGGCCGCGATTGACCAGCAGCGCGCTCTCCAGGAACGGCAGACAGCCGTCGACCAGCGCGGGCAACGGATACGCCAGCAACGCGACGCGCAGCGCCAGCAGGTCGAACAGCATCGCGCCGTGCAGCAACAAGAGGCGCAGCAGCAGGCCATCGAGCAGCGCGGCCAGCTGGCGCGCCAACAGCGCGAAATGCAACGCGAGCAGGCCGGGCAGCAACGCGCCGCGCAACAGCAAGAGGTGCGCCAGCGCACCATCGAGCAGCGGGGCCAGCAGATGCAGCAACAGCGCGAGGCGCAACGTCAGCAGGCAGATCAACAACGCGCCGCACAACAGGCCCAGCAACGGGCCGGCGAACAGCGCGGCGAGCAGATGCGGCAGCAACGTGACGCGCAACGCCAGCAGATGGAGCAGCAGCGGGCGCAGCAGATGCAACAACGCCAGCAGGCACAGCAACAGGCGGCTCAGCAACGCGCGGCCGAGCAACAGCAACGCGCGACCCAGCGCCAGCAACCGGGGCCCGGCCGCGACAGGGAGCGTTGAAGAGGCTGAAGCGACGAGCCCTTACCGGCGCCCGCGATAGCTCGGCAATGCAAGGTTCCAGTGGATCGCCGCGGCCCGCAGGCTGAAGCCGGCCGCCGCTGCCGCCACCGCCGCCCCGAAGGCAGGAACGCCGATCAGGACGAGAAGGACATGCAGCCCCGCAGCAAGCGCGGCCGCCGTCACATAGAGTTCGGGGCGCATCAGGATCGAAGGCTCCCCGGCCAGCACGTCGCGGATGATGCCGCCGACACAGGCGGTCATGACCCCCATCAGCGCAGCCGGCACGGGAGGAACGCCGAAGGCAAGCGCCTTGGCCGCGCCGAACACCGCATAGGCTGCCAGACCCACCGCATCGAGCCAGTCGAGCGCCTTGTCCTTCCACCAGGCCTGGGGCGTGATCCAGACCAGCCCGGCGACCGCGAGGCAGACCGCCGCGACCAGCGGATCATGCACCCAGAAGACCGGTGCGCCGATCAGCAGGTCGCGGACCGATCCGCCCCCGACGCCGGTGATCAGCGCGAAGAAGGTCGCGGTGACGAGCGTCTGGCCGCGTCGCGTCGCGGCGAGCGCGCCGGTGGTGGCGAACATCGCGATGCCGAACAGGTCGAGCCAGGGAAGGATCGAGCCGAATTGCCAGGGAGCATGGGGAAGCATTGGTCGTCTTACTTCCTGCCGTTCATATGGAACAGGGCGTGCGCGTGTCGAGAATCCGTATCGAGACATATCTGCCCCGCGGCACGCCCTTTCGACAAGCCTGTCTCAAGCACCGTCGGGAGGCTCGATGACCCGTCGGGACGAAAGGACATGGTTGCGATTGGCCGGTCGCGGCTCTGGAAAGTCGCGGCGCACTGCGACATAGCGGTGCCATGCAACGCTATCGCCCGTCGATGATCGCCCTTGCCACCTGCCTCGCCGCTCTTGCCGGATTCGTCGATGCGCTGGCCTATTCAAGCCTTGGCGGGTTCTTCGCCTCGTTCATGAGCGGCAACTCGACCCGGCTCGGCGTTGCCTTCGCCACCGAACGCCATGACGAGGTACGCATGGCCGGTGCGCTGCTGCTGAGCTTCGTCAGCGGCGTGATGATCGCGACGGTGATCGCGCGACGCTGGGCGAAGCATGCGCAGGCGGCGGTGATGATCGCCGTCACGATACTGCTCGGCACGGCCGCGACGATCATGCAGGTGCAGCCCAACACGAAGGCGCTGCTGCTGCTCGCCGCCGCGATGGGCGCGGAGAACGGCCTGTTCCTGCGCGACGGCGAGGTCAGCATCGGCCTGACTTATATGACCGGGTCGCTGGTACGGATGGCGCAGCGGCTGGCCGGTGCGCTGATGGGTGACGCCGACCGCTGGACCTGGGCGCGCTATCTGCTGCTGTGGCTCGGCTTCGTCTGCGGCGTGGTGATCGGCGCGCGCTGTTACGCGGCATTCGATACGGGTGCGCTGTGGCTTGCGACGGGCGCCGCGGCGGCGCTGACGGCAGTGGTCGCGATCGTCACGCGCGGCAAGGAGCCGGCCGGGCCCTGGGGCGTGCGGGCGGTTTAGGGCAGCGAGCCTTAGATCGGAACCAACCCCGTTCGTCCCGAGTAGCCATCGAGCCTGTCGAGAGAGCGTATCGAGGGACAGGCGTTCCCGCGTCACCTGTGCTTCGATACGGACCCTCGATACGGCTGCGCCTACTCGGTCCCTACTCGGCACGAACGGAAACAGGGGCGCCGATTCCAAGTGCGACGCCCCCAGTCTTCAGATGTGGATCGGCTTGCCGAGCACCGCCATTGCGGCTTCCTTGATCGCTTCCGAATGAGTCGGATGCGCGTGGCAGGTATAGGCGATGTCTTCGGAAGTTCCGCCGAACTCCATCGCCTGCGCCGCCTGTGCGATCATCGTGCCGGCAACCGAAGCGATGATCCAGACGCCGAGCACGCGGTCGGTCTTCGCATCGGCGATCACCTTCACGAAGCCGTCGGGCTCATGATTGGTCTTGGCGCGCGAGTTGGCCACCATCGGGAACTTCCCGACCTTGACCTCGCCACGCTCCTTCGCCGCTTCCTCGGTCAGGCCGACGCCGGCGATCTCGGGGCTGGTATAGACGACGCTCGGGATCACATCGTGATTCACGATGCCGGTGAGGCCAGCGATATTCTCGGCCACCGCGATGCCCTCGTCCTCGGCCTTGTGCGCGAGCATCGGTCCGGGGATGACATCGCCGATCGCCCAGATGCCGGGGACCGAGGTGAGGAAGCGGTGGTCGGTCTCGACCTGGCCGCGCTGGTTGGTCGCGAGACCCGCCTTGTCGAGGCCGAGGCCTTCGGTGTTGGGCCGGCGGCCGATCGACACGAGCACCGCGTCAGCCTCGATCGTCGTGGCGTCACCGCCAGCCGCGGGTTCGAGAGTGAGCGTCGCGGTGTCGCCATCGACGACCACGCCAGTCACCTTGGTCGAGAGGCGGAACTCGAGGCCCTGCTTCTTCATGATCTTGTTGGCTTCCTTGCGGACATCGCCGTCGAAGCCGGGCAGGATCTGGTCGAGGAACTCGACGACCGTCACCTTCGCGCCGAGGCGCCGCCAGACCGAGCCGAGCTCGAGCCCGATCACGCCGCCGCCGATCACCACCAGATGCTTCGGCACCGCAGGCAGCTCAAGCGCACCGGTCGAATCCACCACGACCTTCTGGTCGATAGTCACGCCGGGAAGCGGGGTGACCGAAGAGCCGGTCGCGATGATGATGTTCTTCGCGCGAACCTCGCGGTCGCCGACCTTGACGCTGTCCTTGCCGGTGAACGCCGCATAGCCCTTGAGCCATTCGACCTTGTTCTTTTTGAACAGGAACTCGATGCCGCCGGTAAGCTGCTTGACCGCGTCCTTGCGCTGGCCGTGCATCGTGTCGAGATCGAGGCTGGTCTCGACCTTCACGCCGAGCTTGGCGAGCCGGCCGGAGACCGCCTCGTCGTACAGCTCCGATGCGTGCAGCATCGCCTTGGACGGGATGCAGCCGACATTGAGACAGGTGCCGCCAAGCGTCTCGCGGCCCTCGACACAGCCGGTCCTGAGCCCAAGCTGCGCCGCACGGATCGCGGCGACATAGCCGCCCGGGCCTGAGCCGATTACCAGGACGTCGAAATCATAGTCAGCCATATCTCACTTCCACGGATGCGCCCGGATCATGGCATATTGGCCAGACCATTCGATGGGCTCTGGGTTGCGGCCAGCAAAATCGTCGGCCTGAGCGTCAGTCAGGTTACTGAACCACTTATAGAATTCCTCGTACAAACCTTCACCGTACCCCATTCGCCATCCCATCGAACCTCGCGGTATATCGGGAGCCGCAAGCCAAGGCGGAAGGGGTTCAGCCGAGGCCATTTTACAGGTCGATCAAAATCCGGGTCGGATCCTCGATCGCGTTCTTCAGCGCGACGAGGAAGGTCACTGCCTCGCGGCCGTCGATCAGGCGGTGATCGTAGCTGAGCGCGAGGTACATCATCGGGCGGACCACGACCTGGCCGTCGCGGACGACCGGGCGATCCTCGATGCGGTGAAGGCCGAGCACCGCCGCCTGGGGCGGGTTGATGATCGGGGTGGACATCAGCGAGCCGAACACACCGCCATTGGAGATGGTGAAGGTACCGCCCTTCATCTCCTCCATCTTCAGCGTTCCATCCTTGGCGCGCTTGCCGAAATCACCGATCGTGCGCTCGATGCCCGCGACCGAAAGCTGGTCGGCATCGCGGACGACGGGGACGACCAGGCCGCCCGGGCCCGACACAGCGACCGAGATATCGACATAGTCGTGATAGACGATCTCATCGCCCTCGATCGAGGCGTTGACGCTGGGCACGTCCTTCAGCGCGAGGCAGGCTGCCTTGGCGAAGAAACCCATGAAGCCGAGGCGGACGCCATGCTTCTTCTCGAACAGATCCTTGTACTTGGCGCGGGCCTCGATCACCGCCGTCATGTCGACGTCGTTGAAGGTGGTCAGCATCGCCGCGGTGTTCTGCGCTTCCTTCAGGCGCTTCGCGATCGTCTGGCGCAGGCGCGTCATGCGGACGCGTTCTTCCTTGCGACCGGTCGAGGCAGCGACAGAGGGCGCAACCTGCGGCTCGGGCGACGGCGCCGCGGTCGGAGCCGGCGTCGCGGCGGCGGCGATCACATCGTCCTTGGTGATGCGACCGTCCTTGCCCGTGCCCCTGACCGTCGCGGGATCGACGCCATGCTCAAGCACCGCGCGGCGGACCGACGGGGAGAGCGCGGCAGGACCATCGCCAGCGGGTGCGGGTGCCGCAGCAGCAGCGGCGGGAGCAGGGGCAGCCGCGGCGGGCTGCGCCGTTGCCGCTGGCGCGCCCGAGCCAGCCTCGATCGTCGCGATCATCGCGCCGACCTGGACGGTGTCGCCGACCTTCACTGCCTGCTGGCCCATCACACCCGCGACGGGCGAGGGCACCTCGACCGAGACCTTGTCGGTCTCCAGGCTGGCGATCGGCTCGTCGACGGCGACCGCGTCACCGGGCTGCTTCAGCCATTCTCCAAGCGTCGCCTCGGTGATCGATTCGCCCAGGGTAGGGACATTGACTTCGGTTGCCATCTTCTCTTCCTCGTGCCGCCGATGCGGGCTTATGATTTGCGCGTGCGACGGATTTCTTCGCGGACATTATGGCCGAGCGCGTCGGCGACGAGCGCGGCCTGTTCCATCTGGTGACGCTTCATCAGGCCGGTCGCGGGCGACGCGGACGCTGCGCGGCCGGCATAGCGCGCACGCTGCGGCTTGCCGCCGGCCTGGACCAGGCATTCCTCGAGATAAGGCTCGACGAAGCTCCACGCGCCGTTGTTCTTCGGCTCTTCCTGAGCCCAGATGACCTCTTCGAGATTGGCCATCTTCTTCAGGCGGGAGACCAGCGGCTCGCCCGGGAAGGGATAGAGCTGCTCGACACGGACGATCGCGGTGTTCTTGTCGCCCGCCGCGTCGCGTGCTTCCATCAGGTCATAGGCGACCTTGCCGGTGCACAGCACGAGGCGCTTCACCTCGGCATCAGCCGGCGCCGACGGATCGGACAGCAGCCGCATGAAGTGGCTGTCGCCCTGGAAATCCGATGCCTTCGACACTGCCAGCTTGTGGCGCAGCAGCGATTTGGGCGTGAAGATGATCAGCGGCTTGCGGAAGCTGCGGTGCATCTGCCGGCGCAGCAGGTGGAAATAATTGGCCGGCGTGGTGCAGTTGGCGACCTGCATATTGTCCTGAGCGCAAAGCTGCAGGAAACGCTCGACACGCGCCGAGCTATGCTCGGGGCCCTGGCCTTCATAACCATGCGGCAGCAGCATCACGAGGCCGTTGGCGCGAAGCCACTTGGCCTCTCCGCTCGCGATGAACTGGTCGATCATGATCTGCGCGCCGTTCATGAAGTCGCCGAACTGCGCCTCCCACAGCACCAGCGTCTTCGGATCGGCCAGTGCATAGCCATATTCGAAGCCGAGCACGCCATATTCGCTGAGTGGTGAATCGAGCACCTCGAAACGGCCATGCTCGACCTGGGCGAGCGGCAGATATTTATGCTCGTCCTTCTGGTCGATCCATACCGCGTGACGCTGCGAGAAGGTACCGCGGCCCGAATCCTGGCCCGACAGGCGGACGCCATAGCCTTCGGACATCAGCGACCCGAAGGCGAGCGCCTCGCCGGTGGCCCAGTCGAAGCCGGTACCGGACTTGAACATCTCGCGCTTGGCGTCGATCACGCGGCCGAGCGTCTTGTGGATGGTCAGGTCGTCGGGAACCGTGGTCAGCGTGCGGCCGAGCGAATCGAACAGCTTGGTCTCGATCCCGGTCTCGACGTTGCGACGCGCGCTCTCGGCGTCGGCCGGGGCATGCAGGCCCGACCAGCGGCCGGCGAACCAGTCCGCCTTGTTCGGCTTGTAGCTTGCGCCCGCCTCGAACTCGCCTTCGAGCAGGGTGGTGAAGGCAGCGATATTATCGTCGATCCAGGCGCGGTCGATCACGCCCTGCTCGATCAGCTTCGCACCATAGACTTCGCTGACCGGCGGATGCGCACGAATCCGGTCGTACATCAGCGGCTGGGTGAAGCTGGGCTCGTCACCTTCGTTGTGGCCGAAGCGGCGATAGCACCACATGTCGATCACGATGTCGCGGTGGAAACGCTGGCGGAACTCGATCGCCATCTTGGTGGCGAAGGTCACCGCCTCGGGATCGTCGCCATTGACGTGGAAGATCGGCGCCTGGACGCCCTTCGCCACATCCGACGGATAGGGCGAGGAGCGTGCGAATTGCGGGCTCGTCGTGAAGCCGATCTGGTTGTTGATGACGAAGTGGACACAGCCGCCGGTATTGTAGCCGCGGATGCCGGAGAAGCCGAGGCATTCCCACACGATGCCCTGGCCGGCAAACGCCGCATCCCCATGGATCAGCACCGGCAGCGAGGCCTTGTGCTCCTTCAGGTCGCCGGCGATCGTCTGGATCGCGCGGACCTTGCCCAGCACGACCGGGTCCTCAGCCTCAAGATGCGAGGGGTTGGCGACCAGCGACATGTGGACGCTGATCCCGTCGAACTCGCGGTCGGTCGAGGTGCCGAGATGGTATTTCACGTCGCCCGAACCGGCCACGTCCTCAGGATTGTCGGAGCCGCCGCCGAATTCGTGGAAGATGATGCGGAACGGCTTGGCCATCACATTGGTGAGCACGTTCAGGCGGCCGCGATGCGCCATGCCGAACACGATCTCGCGCACGCCGAACTGGCCGCCATATTTGATGACGCTTTCGAGCGCCGGGATCATGCTCTCGCCGCCGTCCAGGCCGAACCGCTTAGTGCCGACATATTTCCGACCGCAGAATTTCTCCCACTGCTCGGCCTCGATCACCTTGTTCAGGATCGCCTTCTTGCCGAGCGGGCTGAACTCGATCGCCTTGTCCTTGCCCTCCATCCGGTCCTGGAGGAAGCGGCGCTCCTCCACGTCGGAGATGTGCATATATTCGAGGCCGACATTCCCGCAGTAGTTCGCGCGCAGGATGCCGACGAGTTCACGTACCGTCGCCCATTGCAGGCCCATCGTGCCGCCGAGATAGATCGGGCGGTCGAGATCGGTGTCGGAAAAGCCGTGATACTCGGTCGTGAGATCGGCCGGCATCTCGCGCTTGGAAAGGCCGAGCGGATCGAGATTGGCGGCGAGGTGCCCGCGCACCCGATAGGTGCGGATCAGCAGCATCGCGCGGATCGAATCCGCGGCGGCCCGGACGATATCTTCCTGCGATGGCGCCGCGGCGGCCGGTGCGGGCTTGGCGCCACCCTTGGCGGGCTTGGGCGCAGGCTCCATCTGGGTCGGGTCGAGCGCGGCCGTCAGATCGTCGGTCGAGCTCAGCGGCCAGTTGGGCTGGCCCCAGCTCGGGCCGCTCGCATTGCCTTCGAGCCCCTCGAAGAAACCACGCCAGCCGGGCTCGACGCTGTCCGGAGATACTTTGTACCGCGCGTACAGCGCGTCGATGAACGCCGGGCTTACGCCCCCGGCGATGTCAGCGAAATCCTGGCCTTCGTAGCCCATTGGCTGTTCCTCGGCGCATCCCTGGGGAGGTGATGCCGCTTTGGCCCCGCACGCGGGGGCCTGGTTAACCCTTCAACACCGACAGCAGCGTCGTGCCCAGTTCGGACGGGCTGTCCGCTACCTTGATCCCTGCCGCTTCCATCGCCGCGATCTTGTCCTCGGCGCCGCCCTGGCCGCCCGAGACGATCGCGCCGGCATGGCCCATGCGGCGACCCGGAGGCGCCGTGCGGCCGGCGATGAAGCCGGCCATCGGCTTCGAACGCCCGCGCTTCGCTTCGTCGCGCAGGAACTGCGCCGCTTCTTCTTCCGCGGAGCCGCCGATCTCGCCGATCATGATGATCGACTGAGTCTCGGGATCTGCGAGGAAAAGTTCGAGCACGTCGATGAAGTTCGTACCGTTGACAGGATCGCCGCCGATGCCGACCGCGGTCGTCTGACCAAGGCCCGCATTCGACGTCTGGAAGACCGCTTCATAGGTAAGCGTGCCTGAACGGCTTACAACGCCGACCGAGCCCTTCTTGAAGATGTTGCCCGGCATGATGCCGATCTTGCACTCGCCCGGCGTCAGCACGCCCGGGCAGTTCGGGCCGATCAGGCGCGACTTCGAGCCGCTGAGCGCGCGCTTCACCTTGACCATGTCGAGCACCGGGATGCCTTCGGTGATGGTCACGATCAGCGGCACCTCGGCGTCGATCGCCTCGAGGATCGAATCGGCGGCGAAGGGCGGCGGCACATAGATGACGGACGCGGTCGCGCCGGTCTTCGCAACGGCCTCGGCGACGGTGTCGAACACCGGCAGGTCGATATGGGTGGTGCCACCCTTGCCCGGCGTGACGCCGCCGACCATCTGCGTGCCATAGGCCAGCGCCGCCCTGGTGTGGAACGTGCCGGTCTCACCGGTCATGCCCTGGGTGATGACCTTGGTGTTCTTGTCGACGAGGATGCTCATCCGGTTCTCTTCCTCATTGCGCCCCGCGGGCGGGGGTCTTCGGGAAACCAGCCCCGGTTCCGGCGATCATCCGCCATTGCCGGGGCAACTTCCATTCCTTGTCCGCAGCTTTTGCTGCAGCCTGATTACGCCAGCGAGCCGTCGATGGCCTTGCACGCGACCAGCAGTTCCTTGACCGCCTCGACCGAGACGTCGAGATTCTTCTTGGCCTCTGCATCGAGCTTGATCTCGACGACCTTCTCGACGCCGCCGGCGCCGATGACCACCGGCACGCCGACATAGAGATTGTCGACACCGTACTGGCCGGTCAGGTGAACGGCCGCGGGCAGCAGGCGCTTCTGGTCGTAGAGATAGGCCTCCGCCATCGCGATCGCCGAGGTGGCGGGCGCATAATAGGCCGAGCCGGTCTTGAGCAGCGCGACGATCTCGCCGCCGCCCGAACGGGTACGTGCAACGATCGCGTCGATCCGCTCCTGAGTCGAGAAGCCCATCTCGATCAGGTCGGGAACCGGGATGCCGGACACGGTCGAGTAGCTGATGACCGGGACCATGGTGTCGCCATGCCCGCCGAGCACGAAGGATGTGACGTCCTTGACCGAGACCTTGAATTCCTCGGCGAGGAAGTGGCTGAAACGCGAGCTGTCGAGCACGCCGGCCATGCCGACGACCTTCTGGTGCGGGAGGCCCGAGAATTCGCGCAGCGCCCAGACCATCGCGTCGAGCGGGTTGGTGATGCAGATGACGAACGCGTCGGGCGCGTTGGCGGCGATGCCCTCGCCCACTGCCTTCATGACCTTCAGGTTGATGCCCAGCAGATCGTCGCGGCTCATGCCCGGCTTGCGGGCGACGCCAGCGGTGACGATGATGACGTCGGCGCCGGCGATATCGGCATAGTCGTTGGTGCCGGTGATCTTCGCGTCGAAGCCCTCGACGGGGCTGCACTGGCTGAGATCGAGCGCCTTGCCCTGGGGCACGCCTTCGACCACGTCGAACAGGACGATGTCGCCCAGACCCTTGAGGGCAGCAAGATGGGCGAGCGTCCCGCCGATGTTGCCAGCGCCGATCAGCGCGATCTTCTTGCGGGCCATTCGTCGTCCTTTCCGCAGTGATAAAGCCGCATATGCGGCGAAACTGCGCGGCGGCTTAGGCGCGTTTTGCCCTAGGGGCAACCGCTAAAGGCCAGTATTTTCTCGCGCTTATTGCAAGTGATTCGCAAGTGCATTTAGAGTGGTTGATTGCCTTTTGGGTCGACATAGCGCCGCTCGCCCGTGGCATCGTTATACCAGACGGTCACCGGCCTGCCGCTCCCATCGTCGACGAAACGCTCGCTGGTCTCACGCCAGGCGCTGCCGGTCGGCTTCGCCTGCGAGGCGCCATAACGACGGCGTTCGAACACGATCCCGGCGAGTAGCAATGTCGCCGCGATCACACTCGGCCACACCGCCGGATCGACCACCGCGCCGATCAACGTCGCCGTGAAGAACAGCATCGCGACCACCAGGACAAAGGTGCGCAGCATCATTCAGGCGCGGGATCGAGAATAACGGCGGTGCCGTAGGCGACCACCTCGTTCATTGCCTGGGCGATCTCGCCCGAGTCGAACCGCATCATCACGACGGCGTTCGCGCCCATCAGCGCCGCATTGGCGACCAGCCGGTCGACCGCATGGCGCCGCGTATCCTCGACCAGCCGCGTATATTCGGGAATCTCGCCGCCGACGATCGAGCGCAGGCTGGCAGTGATGTTGCCGCCGATGCCACGGCTGCGGACAACGACGCCGAAGACCTGGCCGAGCGTCGCGCGGACAGTGTGGCCTGGGACATTCTCGGTGGTGGTGACGAGCATCGCATTCCCTCCATGACCGGACACGGCATGATAACAGGCTGCGGTGCGATGTCGAAGGGAACTCAGTTCGCGCCGTGGCCCTGTTCAAGATAGTCGTCGGAGCGCATTTCCTCCAGCCGGCTGATCGTGCGCTCGAATTCGAAGCGGCCGTCACCCTTCTCGTAGAGCTCGCCCGGCGCGGCATCGGCGGCGGCGAGCAGCTTCACCTTGTGCTCGTACAGCGCGTCGATCAGCTGGACGAAGCGCGCGGCCTCGTTGCGGTTCTCCGGGCCAAGCTTCGGGATGCCGACCAGGATCACGGTGTGGAAACGCCGAGCGACCGCAAGGTAATCGGCCGATCCGCGCGCCTCTCCGCAAAGCCGCTTGAACGAGAAGACGGCGACGCCCTTCAGGCTCTTCGGCACATGCAGGGTACGCGCGCCGCCGACCGGCAGCTCCTCGGACGGCACATGGTCGCGATCCTCGGGCGGATAGTCGGTCAGGCGGAAAAAGGCGGCGGAAAGCTGCGCGGTCGCCTCAGCGCCATTGGGCACCAGCCAGGTCTCGACCTGGCCGAGCCGGTCGCGGCGATAATCGACCGGGCCGTTGAGCGCGAGCACCTGCATGCGCCCCTCGATCAGTTCAATGAAGGGCAGGAAATGCTCGCGGTTGAGCCCGTCCTTGTAGAGGTCGCGCGGCGGACGGTTCGAGGTCATCACCACCGTGACGCCGTGGCGCAGCAGTTCGGTGAACAGCCGCGACAGGATCATCGCATCGGGGCTGTTGGTGACCATGATCTCGTCGAAGCAGAGGACCTTCACTTCCTCCGCGATCGCTGCGGCGACTGGCAGGATCGGATCGCCGACCTCCTTCTCGCGCTCTACCCGCAGGCGCGCGTGCACATCGAGCATGAATTCAAGGAAATGGATTCGCCGCTTCCGCCGCATGTTGATGCAGCCATAGAACAGGTCCATCAACATCGACTTGCCGCGCCCGACCCCGCCCCAGAGATAGATGCCGGCCGGCGCATCGGGCCGCCTGCCCAGCGCGCGCCACAACACGGAACCGCGCTTCGGCGCCGCTTCAAGCTCGGTGGCCAGCGCATTGAGGCGCCGGGCCGCCTCGGCCTGCTCGGGATCGGGCCGCAACTCGCCCGCGGCGATCAGGGCTTCGTAACGGGCGAAGACGTTGGGCATTATTCTCTATTCTTCGATGTTCTGGTGTTCCCCGCCTCTCTCCCCTCTTCCCCGGCGAAGGCCGGGGTCCAGCTGGAGGACGGAAGAAATTGGGCGTCGTGGGCAGTTACATCCGCCTTCCCGACTGGACCCCGGCCTTCACCGGGGAAGGAAGGCTGGGCGTTCGTCATTCCGCTGTCGTTGCAGCCGTCTTCGCCGACTTGCGGATCGTCGCGGAGAAGCTGGCGACCTTGTCTTCGCCCTGCACGACCAGCCCGCGCAGGAACAGCAGCCGCCCGGTCTCGCGCAGCAACTCGACCTGCGCCTCCAGCGGCTCGCCGATGCGGCCACCGCCGATGAACTGGGTCGACAGGTCGAGCGTGACCGCCGAGCCCGCGGTGATCAGCCCGAAGCTGCGCGACGCGGCGAACAGGGAGACATCGATGAAACCAAGCATCGCCCCGCCATGCACGCTGTCGCGCAGGTTCGAATGGCGCCGCTCCGGCGTCATGCGGACACGCGCGATGCCATCGTCGATCCGCACCAGCATCGGGCCGAGAAAGCTGTTGTAGCGCGTCGGATCAGTGAAGCCCCACCGCATCCAGCCGGGATGATCCGGGTCTTCCTCATAAAGGAAGGTGGCGGGCGGGTTGGTCTCGGTCACCATATGCACCGTTCGTGTCGAGTAGGGATCGAGCTTGTCGAGACCCCGTATCGAGACACATCTGTCCTTCGACATGCCTTCTCGACAGGCTCGAAGGCTGTTCGGGACGAACGGAAGGCCAGCAACTCAGACGACCCGCTCTGCTTCCATCTTCTTGATCTCGGCAATCGCCTTGGCCGGGCTGAGACCCTTGGGGCAGACGTTCGCGCAGTTCATGATCGTGTGGCAACGATAGAGGCGGAACGGATCCTCAAGATCGTCGAGTCGCTCGCCGGTCATCTCGTCGCGGCTGTCGGCCAGCCAGCGATAGGCCTGCAACAGGATCGCCGGGCCGAGGAACTTGTCGCTGTTCCACCAATAGCTGGGGCATGAGGTCGAGCAGCAGGCGCACAGGATGCATTCGTACAGGCCGTCGAGCTTCTCGCGATCGGCCGGCGACTGGAGCCGCTCCTTGCCCGAGGGCGGCGGCGTGACGGTCTGCAGCCACGGCTTGATCGAGGAATATTGCGCGTAGAAATGGGTGAAGTCCGGGACCAGGTCCTTGATCACCTCCATGTGCGGCAGCGGCGTGATGCGAATGTCGCCCTTCACGTCGTCGATCGCGGTGGTGCAGGCCAAGCCGTTCTTCCCGTCGATGTTCATCGAGCAGGAACCGCAAATCCCCTCGCGGCACGAGCGCCGGAAGGTGAGCGAGCTGTCCTGCTCGGACTTCATCTTGATCAGCGCGTCGAGCACCATCGGCCCGCACGAGTCGAGATCGATCTCGAACGTGTCGTAATGCGGGTTCTCGTTCGCATCCGGATCGTAGCGGTAGATCTTGAAATTCTTGACCCGCTTCGCGTCGGCGGCTGCCTTGTGGACCTTGCCGCCCTTTTTCGGTCGGCTGTTCGGGGGCAGTCTGAATTCGGCCATGCCTGAAAGTCTCCGGCGGAAACGAAATGGTGCGTCGCGGACGCGGCTATGCCTTTCGGCGCGCGCGTGCAACCCTTTGGCGTGCTCCAGGGCGTCGGATCACCGCATGATTGCAAATTCCGGAACGGGGCAGGCATCATCGCCGACATTGCGGGCGTCGAGCAAGAATCGTAGGGCGAAGTCCAACATATGAACGAATGGGGCAAAATATGAGACTGAGCGATTGCCACAATGTCGAGGATTTCCGTACCCTCGCCCGCAAGCGCCTGCCTGGCCCCGTCTATCACTATATCGACGGCGCGGCCGACGACGAGGCGACGAAGAAGCGGAACACCGAGGCGTTCGAGTCGTGCGACCTGGTGCCCAGCGTGCTCGCCGGCGTCGAGACGATCGACATGAGCACCACCGTGATGGGTCGAAAGATCGACATGCCGCTGTTCCTGTCCCCCACCGCGCTGCAGCGGCTGTTCCACTGGCACGGCGAGCGCGGGGTCGCGCGCGCGGCCGAGAAGTTCGGGACCTATTTCGGCATCTCGAGTCTCGCGACCGTGGGGATCGAGGAGATCGGCCGGACGATCAGCACGCCCAAGATGTTCCAACTCTACATCCACAAGGACAAGGGGTTGAACCATGCGCTGGTCGAACGCTGCAAGGAGGCGAAGTTCGATTGTATCGCGCTGACCGTCGATACGATCGTGTCGGGCAATCGCGAGCGCTGCCTGCGCACCGGCTTCACCTCGCCGCCGCGGCTGACGCCGGCATCGGCGATCAGCTTCGCGACTCACCCCGGCTGGACGCTCGATTACCTGTTCCGCGAGAAGTTCGAGCTGTCGAACCTGAAGGACCATGTGTCCGAGGGGACCAATGTCGCGCTGTCGGTCGCCGATTATTTCAACAAGATGCTCGACCCGTCGATGGACTGGAAGACGGCCGAAGACGTGCGTGCGCAATGGGGCGGCGAATTCTGCCTGAAGGGGATCATGTCAGTCGAGGACGCGAAGCGCGCGGTCGATATCGGCGCGACGGCGATCATGGTGTCCAACCATGGCGGGCGTCAGCTCGACGGCAGCCGGTCGCCGTTCGACCAGCTTGCCGAGATCGTCGATGCGGTCGGCGACAGGATCGACGTGATCTGCGACGGCGGCATCCGGCGGGGCAGCCATGTGCTCAAGGCGCTGAGCGTCGGCGCCAAGGCGTGTTCGGGCGGGCGGCTGTATCTCTATGCGCTGGCGGCGGCCGGCCAGCCGGGAGTCGAGCGCGTGCTCGGCCGGCTGCAGGCGGAGATCGAGCGCGACATGAAGCTGATGGGCGTGAAGTCAGTCGCTGAGCTGACCCGGGGGAATCTGCGGTGGCGTAACTGACCTTCTCAAACCCCTCCCCTTCAGGGGAGGGGCTTTTAAGACTAGGCCGCTTCCACCTCTCGCGCGGGCTTCGCACCCCAGTCGATCCCGCGCGTCATGTACATCACCGCCGCAAGCGCCACGAAGAGCATCACCGAGCCGACCAGTAGCGACATGTCCTCAAGGCTGAGCAGGACATAGAGCACACCGTAGAGCGCCGCGATCAGGCCGCCGATGAACAGGCTGCGACGCCAGCTTCCCAGCACCGCGGCCGAATAGGCGGTGAGCAGCGAGACGATCGCGCCGCCAGCGACGCCGTAAGCCGGGGTGAAGCCGATCACCTCGGCGAACGCCAGCAGCATCACGAAGAACAGCACCAGCCCCGATCCGACCAGCCCATATTCGACCGCCGACACCCGCACCCCGCCGATCACGTCGAACATCAGGAAGGCAAGGAAGGTGAAGCCGATGAACAGGAAGCCGTATTTCACCGAGCGGTTGACCTGGCTGTAGAGATCGACCGGCGTCAGCAGGTCGACCCGGGCCTCATGCTCGCCGGCACCGTTGGCCTGGCGACTGCGATTTTCGCCCTCTGCCGTCTGGGTCGACGCTGCCCCCGAGGCCTGGTCGAAGGTGACGAGCGCGCTGCCCAGCGCGAGATTGCCGACACGCCATGTCGCGTCGAAGCCCTTGCCCACCGGTGCCTTGCGGACCGGGAGGAAGCCACCCTGATAGCTCGGATTGGGCCAGGGCGAGACGACCTGCCACGCCGTGTCGCCACCGTTCGGCACCAGCGACAGGGAACGGTTGCCGCGCACGGCATAGTCGAATGTCACGCCCAGTTGCCGGGCGCGCAACGCGCTCGCATCGAACCAGGCATAGAAACCCGACCCACCGGTCTCGCGCATGCCGTTGCCGGGCTGGAGCGAGACCGGCCTGCCATTGATCGCCACCGCCGGCGGCGAGCCGAACAGGCCGCGTGCGTCGCTGATGCCGAAGCGGATCTGCGCCCGGTCGAGCGCGAGCGCTTCCGGCGCGACGCCGAAGCGCTGGAGATCGGCGGGCAGCGAGAAGCGCGCGCCGCCATGATTGCGCGCCTCGAACACCACCACATCGTAGATCGAGCGGTGGCGCAGATCGGGCTTGAGGTCGGTCTTCACCACTGTCCTGTCGGGCGACAACGTCATCTCGTGCCAGCTCGTACTGGTCTTGCTGGTCTGCTTGCCGTTCTCGGTGACGGTCTCGGTCGTCTGCTTCGAATAGGGAATGACGAGCACCGGCCCCGCGATCACCTGCGGCCCGCCCCAGCCCTGCGCGATCGAAGCCTGGGCAGTCTCCGACTGGTTCTGGCGATCATAGACGAGGAGATAGATGGCGAAGAGCGGGATCGCGAGCAGCGCGCCGATCAGGAACGGCAGCAGCAACTTGGCCCCGGGCGAGTGTTCTGACGCATGGCGAGCGGACATGGTTGGCCTCCCTCTTTTAGGAGGCCTTCAGCTAGCGGCGGGTGGCGGCGAAGGCCAAAGCCGATCGGGAGGAATGACGGTGCAGATCGGGTGCAGATACCGCCCCTCCCCCGACAGCCTAGCAGACCTCGGCGGTGTTCGCCGGCAACGGCCCCGGCGGGATGCGGGCCTCGCTCATGTAGAAGGGGTCGCCCTCGATCCGGTGGGTCGTGCCATAAGCCTTGGCCAGAACTGCATGGAGCGCGGGATCATAAGCGTTCAGGTCCGCATCGGAGAGGATGCGCCGGCCGTCGAAGATCACCATCCGCCCCGAGTTGAACCAGAACTGGCTGCCCACCGCCCAATATTCGTCGATCGTGGTCGAGGCATATTCGCCTTTCCACCGGCCGGCCCTGAGCGCGGCGCGATAGGCACGGTCGACCTCCCGGTAGAGGGTCGGATCGGCGGCACGGATCGCCTGGAGAATGTCGTGCGAGAATTCATGGAGGAAGATCGTCTGGCCGTAATAGCGCGAATTGCGCTGGCCGAGCAGGTCTTCCACCGCCCCACTGGTCAGTTGGCCAGCCATGCCGCGTGCGCGGAAGTTCCAATAGGCGCGGTCGGTCAGGCGACCGATGCGCTCGTCATAGTGCTTGCGCTCGCACCGGGTCAGCCGGGGATCGTCGCGCGCCGGTTTCTTCCAGTCGCGCTGTTCGGGCAGGTCGAGCGTGCTCTCGTCCTCAGCCATGATCGCGACACGGTAGCCGGACGCCGCCAGCGCGCGGGCGAGATCCGGCCGATGGGCGAGCATGCCCTCGACGATGGCTTTCGCCACCAACAAGGCGCGGTCCGGGACCTTGGCCGACGACAGGATGGGAATGCCGTCCGCATCGACATATCTGGCATAGAAGGGGTCGAGCGCGAGAGACACCGGCGGGGCCTCGACCTCCGCCACCGCGCCGGCCGAAACGCCGCCCAGCGCCACGAGAAGGAGCAGCGGCAGGCCGATCGAGCCCACCGCTGTCACCTCAATAGACCCGCTTCTTCGGCTTGATATAGTCGATGTCGTCGGTGAGCGTGTAGTCATGCACCGGGCGGTAATCGATCTCGGTCGTGCCGCCCTTGCCGCCCCAGCCGTCGAACGTCGCGACGGTGTGCTTCATCCAGTTCTTGTCGTCGCGCTCCGGGAAGTCCTCGTGCATGTGCGCGCCGCGGCTTTCCTGGCGGTTGGCAGCGCCCTTGATCGTGACCACGGCCTGGCCGATCAGATTGTCGAGTTCCATCGTCTCGACCAGATCGGTATTCCAGATCAGCGAGCGATCGCTGATGCCGACATCGGCGAAGCTTGAATAGATCGCGTCCATCTTGGTAACGCCCTCAGCCAGCAGCGCGGTGTCGCGGAACACGGCACAATGCTTCTGCATCGTGCGCTGCATCTCGGCGCGGACCTTCGCGGTCGGCGCGGCGCCCTTGGCATTGCGGAAGTGATCGAGCCGGGTGAGCGCGAACTCCTCCGAACCCTTGGGCAGCGCATTGTGCGGGGTGTTCGGCTTGAGCTGGTCCTTGAGGCGCAGGCCGGTCGCACGGCCGAACACGACGAGATCGATCAGCGAGTTGGAGCCGAGCCTGTTGGCGCCGTGCACCGAGACGCAGGCCGCCTCGCCCACCGCGAACAGGCCGGGGATGATCGTGTCCGGGTTGCCGTCCTTATTGTGCACGACCTCGCCGTGATAATTGGTCGGGATGCCGCCCATGTTGTAATGCACCGTCGGCGTGACCGGCAGCGGCTGGCGCGTCAGGTCGACGCCGGCGAAGATCTTGCCCGTCTCGGTGATGCCCGGCAGCCGCTCGTGCAGCACCTTGGGATCGATATGGTCGAGATGCAGGTAGATGTAATCGCCATGCTCGCCGACGCCGCGACCCTCGCGCATCTCCATCGCCATCGAGCGTGCGACCACGTCGCGGCTGGCCAGGTCCTTCGCCGACGGGGCATAGCGCTCCATGAAGCGCTCGCCCTCGGAATTGGTCAGGTAGCCGCCCTCACCGCGCGCGCCCTCGGTGATCAGCACGCCGGCGCCATAGATGCCGGTCGGGTGGAACTGGACGAACTCCATGTCCTGCAGCGCGATCCCCGCGCGCAGCGCCATGCCGTTGCCATCGCCGGTGCAGGTATGGGCTGAGGTCGCCGACTGATAGACACGGCCGCCGCCGCCCGTCGCCAGCACCACCGCATGGCTGCGGAAGCGATGGATCGAGCCGTCCTCCATGCACAGCGCAATGACGCCGCGGCACTGGCCGTTCTCCATGATGAGATCGAGCGCGAAATATTCGACGTAGAAGTCGGCGTCGTACTTCAGGCTCTGCTGGTAGAGCGCGTGAAGCATGGCGTGGCCGGTACGGTCAGCCGCGGCGCAGGTGCGCTGCACGGGAGGGCCCTCGCCCATATTCTGCATATGGCCGCCGAACGGGCGCTGGTAGATCGTCCCGCTCTCGTTGCGGCTGAACGGCACGCCGGCATGTTCCAGCTCGTAAACGGCCGCAGGCGCCTCGCGGACCATATATTCGATCGCGTCCTGGTCGCCGAGCCAGTCCGACCCCTTGACGGTGTCGAACATGTGCCAGGTCCAGTGATCCGGCGAGTTGTTGCCGAGGCTGGCCGCGATGCCGCCCTGCGCCGCCACGGTGTGGCTGCGCGTCGGGAAGACCTTGGTGATGCAGGCCGTCTTCAGGCCCGACTCGGCGATGCCCATGGTCGCGCGCAGGCCCGACCCGCCCGCTCCCACGACCACCGCGTCATAAGTGTGGTCGATGATCTTATAGGCTTCCGGCATCAGACTGGCGCTCCGGCGGCAAAGGCGATCCTGAGGATCGAGAAGATGGCGATCGCGGCTGACGCGACGGTGAAGAAATTGAGGGCGAGCATGGCGGCGACGCGGCCCTCGTCATGGAGGTAATCCTCGATCGCGACCTGAAGGCCCATGCGGAAATGATAGAAGACCGACGCGATCAGCAGGATCATCGGGATCGCCGCCCAGGCCGAGGCCATCCAGTCGTGCACGGTCGCGAAATCATAATTGGGCAGGCGCGCGATCGACGCGAGCAGCCAGAGCATCAGGAACAGGTTGGCCGCGGCGGTCACCCGCTGGTTCCACCAGTGATGCGCGCCCTCCTTGGCGGAGCCGAGGCCGCGGACCCGGCCGAGTTCGGTACCGTTGCCCATCTTATTTGCCCCCCAGGATATAGGCCCAGAACGCGGCGGTGAGCCCGATCGAGGCGACG
The DNA here is from genome assembly GCA_040388155.1 of Pseudomonadota bacterium. Taxonomy (GTDB): domain Bacteria; phylum Pseudomonadota; class Alphaproteobacteria; order Sphingomonadales; family Sphingomonadaceae; genus Sphingomonas. The sequence continues at coordinate 35,776 of JAZKCJ010000026.1, forward strand.
AAGGTGAACCAGGAGCCGGCGCGGTTGGTCTTGAGCTCGAAGCCGGCGCCCGCATCCATGATGAAATGCCGGATGCCAGTGGCGATGTGCTGGAACAGCGACAGGGTCAGCCCGATGCCGAAGACATAGCCGACGATGTTCAGCCGGCCGTCGGCATAGGTGAAGATATCGGTGAAGGCCGCATAGGTCTCCTTGCCGCCGGCCAGGGCAGCGAGCCACCACACGAGCAGGATCGTGCCGACCGTCGCCAGCCCGTCACCGGTCACGCGGTGAAGGATCGAAACGGTCATGTGGACGCCCCATTTCCACGCCGTCAGGTGCGGCGAGATCGGTCGGGCGGGGTTGCGTGGGCTAGCCAAGGCGGGAAATCCTCTCGGACGGTCAGTGGCGCCGTATTAGTCCGGACGTCCCGCGATGCAAGGTGGATTGGACATGCTGGCTGGTCGGCTTGCTCGCCGCGCCCCGGTTCTATGAATCGCTTATCGCCTGCGGCGTCTCCCCCGTTGCTTCCGGCGGCGCCCCCCGTTCGGTGAGGATATGGTCGATGAGTCCCCATTCGAGCGCCTCCTCCGCCGTCATGAAGGTATCGCGATCCAGGGTGCGTTCGGCCTCCTCATAAGTACGCCCGCAATGTTCGGCATACAGCCTCGTCACGCGGTGCTTGGTCTTCTTCACCTCAGCGGCATGGATGAGGATATCCGACGCCTGCCCCTGGAATCCGCCCAAGGGCTGATGAACGTGCAGGCTTGCATTAGGCAGCGCGGCGCGCTCGCCGGGCTGGCCCGCCATCAGGAGAAACGACCCCATCGAACGAGCCGTCCCCATGCACAGGGTATGCACCGGCGCGCTGATGTATCGCATGGTATCGTACATCGCGAGGCCGCTGGTGATGACGCCGCCGGGAGAATTGATGTAAAGCTGGATCGGCTTTTTCGGATTCTCCGCCTCCAGAAAGAGCAACTGCGCGCAGACAAGCGCGGATAACGTGTCGTTGACCTCTCCGTTGAGGAAGATGATCCTTTCGCGAAGCAGGCGGGAATAGATGTCGAAGGACCGCTCTCCCCGGCTTGATTGCTCGACGACCATGGGGACGAGTTGCATCGCTTCGCGCACGGGCGAATTCCTTTTCTTCCGGTATTTCTTCGGTCGGCGCCGTCAGGCAGCGCGCAGGAGGCAGGACCAGTTGCTGTTCGCGGCGCTTGGCGGCCGGCGGCCCAGCCGTGCATCGGTGAGCCCATGGATGATTCTCAGCCTGGTGCCCCCCGCCGCATTGGGCTCGACCCGGAACGTCACCACGCTTTCGAGGAAGGGCGGTTCACCGTCCTGCATCCTGTAGCGGATTTCCTCGCCCGGCGCGGTGGAGACCGGCTCCATGTCGGCCAGATCTCCTTTCGGCAGCCACGTCTCGCGAAAGGCGGGAATGCTGATCGCCCGCCACACCTTCTCGGGCGGCGCATCGAGGTCGTAGTCGAGCACCAGGTCCTTCGCCGGGCTTTCGCCCTTCACGTCGTTCATTGGTCCATATCCTTCAGCAAGGCTTTCAGGGCGTCGACACGGGCCGGCCAATAGGCGCGATACTTCGTCAGCCATCCCGCGATGAACGCCAGACCATCCGGATCGACCTGATAGTTCACGAAGCGACCCTGCCGCTCTTCCCGCACCAGCCTTGCATTGCGCAGGACCGAAAGATGCTGGGACATCGCCGGCTGGCTGATCGTCATCCCCTCGCGCAAGGCGCTGGCGTTCATGCTCCCGCTCGCCAGCTTCTCGAAGATCGCACAGCGGGTCGGGTCGGCCAGCGCCTTGAAGATGTCGTTCTGGATCATGCAAACACATAAGCACTCACTTATCTGATTCGCAAGCCCCCCATATGCCGACTGGCACCGTTTTGCGCATAAATCGGCACCACTTCCTAACTCGCCTTTAACCTTATCCCGATAGCTCCTCTGCAGAACCGCTTGGACGCGGATGGTCGCCAGCTACGGAGTTCCGCCCTTGACCCCCAGTGACTTGCCCACCCCCGGCACGATTGCCGCCAAGGTGGATATCGCGGCCAGGCTTCGTGTCTTCGATGTCGACGGATCGCTGGCGGGCGCCAGCCGCGACGCCTGGAACGTGATCGAGCCCGATATCCGGGCGATCTCGGAGGGCTATTGGCAGCAATGGCTGCGCTGCTTCGCCGACGAACGCATCTGGGCGCCGCACGAGACCGCGAAGATGATCGAGGTCGGCTGCACCTTCCTGCGCAACCGCTTCCTCGACACGACCGGCCGGGCCTGGATCGAATCGATCGAACGCTCCGTCGCCGCCGCCTATGTCGGCGACGTCTCGCCGCTCGCGCTGCTGTCGATGATCAATGCCAGCGATCGGGTCGCGCTTGGCGTCATCACCCGCAAGGTCGACCGTGACGATCAGCGCCTGCCGGTGCTGGTCGATACGCTGATGCGCCTCTCCGCGCTCGAGGGCGAGATCACCGTCGCCATCTACAACGCCTATCGCGAACATCTCGCCCAGGCCGGGCGCGACAGGCTCGCCGCCGAGTTTCGGGACGGCATCGCCCAGATGGTCGAGAGCGCGACCCAGGAATCGAGCGCGCTGCGCGGCCAGTCGGTACGCACCTCCACCTCGGCGCGCGGCATGCTCGGCAAGACATCGGAAGTCGCCGCCGCCGCCGAACAATCGGCCGTCGCGATGCGCGAGGCGGCACAGACCGCCGCCGGCCTGATCCGCGCGATCGAGGATGCCCGTACCGAAGTGGAAGCAGCGGCCGAAATCGCCACCCGCGCATCGAGCCAGGCGGGCCTTGCGGTCGGCATGTCCGAAACCCTGTCCGACCATGCTCAGTCGATCGAATCGATCCTTGGCCTGATCCGCGACATTGCCGGCCAGACCAACCTCCTCGCGCTCAACGCGACGATCGAGGCGGCACGTGCCGGCGATGCCGGGCGCGGTTTCGCGGTCGTCGCCCAGGAAGTGAAGAGCCTCGCCAACCAGACGGCCCGCGCCACCGACGATATCGCCGCGAAGATCGCCGCGATCCAGTCGGCGACGCGATCCACCGTCGACACCAATGCCTCGATCAAGGCGACCGTCTCCGAAGTGCAGGAAAGCGCCAACCGAATCCGCTTCGCGATGGAAGCTCAGGCGCAGACCGTGACGGCAATTACCGCCGCGGTGGACGAGACAGCCCTTGCCGCCGATTCAATGTCCAACACGATCGCCGCCATCCGCGAGGATACCGAGACCGTCGCTTCCGACATCGAGCGCGTCGGCCAGGGATTCGATTCACTTGATGGTAGGCTTGGTACGCTCAAGAACAGCGCGGGCGAGTTCGTCGCCAAAGTCGCTGCATGAGCCCAGGGACTCGTGGGCATTGGGAGGATGTGACTGAATGGCGCAGGCTAGCGCAGGCAGCATAGGGGGCTGGAGCGGCGATTCGCGCTCCATCGCAGAGCATGTCGCGAACTATGACTGGGACGGGGCCATCGCCCCGGCCTCGGCTGAAATCGCGCGCCTGATCCAGGGCAGCGAGGCCGATATCGCGGCGGCGTTCTGGGAACAATATCTGGCGCTGCCGGTGGTCTCGCACCTGCGCAAGCATCTCGGGCCCGACCAGATCGCCAGGCGAGTCGCCCGCAGCGCCGAATATACCCGCGCCAAATATCAGCGGCCGTTCGATGATGCCTGGATGCTGATGGCATTCCGCCACGCCGACGGATCGCACCGGCTGAACATCCCGCTCCAGGCCTTGCTGTCGTCGCTGAGCTTCTCGCACAGCCGCACGCTCGAGGTGATCGAAAGGAAGATGGGCGGCGACACCAGCCGGCTGCGTGAGCTTTCCGATGTGGTCCAACGGCTCGGCCTGGTCGAGGCGGACGTGATGGCGTCGCACCTCGGCGCGCGCGACGTCGAGCGTGCGCGCGAGGAACGACGGACCCGGTCGGCACAGTTCAGCGAGAGCATCGCCCAGTCGATCGAGGGCACGGCCACGCTCGGCAACCGAATCCGGGTGCAGGCGCAGCGCGCCTCTGCTTCGGCACGCGGCATGCTCGGCAAGACCTCCGAAGTCGCCGCCGCCGCGGAACAATCGGCGATCGCGATGCGCGAGGCCGCGCGGACCGCCGCCGGCCTGATCCGCGCGATCGAGGATGCCCGCGGCGAAGTGGAAGCGGCGGCGGAGATCGCCACCCGCGCCTCCAGCCAGGCGGGCGAAGCCGTCGGCATGTCCGAGACGCTGAGCGTCCACGCGCAGTCGATCGAATCGATCCTGGGCCTTATCCGCGACATTGCCGGCCAGACCAACCTTCTCGCCCTCAACGCGACAATCGAGGCGGCACGTGCCGGCGATGCCGGGCGCGGTTTCGCGGTGGTCGCGCAGGAAGTGAAATCATTGGCGAACCAGACGGCCCGCGCCACTGACGATATCGCCGCCAAGATCGCCGCGATCCAGTCGGCGACGCGATCCACCGTCGACACCAACGCGTCGATCAAGTCGACCGTCTCCGACGTGCAGGACAGCGCCAACCGAATCCGCTTCGCGATGGAGGCTCAGGCGCAGACCGTCACCGCGATCACCGCAGCGGTGGACGAGACGGCGCTGGCGGCGGATTCCATGTCCAACACCATCGCGACGATTCGCGAGGACACCGAAAGCGTCGCCACCGAGATCGATGCGCTGGGCCGCGAGTTCGGCGAGGTCGATGACCGGCTGAGCGGGTTGAAGGGGGCAGCGGACACGTTCTCGGCGAGCGTCGCGGCTTAGGCCGAATCGACATTCAGAACCGGCCCGTCTGCGGCGCAATATGGTTCGCGCAGAGGCGCCGAGGACGCTGAGAGGGTCCGCCAGCGCCACTGGCGGTTTACGATGACAAGCATACCTACAAACAGGCTGCTTGCCGGCGCACGACGATCGAGTCCGAAAATGAACTCTGCGTTCCCTGCGCCCTCTGCGCGAACCCTCCTCTTCGCCGCAATCGTGCCGATAACGTGACCGTCGATCCGACCTAAGCCGGCCGCTGCCACTGTTCCCTGACGAAGCGCGCAACCTCCTCCGCCAGTTCCTTGTCCTCCGGCGCTCCCATGAAGCCGCCATGCGGCATCGCCTCGAAGATATGGAGTTCGGTCGATACCCGCGCCCGGCGCAGCAGGCGATGCATCCTGACCGCGTTGGACAGGAAGAGGTCCCTCGTGCCGCTCTGGATGAAGGTGGGAGGAAAGCCCTGAAAGTCGCCGAAGAGCGGCGAGAGATAGGGATGCGCGAGATCGGCGCCACCGGCATAGAGGAGATTGCTCGACATGAGCGGCCCGGGCAGGACCACGTCAACGGTCCGGTTGACGTGGAAGCTGTCGCCCGATTCAGTCAGGTCGACCTCAGGCGACAACAGGACCAGCGCCGCTGGCAAGGGAAGCCCCTCGTCGCGCGCGCGGAGCACGGTGGCGACAGCGAGATTACCGCCGGCCGACCTGCCGCCGATGACGATATCCTCCGGGCGGTGGCGATCCAGGACATGGCGATAAGTCACCATGCAGTCGTCCAGCGCAGCCGGATATGGGTGTTCGGGCGGCGTCCGGTAATCCACGCTGTAACAAACCACGCCATGCTGGTCGGCCTGCATCCGTGCGCCCGCACGACACGCCTCGCCTCCCCCGAAGATCAGCGCGCCACCATGGAGATCGATATAGGCACCACCGGCGAAGGTCGCCGTCTCCGGCGTGGCGACATGAACGGTCGCCTCGCCGAGCTCGATCGTCTCGACGCTCGAACGCAGGCTGCCTGCCAGTTCCTTGACGGCCGTCGCATAGTGAAGGTCGACCGCAGCCTTCATGCCCAGCCACGCCTCATGATCGTCAGGCGGCGGCATGACATGCAGGGAATTGAGCGGGACCCCGTCTTCGCGCACGAGACGCCTGAGGGCAGCCTGGGCCTCCGCGCTGATCGACTGCGGAAAGGGCACGATATGGTGATCGATCCTTACGCCCGATTGATTCTCTTCCATCAGCCTGTTCCTGGATTGCGACCATGTTGAGGGCGTCCGCTTAGCGCCCCTCGCTTCAGGAAACAGCCCTCCGCTTTTCCCGCCGGCACCATCGCGACGACCGCGAGGCACCTGAAGCATCGCCACCGATATCATGCGTCCGGCCCATAGTCCGGTTTTACCGGGCCCCGAATCCCGCATGGTACTCGACCTCGCCCACGGGATTGTCGCCGCCGAATGCCAGGGCCTGAAAATATTCGGGCGGCACCCCGCCATAGGTCAGGCCGGGACGAGGCTCGAAGCCGAAACGCCGATAATATCCGGGATCGCCCAGGACGACACAGCCCCGCGCGCGCTGCGCCGTCAGGTCGTCCAGCCCCCTGGCGATGAGCCGGGAGCCGATGCCCTCGCGCTGCCGTGCGGGGGCAACGGAAACCGGCCCCAGTCCGAACCACCCCCGGTCGTCACCGTCGATCGTGACGGGCGAGAAGGCGACATGCCCGACCAGCACGCCGCCATCGATGGCGACCAGCGACACCGTCAGCGCGCCAGCGACCCGCAGAGCATCGACGATCGCCGCTTCGGTCTGCTCGCTGTGCGGCTGGCCGATAAAGGCAGCGTGCGTCACGGTGCGGATGGCGGCTTCGTCGCCGGGACGTTCCTGAACGATCTGCATCCTGATCTCCTCGGCGCGCATGCCACCGCAAAAGCGGGAAACGGGGCGCAGCGCATATAACATATCCGTGGCTTGCCAATGCCCTGCGCGCTAAACGCGCGCCATGACGATACGCCTTATCTGCCTCGATGCCGACGATACGCTCTGGCACAATATGCGCCATTTCAACGCGACCGAAGAGGCGTTGCTGGAGATGCTTCGGCCCTTCGCTGACGCAAGCGTGGCACGCCCGACCCTGGAAGCGTGCGAGGCGCGAAACCTGCCGCTCTATGGCTACGGCGCCAAGGGCTTCACCCTGTCGATGATCGAAACGGCCGTCGACCTGTGCGGGAATGACCTGAAGCCGAAGATGGTCGCGGACATCCTGGCCGCCGGCCGGTCGCTGCTTGCCCACCCGGTCGAATTGTTCGACGGCATTGCGCAGACGCTCGAGGATCTGGAGGATCGCGGTCGGCTCGTCCTCGTCACCAAGGGCGATCTGCTCCATCAGGAGGCGAAGCTGGCCGCATCGGGCCTTGGCGACCGCTTCGCTGGCGTCGAGATCGTGAGCGACAAGACCGCCGGCACGTTCGCCCGTCTCTTCGACCGATACGAAGTGAAGGCCGGCGAAACGATCATGGCAGGCGATTCGATGCGGTCCGACGTGCTGCCCGCACTGCAGGCCGGTGCCTGGGCGGCGTATATTCCGCAGGACGGAGCCTGGAAGCACGAGAGCGCGCCCCCGCCCGACGACGCGGCTCGTTACGCCCGGCTCGATCGCCTGGCCGACCTTCCGGCGCTGATCGATCGTATCAACGGCGTTTGAATCCCGTCCTGCTGCTGGCACGAGCGGGAGGCCTGAGCTAGGGGACGCCTGCCCCGGAATAAGGAACGTCCATGTCGCCCAAGGATCTTGCCGCCTACGCCTCGCGAACATTGGACGATGCCACGATCCCACAGCTTCCCCGGCACTATCGCGGCAAGGTGCGCGACAATTACGATCTCGCGGACGGGCGGCGGATCATCATCGCCAGCGATCGCCTGAGCGCCTTCGACCGGATTCTCTGCACGGTACCGTTCAAGGGCCAGATCCTGACCCAGACCGCGCGCTTCTGGTTCGAGCAGACCGCCGACATCTGCGCCAACCATGTGCTCGGCTATCCGGACCCCAATGTCCTGCTCTGCCGGCGGCTCGACATCCTCCCGGTCGAGATCGTGGTGCGCGGCTATCTCGCGGGGACGACGGGCACCTCGGTCCTGACGCTCTACAAGGCCGGCCAGCGCAGCATGTACGGCATGACGCTGCCGGACGGGATGCGCGACAATGAACGGCTGCCCGCCCCCGTCATCACCCCGACCAGCAAGGAATTCGACGGCGGGCATGACGAGCCGCTGACGCCGACCGAGATCCTCGACCGCAACCTCGTCACCCCGGCGCAGTGGGAGGAACTGAGCGCCACCGCGCTCGCGCTGTTCGCGCGCGGGCAGAAGCTGGCGGCCGAGCGCGGCCTGATCCTGGCGGACACCAAATATGAATTCGGTGTGGATGCGGACGGCAGGATCATCCTGGCGGACGAGATCCACACACCGGACAGCAGCCGTTACTGGAAGCAGGCAAGCTATGCCGGGCGCTTCGAGGCCGGCGAACGGCCCGAAAGCTTCGACAAGGATTTCGTCCGTTCCTGGGTGGCGGCGCGCTGCGATCCCTACAAGGACGCCATCCCGGCCATCCCGCAGGACCTCGTGCTGAAGACGTCTGCGATCTATGTCGAAGCGTTCGAGACGATCACCGGGCGGACGTTCGAGCCCGACCTGGCCGGCGCGACGGTGCTCGACCGGATCGTCGAGCGGCTGACGCCCTTTTTCGAGCCGGGCTGACCGGAAATACCAGCGGACCGGCCGTCAGAAAGCGACGCCGGGCCGCAGGACGATCTGGAAAAGAAGCAGCAGCGCGATCAGGGCGATGCCCGGACCCGCCAGGCTGGTTCTTCCAGCACTGGCTATCCTGCGGTTTCCGCGGGCGAGGGAAGCGCCCAGAACCAGCCAGCCCATGCCGATCAGGTTCACGATCGCCGGAACCAGCGCCACCTCGACCGGATTCCGCGGCATGCGGTAGGGCACGACGAGCAGGACGCAGGCGATTGCGGTGAGGAGCATCGCCACGCCGAACGCCCGAGTCCGAAACGCTTCAGGCCTCGCCAGGCCCGCGGGCGCGAGCGTCGCAAGGACAATCCCCGCGAGGCCCATCGCAAGAGTCGCCACCAGCAGGAGAGCACCCTTTCCCGCCTCGCTCACCCCGAGAAAAGCGAGCGCGCGTCCCATGTCGTTGCCGGGCAGGACCGTCCCGATCGCAAACTGGCTCAGCGACTGGAACAGCCCCTGGAACGCCATCCAGAACAGGAAAAGGCGCCAGGTGCCGGAAAGGCGGGGGCGGACAATGAGGATGACCAGCGAGGCAAGGCCGCTTGCCAGCGTGGCGAGCGCGCCGGTTCCCTGGAGCAATTCGGCGACCGGCGCATCGCCCGTCCAGGAATGGTCGTTGTGATACAGCACCGGCGCGAGACCCGGCGTCAGAGCCTTCGGGACGACCAGCCAGAACTCCTGCCAGAAGAAGGTCAGGTTGAAGGCAAGCACGCACAGGAGGATCGAGCTCAGGCCCGGCCTGAGCGAGGTTCCCGGCGCCGGACGCCCAAGACGCGTCATGCCAAGGACAAACGGCGCAAGCCCGACCGCCGCCACGAGTATCAAGAGTGCCTGCATCTTTCCCCCGGACACCCGTCTGCCTGCCAACACGGGCGGCCGCAACCCATTGCCGATGATACGGCGTAGTGCGTTCGTTACTGGCCCGCAGCCGTCATTTGTCCGCGCAGATTCTGCAGCACCTGTTCCGATACGGGCGGCAGGCTGCGGGCTGGTTTGCCGTGGCGGAGGCGTTCGCGATCCTTCTCCGCCGGCTCGACCCGGCGGACCCGCACCGGCGCCCGGCCCTGCACTTTCATGCCGAGCAGTTCCGCCGCGCCGCGCGACAGATCGATGATGCGCGGGCCCGGCACGAACGGCCCGCGATCATTGACCCGCACCACGATCCGCTGTCCGGTATCGAGCGACGTCACCTCGACATAAGTGGGCAGTGGCAGGGTCGTATGGGCAGCGGTCACCCAATCGGGGCAGAAGCGTTCGCCATTGGCGGTGCGATCGCCCGACTCATGTCCGTACCAGCTCGCATAGCCGAGCATGTCATAGGAGGGATCGACAGCCGGCACATAGGTCGTCCCCCGTACCTGATAGGGTTGCCCGATCTTGACCGGGAGATCGGCGACGGGCCGGAAATTGCCCCCGGCGCAGGCCGACAGCGCAAGAACGGCGGCCGCCGCGATCGCCATGGTCATGATCCGCGTCGTGCAACGTGTCCGCATGCGCTGGACCCTAGAAAGAAGCCCGGCAGTCATAAAGCCCCGATAGGCGTCTGCCCGTCTTTAGCCTCCGGAAGATTGCGCCGGGCGCAGGGCCGATCGAGGTGGCATTGCACAAGGGTTCATGTGTACCGGGCCCTGCGCAACCGGCCCGCCGCAACGGGGCCGATGCGCCCGACACGACCGGACCGGCTGACCGGCGCAAATGGAAGACGACCATGAACATGCTGAAGGCCAATGGCATCGATCTGGCCTATGAGAGTTTCGGTGACGACGATGCCGAGGCGATCCTGCTGATCTCCGGGCTCGGGACTCAGATGATCCGCTGGACAATCCCGTTCTGCCTGGATCTGGCGGCGCGGGGCTATCGCGTGATCCGCTTCGACAATCGCGACGCGGGCTGTTCGACTCATTTCGCCGATCGGCCGATCCCGGATTTCGGCGCGCTCGCCGCCATGCTCATGGCCGGGCAGCGGCCTGACGTGCCCTATACCCTCAACGACATGGCCGGCGACGCCATCGGGCTGCTCGATGCGCTCTCGATCGACCGGGCCCATGTCGTCGGCAGGTCCATGGGCGGCATGATCGCGCAGATCGCCGCAAGCGAGCATCCGGGCCGGGTCCTGTCGCTCACCTCCATCATGTCAGGTTCGGGCAACCCCTCCCTTCCGCCGGCCGCGCCGGATGTCATGGCGATGATGACGACACGCGCGCCGGATCCCTTCGCCGACGAGGCCGGATTCCTGGCGCACAGCCTGGCCTTCGCGCGGCGCATCGCCGGCAGCGGCTATCCGTTCGACGAGGAAGTACAGCGCGCGCTGCTTCTCGAGGAATTGCGGCGGGCCCATGATCCTGGCGGCTTCGGGCGACAGATCGCCGCGATCGCCGTCACCGGGGACCGCCGGGCGCGGCTGGCCACCATCACCGCGCCGACGCTGGTGGTGCACGGGGCCGACGACCCGCTGATCCTCCCAGCCTGCGGCGAGGATACCGCGTCATCCATTCCGGGGGCCGAGTTCATGCTGGTCAGCGGCATGGGGCACGATCTGCCGCCGGCCTTGTACCGGACTATGGCCGATGCGGTGGAACGGTTCGCCCGCCGTGGCAGGCAGCGTTAGGCCGGACGATCGAGCCTCGCCCGAAGAGAGATCGATCGCTTTCAGGCCTGAAGGGAAAATAGCCTCTCGCCGGACTCGGGTGCGAGGATCGGGGCCATCAGCGCCGTGGTCCGCCAGATGCCGGTCGTCAGCATGATGCCGATCAGCCCGTCGACGGCGTAGTGCCAGCCGAGGTGGATCGACCCGATCCATATCAGCGCCGCGAAAACGGACATCGCCCAACCGAGCCATCGGTGTGCATTGAACCCGCCGATGGCGAACAACGTCGCCATCGCGACGTGCATCGAGGGGGCGGCCGATATGCCGCCGGCCGGGGCATAATCGCGGAGCCGATAGGCATCCAGAAGCATCGGCTGGAAATCGAGCGCGGCGATCGGCCAGCCTATCGCCTCGGCACGCTGGTCCTGCTTCCCAAGCAACAGATCAAGTGCCCCGAACCCGGGGTGGGGACCAACCACATCGGTGTAGTAGCAGGGCCCTGCCGACCCAAGCAGCCAGGCGGCCAGTCCACCGACGATCACCCAGGCCAGCAGCCAGCTTGCGACGAGTCGGAGGCGATCGAGGGAGGTTCGCGCGCCGATCGCGGCGATCATCGGAAACGCGACCATCATCGGCATCCACAACGAATAAAGCCGGTCGAGCGCGATCGTGGCGTACAGCGAGGGCATCAGCGCGTGCGACAAGCGCCAGGGGTCGTTGCCCAGAAACAGAATCCGATCGATCGCGCCCAATAGCGGATCGAGCGGGAAACCGCGCATCGGCAGCACCATCTGCTTGAAAATGCCGAAAACGGGTATCGTCAGTCCGACAAGCAGCGAAACGAGGAACAACAGCCTCGCCCGATCGCCACCAAAGCGATCCTGCGGGGGAAGGTCGCGCTGGGTGAAACGCAGGCCAGCCCCAAGCAGGGTGCCGATGAACAGCGCCACAGCGACGAACTTCAGCACGACAGGAACGACTTCGACGAAAGGAGTCGCGGTTGCCCAGGTCAGGACCACCCCGGTCGCGGCAACCATGGCCAGCATCGTCCCGACCACCGCCGCATCGGTCATCCCGCGCCAGTGGATCGACGCGCGGAACATGCCACTTGATGTCGAACTGTTCGAAATCACTGACTGGAGCCCCCTTCCCGCCTGCTATTTCCGAAAAATGAAAGAAGAGTGTAGCGCCTCCTCGTGAAGGAATATTAGATCCGGATTGGTGATAGTCGCAGCATTACTCAATGCGATGCGATCTACACTCGGAACGCATCGCATAATCCGGAATATGCACACCTCGCTCTCGAGGCGGATCGCCACATGACCCCCAGTAAGTTTCGCTCAGCCCAGGAAAATGAGAGGGTTACGAAGTCCGTTCGTGTCCGAAGCGGGGTGACGGCGACCGTGCGCGGCGGCTATGGCCCGCGCCATGACCAACATCCTCCTCACCGGCAGCAGCCGCGGGATCGGCGCGGCGATTGCCGTCGCGCTTGCCCGCCCCGGCATCCATCTCATCGGCCAGGGCACGGCGAGCGGCATTCCCGCCGACTTCGCCGATCCGGCGGCCCCGCAGGCATTGTGGGAATCGGCGCTCGAGCTGTTCGAGGGGCGGGTCGACGTGCTGATCAACAATGCCGGCGTGTTCGAGGCGAACCCGGTCGACCGGCCGCATGACGAGTGGGTCGCCGACTGGGAGCGCACGATGCGCATCAACCTGACCGCGTCGGCCGAGCTGTGCCGGCTCGCGGTGCGCCACTGGCAGGAACGCAAGTCCGGTGGCCGGATCGTCAACATCGCCAGCCGCGCCGCCTATCGCGGCGATTCACCGGCGCACTGGCATTACGCCGCCTCCAAGGCCGGCATGGTCGCGATGACCAAGTCGATCGCACGGGGCTATGCCGCCCAGGGCATCCTTGCCTTCGCGGTGTGCCCCGGCTTCACCATGACGGGCATGGCGGAGGAATATCTGGCCAGCCGCGGCGGCGACGCGCTGCTCGCCGACATCCCGCTCGGCCGGGTCGCGATGCCGGAGGAAGTGGCCGAGGCAGCGCGCTTCCTGGCGCTCGACGCACCGCCATCGATGACCGGCGGCGTGATCGACGTGAACGGGGCAAGCTACGTCCGCTGACGATCGGTATTCGGCGGTCGGCGCCCCGCGCTGAACGCCGAACACCCTATGCCGCCCGCACCATTCGTCCACGGGCCTCAAGCACAGTCGCGAAATTCGCCTCGGCCCATTCGACCAGCCCGAGCAGGGGTGCGGCAAAGCTCCGGCCGAGCGGCGTCAGCGAATAGGTGACGCTCGGCGGCACCGTCGGCTGAACGTCGCGGTGGACGAACCCGTCGGTCTCGAGCGTGCGCAGCGTCTGGGTGAGCATCCGCTTCGAGATGTCGGGCACGCCCCGGGCAAGCGCGCTGAATCGCTTCGGCCCGGCCGCCAGCGCCGAGAGAAGCAGCATCGACCAGCGATCCCCGATCTGGTCGAGCAGGTTGCGCACCGGACAGCGCGTGTCGTCGAACCCGAGCGCGACCCAGCTCTCGAACTTGGCGCCGAGCGCCGCATGCGGTGCCGGGTCGGGGTCTTTCATGGTATCCTCCAGGTAACCAGGGCACGGGAAAGTGCCGTCTTACGGACCTGACTTATGGTCTCTATTTGAGACCTGGTCAACAAACCGAGACTGGAACCGATCATGAGCACCAACCCCCGTTTCTTCGTTACCGGCGCAAGCGGACAGCTCGGCCGACATGTCGTCGCCGCCCTTGCCGAGCGCGCCGGGCCGGCCGCCGTGGCTGCAATCGTTCGTGACCCCGGCCGTGCCGCCGGGTTCTTTCCCGAAGGCGTCGCCATCCGCGAGGGTGACTATGATCGGCCCGAAACGCTCGACGCTGCGTTGGCGGGCGCGGAACGTGTGTTGCTGATCTCGTCCAACGCGCTCGGCGCACGGGTCGCGCAGCATGGCAAGGTGATCGATGCAGCGCGCCGCGCTGGCGTCGGGCGCATCGCCTATACCAGCGTGCTCCGCGCCGATGTCTCGACGCTCGGCCTCGCCGAGGAGCATCGCCGGACCGAGGCACTGGTCGCGGCGAGCGGCCTGCCCTTCACGCTGTTGCGCAACGGCTGGTACACGGAGAATTACACCGCCTCGATCCCGTCCGCCCTCCAGCATGGTGCCCTGATCGGCAGCGCGGGCAACGGGCGCATCTCGAGCGCGGCCCGCGCCGATTATGCCATCGCGGCCGCGGTCGCGCTGATCGACGACACCGGCCCCCGCGTCGTGCACGAGCTGGCAGGCGACACGTCCTATACGCTGGCCGGTTTCGCCGCCGAACTCTCCCGCCAGGCCGGGCGAACGATTCCCTATGTCGACATGCCCGAGGCCAATTATCGCACGGCGCTTCTCGGTGCCGGCCTGCCCGAAGGATTGGCCGCGCTGCTGGCGGATTCGGACGCAGCGGCGGCGCATGATGCGCTGTTCGACGAATCGCATGGGCTGGCACGGCTGATCGGTCGGCCGACCACACCCCTCGCCGAGTCGATCGCCGAAGCGCTCAGGGCATAAGCGCTTCACGCCGCCGCTCTTCGGGGCGGCGGCGCTTGTCGAAACCCGGTTCTTCTGCTTGGCGCTCCGTACGAACGGAGAAACCTGATGGCCGAGAGCTGGAAGCTCACCTTGCCCTGCACCCGCGACGAAGCGGAGGCGATCGATTTCGAGTCACCGGCGCTGGCGGCGCTCGATCCCGCGCCGGTGCTGCTGACCAGCGAGGAGGTCGAGGACGATCCCGACAGCTGGCGTCTCGACGCCTTTTTCGACGGCAAGCCCGATGCCGCGACCGTCGCGGTGGTGCGCGCGCTGGTGCCGAGCGGCGCGGCGAGCAGGGCGAAGCCCGAGCGCGTGGTCGAGCAGGACTGGGTCACGCTGAGCCAGGCCGGGATCGAGCCTGTCCATGCCGGCCGCTTCTACATCCATACCGAGGCCAATCGCGGCGTGGTGCCGCCCGGCACCCGTGCGTTCCGGATCGAGGCGAGCCGCGCGTTCGGCACCGGGCAGCACCAGACGACCAGCGGTTGCCTGATGACGCTCGAC
This sequence comes from Pseudomonadota bacterium, assembly GCA_040388155.1. Taxonomy (GTDB): domain Bacteria; phylum Pseudomonadota; class Alphaproteobacteria; order Sphingomonadales; family Sphingomonadaceae; genus Sphingomonas. Next base: position 51,000 of record JAZKCJ010000026.1, read on the forward strand.
GGGTTGAAGCAGCGCGGCGCGATGTTCCGCAATGCCATCGATGTGGGCACCGGAACCGGGCTGCTCGCCTTTGCCGCCATGCACCTCTGGCCACGGGCCTATGCCACGGCATCCGACATCGACCCGGCCTCGATCGAGGTGACGGCCGACAATGCCGATCTCAACGGCATCGCGCTGGGACATAGCAAGGGGCAACTCGCGCTTGCCGTCGCTTCCGGCCTCGACCATCCGCTCATCGCACCGCGCGCACCCTATGACCTGATCGTCGCCAATATCCTGGCGGGCCCGCTGATCGCGCTGGCCCCGGCGATCGGCGCCGCACTCGAACCGGGCGGGACGCTGGTACTGGCGGGGCTGCTCGACACCCAGGCTGCTGCGGTCGCCCGGGCCTATCGGCGCGAAGGTCTGTTCCTCGCCGGACGCACGCAGATCGGCGACTGGCCGACGCTCAGGCTGCGCAAGCGGCAGCGCCTCGGGTGGAGAAGGCCCGTGCGGGACAGTGGCAAGGAAGCCGAGACCCCGGGTTTCGGAAGCTGGTAGCCTTCATTCCTCCCCGTGCCGGGAAGGAATTCAGCGGGCCGCCTTCCCCCGCGCGTAATCCTGCGTGCCATGAGTCAGCACCACATCCCCGGGCAGGATCTCCGCCACCGGCACATCCGGCTGTGCCATGATCTCGGCATAGAGCGGCGCGAAATCAGTCTCCACCGTCAGGCGGAGCAGGTCGTCGAAGCTCTGGATCACGAAATAATTCTGCTGGAAGTCGTCGATCCGATACTCGGTCCGCATCACCCGCTTCAGGTCGAAGGCGATCCGGTTGGGGCTTGGATCGTCAAGCGCGAAACGGCTTTCGGCGAAGCTGGAGACGATGCCCGAACCATAGATGCGCAGGCCCTCGGGCTGGGCGATCAGGCCGAATTCGACCGTGTACCAGTAGAGCCGGGCGAGATGCTTGAGCGCCCCGAGCTCGAGCGCGCGCTGCCCGCCGCGGCCATAGGCCTCAAGATAATCGGCGAACACCGGATCGGCGAGCATCGGCACATGGCCGAACACGTCGTGGAAGACGTCGGGCTCCTGCAGATAATCGAGCTGGTCGGGCCGGCGGATGAAATTGCCAGCAACGAAGCGGCGGTTGGCCATATGGTCGAAGAACACGTCGTCAGGCACCAGGCCGGGCACCGCCACGACCTGCCAGCCGGTCAGGCCCATCAGCCGCTCGGACAGTTCCTCGAAATCGGGAATGCCCGGCTTGGAGAGCTTGAGCACGTCGAGACCGCGAAGATAGGCCTCCGACGCACGGCCGGGGAGCAGCTTCGCCTGGCGGTCGAACAGCGTGTCCCACACCGCATGTTCCCCGGGCGTATAGTGCGACCAGTCCTGCGGAATCGTCCAGTCGGGAGACGCGCCCTCGGCCGGGCAGTCGAGAACATGCGTTTCGTCTGTCATTGAAATACCATATCACACTCGCGATGCCGCCGAAAATCTACCCGCTGCGGAACGGCGCAAGGCTGCTGGGCGCGGCCGTCGCCGCGCTGGTCGCGATCCTCCTTGCTTATGGCGCGGCGGGCATGGTCGGCGGGGCGATCCCGTCCAACCCCGGCTGGACGCAGCCCGAATCGGGCGTGCGAATCTATATCGAGAGCAACGGCATCCACACCGGCATCGTCGTGCCCATGGTCGGCGGGGGCGAGGACTGGCGCGACCTGCTTCGCGCCGCTGACCTGCGCGATCCGCGCTATGCCGGGTACAGCCATGTCTCGATCGGCTGGGGCGAGCGGACCTTCTATCTCGAAACGCCAACCTGGGCCGATGTGAAGCCGCTGACCATCCTCGGCGCGGCGATGGGCAGCGACCGCACGGTGATGCATGTCGACCATGTGCCGGAGCCGCGCATTGACGCCGATGATGCGGGGGACATACGCAGCGTGATGCTGCGCCCCGAGGAATATCGCCGCCTTGCCGCCTTCATCCGCGCCAGCTTCCGGACCGACAATGGGCAGCGGCCGGGCCATCAGTTCGGCTATGCCGGTTATGACGCCTTTTACGAGGCGCGGGGCAGGTACAGCGCGGTTCGGACCTGCAATGCCTGGACTGGCGACGCGCTGCGCCATGCCGGCGTGCGGGTCGGGGCCTGGACGCCCTTTCCCGTGACGGTGCTCGGGTGGTTCGAATGATGGCCGAGGCGAAGGCCCCCTCCCTGCTGCTCTGGGCGATGGAACTGCCGCGCGGCGCGCTTGGGCTCGGACAGTTCCTCTGGGGCCGGCGCAAGCTCGCCGCCGCGCCCCGGGGCGACGGGCGGCCGGTCCTGATCCTGCCCGGACTGGTCAATGCCGACCGGTCGAACTTCGCGATGCGCGGGTATCTCAACCGGCTCGGCTACCGTGCCTATGGCTGGGGTCTTGGCCGCAATTTCGGCGCACGCGCGATCGGGCCAGAGGGCGAGAAGCTGTTCGACCGAATCCGCGAGATCCATAGCGAGACAGGCGAGAAGGTCACCCTGATCGGGGTCAGCCTGGGCGGGATCATGGCGCGGATGGCGGCGCACCGCGTGCCCGACCTGGTGCGCGAGGTGATCACGGTCAGTTCGCCCTTCGCCGGCAGCCCCCGCGCGACCAATGTGTGGCGCGCGTTCGAATGGCTGACGGGCGACCGGATCGACGATCCCCGGGTGAAGGCGATGGCGGCCGAAGTGGCGCGGCCCCTGCCCGTCCCCGCGACGGCGATCTGGAGCGCGAGCGACGGGCTGGTCAACGGCGCGATCTGCCGCGAGCCGGGATGCCGGCACATCCGCGTGCGGAGCAGCCATATCGGCGTGCAGGTGCGGCCCGAAGTGCTGCTGGCGATCGCGACGGTGCTGGGCGGCGAATAGAGGCAGGTTCATCTCGCGCAGATCGTCACCCCGGACTTGTTCCGGGGTCCACCGTGCCGCGTGCAACGGGTTTCGACTCCCGCGGGCCGGTGGATGCCGGAACCTGTCGGGATTCCCAGCCAAACGGCCGTCGCCCGTCAGAAGGCGAAATAAGGTCCCTGCACCCCGCCCGCCGGACGACCCTCGATCGCGGTGTAGACCGCCCGGCCGAAGAAGAAGGGCATGCCGAAGTCGAAGCTGTTGGCGAACGGCAGCGGGGGCGTGACCAGTGTCGGGTTCACCCCGAGTCCGGGCGCCACGGTCGAGGAGCCGGTGACGGTGAGCGGGCTGTACAGGGTGAACATGCCGCTTGCGGTCGTTCCGTTGGTCCCGGTCAGCATCGGTGACAATGGCGTCGGCGACGCCGGGCAATAGAAGGCGATCAGGCTCTTGTCAGTGCAGGGGCTGAGCGCCGTATCGATGAAGTAATAATCGTTGCTGCCGCTATCGAGGAAACTCTGGGTCAGTTGCTTGCCGTTATAGGTGGCGGTGAGCACGCCCGGCCCGAGCCGGCTCGACGTGGTCGTCACCGGCAACACGCTGGCGGCGGTCAGCGCATTGTCGGCCTGGGTACCGATGCCGAAGGTCACCGTGCCGGTCAGCTTCGCCAGCCCGGCCTGCGGCACCGACGGCAGGGCAAGGATGGTGCCGTTATTGTCGACCGGGAAGGCGGCCACCGGGTTTGGCAGCTGCTCGAACGGCGCCGCCGCATTAGACGCACGGCCGATGATCGTGCTGCATCCGCCGGACGGACAATCATAATAGATCGCCGCCGACGATCCCCCTGCGCTCGTGCAATAGGCGCCGCAGTCGGTGGTGGTGGTGCCGACACCGATGATCCCGTTGGCGCCGAAATCCTGCACCGTCGTGATCACGCTGCCGCCGCCCGCAGAGCAGGTCGACGGCACGGCGGCGAAGCTGCCGGAATCTCCGATCGCCTGGAAAGGCATGTTGGCGACCTTCTCCCCCGCGATCGAGAAATCCGCGGTGCGCACCGAGCCGAAGGCGTAGGAATTGACGTATTGATAGCATTCGCCGACCGGATTGCTGGCGCCGTCGGTCTCGGTCGGCAAGGCTGACAGGAGGCTGGCGTTGAGCACCGGCTGGATGATCCTGAGCCCGACCGATCCTGTGTCGAGGATGATATGGTCGATCGTCTGGCAATTGCTGGTCGACCCCGGTGCGCAGATGGTGACCGTCACATAGGGTTCGTTGAACGCGGTGTAGCCGCTGGAGCCGACGCCGAGCGCGGCAGGGCCCGCATCGAGCGTGACGGTCGCCGTGTTCGCGGTCGCGACGGGTGTTGGTGTAGGGGTCGGGGTGGGCGTTGGAGTCGGCGCCGGCGTCACCATCGCGACCGGGGTCGACGAGTCGGAACCGCCGCATCCCGCCAGGGCCAGCGCCGCCACCAGCGCGAGGAAGGAGCGAGCGCCGATCATGGCTCTTGCGGCAGGTCTGCGGGCGAGAAACCTGCCGGCGCGAGCGAGGGAATGAAGGCGACGCCGCGGAACCAGCCCATATGTCCTCCCGTCTGGATCTGCAGGTCGGGCTGGTTGACCTGCTGGGGACGGCGCAGCGAATGCATCGCGCGGCCGGTCGCCCCGCCGGCGGCCTGGAATGTCGTGAAATACCGGCCGAGCAGCGCGCGCAGGTCGGGCTTGCCCGGCCCGGACCAGGTTATCGCGAAAACCTGGCCACTGGCATTGGTGAATTCATGCACGGCCCCGCCATTGGCGCGGGTCAGGTCGTGACGGGAATAGCTGCCTATCGTCACCGAGGCCATCCGCGTGGCCATGCGCGCGCTGTCGGACTTCACGCCCGAGACAGTCCCCCCAAGCTCGGCATGGGCACCGGACGCGACAACAAGGGCGGCGGCGAGGGAAAACGCGATACGGCACGGGTGGGTGTGTGACACGGTCGGCAAACTTTCCGGATTATGGCCCGGTTACGCCGCGTACTCCCGACCGCTGCGACCGGGAGGGAAGGTATCTGCCGGTGATGGCAAGTCAAGCGGATACGCCGCGCACATGGTGCGCGAGGTCGAGTCTCAGGCGTCCATTCCGGAAAACGCGCGCGCCGCCCTCAGCGCTGGTCCTGCTGCGCCTGCTCCTGCCGCGCCTGTTCGCGCCGCGCCTTGCGCTCTTCCTTCGCGCGCTTCTGGTCTTCCTTGCGCAGCTTGCGCCCGGCGTTGCGATCCGCCTCGTCCTGGCTGGTCGTCGCCCAGTCGACGGTCTGGCCGGCCGCCTTGACCGGCAGGGTGACGACATTGGCTGCCGTCTTGACCAGGCAGCCGCCGCCGAGAAGCGGCAGCGCCAGGGCGACGGGGATCAGGATCTTGCGCATTGATCGTCTCTTCTCAATTGACTCGGGTGCCCCGTGCTTCGACGCCGATCGCCGTGAAATCGGTGAAGAAGCCATCGATGCCAAGCGCCAGATAGCGGCGAATATCGTCCGAAAGACGGCCATGCGCGCGCGGATTGACGCCGACGCGCATCGACGGTGGCAGGAAGAAATTCTCCGCGCGGAAGGTCCAGGGGTGGAGACGCAAGCCCGCCGCATGAGCGTCGGCCACCAGTGTCGACGGCGCGGCATCGCCCTTGATGATCATGTCCTTGTTGGGGCCGATGCCCCAGGCATAGGCTGCGACCGCTTTCAGCCCTTCCGGCGTCGCCATCGCTGCATAGCTTGGCGCCGCGTTGTCGGCCGGGGCGCCGTTCGCGTCCATCAGCTGAATCAGGCGGATACCGGTCAGCTTGTGCAGCGCCTTCAGGTTGTTCACCTCGAACGACTGGATGAAGACCGGCGCGCTCGCGTCGTGCCAGCCCGCCGCCTTGAGCTGCGCAACGAGCCTTTTCTCGAGCGGCAGGCCGATCGAGGCGAAATAGGTCGGGTGCTTGGTCTCGGGATAGATGCCGACGGTCCGGCCACCGATCGAATGCTTCTTGGCCAGCGCGATGATCTCGGCGAGGGTCGGCACCTCGAACTGGCCGTCATATTTTGCGTTGTCGGGGCGGAGCATAGGCAGGCGCTCCTTCGCGCGCAGCGTCTTCAACTCGACCAGCGTGAAATCCTCGGTGAACCAGCCGGTGTGCTTCTCACCGTCGATCACCTTGGTCGTCTTGCGCGCGGCGAATTCCGGGTGCTTCGCGACATCGGTCGTCTCGGTGATGTCGTTCTCGTGCCGGGCGACCAGCACGCCGTCTTTGGTCGGCACGAGATCGGGCTCGATGAAGTCCGCGCCCTGCTCGATCGCCAGCTCGTACGAGGCAAGCGTGTGTTCCGGACGCAGGCCGCTGACGCCGCGGTGCGCGATCACGATCACGGGGGACAGCGGAGGCGAAGGCGGTGTCACCGGTGCGGTCTGCCCGATCGCGCCGCCCGGCACCAGCGCCAGCAGCGCACCGACGAGATTTCGCTTGCGCAACGACAGACGAAAAAGTTTCACTATGCTATCCATTACCGGAAACGATCCTTCCCAAACGCGTTACCCCAGTCAGCCAGGAGGGGCGACCCCATGCACTTCACGATCAACGGCGAGCCCCGCGAGGCCGAGCCCGATATCCGCGCATCCCTGCTCGATCTGCTGCGCGAGCATCTTGGCCTGACCGGCACCAAGAAGGGATGCGACCATGGCCAGTGCGGCGCATGCACCGTCCTGGTAAACGGGCGGCGGATCAATTCATGCCTCACGCTGGCGGTGATGCATCAGGATGATGACATCTTGACGATCGAAGGACTGGGCAGCGCCGACAATCTTCATCCGCTCCAGGCCGCGTTCGTGAAGCATGACGGGTTCCAGTGCGGCTATTGCACGCCGGGGCAGATCTGCTCGGCGGTCGGCATGCTCGACGAAGTCGCGAAGGGCTGGCCGAGCCATGTCAGCGGATCGCTCACCGATGTCGAGCTGACCGGTGCCGAGATATCGGAGCGGATGAGCGGCAATCTGTGCCGCTGCTCGGCCTATCCCAACATCGTGGACGCGATCGCCGAAGTTGCCGCGCTTGCGCCCACGGGTCGCGAAGTGGCCGAGGCATGAAGACGTTCGACTATGTGAAAGCCGCCAGCCCGGAATCAGCCGTCGCCGCCGGTGGACGCTTCATCGCCGGCGGGACCAACCTGCTCGACCTGATGAAATTGCAGATTGAGACGCCGGAGAAGCTGGTCGATATCAGCCGGCTCGACCTGGCGCGGGTCGAGGAGCGCGCCGATGGCGGGCTGACGATCGGCGCGCTGGTGCCGAACAGCGATCTCGCCGCCGATACGCGCGTCATCAGGGACTATCCGGTGCTGAGCCGCGCGCTGCTGGCGGGCGCATCCGGGCAGTTGCGCAACAAGGCATCGACCGGGGGCAACCTGCTCCAGCGGACGCGCTGCTATTATTTCTACGACACCGCCATGCCGTGCAACAAGCGTGTGCCCGGTTCGGGCTGCGCGGCGATCGGCGGGTTCAACCGTATCCTCGCCGTGCTCGGCACGAGCGACCAGTGCATCGCGTCTCATCCGAGCGACATGGCGGTGGCGATGCGGGCCCTGGACGCAACGATCGTGACGCTCAAACCTGACGGCGACCGGCGGCGGATCGCGATCGGGGACCTGTACCGCCTGCCCGGCGACACGCCGCATATCGAGACCGTGATCGAGCCGGGCGAACTGATCACTCATATCGACCTGCCGCCGCCCCCCACCGGCACGCAGCTCTACCGCAAGGTGCGCGACCGGGCCTCCTATGCCTTTGCGCTTGTCTCGGTCGCCGGGATCGTCGCAGTCGAAAGCGGCAGGATCGCGTCGGCGGCCCTCGCTTTTGGCGGGCTCGCGCCGATGCCATGGCGCGACCCGGCGGTCGAAGCGGTGCTGGTCGGCAAGGCGCCCTCCACCGCCGCGTTCGAGGCAGCGGCCGATGCCCTGCTGGCGGACGCCCGGGGCTTCGGGTCGAACGACTTCAAGATCCCCCTCACCCGCCGCGTGCTGATCGCGTGCCTGCGCGACCTGACGGGAGAGGCGGCATGACCGAATACCGGATGGACGCCGATCATCCCGGCCTCGCGCTCGATCGCGGGGTGCAGGATGTGCTGGGCAAGGGCCTCGACCGGGTCGACGGCGTGCTCAAGGTCACGGGCGCCGCGACCTACGGATACGAACACCGGATCGAAAACGTCGCATATGGCTATCTGATCACCGCGCCCGCGGCGAAGGGCAAGGTGACCGGCTTCGACATCGAGGCAGCACGCGCGCTGCCCGGGGTGATCGACATCATTGTCGACGATCAGCGCGTCGCGCGCCAGGCGGCCGGTTTCTCGCCCGCACATAGCGGCAATGACGAGGTCGATCACTGGGATCAGGTGCTCGGCGCCGCCATCGCCACCAGCTTCGAGGCAGCGCGGGAAGCAGCGCGCGCGGTGCGGGTGACGATCGAGCCAGTACCGGGCAGGTTCGACACGATGGCCGATATCGCCGAAGCGAACGGGCCGCCCAGGGATTCACGCCTTCAGGACCTGACGATCGGCGACATCGATGCGGCAATGGCCGGGGCCGCGGCCAGTATCGACCAGCTCTATGCGACACCCAACCAGGTCCATGCGGCGATGGAGCCGCACGCTTCCATCGCAGTGTGGGAGGGCGAGAAGCTCACCCTCTATTCAAGCCTGCAGATCTTGCATGCGGCAAAGCAGATCCTCGCCGCGGCGGTGGGCATCGAGGCCCGGAACGTCCGGATCGTCTCGCCCTATATCGGTGGCGGGTTCGGCGGGAAGCTGCTCGGACCGGAGGCGGTGATGGCGGCGATCGCGGCACGGCGGATCGGCCGCCCGGTCAAGATCGCGATGGCGCGGGCGCAGCTCTTCCATAACGTCTATCGCCGCACCGACACGCACCAGCGCATCCGTCTCGCCGCCGACGAGCATGGCCGGCTGACCGCGATCGGACATGACAGCGTGGTGAGCCAGGGACCGGACGACGGTTTCATGGAGCCGGTCGCGCTCGGCACCATTCCGCTCTACGCCGCGCCGGTCAGGCAGTTCAGCCACAAGGTGGTGACGCTCGACATGGTCCAGGCCGGTGCGGTCCGCGCACCGGGCGAGGCGGTCGGCATGCTCGCGCTGGAAACGGCGATGGACGAGCTGGCCGAGCAGCTCGGCCGCGATCCGGTCGATTTCCGCAAGCTCAACGAACCCGCGGCCGATCCGACGACAGGCCAGCCCTTCTCGACCCGGCGACTGGTCGAATGCCTCGACCGGGGGGCGGCGATGTTCGGCTGGGCGCGCAGGCAGCCGACGCCCGGATCGGTGCGCGAAGGCGAATGGCTGATCGGCATGGGCATGGCGTCGGCGGTGCGGATCAACCTGCTGGTCGATTCGCAGGCGCGCGTGACGCTCGGCACCGACGGGCGCGCGACAGTCGAGACCGACATGACCGATATCGGCACCGGCACCTATACCATCCTCGCGCAGATCGCGGGGGAGTCGCTTGGGTTACCGATCCGGTGCGTCGACGTGAGACTGGGCGATACCGATCTGCCGCCGGGCGCCGGATCGGGCGGATCATTCGGCGCGGCCAGTGCCGGATCGTCAGTGGCTCTGGCATGCGAGGATCTGGTCGCTGACCTGGCGGAGCGCATGGGCACGACGCCGGAGAACATGACGCTGAAGGACGGCCACGCCATCGCCGGCAATCGCCGCGTGGCGCTGGGCGACCTGGTCGGCGATGCGCCGCTGGTGGCGACGGGCAAGATCAGCCAGGGCAGGAATGCGCGCACCTACAGCCAGGCGGCGCACGGCGCTCAGTTCGCCGAAGTCGCGGTCAATGCCGTCACCGGCGCGGTGCGGGTGCGGCGAATGCTCGGTGTGTTCGAAGCGGGGCGAATCCTCAACGCCAAGACCGCGCGAAGCCAGGCAATCGGCGGAATGATCTGGGGCATCGGCTATGCGCTGATGGAGGGCGCCGAGCTCGACCGGCGTCACGGCCATTTCGTGAACCACGATCTCGGCGAATATCATGTGCCGGTGCATGCCGATGTGCCGCATCTCGACGTGCATTTCATCGAGGACCTCGACCATCACGCCAATCCGATCGGTGCGAAAGGTCTGGGCGAGCTGACCATTTCCGGCGCCGGCGCGGCGGTGACCAACGCGATCTACAATGCCTGCGGGGTCAGGGTGCGGGACTTTCCGATGACGCTCGACAAGGTGCTGGCGGGATTGCCGCCGGTATGAAGGGTCGCCCCCAATATGTCCGTTCGCGTCGAGTAGGGGTCGAGCTTGTCGAAAACCCGTATCGAGACACATATGTCCCTCGATACGCTCTCTCGACAAGCTCGATGGCACTCGGGACGAACGGGCGGGGGAAACATTATGGCCGATAACGACACCGTCCTCGCCGTCGCCCAGGCCTGGAAGGGCGCGCCGATGGCGATCGCCACGGTCGTCTCGACCTGGGGATCGGCGCCGCGGCCGCGCGGCAGCCATATGCTGGTGCATGCCGACGGACGGTTCGAAGGCTCCGTCTCCGGCGGCTGCGTCGAGAGCGACATCCTCGCCACCGCCGCCGAGGTGATCGCCGGCGCGCCGTTCCAGGTGAAGACCTATGGCGTCGCCGATGCCGCCGCCTGGGAAGTCGGCCTGCCCTGCGGCGGCGAGATCGCCGTGATGGTGCAGCCGGTCTCGGCCGAAGGCTTCGACCCCGAATTGTTCGACCGGATCGCCGAGGCGCGCGAGGCGGGCAAGGCGCTTACCGTGTCGACCAGCCTCGACACCGGGCACAGCGACGCGCGGCCGCTCGAGACCGGGTCGGCCTTCCTCAACCGCTACGATCCGCCGCGCCGCTTGCTGATTATCGGCGCGGTGCAGATCGCGCAGGCGCTTGCCGGGCTGGCGCGCGAGTTGGGCATCGACACGGTGGTGATCGATCCCCGCGCCCGCTTCCTGACCGAGGAGCGGTTCCCCGGCGTGACCCTCGACGATCGCTGGCCCGACGAGGCGGTTGCGGCCTATGCGCCCGGCCCGTCGACGGCGGTGGTGACGCTGAGCCACGACACCAAGATCGACGATCCCGCCCTGATCGCCGCGCTGGCCGCGCCCACTGCCTATGTCGGCGCGCTCGGTTCCCGCCGCAGCCACGCCGCGCGGCGGGAACGGCTCGCCGCGCAGGGGGTTGGCGCATCGGCGCTCGACCGTATCGATGCGCCGGTCGGCCTCGATATCGGCGCGGTCGGCCCGGCCGAAATCGCGCTGTCGATCGCGGCGGCGATGGTGGGCGCCTTCAATTCCCGGGACGGCAAGAACGCATCATGATCCATGTCGAGAAGACCGTGCTCATCCTCCTCGCGGCGGGGCGTTCCGAACGCTTCGGCGATATCGACAAGCTGGAACAGAATTTCCTGGGCCAGCCACTGGCGATGCACGTGGTGACGGCGTTCGAGGATATCCCCTTCCAGGCGCGCTTCGTGGTGAAGAACGGCACCGATCTCGATTTCGCGAGCCGTGGGTACCGCGTGATCCATAATGACGATCCGCAGATCGGCATGTCGCGCTCAGTGAAGCTCGGCGTGCAGAATGCGCGGGACGATGGCGCGGAGGCGGTGGTGATCGCGCTCGCCGACATGCCGCGAGTCACCGCCTCGCACCTCTATCACCTGCTCGAGGCGGTGGATTCGCGCCATTCGGTGGTTGCCTCGAGCGACGGGGTGAACCCCTGCCCGCCCGCCGTGTTCGGCGCCGGGCAATTCGATTTCCTGCTCAACCTCGAAGGCGATTCCGGCGCCCGCGACCTGGTGCGCGCGGGCAGGCATGTCGTGACGTCGCCCGCTGAATTGATCGACATCGATACGCCGGAAGATCTGGAGCGGCTGCGAGCACTGGCCCGACCTTCCTGAGCCCCTCCCCGTCAGGGGAGGGGAAAAGAGGTCATTCGTGCCGCAGCGCGTCGATCGGGTTGAGCGACGCGGCACGCCGCGCCGGGAAATAGCCGAACACCACCCCGATCACCGCCGAGATGCCGAAGGCGAGCACGTTGATCTCCGGCACGAAGATCCACGTCACCTGCATCAGCGGCGCGAGCGAGAGGATCGCGATCTGCGCCACCACCAGGCCAATCAGCCCACCGAGGCACGACAGCGCCACCGCCTCGACCAGGAACTGGAGCAGCACCTCGCGCGCGACCGCGCCGATGGCGAGCCGGATGCCGATCTCGCGCGTCCGCTCGGTCACCGAGACCAGCATGATGTTCATGATCCCGATCCCGCCGACCAGCAGCGAGATCGCCGCCACCGCGGTGACGATGCTGGTCAGCAGCGTGGTCGTGCCGGTCAGCGTGTCGGAGATCTGCTTGGTGTCGAAGATGTTGAAATCGTCGGTCTTGCTGCCGGTGATGTTGCGGCGCTCGCGCAGCAGGTCCTCGATCCCCGACTGCACCGTCCCGGTCGAATAGGCTTCGTCGACGCCCACCAGCATCAGGCGGATATCGGTCGATCCCGTGAAGCGCCGCTGCACCGCCTTGAGCGGCATGATAACGACATCGTCCTGGTCGCCGCCGAAACCGGCCTGGCCGCGTGTGGAGAGCACGCCGATGACGTCGCAGGAGATGCCGCCGATGCGCATGCGCGTGCCGACCGCCTCGCCGCCGCGATACAGGTTCTGCGCGACGGTGCTGCCGATGATGCATACCGCCTTGCCCGCCTGCTCCTCAGGGCCGGTGAAGCCGCGGCCGGCGGACAGCGGCCAGGGCTGGACCTGGAAATAGGCCGAGGTGGTGCCGTTGATCGTGGTCGACCAGTTGGCGCCTTCATAAATCGCGGTGGCGGTCGACTGGGCCTGGGGCGCGACAGCGGTGACGCCGGCGATCTGGTCGGCGATGGCCTGGACGTCGTCGGGCTTGAAATCGGGCGGACGCGGCCCGCCGCCGCCCCGGCCGAAGCCCTGGCCTGGACGGACCTGCAGCACGTTGGTGCCGAGCGCCGAAATCTGCTTCTGCACGGCCGCCGTGGTCGCCTGTCCGAGCGTGACCATGGTGACGACCGCGCCGACGCCGATGATGATGCCGAGCGTCGTCAGGAACGACCGCAGCTTGTGCCGCAGGATCGACCGGATCGCGAGGAGGAAGGTGGTGGCGAGCATATTACTTGCTCCCCTCCCCTTCAGGGGAAGGGCCTGGGGTGGGGGAGTCACTCGAACGCTGGCCGGAGTCCTCCACTCCAACCTCTCCCCTGAAGGGGAGAGGCTCGTCGAAAGACACCTTCTCCCCTGCATGGTGGTTGGTGTCGATCCGCTCGACCAGTCCATCCTTGAAATGGACGATGGTCCGCGCAAAGGCAGCCATCTCCGGCTCATGCGTGACCATCAGCACGGTGATCCCGGCATCGCGGTTCAGGCCGCTGAGCAATTCCATGATCTCGACTGAACGCTCCGAATCCAGATTGCCGGTCGGCTCGTCGGCAAGCAGCACGTCGGGCGAAGTCACGATCGCCCGGGCGATGGCGACACGCTGCTGCTGGCCGCCGGACAGCTCGGCTGGCGTATGGTCCCACCATTTGGCCAGCCCGACCTTGTCGAGCGCTGCCATTGCCGCCTCGTAGCGCTGCTTCTTCGGGTCCCCCCGATAAAGCAAAGGCAGCTCGACATTCTCAAGCGCGGTGGTACGCGCCAGCAGGTTGAAGCCTTGGAAGACGAAGCCGAGATAGCGGCGCCGGAGCAGCGCGCGCTGGTCGCGGCCGAGCCGCTCGACATGATGCCCGCGAAACAGGAAAGTGCCCGAGCTCGGCACGTCGAGACAGCCGAGGATGTTCATGGTCGTCGACTTGCCCGATCCCGACGCGCCCATCACCGCGACGAAGTCGCCCTGCTGGATGTCCAGATCGACACCCTTCAGCGCCTTGAACGCAGTCGCACCCTCGCCATAGATCTTGGTCACATCGCGCAGCCGGATCAGCGGCTGCTGGCTTGCCGCCGGAAGAGGCTTACTGGCCACCGCGCTGCCCGCCCCCGGCCCCACCGCCGGCACCGGAGCGGCGCCGCTGGCCGCTGCTCTTCGTGCTGTCGCCGTTGAGCTGGCCGGTGATCACGTCGTCGCCTGGCTTCAGGTCGCCGCCGACCACTTCGGTCACGGTACCGTTGGTCACGCCCGTGGTGATCTCGACCGGCTTCGGCTGGCCGTCCTCGCCCTTGATGTAGACAGTCTGCTTCGCGCCCGCGCCGAGCGTCGCCGTGCGTGGCGCGCCGCCACCGCCACGGCGAGGCCGGGTAGGCACGAGCGCACCGGTGATCCCGCCGCTGGCAGCCGCATTCGGGCCGGTCGCCGCCGGCTTGAAACGCAGCGCCGCGTTCGGCACGAGCAGCACATTGGCGCGCGCGTTGGTCACGATGTCAGCAGTCGCGGTCATGCCGGGGCGGAGCTGCTGGTCGGCATTAGCGACACTCAGCGTCGCGCCATAGGAGACGACCTGCGCCGTCGTCGTTGTGGTGGTCGTTGTCGTCTGCGCGCTGAGATTCGAGCCGAGATCGACCCGGGTGATCGAGGCAGGGAAGGTCTTGCCCGGAAACGCATCGACCGTGAAGGTCGCCTGCTGGCCCTGCTTGACCGATCCGACATCGGCCTCGTCGATCGCGACCTCGAGCTTCATCGTCGACAGGTCCTGCGCGATGACGAACAGCGTCGGCGTGTTGAACGAGGCAGCGACGGTCTGGCCGGGCTCGATCTGGCGAGCGAGCACCACGCCGTTGACCGGCGAGCGGATCACCGTCTTGGTAAGCTGCGTATTGTTCGAGGAGAGCGCCGCCCGCGCGGACACCACGTTCGCCTCCGCCGCGCGGAGGTTGGCGAGCGCCCGGTCGCGGTCGGCGATCGCCTGTTCCATCTCGGTCTTGGCGGGAACGCGCCCGCCCGAGAGCCGGCTGACCTCCTGCAGGCGCGCAAGCTGCGCGTTCGACTGGGCAAGCGTCGCCTGGTTCTGGCCGACCGTCGCCACGGCTGCGTCGAGCGCCGCCTTGCTCTGGTTGACGCTGTCCTGGAAACGCGACGGATCGACCAGGGCGAGCGGCTGGCCCGCCACTACCCGGTCGTTCACATCGGCTACCACCTTGGTGACGAGACCCGAAAGCTCCGAGCCGACCTGGACCTGGTTGGTCGGGGCAAGCTTGCCAGTGGCCGACACGGTGACCGACAGCGACCCGCGACGCACCTCGTCAGTGGCATAGGTGTTTTTGGCCGGGCCCGCGAACCAGCTCTTCGCCAGCAGCAGGAGCAGGATCACGCCGACGCCGACCAGCACCCATTTGACGTAGCGGCGCCATGCCGGCGTTGCCTTCACGCCCAGGAACTCGTCGATATCGTTGCTGTTCGGATCGGCCATGGTCATTCCCGGGGAAGTTGCGCCGCTGGCGCCTGGGGAACAGCATTGCTGTCCCAGCCGCCGCCAAGGGCGAGATAGAGCTGGACGAGCGCCTGGGCCTGATCGGCCCTGGCGTTGGAAAGCCCGTTCTGCGCTGAGAGCAGGGCGCTTTCATTGGTGTTGAGCGTGGTGATGTCGGTCAGCCCGGCACGATACTGGCTGCGCGACAGGATCGCGCTGTTGGTCGCGGCGTCGAGCGCGATGGCGAACTGCGCCTGGCGGTCCTTCGCCGACTGGAGCGCGGTCAGCGCATTCTCGACATCCTCGAGCGCGGTCAGCACGGTCTGCTTGTAGGCAGCCAGCGCGCCCTCGGCGGCCGCCCGCTGCGAACGGACCTGCGAGCGCACACGCCCGCCGTCGAAGATCAGCTGACTCAGGCTGGCGAACAGGCTGCCGGTGACGATATTGGCGAGGCTGCCGAACGAGGCGGCGGCGGTGCCGATATTCCCGGTGATGCTGAGCGCGGGGTAAAGCTGCGCCTCGGTCACGCCGATCTGCGCGGTGGCGGCGGCGAGGCGGCGCTCCGCCGCCCGCACGTCGGGCCGCTGGCGCAGCGCGTCGGCTGGGATGCCGACCGCGATCGACGCCGGACCGGCGGGGATCGGCGCGGTCGCCTCAAGCTCTGCCTTGAGCGCGCCCGGCGCCTGGCCGGTCAGCACGCCGAGCCGGTTCACCGCCGACTGGTAATTCTGTTCGAGCGAAGGGATGGTCGCCGCGGTCTGCGCGCGCTGCGTGCGCGACTGCTCGGCGTCGAGCGACGAGACCAGCCCCGCCTGCACGCGGAAACCGGCGATCTCGAGATTGTCGTCCTGGATGCCGAGCGACCCCCGCGCGATGGCAAGGCTCGCCTGGGCCTGCCGGGCAAGGATATAGTTCCGCGCCACCTCAGCCGCGATCGATGTCTGCACCGTGGCAAGATCGTAGCCGCTGCCGGCATAGCTGGCGCGCGACGCCTCGATCGAGCGGCTGACGCCGCCGAACAGATCGACCTGATAGGAAGCATCGGCGCCGACCGACAAATTGTCCCGCGCGCCCACGGTGTCGAACACATTGCGGCGGTAGCCGGCCGATCCGCTCACCGTCGGCAGGCGCTGGGTGCCCGCCTGTACCAGGGCCTCGCGTGCCTGACGCAGGCGCGACACTGCCTGGGCTATATCCAGATTGCCGCTGCGCGCGCGGTCGACGATCGAGGTCAGCAGCGGATCGTTGAAACTGGTCCACCAGGCCGAGAGATCCGCCGGCTGGCCCTGCGGCGCCGGGGTCGAATAACCCCCGGGCACCCCCAGCGCGCCGGGCACGGGCGGGGCGTAGTCCGGCCCCACCACGCACGCCTGAAGCGGCAGGGCGACGGTGAGCAACAGAAGGATGCGCTTGCGAAACATAGCGACACAAATGGCCGTGGGCCCGGTTTGGGTCCATCGAAATATTGTCGCAATTTGTCGTCCGGACACGATCTCGCAGACCGAAACACGCTGAACGCCGCGCTTTCCTGCAATAGAATCGACATGAATTCGTATCATTGCGACCGATGGCCGGAGTTGTTCCGGGATCGGCCGCATCGCGCATCACGAATTCACGGCACTATGGAACCGCCGACGCCTGAACAGTCCCGGCACGATGCCGGGACTTCGACCAGCCGTCGCGAATAGCTATTCCATCTCCAGGATCACGGCGTCCACCGCCAGGCTGTCGCCCGGCACCGCATTGATCGATTTGACTCTGCCGCTCTTCTCGGCGCGCAGGATATTCTCCATCTTCATCGCCTCGACCACGGCAAGCGGCTGGCCCGCCTCGACCTTGTCGCCGGCTGCGACGTCGAGCCGCATCAGCAGCCCCGGCATCGGCGCGAGCAGGAATTTCGACAGGTCGGGCGGGATCTTCTCGATCAGATGCTTCGCGAAGGGCGCGACATGCGCGGGGAGCACGCGAGCGCGATGCGAGGCGCCGCGCGTGGTCAGGCGGAAGCCGGCGCTGGCGCGGGCGATCTTCACGATCAGCAGCGCGTCACCGATCTCCGCTTCGATCACACGGTCGCCCGGCGTATATTCGAGCGCGATATCAAGCTCCTCGCCGTCTACGATGATGCCGTCGGTCGAGATCGCCACCGCATGGTCGGCATCGCCGATCTTCACCACCCAGTCGGACGGCGGCTGAAGGCGCTTGCCGAGCTGTCCATCGATACGCCGTGCGCGATCGGCTTCGGCGGTCGCGGCGAAGGCAGCGATCGCGGCAAGGCTGCGGATCAGATCAGGTGATGCCGGGGCGCCATGGAAGCCGTCGGGATATTCCTCGGCGATGAAGCCGGTGGTCAGCGCGCCTTCGCGGAAGCGCGGATGCTGCATCAACGCTGAGACGAAATCGAGATTGTTCCCCGGCCCCTCGATCTCGAACGCATCGAGCGCGGCGATCTGCGTGTCGATCGCCTCTTCGCGCGTCGGCGCCCAGGTGATCAGCTTCGCGATCATCGGATCGTAGAACATCGAGACTTCGCCGCCCTCGCGCACGCCGTCATCGACGCGGACATAGGCGTCGCCATCCGCCGCGACCGGGCCATAGGCAGGCCGCGCGTCCTCGGGCGGATCATAACGCACCAGCCGCCCGATCGACGGCAGGAAGCCGCGATAGGGGTCCTCGGCATAGACGCGGTTCTCGATCGCCCAGCCGGTAAGCGTGACATCGTCCTGGGTGAAGCCGAGCGGCTCGCCCGCCGCGACGCGGATCATCAGCTCGACCAGGTCGAGTCCGGTGATGCATTCGGTGACGGGATGCTCGACCTGGAGCCGGGTGTTCATCTCGAGGAAGTAGAAACCCTGACCGGTCGTGTCGGCGCCGGAGACGATCAGCTCGACCGTGCCGGCGGAATAATAGCCGACCGCGCGGGCCAGCGCGACAGCCTGCTCGCCCATCGCCTTGCGCATTTCCGGCGTGACGAAAGGCGACGGCGCCTCTTCCACCACTTTCTGGTGGCGGCGCTGGATCGAGCATTCGCGCTCGCCGAGATAGACGATGTTGCCGTGCTGGTCGCCCATCACCTGGATCTCGATGTGGCGCGGGCTCTCGATGAACTTCTCGATGAAGACGCGGTCGTCGCCGAAGCTGGCGAGCCCTTCGCGCTTGGTCGCCTCGAAGCCTTCGCGGACATCCTGCTCGCTATAGGCGAGCCGCATGCCCTTGCCGCCGCCACCGGCCGAGGCCTTCATCATCACCGGATAACCGATGTCCGAGGCGATGCGCACCGCCTCCTCTGTATCGGCGATCTCGCCCAGGAAGCCGGGCACGACATTGACGCCGGCGGCCTTCGCCAGCTTCTTGGATTCGATCTTGTCGCCCATCGCGGCGATTGCCTTGGGCGGCGGGCCGACAAAGGCGATCCCCGCCTCGGCACAGGCTTTCGCGAAGCTCTCGCGCTCCGACAGGAAGCCGTAGCCGGGATGGATGCAGTCAGCGCCGGTCTGCTTCGCGGCGAGCAGGATCAGGTCGGCGAGCAGATAGCTCTCGCCAGCCGGCGGCGGCCCGAGCCGTACCGCCTCGTCCGCCATCAGCACATGCGGGCTGCGCGCATCGGCATCCGAATATACCGCGACCGTCGCGATGCCCATCTTCTTGGCGGTGCGCATGACGCGGCAGGCGATCTCGCCGCGATTGGCGACCAGGATTTTCTTGAACATCAGCTACCCCAAAAACGTTCGTCACCCTGAACTTGTTTCAGGGTCCATGCGCGGTCAGTTGACCCGGGACCGTCGCTCTTCAGGCGGGAGACTGCGCCTGGATACTGAAACACGTTCAGCATGACGGTGTGTATTGTGGCGTCTTCCGCAACGTCACCCCCGCCACATCAGCGACCTGAGCTGCGCGGTGCGCGCCGTGGTCAGCCGGGTCCGGCAGCCTGCGATCGTCATCGATTGCATCGATCCGCCAGCGAACTCGCCGCCTTCGATGACGCACTCGGTGTCGCGGAATTTCAGCCAGGCGCGCTGGCTTTCGAGAAGCGCCGCGGCATAGCCGAAGCCACCGCCACGCGTGGTATTCTGCGCGTCGCGGCCCTTCATATAGGCGAGGGTCGCCCGCCAGGCCCGGGTCATCTCGGCATCAGCCCGGGCATAGGCAGTCCCTGCCGACTGAGTCATCTGCGTCTGGGTTTGCGGGGCCGCGACAAGCAGCGCGATGGTCAGCAGCACGTCTTTTCCTTCCGCATCGGCTCCTCGCCCTCCATCGGCACGAGGCCAAGCTTGGCGAACAGCGCCGCGTCAGCGCCGCCGCCGGCATTGCCGGTGGTCAGCAGCTTCTCGCCGGTGAAGATCGAGTTCGCACCCGCCATGAAGCAGAGCGCCTGGGTCGCGTCGCTCATGCTCTCGCGGCCGGCCGACAGGCGGACCATCGACAGCGGCATGGTGATGCGCGCGACCGCGACGGTGCGGACGAACTCGATATCGTCGATCTTCGCCAGCGGCGTGTCGGCGAGCATATTGCCCAGCACCGTGCCCTTCACCGGTACCAGCGCATTGACCGGCACGCTCTCCGGATGGCGCGGCAGGGTCGCCAGCGCATGGACGAAGCCGACGCGATCGGCGCGGGTCTCGCCCATGCCGACGATGCCGCCCGAGCAGACATTGATGCCGGCCTGGCGCACGGTCTCAAGCGTATCGAGCCGGTCCTGGAAGGTCCGCGTCGTGATGATGTCGCCATAATGTTCGGGCGAGGTGTCGATATTGTGGTTGTAGTAATCGAGCCCCGCCTTGGCGAGCTGGTGCGCCTGGTGCGGCTCCAGCATGCCGAGCGTCATGCAGGTCTCGAGGCCCATCGCCTTCACGCCCTCGACCATCGCGACCACCGCGCCCATGTCGCGGTCCTTGGGGTTGCGCCACGCAGCGCCCATGCAGAAACGCTGCGAACCCGCTGCCTTGGCCTCGGCGGCGGCGGCGAG
Organism: Pseudomonadota bacterium; assembly: GCA_040388155.1. Taxonomy (GTDB): domain Bacteria; phylum Pseudomonadota; class Alphaproteobacteria; order Sphingomonadales; family Sphingomonadaceae; genus Sphingomonas. Next base: position 71,205 of record JAZKCJ010000026.1, read on the forward strand.
AACTGCCTGGACCTCCATCAGCTTTTCAGCCTTGAGGTCGGAATCGGCCGAGGCCGACTGCGAGCAATAGCCGCAATCCTCGGGGCAGCCGCCGGTCTTGATCGACAGCAATGTGCAGAGCTGCACCTCCCCCGCCGCATGATGCGCACGGTGCACCTCGGCCGCGCGGAAGACGAGCTCGGTGAAGGGGAGATCGAACAGCGCCGCGATTTCCTGGCGGGTCCAGTCGTTACGAAGCGGCTCCCCCTCCCGCTTGCGGGAGGGGGCTGGGGGGTGGGCACCCGGCTTCAACGAATCTTCCGTCTGAGGATAGCGCGAGCCCACCCCCGGCCCCTCCCGCAAGCGGGAGGGGAGTTCAAAAGTGTCACTCATTCAGCAGCTTCCTCGATCGGAGGCAAGTTATGCCCCAGCAGTTTCAACACGTCGCCGGCTGCGTTGACCAGATTGGTCCCGGGACCGAAAATCCCCTGCACGCCGGCGTCGCGCAGATATTGATAATCCTGCGCCGGGATAACCCCCCCCGCGATCACCTTGATGTCGCCCCGGCCCGCTTCGCGCAGATGGCCGATCAGTTCGGGGATCAATGTCTTGTGCCCGGCCGCCAGCGACGATGCGCCGACCACGTCGACGTCGGACGCAATCGCGAGATCGGCGGCTTCCTTCGGCGTCTGGAACAACGGCCCCGGCACCACCTCGAAACCGAGATCGCCGAATGCCGACGAGACGAGGTTCGCCCCGCGATCATGCCCGTCCTGCCCCATCTTGGCGACGAGCAGGCGCGGCTTGCGCCCCATGCGATGGGTCAGCGAATTCACCCCGTCGAGCAGGCCGAGCCAGCGCCGGTCGAATTCATGCGCGCCGCCATAGATGCCGGAAACCGGCGTCGGCTTGGTGCCGTAGCGCCCGAACACATCCTCCATCGCCTGGCTGATCTCGCCGAGCGTGGCACGCTGACGGGCGCATTCGACCGCGAGGCCCAGGACATTCTCGCTGCCCGCCGCGCCTTCGCGCAGGGCATCGAGCGCGGCCTGGCATTTCGCCTCGTCACGCCCGGCCTTTGACCGCTTGATCCGCGCGATCTGCGATTCCCGCACCGCGACGTTGTCGACGTCGAGGATGTCGATCTTATCCTCTTCGGCCAGCTTGTACTTGTTGACGCCGACGATCACGTCCTCGCCCATATCGACCCGCGCCGCGCGGCCGGCCGAGGCTTCCTCGATCATCGCCTTGGGCCAGCCGGCGGCGACCGCTTTCGCCATGCCGCCTTCGGCCTCGACCCGCTCGATGATCTCCCAGGCCCTGTCGTACAGTTCCTGGGTCAGGCTCTCGATATAATAGCTGCCGCCGAGCGGATCGACGACGTTGGTCATCCCCGTCTCTTCCTGGATCACGATCTGCGTGTTGCGCGCGATCCGGGCGGAGAAATCGGTTGGGAGCGCGATCGCTTCGTCGAGCGCGTTGGTGTGCAGGCTCTGCGTGCCGCCGAGCATCGCTGCCATCGCCTCGATCGTGGTGCGGATGACGTTGTTGTAGGGGTCCTGCTCGGTCAGCGAGACGCCCGACGTCTGGCAATGGGTGCGCAGCATCTTTGAGCGTTCGTCCTTCGCGCCGAGCTCCGTCATCACCCGGTGCCACAGCTTGCGTGCCGCGCGCAGCTTCGCGACCTCCATGAAGAAGTTCATGCCGATGGCGAAGAAGAACGACAGGCGCCCGGCGAACGCATCGAGATCGAGCCCCGAGGCCATCGCCGCCTTCGCATATTCGCGCCCGTCGGCGATGGTGAAGGCAAGCTCCTGAAGCTGCGTCGCCCCGGCTTCCTGCATATGATAGCCGGAGATCGAGATCGAATTGAACTTCGGCATGTGCCGCGAGGTGTAGCCGATGATGTCCGAGATGATCCGCATGCTCGGCTCGGGCGGATAGATGTACGTGTTGCGGACCATGAACTCCTTGAGGATGTCGTTCTGGATGGTCCCGTCGAGCTGCGCGCGCGGCACGCCCTGCTCCTCGCCCGCGACGATGAAGAAGGCGAGGATCGGGATCACCGCGCCGTTCATCGTCATCGAGACCGACATCTTGTCGAGCGGGATGCCGTCGAACAGGATCTTCATGTCATCGATCGTGTCGATCGCCACGCCGGCCTTGCCGACATCGCCCGTCACGCGCGGATGATCGCTGTCATAGCCGCGATGAGTCGCGAGATCGAAGGCGACCGACAGGCCCTTCTGCCCGGCGGCAAGGTTGCGGCGGTAAAAGGCGTTGGAAGCCTCGGCGGTCGAGAAGCCTGCGTACTGGCGGATCGTCCACGGCCGCCCCGCATACATCGACGCCCGCACGCCGCGCGTGAACGGCGCGAACCCGGGCAGGCCGGGGTCGATATCGGCAACGTCCTCGGCGGTGTAGAGCGGCTTGACCTCGATGCCTTCCGGCGTGTGCCAGGTCAGGTCCTTGCCCTTCACCTCCTTCGCGGCGGCGGCGCTCCAGGCCTCAAGGGTGGGTTTGTCGGTCATCGAACTGTTTCCAGCCACTCCCGTTCGCGTCGAGTAGAGGTCGAGCGTGTCGAGAACGCGTATCGAGACACACGTGTCCCTCGACACGCCGTCTCGACACGCTCCACGGCTATTCGGGACGAACGGAAAGTCTTCATCACGCCCCTCGGAACTCGGGCTTGCGCTTCTGCAGGAAGGCGATGCCGCCCTCCATCGAATCCGCCGAGCCGCGCGCGGCGCGCTGGTTCTCCGCCTCGCGCAGCATCGCCGTGGCGTAATCGACCTCGAGAGCATGGGCGAGGCCGCGCCGCATCAGGCCGAGCGCGACCGTCGGCCCCGCCGCAAGCCGCTCCGCCAGCGCGAACGCCTCGGCATCGAGCGCCTCGTCGGCCGTGACCCTGTGGATCATGCCCCAGTCCAGCGCCTTTGCCGCGGGAACCCGCTCGCCGAGCATCATCATCTCGGTCGCGCGGGCCTTGCCGATCAGGCGGGGCAGCATCCAGCTTGCGCCGCCATCGGGCACGAGCCCGATATTGACGAAGGCCTGGAGGAAATAGGCGGTCTCGCTCGCCATGCAGAAATCGGCGGCGAGCGCCAGGCTGCATCCGATCCCCGCCGCTGGCCCGCGCACCGCGCTGACCACCGGCACGCCGAGATCGGCGACCGCCTCGATCGTCCGGTTATAATGGTTGGTCAGCGCCTGGTAGGTCGCCTCGCCCGGATTGTCGGACCCCAGCGCGCCACCCGCGACGTCGGCACCCGAGCAGAACGCCCGGCCCGCCCCGGCGAACAGCACCGCCCGCGCCCCGTCGAGCGCGCCAAGCGCGTCGCGCAGTTCGTCGAACATCGCCGGGGGCGCCGCGTTGAGACGTTCCGGCCGGTTGAGCGTCAGGACAAGAACGTCGCCGCGCCGCTCGCTCAGGATATGCTCATAGGCCATTAGTGGCTCCCCTCGCCCCTGGGCGTTTCCATGATCTCGGTCAGCACCCCGCCCATGTCCTTCGGGTGGACGAAGAAGATCGGCGTGCCGTGCGCGCCGATGCGCGGCTCGCCCAGCACGCGCGCGCCCTTGGCCTCGAACCAGGCCTTTGCCTCCTGGATGTCGGGCACTTCGTAGCAGAGATGGTGCTGCCCGCCGGCCGGATTCTTGGCGAGGAAGCCGTTGATCGGCGACGTCGCGTCATAAGGCTCGATCAGTTCGATCTGCGTGTTGGGCGTGTCGACGAAACACACCTTCACGCCCTGCGCAGGAAGATCGAACGGCTCGTGGATCCTGGTCGCCCCCATCACGTCGCGATAGAAGGGGATCGCGTCGGCGATCGACGGCGTCGCCACGCCGACATGGTTGAGGCGACCGATGATCATTTGGACGCAGCCGGAGCGGGAGCAGGCGCGCGCGTCGGGACCTGGCCGAGCACATAGCCGCAGGTCTCGAGCACCTGCTTGATCGGCGTGTCGCTGGGCGGACCAGCGAAGGTCGCGTCGACCGCATTGTTCATCGGATCGATCACGCGCAGCTTGATCTCCTTGGCATGCGCGATCGCCGAGGCCAGCGTGGTCACCACCTGATCGTCGGCGACATAGGTGCCCTTGCCCGGAAACTCCCAGTTGGTGCCGAGCGGCGATCCGCCATCGACCTGGATCGACACCGGTCGCGGCGTCGCGGCGGCGAACGGCAGGCTCGGGATGAACTGGATCGAGACGATATTCTCCGTACGGCGGTCGCAGCGAACGACCAGCTGGCCATTGCCCTCCCGCGAGGCAGCCCAGACCTTGCCCGATTTCGCGCCGGTCGCCGGGTCGGACTGCAGGCGCGGCGTCCAGGGAGCGGCGGGCGCTGGTGCAGCGGCAGCCGGCGCGGCTGCCTGAAGGGCCATGGTCAGGAAAAGGATCATGCATCACCTGTCATCTGTTGAGGGCCTTTACCTGCGCCCAAGCCGGCATTGAGCGCAACAGCCTCGCGCAACGACACGCCTCAAAGCGGTATGTTGTCGTGCTTCTTCCACGGATTCTCGATGCTCTTGCCACGCAGCTTGCGCAGGCCGAGCGCGATGCGGCGGCGGGTCGAATGCGGCTGGATCACTTCGTCGATGAAACCCTTCGACGCCGCCACGAACGGGTTGGCGAAGCGTGCTTCATATTCGGCGGTGCGCGCGGCGATCTCTTCCGGGCTCTTGCCGCGGAAGATGATCTCGACCGCGCCCTTCGCGCCCATCACCGCGATCTCGGCGGTCGGCCAGGCATAGTTGAGGTCGCCGCGCAGATGCTTCGACGCCATGACGTCATAGGCGCCGCCATAGGCCTTGCGCGTGATGACGGTGATCTTGGGCACGGTCGCCTCGGCATAGGCGAAGAGCAGCTTCGCACCGTGCTTGATGATGCCGTTCAGCTCCTGCGCCGTCCCCGGCAGGAAGCCCGGCACATCGACGAAGGTGACGATCGGGATTTCGAAGGCGTCGCAGAAGCGCACGAAGCGCGCAGCCTTCTTGGACGAGTTGATGTCGAGGCAGCCGGCCAGCACCATCGGCTGGTTGGCGACGATCCCGACGGTGCGCCCCTCGATCCGGCCGAAGCCGATGATGATGTTCGCCGCATGGGTCGGCTGGATTTCGAAGAAATCACCCTCGTCGACCGTCTTCCGGATCAGCTCGTGCATGTCATAGGGCTGGTTGGCCGAGGCGGGCACCAGCGTGTCGAGGCTGTTCTCGATCCGGTCCCACGGATCGGAGCAGGGCCGTTCCGGCACCGCCTCGCGGTTGGAGGCCGGCAGGAAATCAACGAAGTCGCGGGCCGCGCGCAGCGCCTCGATATCGTCGTCAAAGGCAATGTCGGCGACGCCCGACCTGGTGGTATGAGTCACCGCGCCACCCAGTTCCTCCTGCGTGACGATCTCGTTGGTCACTGTCTTCACGACATCGGGGCCGGTGACGAACATGTAGGAACTGTCCTTCACCATGAAGATGAAGTCGGTCATGGCCGGGCTGTACACCGCGCCGCCCGCGCATGGCCCCATGATGAGCGAGATCTGCGGCACGACGCCGCTGGCCAGCACGTTGCGCTGGAACACCTCGGCATAGCCGCCGAGCGAGGCGACGCCTTCCTGGATTCGTGCGCCGCCCGAATCGTTCAGGCCGATCACCGGCGCGCCGACCTTCATCGCCATGTCCATGATCTTGCAGATCTTCTGCGCATGCCGCTCGCTGAGCGACCCGCCGAACACGGTGAAATCCTGGCTGTACACGAAGACGAGCCGGCCGTTGATCGTGCCCGAACCGGTCACCACGCCGTCGCCGGGAATGACCTGGTCGGGCATGCCGAAATCGACGCAGTTGTGCTCGACATACATGTCGAGCTCCTCGAACGACCCTTCGTCGAGCAGCACCTGCAGCCGCTCGCGCGCGGTGAGTTTCCCGCGGGCGTGCTGCGCGGCGATCCGCTTCTCGCCGCCACCCATTCGGGCGGCCTCGCGCCGGCGCTCAAGCTCCTCGATCGTCGACGACATGGGGTACTCCGGTACTGGGGAGCGTTTCTCTTTCAAGCTGCGGGGCGTTTTGCAAATGTGAATTTGCAAAGTTGCGAAGGGATGATTTGCGAAGTATCCCGGCAATGCCTCTTCTTCACCCCTCCCCGTCAGGGGAGGGGCAGCGGCGGGCGGGACTCGATGCCCCGACCGTCCGCTTCGGAACCTGGCGAAACGAGTCTTTGAAGCGCGCAGACGCGTGCACCCACCCCCGACTCCTCCCTTGCAGGGAGGAGATGAGCTGACCATGCCCCGCACCCCGCGCCTTTATGCCGGCGAACAACTCCGCGCCCTCCGCCGCACCGCAGGCCTCAACCAAGCGGCGATGGCGGCGCGGCTGGGTATTTCGGTCAGCTATCTTTCCCAGCTCGAAAGCGGCGATCGCCCCCTCACCCCCGCGGTGACCGCCGCGCTGCGCCGCCGTCACCCCGGCGCGCTGATCGAAAGCGAGGCGCCGGCCATGCGCCTGAGCGGCCTGGCCGCGGCACTGGCCGACCCGCTCCTTCCCCCGGCACCGCCGCCCGAGGCGATCGAGCGACTCGCCGAGGAACGGCCCGAGATCGCCGACCGGATCATCACGCTGCACGCAGCCGTCCGCGCCGCCGAGGAGCGGCTGCAGATGGTCGAGGAAAGCATGACCTCGGGCATCTCCGGCGCGGGCGCGCGCATGCCATGGGAGGCGGTGCGCGACTGGTTCCATTTCGCCGGCAATTATGTCGACCCGCTCGACCGCGCAGCCGAATCGCTGGCCGAGCAACTGGGACCCGACGAGACGGCGCTGGTCGCACGGCTCGCCACCCACGGCATCGCCATCGTCGCCGCGCCCGACGAGGCGGCGCCGCTCCGCGCGCTCGACCGGCAGCGCGGCACGCTGTCGCTCAACGGCGCGATGCCGCCCGAAAGCCGCCGCTTCCTGATCGCGCACCAGCTCGTCGCGATCGAGTTCGCCGGCACGATCCAGGAGATCGTGGACGGCGCATCGGTATCAAGCCCGGAGGCGCGCAACCTGCTGCGCATCGGCCTTGCCAACTATGCCGCCGGCGCGCTGACCATGCCCTATGGCCGCTTTCGCGCCACCGCACGCCAGATGCGCCACGATATCGACCGGCTGTGCCGCCGCTTCGGCGTCAGTTTCGAACAGGCCTGCCATCGCCTCTCCACGTTGCAGCGCTCGGGGGCAGAGGGGATCCCCTTCTATTTCTGCCGGGTCGACATGGCCGGCAACATCACCAAGCGGCATTCGGCGACACGGCTCCAGTTCGCCCGGTTCGGCGGCGCCTGCCCGCTGTGGATCGTTCACGAAGCAGTCGCCATCCCCGACCGGATCGTGGTGCAGCATGCCGAGACGCCCGACGGCGTGCGCTATGTCTCCATGGCGAAGGGCCTGGTAAAGCCATCGGGCAGCTTCACCCGCAGCCCGCGCCGCTACGCCGTGACGCTCGGCTGCGAGGCGGAGCATGCTGCCGACTTCGTCTATGCCGATGCGCTCGACCGGACGGCGCCGCCGATCCCGATCGGCATCTCCTGCCGGCTCTGCCCGCGCGACGATTGCGACCAGCGCGCCTTCCCGCCGGCCGACCGCGACATCGCGGTCGACCCCGATCTGCGCGGAACGGTGCCGTACCGGGTGGTCTAGCGCATCGTGATCGTGATCCGTGCCCTCGTTTCCGTTCGTGCCGAGCAGGACCGAATGGCGAAGCCGTATCGAGGTACACGTGGTGCGCGAAAGGCCTGCCCTCGATACGCCCTCTCGACAGGCTCGATGGCTACTCGGGGCGAACGGGGGTGGTTCGGATCTAGCGCTCGGTGCCCTAAAGTCGATGCCACCAGGCAAAATCACGCCAGCCGCCATGGCTGGCCGAACCGCCCTGCGTGCGGTACCCCGCTCAACCTTCGCGACCCGGCGGGAAAGACAGCATGCAAGACAAGCCCGCCCCGACCGCCCACGCTACCCTGAACGCCTATATCTTCCTCGCCATCGTCATGTTGTTCTGGGCAGGAAACGCGATCGTCGGGCGCGCGGTACGCGACGATATCCCGCCCTTCACCCTTGCGTTGGTGCGCTGGGCCGGGGCCACCGCGATCCTGATGCCGTTCGCCTGGCGGCGGCTGCGCGCTGATGCGCCCGTGCTGCGCGCGAACTGGCGGATCGTGCTGGTCCTGGGGCTGCTTGGCGTCGCCGCGTTCAACGCCTTCCTTTATTCCGGCCTGCGCCACACCACCGCGACCAATTCGATGCTGATTCAGGCGGCCATCCCGGCAATGGTCGTGCTGTTCGCCCGCCTGATTTTCAGCGAACGGGCGGCGCTGCTCCAGGTTCTTGGCGTCATCGTCTCGACCGTCGGGGTCGGCTGGGTCGTCTCGCGGGGCGACCTCGCGACGCTGCTCCATCTCCAGCTCGGCACGGGAGACCTGCTGATCCTCTGCGCGGTCCTGGCCTGGTCGCTTTATACCGTATTGCTGCGGCTCAGGCCCGACGTCGATCCGCTGAGCTTCCTCGCGGCCACCTTCGTCATCGCCACGCTCACCATGCTGCCGCTGGCGGCGCAGGAATGGTTGAACGGCGCCTCGGTCACCTGGCGTCCCTCGACGATCGGCGCCTTCGCCTATGTCGCGGTGCTGCCGTCCCTGATCGCCTATTCCCTCTACAACCGCGCGGTCGGCACGCTCGGCGCGGGTCGGGCCGGACAGATGATCGCGCTGATGCCGCTGTTCGGCGCCCTGCTCGCAGCCCTTCTGCTCGGCGAGGCACTCCACGCCTTCCACTTCTGGGGCATGGCCTTCATCGTCACGGGCATCCTGCTCTCGGCGATCGCCGGACGAGGTCTCCCGGCCAAAGGCTGACCGTCCCGCAGTCTATCGGCCCGTGCACATGATTAAAACCACTATGGTTCAAATTGTCAGCCCGTACAGGCACCTACGGGCAGCTTGACAGTCTGGACTCCGGTCATCCGCCTGTGGCATTGGGCCCGCAACAGATCACCCGTTTGTAGATCTGATGATTCGGGCCGCGCCAAACAATCGCCTCTGTTCGCAGAGGCAGCGGAGGCTCGAATGCAAAAAAGCGACACCCGGCAAAAGCCGCTATTATCCCCCAATATGATCTGCATTGCACAGGATGCAACCAGCTCTACCTTCAGCAACATCACGGCGGGACACTCCATTTTCGGCGCATCCAGTTTCTTCAACTCCGCCTTTCATCGCAGCAATTTCGAAAGCACCCATTTCAGCGCCTGCGAATTCGACGGCGCCGTCATTGAGAACTGTTCGCTGCGCGCCGTGCAATTGAAGAATTGTGATGTCGATGGACTCGTGATCGACGGCATCAACATTGGCTCGCTGCTTAAACTTCTGCTCGTGAAATAAGGAGCGAAACAATGTCCAACGAACAGTCAGAGCCCACCCCGTTCATCGGCGCGACGCATCGCCATGACCTGCTGGCGCAACTCGCGGGAACGCGGATCCGCGCGTTCGACAGCGCCGTTAACGATGCCGTCGCCAACGGAATCCGCGACCCGGAAAAGGTCAAGCTCGACGGCAAGAATGGCGGCATGGACGGCATCGCCGTCAGCCTTGGCGGCATCGAGGTCGCCGACGAAACCGTCTATTCCCCCTGGCAGCCGCCCAAATTCCCCAAGGGCAAGGAAAGCAAGGAAGGCAAGGAGCAGAAAGACTCCAAGGAAGGCAAGGAGGGCAAGGAATCCAAGGATTCCAAGGAAGCCGGCAAGGAGACCTCCGACGGCGGCAAGATGGCGGGAAGCGAGGCATCGGACCCGTTCAGCCGCTTCGGCGAAGTCGAGGTGCTGAACTGGACGCTGATGAACCGGGTGGCGCAACAGCAAGCCAATGCCGTCCGGGGGTTCGTCAAGAGTGTCCAGCTTTTCTGACGCCGGGGACGCGCACGACGCCCTCGACAATGCAGTGCTGATCGTGAGCGAACCGGGCGACAGTTTCGCCGACGCGCTGGCCGGCCCGATTTCAGCGGCCGGCCGGACCCCGGTTCGCCTCGATGCGACAACAGCGGCACGACGCTTCTCGGTCATGGTGCAGGATGGCGATGCGACGGTCGTGCCGCGCGTGCCGATGGTCATCCGCGCACCACGCCTGTCAGCGACGCAAAGCGCCGACGCGCGCTTCCTGCAGGGCGAGGCGCTGGCGGCGCTGTGGGCGATCGGCGCGCTGAGCACCGCACCGGTGCTCGGTCGCCCGGGGCCGATGGGCTTTGGCGGCGGCTGCAGCCTGTCGGCCTCGGTGAACGAACTGCGCGGCGGCCTGCGTACCGATCGCATGGAAATCTTCCTGCAAGGCGCGACATGGCCGCGACGCGACACGGGCTGGTATTTCAAATCGCCCGATTCCCTTGAACCGCTGGGCCATGACCAGCATGCCGCCTATCCCGGGCCGCAACGCGGACGCTATGTCAGGCCCGGCGAACAATATGAGGTCGTGCTGGTGCTCGGCCGGGACGCCTGGTGCCGGAGCGGACAGCAGATCGCCGGCCATGACCTGGCGGCAGACAGCGTGACGCTGGCCGATCGGCTCGGGCTCGACATGGCGCTGGTCATCTGGGCGCTGTCGGAGGATCTGCGCGATCCGTATCTCGCGCGCATCACACCCTGGCCGCACCGTGAGGACATCGACTTCGCCTGGGATGCGTTTGCCGCCGCGGCCGTTGCGCATCTGACCCGATGATCACCGCGATCGGCCTGAGCACTGATCCGACCCTCCGCCATTTCGTGGCGCAATGCCGGACGAGCGGCACCGAGGTGGAACTCGTCGACCTGCACGATCTCGCGCTGGCCGACTGGATGTTCCCGCTGCCCGGCCAGGACGCGATCTGGCGCGACGGCGAGACGGAGCGGCACCTGCCCGCCGCCGGCCGATATTATGTCCGCCCGATCGACCTGTCGTCGGTCGTCGAGTCGCGGCGCGACAGCCTGTCCTGGCAGTCGATGGTCCAGGCGCTGAACGCGTGGCTAGAAAGCATCGGCGAGGCGATCGTCATCAACCGGCCGGGCCATTTCCAGGATAACGGGTCGAAGCCGCTGCACGAGGCGCTGCTGGCACGCCGCGGTTTCCTGGTGCCCCCGTCACTCACCAGCTCGGACGCAGCGGCATTGTCGGCCTTTGCCCGCGCGCCGTCGATCGTGAAGACCATTTCCGGCGCCCGTGCCGATTGCTGGGGCGTGACGCCGGACGACTTCGCGGCTTTCCGGCCGGAAAGCGGGCCGGTCCACCTGCAGCGGCGGGTGGAAGGCGCCGACGTGCGTGCCCATGTCGTCGGCGATAGCGTGCTCGCGCTGCGCATCGACAGCGAGGCGACCGACTATCGCATCGATGGCGAGGCAGCCTATGCCCCGGTCACGCTGCCGGATGCGCTGACCGAACGCATGACGCGCACGGCGCGCGACATGGGGCTGATCTTTTCCGGCTGGGATTTCAAGGTCGACCGGGACGGACAATATTGGCTCCTCGAGGCCAATCCGATGCCGGGCTATAATTCCTACGACAAGCGGCTGGACGGCAGCATCACCGCCGCGCTCGTCGCGCTGCTGACCGAGGTGCGGCGATGATCGCCGTCACCGACCTGCTCGATGCGGATGGCTGCCGCTCCGTGGTCGAGCGCGTGACCGGCAACCGGGACAAGTGGATCGACCGCAGCCCGCGCGGCGATTCGACCTTCTTCACGCTCGGGCGGGCAAGCTATCTCGACGCGTGCCCACCAGGCGCCGATCCGGACCGCAACTATTACGGCGAGATCGAGGCCACGAACGGCGACCTGATGGCGATGTTCGGCGATCTCTACACCTCCCTGCTCGACCGGCTGTCCGCCGAATTGCAGGGCGAGGCGGTGCTGGCCGACGGGCTTGCCATTCCCGGGTTCCACATCTTCCTGGGCAGCGGCATCCTTGGCGCCGGGAAAAGCGGCCGGCATTTCGATATCCAGTATGAAAGCCTGCGCCTCCCGCCCGGCCCGGTCGAGGACGATCCGGTGTCGTTCACGCTGGCGCTCGAACTGCCGGCGGAGGGCAGCGGGCTCGACCTGTGGGACGTCACGGTCGAGGATTTCGACCGGGCGTTCAGGGCCGGTCGAGTCGCGACGCTCGACGACATGGCGCGTCGCCGGGCCCTTGCCTATCATCCCTATTCGGTCGGGCGATTGCTGATTCATCGCGGGCTGTGGCTTCACCGGATATCGTCGCCCGGCACGATCCATGGCGACGATCGCCGGATAACGTTGCAAGGGCACGCATTGCGCATTGCCGGCCGCTGGAACCTCTACTGGTGAGCGACCTCCGCAGATCGGCCTATCCGGTGCGGCCAATCGCCGAGGCGATGCCCGCCCAGCCGGCCCTCGTCCTGCCCGATGCGCTGCGCGAAGCCGATGCGGCGGCGCTCCTCGCCTTCGCGATCGCCAGCGAGGCGATGTTCGGCGATGCGCTGACCCTGTCGTCGCACCTGCAATTGCATGCCGGGCGACACCGCAGCGCCAAGACGCTGGCACAGCATGAAGTGCATCGCGACCTGATGGCGAGGATCGCCCTGAGACATGGTGATGCGCTTCGCGCACGCTTCGGCGACCGGATCGTGACGGCCGCCGTCGAGGAATCCGAACTGGCCGCGAGCGGTGACGGCGACTGGTTCGGCCCGCACCGCGACAACGGCGCCGCGCCCGTGGCGCACCGGACGTTCACCATCGTCGTCTATCTTCATCGTTTCCCCTGCCGGTTTGCCGGCGGCGAGCTCACCCTGCACGGCTTTCAGGATGCGGCGCGGCAACGCTTCGGCCCGGTGCAGACGATCGCGCCGCGCCACAATGTCGCGGCGATCTTCCCGTCGAACACGCTGCACGAGATCCTGCCCGTCGCGTTGCCCACCTCCTGCTTTGCCGACCGGCGCTTCGCCCTCACCAGCTGGATCTGACGGATGTACGGCATCAGCCGGGGCTACATCATCGCGGCGCTGCCCCGCACGGGCAGCTTCCTGCTCTGCGACATGCTGGCGAGGCTGGGATCGGTCGGCTATCCGCAGGAATATGGCCTGCCGGAGGATGAGGCGACATGGTCCGGCCATCACGGCCATGCCAGCCATCTTTCCTATTTCTACGACTTCTTCCGTTTCTGCTCGACGCCCAACGGGGTATTCGGCTGCAAGCTGATGTGGTCGCAGTTCGCTGGCCTCCGCCATGACATCAGGCGCTATACCCGCATCGGCGGACGGGGCCTCGAACCGATCGAGGCGATGACCGGGCCGCTCAGGCTCATCTTCCTCGACCGGCGCGATACCGTCATGCAGGCGATATCGCTGGTACGAGCGATGGAGACCAACATCTGGTCGTCCCACCGGACCCTCCCGCCGCCGCCGCTGGCCTATAGCGGCGGCGCGATCGCCGACGCCATTGAGGTGATCGGGGAAAATCGCCGGCAATGGGAAAGCTTCTTCGCCCGCCATGCGATCGATCCGCTGCGCCTGTCCTACGAGGATGTGGCGCAGGGCGACGTCGCGGCGCTGTTCCCGTTCCTGGGAGTGGAGCCGCCGGATCGCCCGGCCCGCGCCACGCAGCTCAAGCGGCAGGCCGACGACCAGTCGCGCGCGTGGCGCGACCGCTTCCTCATCGAGAATGCGGCCTGATCATACCTTGACGATGCCGCGGTCGATCAGGCTTCGCGCGGTGTCGACGATCGAGTCCGCCGCCGGCCGGGTTTTCCAGCCAAGCGTCGCAAGCGCATGGCCCGAATCCACCGCCCGGCTCCTGCCCAGTTCCCCGGTAACCTGGCTGATGCTCGAATCGAACAAGGCCATCAGCCTGATGACGGCATCCGGAATGCCGCGCTTCGGCACCTTGCGCGCCTCGGGGCCGAGCCGGTCGCGCAATATCTCCCCGACCTCCCGCATCATCATGAACGGCCCGGCGCCGATGAAGCGCTCGTTCGCCATGCCCGGCGCGGTCAGCGCCCGGACATGCAGGTCGGCAAGATCGCGCACATCGACCACCGCGAAGCCAAGGCGCGGAAAGCCCGGCATCGATCCGTCGATCAGGCGCTTCACGAATTCGATCGAGGCGGAGAAATCGTCGCTCATCAACGGCCCGAGCACCGCTGACGGATTGACCGTGCAGAACTCCATCGCGCCGCCATTCACCGCCACCCAATCCCGTGCGGCGCGCTCGGCGATCGTCTTGGATTTGACATAGGCGCCCAGGCCCGGCGCGGCCACATCGGTCCAGTCGGCCTCGGTATAGGGCCGGTCGATTCCCTGATGGCCGTAAGCGATGGCCGCCACGGAGGACGTCATCACGAAGCGCTTCACCCCCGCCGCCGACGCGAAGCGCAGCGCCCGCAGCGCGCCTTCCCGCGCCGGCACGATCAGCTCGTCCTCATGGCTGACCGCATTCGGGGGAAAGGGCGAGGCGACATGCGCGACATGGCTGCATCCGGCGACCGCCTCGGCCCAGCCGGCATCGTCCATCAGGTCGGCGGCGAAGAAACGGATCGACGATCCGGGCACGCCGAGCGCAGCGCGCACCTCCGCCTCGCGCTTCAGCGAACGGACCGTGGCGTTGATCGTCCAGCCCTTGCTCGCCAGTTCGCGGATCAGATAGCCGGCAATATAGCCGCTGCCGCCCGTCACCAGGATCGTGCCCGTCATCGCCGCGCTCCACCGTCGTTCGAAACGGGTTTTACATTGAAACGGAAGTCGCGCCAAGCCGGGCTTGCAATCGCTTCGCCCCCCGGCAAAGAGAGCGCGCAGGAGAACGCCATGTCCGATCAGACGCTCTATCCCGTACCACCCGAATGGGCGAAGCGCGCGCGCTTCGACGCGGACGGATATGAGACGCTCTATGGCCGCTCGCTGGCCGATCCCGGCAGCTTCTGGCTTGAGCAGGCGCGCCGGCTCGACTGGATCAAGCGGCCGGAGATCGCGGGCGACTGGTCGTTCGGGGAGAAGGATTTCCACATCCAGTGGTTCGCCGACGGCAAGCTGAACGTCGCGGCGAACTGCCTCGACCGGCATCTGGCGAAGCGTGGCGACCAGACCGCGCTGATCTGGGAACCCGACGAGCCGAAGGAGGAGCCGCGCCGCTTCACCTATCGCGAGCTCCATGCCGAGGTCTGCCGTTTCGCCAATGTGCTGAAGGCACAGGGCGCGAAGAAGGGCGACCGGGTCACCATCTACATGCCGATGATCCCTGAGGCGGCGTTTGCGATCCTTGCCTGCGCGCGGATCGGCGCGATCCATTCAGTGGTGTTCGGCGGCTTCTCGCCCGAGGCGCTGGCAGGCCGCATCACCGATTGCGACAGCGCCTTTGTCGTCACCGCCGACGAGGGCCGGCGCGGCGGCAAGCGAATCCCGCTCAAGGCCAATGTCGATGCCGCCGCCGAACGCGCGCCGGCGCTGAAGACCGTGATCGTCGTGCGGGCGACCGGCGGCGACGTGACGATGCGCGAGGGCCGCGACATCTGGTATCATCAGGCGGCGCGCGACGTGAGCGACGCCTGTCCGCCCGAAGTGATGAGCGCTGAGGATCCGCTGTTCATCCTCTACACCTCCGGGTCGACCGGCCAGCCCAAGGGTGTGCTCCACACCAGCGGCGGCTATCTGCTCTGGGCGAGCCTGACGCATGAGCTCGCCTTCGATTACCGGCCCGGCGATGTGTGGTGGTGCGCCGCCGATATCGGCTGGGTCACCGGCCACAGTTATATCCTGTACGGTCCGCTTGCGAACGGCGCGACGACCCTGATGTTCGAAGGCCTGCCGACCTGGCCCGACGCCAGCCGGATCTGGCAGGTGGTCGACCGGCACAAGGTCCACACCATCTTCACCGCCCCAACGGCGCTGCGCGCGCTGATGAAGGAAGGCGACGACTATGTGGCGAAGACCAGCCGCGCGTCACTGAAGCTGCTCGGCACGGTCGGCGAGCCGATCAATCCCGAGGCATGGCGCTGGTATCACGAGGTGGTCGGCGAAGGCCGCTGCCCGATCATCGACACCTGGTGGCAGACCGAGACGGGCGGCGCGATGATCGCCCCGATGCCGGGCGCGACCGACCTCAAGCCGGGCAGCGCGACCAGGCCGATGCCGGGCGTCGACCCGCAGCTTGTCGATACCGAAGGCACCGTGCTGAACGGCGCGACCGAGGGCAACCTCGTCATCGCGAAGAGCTGGCCGGGGCAGATGCGCACGGTATGGGGCGATCATCACCGCTTCTTCCAGACCTATTTCACCACCTATCCGGGTAAGTATTTCACCGGCGATGGCGCACGCCGCGACGAGGACGGCTACTGGTGGATCACCGGCCGGGTGGACGATGTGATCAACGTGTCGGGCCACCGCATGGGCACCGCCGAGGTGGAATCGGCGCTGGTGCTCCACCCCAAGGTCGCCGAGGCGGCAGTGGTCGGCATGCCGCACGACATCAAGGGTCAGGGCATCTACGCCTATGTCACGCTCAACTCGGGTGAGACGGCGTCGGACGAACTGCGCAAGGACCTCGTCAAATGGGTCCGCACCGAGATCGGCCCGATCGCCGCGCCCGACGCGCTTCAGTTCGCGCCGGGCCTGCCCAAGACCCGCTCCGGCAAGATCATGCGCCGAATCCTGCGCAAGATCGCCGAGGGTGACGTATCCAGCCTCGGCGATACCAGCACGCTGGCTGATCCCGCGGTGGTCGACGATCTGGTCGCGAACCGCGTGAAATAATATTACACCGAGATTGCGACCCCTCAGGCGCACTGCTATCCAGCGGCAATACACTCATATTTAGGGGTTGCCCGTGCGCGTCTCTGTCCTCGTTCGTCTGTCAGCGGCTGCCGCCGCCCTCGCCATCGCCCTTCCCGCTCTTTCGCAACAGGCACCCGCCGGTCCGCGCTTCGGCACGTTCGGAATCGACCTGACCGCCGCCAACAAGACGATCAAGCCGGGCGACGATTTCTGGACCTATGCCAATGGCGCATGGGACGCCCGCACCCAGATCGCCGCCGACCGCACCTCGGCAGGCCCCGCCGTGCTGCTGGTCGACGAGGCGGAGGCGCAGGTGCGCAACATCGTCACCGACCTCGCGAAGAACCCGTCCGCCTATGGCCCGCAGGGCAAGCAGATCGGCGATTTCTACGCGAGCTGGATGGACGAGGCCGGGATCCAGGCACGCGGCACCGCGCCGCTCAAGCCCTATCTCGCGAAGATCGCCGCCGTGAAGGATCGCGCCGGCCTCGAAACCCTGTTCGCGACGGTCGGCTATGCCACGCCGGTCGATATCGGGCCGGTCCCCGATTTCACTGATCCGACGCGCTACACGCTCGCCGCCGGCCAGAGCGATCTCGGCATGGGCGGCCGCGACTATTACCTGCTCCCCGACGCCAAATATGTGGCCTACCGCAAGGCCTATCGCGACTATGTGATCCATATCCAGGAACTGGCCGGCATCACCGATGCCGCCGCCAGGGCCGACCGGATCATCGCCCTCGAAACCGCGCTCGCCACCGAGCAATGGGCGCCCGAGCGCTCGCGCGACATCAAGGCGATCTACAATCCGATGGACCGCGCGAAGATGGCAGCGCTCGCCCCTCAGTTCGACTGGGGCCGGATGCTCGCGACCGCCGGCCTCGGCGATTTCCAGACAGTCATCATGACTCAGACGACCGCGATCAGTGGCGCCGGCAAGCTGCTGGATACGGTTCCGCTCGACACCTGGAAGGACTGGATGGCATTCCGCTTCGTCAGCGACCATGCCAAATATCTGCCCAAGGCGTTCGATGACGCCAGCTTCAATTTCTATTCGAAGACCCTGAACGACGTGCCCGAACAGCGCGCGCGGTGGAAGCGCGGCGTCCAGCTGGTCAACGGCTCGCTCGGCGAGGCGGTCGGGCAGATCTACGTCTCCCGGCACTTCCCGCCCGAGAGCGAGGCGCAGATGGCCGAGCTGATCCGGAACCTGCGCGCCGCGCTTGAGGACCGGCTGAAGAACAGCGCGTGGATGGACGATGCGACCAGGCAGGCCGCCGTCGCGAAGCTCACCGCGTTCGAGCCGCGGATCGGGCACCCGGCCAAATATATCGACTATTCCACGCTGACGGTCACTCGCGGCGACCTGCTCGGGAACGCGATCCGCTCGGGCCAGTTCGAATGGAACCTGCAGCTCTCGCGCCTCGGCAAGCCGGTCGATCGTACGCTGTGGGAAATGACGCCGCAGACGGTGAACGCCTATTACAATCCGCTCGCCAACCAGATCACCTTCCCGGCCGCGATCCTGCAAGCGCCCTTCTTCGATCCGAAGGCTGACCCGGCGGTGAACTACGGCGCGATCGGCGCGGTGATCGGGCATGAGATCGGCCATGGCTTCGACGATCAGGGCAGCCAGTTCGACGGCGCCGGCAAATACACCAACTGGTGGAGCGCTGCGTCGAAGACCGCCTTTACCGAACGGACGGCTGCGCTCGGCAAACAATATGACGGCTATGAACCAGTGCCCGGCACGCACATCAAGGGCGCGCTGACCATGGGCGAGAATATCGGCGACCTTGGCGGGATCGAGACAGCATATGCCGCCTATCACAAATATCTCGCGACGCACGGCCCGGCGCCGGTGATCGGCGGCCTGACCGGCGACCAGCGCTTCTTCCTTTCCTATGCCCAGGCCTGGCAGTCGAAGGTGCGCGAGGGCGCGGCGCGCCAGCGCCTGCTGACCGATCCGCACAGCCCGCCCTTCTTCCGCGTCAACGGCATCGTTCGCAATGTCGACGCCTGGTACACGGCGTTCGACGTGAAGCCGGGCGACAAGCTGTACCTGCCGCCCGAGCAGCGCGTGCATATCTGGTGAACCGCCTCAGCCCCCCTTTCCCCGTGGAAAGGGGGGCGAAACCCACTGCCCCTCAGTCAGGCTTGAGACACCAGAAGTCGTACATCAGGCTGAACAGATAGGGCTCGCGCGTTTCCAGGCGAAACCATTTGTCATAGTCGCGGAACCAGGGGTCGTCGGGATTGTCGGTGCGATAGCGCGCGCGCCTGGCCGCGGTCGGAAGAACGAACCCGAGCAGTTGGAGCTTCAGCTTTTCGATCGCGTCGCGAATGCGCGGTATGTCGAATGAATCCTCATGCCTGTGCAGCAGCATGTCGTGCACCCCGGCCAGATGATAGAAATCGGGAGAATGCGTTATCGGCCCGGGCGGGCGCTCCAGAAAATGGGCGCGAACCGCCCGAAGCAGATCGTCGTCGATGGTCGCGCCTGCAAGCAGATGCTCGATATTGCGCCGCGCAGCCTGGACCGGAAGCCGCGCGAATTTGCTGTACAGCATGAGCCGCATCACACCGCCCGGGCGCAGTGCTTCAACCAGCCTCGCCCAGCCAAGCTCCGGGTCGGGAAGATGGTGCAGGACACCGGACGAGACGATGAAATCGAACTGCCTGTTCAGTGACCCGACATTGTAGATGTCGAGCTGCCGGAAATCGACATTATGGACGCCGCTTTCCGCCCTCCGAGCGGTGGCGAGAGCGATGGCGCCCGCGCTGATATCGATGGCGGTGATCCTGAGACCGGGGAAGCGACGCGCCAGGCCGATCGGGTCCTTGCCCGTCGCGCATCCCGCCACCAGGACTTTGGCATCTTCCGGCATGTCCTGTGGCGCATCGGGACCAAGCGCGCCGATGACCTTCCTGAAGGACTGGCCGGTCCCGGCCGCTGCGCGTTGCCAGACAGGATAGGGCCACTGGTCGTACTGCGCCGCAACCTGCGCTGTCACGGACGATTCACAGGGTGCCGGTCCTGCCGGCACTGCCGGGCGAGGCGGGAGATAGGCCGCCGCGAACGGCGCGGCATCGGCCTGACGCAGGCGCAGGCGCTCTTCCGCATCGAACGGCCAAGCCCCGCCATTGTGGCGCGCCTGATCGAGCAGCCCCGCGGCGAGACGCGGGAATTCATGCGACCGGCCAGACAGCAGCAGCCATCGGCGAACCGATCCCAGCGGGCGCTCTATCTCGGCGAGGGTGACCTGGGTTTCCGACAGCAAGGCGCAAACGAATGTATCCCGTTCAAGCGCCTCGGCGGCGGCTTCCATATCGGAATCGGCGCGCGGAAGCCGGTCGGAGGCAGCCAGCATTTTCCAGCCTGCACGCTCGATCTCGCGCGGATTGACATCAGGGTCCCTGAGCAGCGCGAGCAAGACCGGTTGATGAATCGACGCCAGCGGCTTGTGCGGAAGGGCAAGCAGGCTGGCCACGAGTTGCTTGGCATGAACATCCCCGGGTTCGGCGGCGAGGGAAGCCAGGGCCGCCTCGATCGCCGGTTCCACATCGCCGGTGGCCTCGTGACGCAAAGCGTCTCCACGCAAGTCGGACACGGTTCCAGGTGCGGTTTGATTCATTGGCGGGAGGTAACGCAGATCAGCGCAGCGGGCGATAGGTTCGGCAGGACCGACGGCAAGCTGAAGCAGCGCGTCGCCGGGGCGGAGTCCGAACCGGCTGGACAAGCACCACGGCCGGCGCGAGAGGGGCCGCGTCAGCCCCCCGCACATGAGGCCCGCATGCCTTCGCTCCAATCCACCCGCGTCCCGATCGGCCGGCATGGCTGAGGCCGGGGCGCGTCCGCCGCTGGTTCGCTGGGCGTTGCTGCTTGGCCTGTCGGCGGCGTTCGCGGGGGTGTTCGAGGCGTTGAGGCTGCCTGCCGGGCTGCTGCTCGGCCCGATGATCGCGGCGATCCTGCTTGCGATCAGGGACCGGGGCGTCACTGTCCCGCCTTTGTCCTTCCAGGCGGCCCAGGCGTTTGTCGGCCTGCTGATTGCGGGATCGTTCAACGCCGGCACCATCGGCACGGTGATCGAGCATTGGCCGGTCTTCCTCGCCGTCACTGCCGCGACCCTTTCAGTCGGCGTCGGTATCGGCCTGCTGATCGGGCGGCTCGGCTGGCTGCCGGGCAGTGTCGCGGTGTGGGGCTGCATGCCCGGCGGCGCCGCCGCGATGGTGCTGATGGCGCAATCCTATGGCGCCGAATGGCGGCTGGTCGCGGTGATGACCTATAGCCGCGTGGCATGCGTCGCGGGGGCGGCGTCCGTCGTCGCCGCGCTCGTCGGCGCGCATGGCGGGATGGAAAGCCCGACGGCCGACTGGTTTCCGCCGATCGACCCGGTCGCCTTTGCCGAAACGCTGGCGATCGCGGCGGTGGGCGCCTGGCTGGGCGTCAGGCTGAAGCTGCCGGCCGGGCCGATGATCGGCGCGCTGCTGCTCGGCTCGGCGCTCAACGTCGCCGGGCTGGTGCGGTTCGACCTGCCGGGCTGGCTGCTCGCGGCGAGCTACGCCATCGTCGGCTGGCGGATCGGGCTTCACTTCACCCGGGATATCGTGACCGCGGCCGCCCGCGCCCTGCCCCGCATCCTGGCGTCGATCCTGCTGCTGATCGCGATCTCGGCCGGGATCGGCGCGCTGCTGTCGCATTTCGGCGGAGTCGACCCGATCACCGCCTACCTCGCCACCAGCCCGGGCGGCATGGATTCAGTCGCCATCATCGCCGCCTCGACCAAAGTCGACGTGCCCTATGTCATGGCCCTGCAGGCCCTGCGCTTCTTCGCCTGCGTGATATTGGGGCCGGCACTGGCGACATTCGCGGTGCGGCGACAGCGCGCGGCGGCGGGCTGAGGCTCAACCGTCAGATGCGGAGGCTGCGGTCCACGTCCATCGAATGATGAAGGATCCTGCCGACAATCAGCCTCTCATCATCATAGCCGTAGAAGATGCGGTGGCTGTGATAAGTCCACCGCCTCAGGCCGGGATCCAGATACCATGCGACCGGCCCCGCTTCGGGGTATTCACGCAGCATCTTCAATGCTTCGTCGATTCCGAAATAATAGCGCCGCGCGACCTCGTCACCGAACATGACGCTGCCGTAGATCAGTATCTCATACAAGTCCGCATCAGCATCCTTGCTGAGCTCAAGCCGCCTCACGCCGCTTCCTGAAATCGTCGTAAATGTCCTCGAGGCTGCGGTCGCTCACACCTGACGCAAAGCCCTTTTCAATTTCCGCCCGGAGACGCGCCAGTTTTACCGCATAATCCTGATCGCGCCGGATCAGATCCCGCACATAGTCGCTGACGCTAGCATACCGCCCCTCGGCGACGCGCTCCTCCGCCCATTGCTTCAGCGCATCCGGGATGGAAATGTTCATCTGTGCCATGACACGTCTTATACGATTCTGCGCTAAGTTTGACAACTACCGCAGCAGCACCAGTTCCTCCGCCATGGTCGGATGCAGCGCCACCGTCTGGTCGAACGCTGCCTTGGTCAGCCCGGCCTTCACCGCGATCGCCGCCGCCTGCAGTATCTCCGGCACGTCGGGACCGATCATGTGCAGGCCGAGGATCTTGTCGGTCTCGCTGTCGCAGACCATCTTGTAGAGCGAGCGCTCGTTGCGCCCGGCCAGCACGTTCTTCATCGGGCGGAAGTCCGAGGTATAGACCTTGGCTGAGCCGAACTTCGCCTTCGCCTGCCCCTCGGTGAGGCCGACGCCGGCAATCGGCGGGTGGCTGAACACGGCCGAGGGGACATTCTCGTAATCGACGCGGGTCGGCTTGTTGCCGAACATCGTATCGGCAAAAGCCTGGCCCTCGCGGATAGCGATCGGGGTGAGCTGGATCCGGTTGGTGACGTCGCCGACCGCGTAGATGCTGGCACAGGTCGAGCGGTTGTCGTCATCGACCACGATCGCGCCCTTCGCATCCATCTCGACGCCGGCCGTCTCGAGCCCGAGATCAGCCGTATTGGGGTCGCGTCCGGTGGCGAACATCACGCAATCCACCACGATCGGCTCATGGCCCGACATGCTGACCTTCAGGCTGCCGTCCTTCAGCTTCTCGATTCCCTGAAAATCGGCGTGGAAGCGGAACTCGATCCCCTTCATCATCGAGATCTGGAGCAGCCGGTCGCGGATCTGCTCGTCATAACCGCGCAGGATCACGTCGGTGCGGTTGATCAGCGTCACATGCGCGCCGAACTGGTGGAAGATGCCGGCGAACTCGTTGGCGATATAGCCGGCACCGGCGATCAGGATCCGCTTCGGGACGCTCTCCAGATGAAACGCCTCGTTGGAGGTGATGCCATGTTCATGGCCGGGGCATTTCGGCACCGAGGGCGTTGCACCCACCGCGACCAGGATCGTCTTCGCGGTGACCTCGCGCCCGCTCGCGAGCCTGATGCCATGCGGACCGGTGATCGTCGCGCGCTCCTGGATGATCTCGACGCCATTGTTGTTCAGCGTGTCGGTATAGGCGCCATTGATCCGGTCGACCTCGTCCAGCACGTTCTTGATCAGCACCTTCCAGTCGAAGTCGCAATCGGGGACGTTCCAGCCGAAGCGGCGCGCGTCGGCCAGGTCCTCGGCGAAATGCGCACCGTAGATAAGCAGCTTCTTGGGCACGCAGCCCCGGATCACGCAGGTGCCGCCGACGCGATATTCCTCGGCCACCGCGACCTTCGCGCCATGCGCCGCCGCCACGCGCGAGGCGCGCACCCCGCCGGAACCAGCGCCAATGACGAAAAGGTCGTAGTCGTAGTTTGCCATCTTCATTCCTTCGTCACCCCGGACTTGCCGGGGTCCACGGTTCAACAGTCATCGCCGCAGGTTGCGGCACGGTGGATGCCGGAACGAGCCCGGCATGACGATATCATTCGCCGAATGCCCGCCTGATCAGATCCTCGGTCGAGACATCGAATGCCTGCCCGCCTTCCCCGGCGGCCTTGGCCATTTCCTTGCCGAGCTCAACCCCGAACTGGTCGAACGGGTTGATGCCGAGCAGCGTCGCGTTCACGAACACGCGGTGCTCGTAAAAGGCGATCAGCGCGCCGAGCGTGCGGGCGTCGAGCACGTCGAGCAGGATGGTCGAACTGGGCCGGTCCCCCGAATAGCTGCGCGCCGGATCCTTGTCGTTGGCGCGGCCCTTCATCAGTGCCGCCCCCTGCGCGAAGGCGTTGAGCAGCAGCTGGCGGTGATGGTCCTCGGCCAGGCTGTCGCCCGGCTCGATCACCGCGACGAACTCTACGGGCACGAGATGCGTGCCCTGGTGGAGAAGCTGGAACACCGCATGCTGCGCGTCGGTCCCCACCCCGCCCCAGGTGATCGCCGCGCTCGGCCGGCCAAGCGGCTTGCCGTCGACCGTCACGCCCTTGCCGTTCGATTCCATCTCGAGCTGCTGGAGATAGGAGGGCAGCAGCCGCAGCCTTTCGTCATAGGCGAAGGTCGCGCGCGTCTCGGCATGGCGGACCTGCGTGTAATAGAGATCGGCAAAGGCGGCGAGCGCCGGGGCATTCTCGCTCAGCGAGGCGAGGCGGAAATGCCGGTCCATCTCGGCCGCACCGTCAAGCAACTGCTCGAAACAGTCCCAGCCAAGCGCCAGCGCCGCAGGAAAGCCGATCGACGACCAGAGCGAATAGCGCCCGCCGACGCTTTCCATGAACGGCAGCACGCGCGTTTCGTCGACGCCCCATTCGACCGCCTTGTCGGGCGAGGCGGTCAGCGCGACGACCCGGCCATAAGGGTCCTCGACCCCGCCCTCCTCCATCCATTCGAGCACGCTTTCCGCATTGAGCATGGTCTCGGTGGTGGTGAACGTCTTGGAGGCGACGACGAGCAGGGTCGCGGCGGGATCGAACCGGGCGAACGCCTCCTCGAGCGCGACGCCGTCGACATTGGAGACGATCGCCGTGTCGTACCGGCCGGATTCGCGGCCAAGCGCATCGACCAGCAGGTGGGGGCCAAGCGCCGATCCGCCGATGCCGACATGCAGGACATGGCGGATCGGCCCGAGCGCTTCCGCCTCGATCGCGTCGATCAGCGCGCGCATCCGGGCATGGAAGGTCTTCGCAAGGCTGACATCCTCGGGCTTGCCCTCGCCTCGCTCGGCAGTGTGGGTCGCCGCACGGCCCTCGGTGACGTTGACGATCTCGCCAGCGAACAGCGCCTCGCGCTTGCCGGCAAGGTCCTGCGCCCTGGCCAGCGCCTCGAACGCTGCGATCGCGCCTGCGGTCAGATGAGTCTTGGACCAGTCGAAATGCAGGCCGGCGACATCGAGGCTGAGCTTCTTCAGCCGGTCCGGCTCGTCGGCGAACAGCGCCTCAAGCCGGGGGGAGGGCAGGGCTTCGATCGAGGTCCAGTCGGCAGGCATGGAAAATCTCCGCTAGTCGTGGGCGACAGGTAGGCGCGCGTCGGCCAATATGCCACCTCGAACCTGCAATCATCCGGCACCGCGGCTTGGCCGGCGATCGTCGACCGGGCGCGACCAGCCCCCTTTTCTCCTGCCCCCCGTTTGTCCGTTGCACACCATGGCGCGCGACGGCTTGACGCCCCGCCCCCGCCACCGCAAACCGCCGCGCATGGCCGATATCCAAGACATGCCCGCATCCGAGCCCGCCCCCGGCGCGACCGTCAAGCCGCCCAAGCCGCGGTCGGAGACGCGCGACACGCTCATCTTCCTGGTGAAGCTGGTGCTGGCGGTGCTGATCTTCCGCAGCTTCATCTTCTCCCCGTTCAACATCCCGTCGCAATCGATGCTGCCCAGGCTGTACATCGGCGACTATCTGTTCGTGTCGAAATGGAACTACGGCTATTCGCGCCACTCCCTGCCGCTCAGCCTGCCGCTGATCCCGGGGCGGATCTTCGGGCGCGATCCGGCGCGGGGCGATGTCGTGGTGTTCCGCGCGCCGCAGGGCGACCACGACGTGATCAAGCGGGTGATCGGCCTGCCTGGCGACACCGTCCAGATGCGCCACGGCCAGCTCATCCTGAACGGCACCGCGATTCCCAAGGAGCGCGTGGCCGACTTCACCCTGCCGATCACGCCCAATTACCCGGCGGGCACTGAATGCCCCTCCGAGTTCCTGGACAATGGCGCCGACGGCAAGCAGATCTGCCGCTACCAGCAATTCCGCGAGACCCTGCCCAACGGCAAGTCCTACATGGTGCTCGACCGGGGCGAGAATGTCGCGGCTGACGAAACCCAGGTCTATTCGGTACCGACAGGCACCGTCTTCGTCATGGGCGACAATCGCGACGACAGCGGCGACAGCCGGTTCGATCCGCCGGCGGGCATGGGCTATGTCCCGATGGACCGGATCGAGGGCAAGGCAGTCGTCACCTTCTTCTCCACTGACGGCACAGCCAGCTGGTTCCTGCCCTGGACCTGGTTCTCCGCCGCGCGCTGGTCGAGGATCGGGGAAGGCTTTTGAGCGGGCAGAAAGCCAGGAACGATCTCTCGGACTGGATCAGGGAAAGTTTCGGTCACCAGCCCCGCGACCTGGCCGGATACGAACGCGCGCTGACTCACGGCAGCCAGGCGGCGGCGAACTATGAGCGGCTTGAATTCCTGGGGGACCGCGTGCTCGGCCTCGCCATGGCCGAATGGCTGTTCGAGACCTTCCCCGCCGAACCCGAGGGCGCCCTGTCGAAGCGGCTGAACGCGCTGGTCACGGGCGCCGTCTGCGCCGACGTGGCGCGCGACATCGGCGTGAGCTCCCAGCTCAAGCTCGGCAAGCAGGCGCGCGACGACGGCGCGGCCGACAGCGACAATGTGCTCGGCGACGTGATGGAGGCGCTGATCGGGGCGCTCTATCTCGATGCCGGGCTTGAGCCTGCGTCCAAGGCGATCCGCAAGGCGTGGGGCGACCGCGTCAAGACCCAGGGGGCTGCCGCGCCGCAGCATCCGAAGTCGGCGCTGCAGGAATGGGCGGCGGCGAACAACCGCCGCACGCCGGCCTATGAGGTGATCGAACGCTCGGGCCCGCACCATGCGCCGCGCTTCACCGTAAAGGCCTCGATCGGCGCGCTGGCCGAGGCGAGCGCCACGGGCAGTTCGAAGCAGGAAGCCGAGACTGCGGCGGCGGCAGCCTTGCTGGAGAAGGTGAAGGGTTGAACGGGCCGCGGGTTCGACTCGCGCACCGTCGATTCGAATTCTCCTGGACGATCGCGGAAATCCACACCCGTTCGTGCCGAGCAGAGATCGAGGTGGCGCAGCCATATCGGGAGCTCGTATCGAGGTATGTTCAAGCGCATGACGCCTGTCCCTCGATACGCCATCTCGACAGGCTCGATGGCCACTCGGGACGAACGGGCTGGCACGACTCCCCGCAGCCCCTTCAGGAAGCAAGCGCCGCCAGATACCGCCGCGCCTCGTCGCGGAACTCGGTGGTCAGGCGGGACGGGCGCGACAGGGCCGAGGTGACGAAGGCATATTCGTGGATGATCGGCGGCGCGAACGGGCGCGCGAGCAGCGGCGCGCGGATGTAGCGCCGCGCCAGCAGCGCGTTGACTATCGCGATGCCCACGCCCCGCGCCGCCAGCGCGCAGGCCGAGCCATGCGTATGAGTCTCGATCGCCACGGTCGGGCGCAGGCCGTATTCGGCAAAGGCATGGTCGACCTGCGCGCGCCACTGGCGGCCCGACCCAAGCAGGATCAGCGAATGGCCGTGCAGCTCGGTCGGGGTGAGCAGGTCATGCGCGGCCAGCGGATGCCCGTCCGCCATGACGCAGACCGACCCGCTCGACACCATCGTCTCAGCCTCGAGATCGGGCTCGTCGATCGGCAGCTTCATGAAACCGCAATCGACCACGCGGGTGGCGATCAGCGCCTTGGTCGTGTCGATCGTGCGGGAATCCAGGTTGAAGCGCACGCCCGGATTCTGCGCGATGAAGCCGGCTACCATGTCGGGCAGCAGCCCTTCGGCAAAGCTGGGCGGCGCGACGACGCGCAGCTCGCCCGTGGCGGAAATGGCGATGTCGCGGACGAGGCTGCTGACCCGCTCAAGCCCGGCCAGCGCCAGCTCGACCTCCTCCGCCAGCAGCAGGGCGTCCTTGGTCGGCACCAGCCGCCCGCGATCACGGTAGAACAGCTCGAACCCGACGGTGCTTTCCAGCTGCGCGATGATCCGGCTGACCGCCGGCTGAGTCATGCCGAGATTGCGCCCGGCGGCGGTGGCCGATCCGGTCCGGATGATCTCGGCGAAGCTGCGCAGCGCGCGCAGGCCGATCGCGTCGCTGGCGATCCGGCCGACGCGCGTCATTGCAGCACCTCAGCCGCGCCGCGGGATGACCGGCAGCTCGATGCGCGAGGGATGGTCGCGGTCGACATGAACGCTGTTGCGCGCGACCTGCGGCGCGGCGCCGGGCACGCGCCAGTCGACATTCGGATTGACGTCGAAATGCGGAAAGTTGCTGCTGGCGATCTCGATGCGGATACGATGCCCGCGGCGGAACAGGTTGCTCGTCGGAAAGCTCGGCACGGCAATGGCATGGATCGCACCGGGCTCCATCGGCTCGGGGTTCTCGAAGGAATTCCGGAACCGCGTGCGCAGGATGCCATGGGCGAGGTTCATCGCAAAGCCTCGCGGATAATCGGCGCTCGGCGGATAGACGTCGATCAGCTTGATGGTGAAGTCGGTGTCGACCGCCGACGACCTGACATGGAGATGCGCGACGACCGATCCGGTGACCTCGACATCCTCCGCCAGCGGCTCGGTCTCGAACAGCAGCACATCCGCGCGCCCAGCGCTGGCACCCTGGTCATAAGCGCCGGCGAACATCACCGGCGCGCCCGAGGTGATCGCGCCGCCCAGCGTCGGCACCGGGTTCGCCGGATCGGCATCATAGGACAGCGGCGGGCGCCTGTCCTCGGGCGGCATCACCGAGAGGCGGCGGTCGGCGGTCAGGTACAGGCTGGTTGGCACCGTATCGGCGAGTGGCCAGGCGCTCTCGGCGCGCCAGTAGCCGCCATGGTCGAGCCGGCCGTCGGCGGTGCGCCGGCCGCTGCCGCCGCCCATCACGAAGATATGGACCGGGGATGCCAGATGCTCGGTCGCGTCGAGCCCGCGCATATGCCGGTCGAACCAGTCGCGGCGCAGCGTGACATAGTCGGGCGCGAGGTTGCCGTCGAGCGGCGCGGCCGTCCCGAAATCGACATCGCCGGCATAGCAGGCTGAGCGCTGGCCGTGAGTCCAGGGGCCGAGCACCAGCTTGACCGGTCCGCGCTTGATCGGCGCAAGGCCGGTGAAATTGTCGATCGCCGTCTGGGAATAGGGGTCGTACCAGCTCGACATATGCACCATCGGCACATCGGCATAGCGATCGTACCAGCCCCGCGCATAGATGCCGAGCCGCCGCCAGAAGGGCGAGAATGCGTCATTGTCCCATTGCTCGAGGATATAGTCCTCATATTCGGGCGCGGCGCTCAGCGGCGAATAGCCGCGCGACCAGCGGCGGCCGATCCAGTCATGGATGTCCTCCGCCTCGAGCGCTGCCTTGCGCTTCGGGTCAGCCTCGGTCTCGGGCGCGAGCAGCGCATGCTTGCGCGCCCAGGTGAGCTGCTTCAGCTCGAACGCCCCGCCCTGCCGCGCGCCGCCATGATAGGCGCTGGAGAAACCGCCTGAATCGAGGAACATCGCGCCAAGCCCGGGCGGGTCGAGGCAGGCAAGCGCGCTCTGCACATGCGCGCCATAGGACAGGCCAAGCGTGCCGATCCGGCCGTCGCACCAGGGCTGATCGCGCAGCCAGGCGAGCGTGTCCGCCCCGTCCTCAGCCTCGTTGAGATATTTGGTGAAGGTCCCTTCGGAGCCGTACCGGCCACGGCAATCCTGCAGCACATAGGCATAGCCGGCGGCGGCGAAGGTCCGCGCGATCTCCGGCTTGGATCGCGGCTCGGGATCGGCGACGGTGAAATCGCCGTGATTGGTTCCCTGCCGGTCGTATGGCGTCCTCTCGAGCAGCACCGGCAACCGGTCGCCCGCGACATGGCCTTCCGGCAGATAGACGTCGGTCGCCAGCCGGACGCCATCGCGCATCGCCACCATCAGGCCCAGCAATTCAGTTCCCGTCGTCGTCCCAGTCGTCGTCATCGTCGTCACCACGATCAATATCCGATCAGGACGGCGATCATCATCGCTGCCACCGACAGGACGGTGAACAGCAGGAAGACCGGCAACGCGAAGCGGAACCATTGGTTATAGGGAATGCCCGCCGCCGCCAGATAGGCGAGCAGCATGCCCGAGGTGGGCGCCAGCATGTTGACCAGCCCGTTGCCGAGCAGGAAGGCGAGCACCGTCGTCTGGCCGGAAACGCCGGCCGAGGCGGCGATCGGCCCGAGCACCGGGATGCTGAGCGCTGCCTTGGCCGAGGTCGACGGGATCAGCAGGGTGAGGACCATTTCCACCCCCATCACGATCGGCGCGACGATCACCGGCGGCAGGCCGTGGATCCACACCGACACAGCCTCGATGATCGTGTCGAGGATCTGGCCTTCGCGCAGGATCACCTCGACCGCGCGGCCCATGCCGACGAGCAAGGCGGCGAGCATCATCATCTTCATGCCGTCGACGAAGAGATGGGCCGCCCTGGCCGGACGCATCCGCGCCATCGCAGCCATGCCGGCGGCCGCGAGGATGAACAGGGCGGAGAACTCGCCGTCGTCCCATCCGAGCACGATCGAGCCATAGACCAATGCGGCGATGGCCGTGCCGGCGATGAGCAGGATGCCGAGATGGCGAGGCGACAGATGCTCGACCGTGATCGGCGCGGGCGCATGCGTGACCCGGCCGGCGCGCAGCACGACGAGCATGGCGATGCCGAGAAAGACGAGCCAGATCGTCAGGCGGAAGCCGAGCCCGCTGAACACGGGCACGCCGACGATCGGCTGGGCGATCAGCAACGCGACCGGGCTGGTGACGGAGGCGAGATAGCCGATCTTGGCGGCGAGCGTGAGCAGTGCGAAGCCGAACATGCGGCTGCGCCCCATGCGGTCGGCCAGCGCGATCATCACCGGAATCAGCAACAGATATTCGGAGATCATCCCGAGAAAGGTGCTGCCGGCGGAGAAGGCAAGCATCAGCACCGGCACCAGGATGCGCACATCGCCCCGGCTCACGCCGATCAGCCGCTGGATACCGGCATCGAGCGCCCCGCTCGCCCGCAGGATGCCGAACATCCCGCCGAGCATCAGGATCATGAAGATCAGCGGCGCCGACCGCTTCAGCCCTTCCGGGATCGCGGTGACCATGGCGAGCGGGCTGACCGGGCGCGCCACCCCGGGCTCGCGCGCCCGGGGCACCAGCCCGTCAAGCCCGATCGGCTTGGGCAGTTGCTTGTACGTGCCGGCAATGACGGGCGCATTATCCTTGTCGGAAACGCGGTCATGCTTGCCCGACGGGATGATCCAGGTCAGCGCGATCGCCAGCAGCATCGCCGCCAGCATCATCATCACCGGATCGAGCGCACCGTGCGATCGCCGCTCGGCGGCGGGTGGCGCCGTGGTTTCGTCTTTCGCCATGTCGCCCCCGCCCGTGCTGCCTGCCCGATGCCGTACTTCTGGCTTACATCTTCACCGAGAAGCGCGCGTACATGTAACGGCCCCGCGCATCATAGGTGTAGATGTCGTAGTTGATCGGCGCATTGGCATAGGATGCCGGCGGCATACGGTCGAACAGGTTGTTCACGCCCAGGGTGAAGCGGGCACGATCATGGTCGACCGCGAAGCCGATCTCGGCATCGGTGTAGAGGATCGACGCGGTGCGCGAATCCTTGACCGGGTTGGCGATGTCGGTGGTCGGGCCGATATAGCGGCCGCGCAGGACGGTATCGATCGCCCCGTTGGTCCAGCTCAGCGAGGTCTGCCCCTTCCAGCGCGGATAGGTCGCGCGCGGCTGATCGCCCTTGCCCGCGCGGTTGTCGACGATCGGCGCGCCGCCCGCTGGGTTGGGCGATACGGTGCGGAAGCTGCCCAGGTAGCTCGCATCGACCACCGCGCTGAACC
This sequence comes from Pseudomonadota bacterium, assembly GCA_040388155.1. GTDB lineage: Bacteria > Pseudomonadota > Alphaproteobacteria > Sphingomonadales > Sphingomonadaceae > Sphingomonas. The sequence continues at coordinate 102,984 of JAZKCJ010000026.1, forward strand.
GCCCGATGCCGGTGGTGAAGTCATAGCGCAGCGTGGCGTCGACGCCATCAGTGGTGATCGAGGCGAGGTTCTGCGATCCCTGCAGCAATTCGGTGATCGCGCCAGTGCCCGCATCGCGCGTCACGAGATCGCAGAACACCCCGCCGCGCGCAGCGCAAAGCTGAAGGATCTGGGTGGCCGACTGCGAGGCGATCGCGTTCCGCACGATGATCTTGTAATAATCGACCGTCAGCGACAGGCCCGGCACCTGGACCGGCGTGATCGCGATCCCGGCACTGTAGCTGTCCGACGTCTCCGGCTTCAGCGCACGGTTGCCGCTGATGACGCCGGGGATCAGGCCGTTGAGATTGTAGTTGGCCTGGTTGTAGCCGGTCGGCACGCCGGCGCAGCCCGGCAGGCTCGGGTTGGTCGCGGCGCCGCCATTGCAGGGATCGCTGCCCTGGAAGCTGGTCTGGCGTGCGCCCTGGTAAAGCTCGAGGATCGACGGTGCGCGGAAGCCCTGGGCATAGGTGCCGCGAACCAGCAGCCCCTCGAACGGCCGATAGCCGGCGCCCGCCTTGAAGGTCAGCTTGCCGCCGACCGTCGAATAGCGCGAATAGCGCGCCGCGAGATCGACATCGAAGCTCTTGGCGAAGGACTGGTCCTTGAAGATCGGGATCGACAATTCGCCATACACCTCGTGCAGGTCGTAGCTGCCCGATGTCGGGGTGCGGGTCTGCGCCGTGGTCTTGGTATAGGCCGAGCTCAGGTAGAGCGACGGGGCGTTGGCGATGGGATCGGGATTGTCGACGCCCTTGTTGCGGCGATATTCATACCCGACCGCAAGGTCCACCGCGCCCGCCGGGAGCTGGAACAGCGAGCCAGTGGCGTTGGCGGTCGCGTTGTACAGTTCGGTGTAGTTGGATTCGCGGGTGGTGAAGCGGATATAGTTCGCCTGTGCCGCCGTCATCGGGCCGAACAGGTTGATCGGCACGCAGCCCGGTGTCGCCGCGCAGGTGGCGGGCGAGCCGAGGCCCAGGAACAGATTGTCGTAATTGACGCCGTTCAGCGCGGTCGATTCGATCTTGTTCTTCGAATAGGCGCCATAGACGTCCCAGTGCCAGCTATTGCCGAACAGGCTGAACTTGCCGTCCAGGCCGCCGGCGAAGCGGATCGTCTCGACATCCTGGACATTGTCGCGGTTGCCGACGTCGGTCAGCACCTTGCGGATGCGGAAGGCGGAGTTCGCCCCGAAGGCGAGCGCATTGGCGCCGGGCACGCCGTTCGCCGTGCCGAACGGGTTGAACGCCTGGTTGTTCGGGATCGAGAAGCCGCGCACCGTGCCGGCGGTGCCGCCGATATCCAGCAGGACCGGCGAGAAGAGCTGGTCCGACTTGCGGCGGTTGTACATGCCCTCGACATGGAGGTTGATGCTGTCGGTCAGCTCATAGCCGAAGCGACCGTAGAAGCCGTAGCGCTCGGACGGACCGGCGCTGTAGATGCCCTGCGCCTGGGTGTTGTAGTCGTCGCCCGGCAAGGTCGCGACATGATAGCTGTTGTCGGCCAGCGCACCGGCGCCATAGCCTGCGCCGCCATTGAACGCGATCGGGTTGGCGCTGCTCGCGAAGCCGGCGGCGGTGCCGAAATAGGCGTTGTTCGCCAGGCCGGGCAGGATGAACAGGCCGTTCGGGCTGGTGCCCGGCGCGGTGGTGGGAACCAGCGTGCGCGCGGTCAGCGCTCGGTCGGCGGTCAGGATCGGCTGCGACTTGAAATAGCTGCCCGACAGGATGATCGACGCACGGCCGATACGCTTGCCGACGTTCAGCGTGCCGCTGTACTCGGCGCCGTCGCCCTTGTCGGTCACGCCCACCTTGGTGCTGGCGCGGATACCGTCGAACGGCTGGAGCGTCTTGATGTTGACCACGCCCGCGATCGCGTCAGCACCGTAGATCGCCGAGGCACCGTCCTTCAGGATCTCGATCCCGTCGATCATGCCGGCGGGCACGGTGTTCAGGTCGACAAAGTCGCGGAAGCCGCGCTGCCCGACCGCATCGACCCAGCGATGGCCATCGACGAGCACGAGAACGCGGTTGCCGCTGCCCTCGGCGCCGCCGAGATAGCGCAGGTTGATCGAGCTCGCGCCGTAGGAAGTGCCCTGCGTGCCGTTGGAATTGAGGCTGACGCCGGCCGATGGCAGCTTCTGCAGCACGTCGCCGACCGAGGTCGAGCCTGACTTGGCGAGGTCCTCGCTGGTGATGGTCAGCAGCGGGCCGACATTGTCGGCGTCGCGGCGGCGGATGCGCGATCCGGTGACGGTGATTTCCGCGGTGGCGGCATCGGCTTCGTCAGCCTGGGCGTCGGCGGCAGCCACCTGGCTCGCAACTGGTTCAGCCTGCTGCGCGTGCGCCGGAAGGGCGATGGCAAGGGCAAGCAGGCTCGCGCCGCAAAAACCCGCCCGAAGTGCTGATGTTCTGGCCCGCATATTATGATGCTGCATTGCCTGATCCCCCATTTTTATCGATTCGGGCGGACCCTAGGGTGGCAATCCGGTTGCCGAAACATGATGGCTGTATTTCATTCGACCATATCAGTTTTGGTATGAAGTTTCGGCGCGGCGACCAATAGGCGTATGCCCTCCTCCCGAAGGAGTTGCGATGACCAGCAGGATGATCGATCGCCGGACGATGATGGCGGGCGGGATCGCGCTGTCGGCGCTGGCCCCCGCCATGTCGCTCGCACGACGCGCGGGCACCGGTCTGCGGCCCGACCTCCGGCCCGACCTCCGGATTGCGCTGCTCGGCCAGTCGCTGATCCAGCAGGATGTCTGCGCGGCACCCTGGCCGGGCCGGGCCGGGATCGCGGCGCTGCTCGAACCAGCCGACGCGGTGTTCACTGATCTGGAGACGGCGATCCTCAGTTCCGCGGCCGGGGCGCCGACGCGGCAGGGCGAGGTGCTCCACGCCGCCCCGCCCGTGGTGATCGATTGCCTGCGCGGCCTGGGCGTCTCGATCGTCGCCACCTCCAACAACCATGCCTGGGATCTCGGCACGCCGGGGATCGGCGCGACCCTCGCCGAACTTGAAGCGCGGCGCGTGTTCCATGCGGGCAGCGGGCCGAATCTTGCCTCGGCCACCAAGGCGGCGGTGCAGCCGACCCGGCATGGCGGCGTTGCGCTCGTCGCGGCGGCGGCTGGCGCGATCCGCGACGGGGCCGCGGCGACACCGGCACGCGCCGGGGTCAACGAGCTGCGGCGCGGCGCCGATGGCGCGCTGGAGCCGACCGACGTGGCCCGCACGCTCGACGCGATCAGGGATGCCCATCGCCAGGGCAACACCGTGATCGCCTATCTCCACAATCACTATTGGGAGAAAGACCCGGCGGCGACACCCGAATGGCAGCGCACCTATGCCCGGCAATGTATCGACGCCGGCGCGGCGATCTTCGTCGCGCATGGCCCGCCGCTGCTTCAGGGTATCGAGCGCTACAAGGGCGCGCCCCTGCTGCACGGGCTCGGCAGCCTGATCTTCCAGACGCGCAAGACCGGCGGGGCCTATGGCCCGGCGAACTGGCAGTCGCTGATCGTCGATGCGCGTTTCCGCGACCGGGCCTTCGTCGGTGCGCAGGTCACGCCGGTGCTGCTCGACGAATCCCGCGCGACGCCGGAGGCGGAATATACAAAGGGCGTGCCGGCGATCGCGCGTGGGGACGACGGCCGAGGCATCTGCAAGCACGTCGCTGAGATGAGCGCGCTGATGGGCAACGAGATCGCGGTGCGCGGAGACTCGATCCTGCTGTGACCATGGCCGCACCGGATCGGGGATGCTCGATTCAACCCCGGCCCATTTGGTTGCAGCGTGAAGCGGCGGGGAGGTCATCCGCTTCCCGCCCGCTGTTTCTCATCGTCGCACGAATGTCAGGACGATCGCCCTTCAGAACCGGCCCGTCGCCGGCACGAGAGGAGGTTCGCGCAAAGACGCGGAGGACGCTGAGAAGGTCCGGCCAGCGGCACGGACGGTTTGCGATGACAAACAGCTCGGCAACAGGCAGCTTGTCAGCGCAGGAAGATCGGGGTCGGAATGAACTCTGCGTTCTCTGCGCCCTCTGCGCGAACCTTCCTCTTTGCCGCAACCGGGCCAACAACGTGAATGTCGATCCGGCCTGCGCGATTTTCTGCGTGGTGCAGCGGAAAAAATGACCGCGCGCATCCGCTGTTTCGCCCGTTTTTCCGCTGTTATTCGATAACAGCGGTATCGCGGCTCATGCCATTACAAACAAACAGGAATTCCAGCCCGAAAATCCAACATAACAGCGGAAGAAAAAACGGGAGGAGTTACCGTTACTCCAGGCCTGCGAGGCGTGGCCTGCCCTTGCCTTCCTGCTTGGCCCGATAGAGCATCGCATCGGCCGCCTGGATCGATCGTTGCGGATCGTGCGGGACAATGGGCGCGCCGCCGACACTGGCGCCTATCTGGATCCTGGCCGACGCACCCAGCACCTCGATCGGCAGGCCGGCGACAATGACGAGCCGTTCAGCCACCGACCTGATCTGCACCGCCGTCACCTCGACCAGGATGACGATGAATTCGTCCCCGCCGATCCGCCCGATGACGTCGCCCGACCGCACCACCGCGCGAAACCGCATCGCCATCTCGCGCAGCAGGTCGTCGCCGACACCGTGCCCGTAATTGTCGTTGACTGCCTTGAACCCGTCCAGGTCGAGATAGAGCAGATAGCTCGACCGGATATCCTGCGGCACTGGCATGCCGCACCGGACGGCAAGGGTCTCCATGATCCGGGCGCGATTGGCGAGGCCGGTGAGCGAGTCGCTGTACGCAAGCTCCCGGTTGGTCTGGTGCGACCGGGCGAGTTCGGCGAGCAGGCGGTGGCTGCGTCCGATGATGCCGAAGATGCCGATCAGCCAGAGCGGCGCCTGCAACGCGACCAGGCTGATGCCCGGCACGCCCGAGCATGCGACCGCGATCATGAAGGGCACCAGGGTGAGCGACACCTGCACCCGCGCGAACATCGGCGCGCCCGCATTCGCGAAGGCCATGCCGAAGGTGAGTCCCGTCACCACGAGCGCCGAGAGCGTGAGCAGGATGGGGTCGCCGGTCAGCGCACACACCGATCCGACCACGCCGACGATCAGGGCCCAGAGCAGCCCGGTTGCGATCACCCCGCGCTCGGCATGGAACCGGTCGCCCGCATTCCGGGCGCGGCCTGCCTGCGACAGCACCGACAGCCGCGACGCCAGGCCGAGCCCGGCGACCAGCAGCAGCGCCACGCCAGCCATCGGATCGGCCAGCCAGGCATAGAGCAGGATCATCAGCACGATGCAGACCGCACCGAACGTCATCATGCCGATGGTGCCGAGGATGGTGCCGACCAGTTCGGGCCGCAGATCGCGATCCCGCGAGGCGTCAGGGCGCGTCAGCAGTTCGAAGCCGCTTTCGAGGGCCATCGCCGCCCTGCCCAGGGGAGCAGCCCGCATCCCGCCTCGCGTCGTCGCCACGTCCTCTTCCATTCGCCGCGCTCGACCCGATGCTGCGCTCAATTCGTTAACAACGGGCAAGCATCGGCTTGGGGAAAGGACGTAGGGCGGGGCGTCACGCACCCGGTTTGATCGATATGGCGGAACCTGCGGATTTGGGGCACGCACGTCGCATGACCGCGCAGGACCGACTCAATTATCTGAACATCGGCCTGATGGCAGCGTCCTGCGCGGTGGCCTGGTTCCTGCCGTTCGAGCTGTTCCTGCTGGCCTATGCCGTGCTCGGCCCGCTGCACTATCTGACCGAGATCTCCTGGCTTCACGACCGGCGCTATTTCCTGGACAGCGACCAGTCGGTGCGGGCGCGGCAGCTCACGCTTGGCTGGCTCGCCCTGGTCGGCATCGCGCTGGCGGTGATGCTGTACGGCGTGGTGGCGGAAAAACTGCTCCACCGCGCCGCCTCCCCGCAATGGGAGATCGGGCTGTTCTACCTGGTGTTCGTTTCGGCCGCTCTGCTCATCTTCACCCCGCGGCCCTGGATAGCCGCGGGCGTGATCGTGCTGACCGGGATCGGCGTGCTCCTGTTCGGCCATTCGCCCTGGTACGGGCTGGTCGCCTTCTTCATCATCACCATCGTGCATGTGCTGGTGTTCACCGGCGCGTTCCTGCTGCTCGGTGCACTGAAGACGCGCAGCCGGTCGGGCAGGATCGCCTTCGCCGCGTTCCTGCTCTTCGCCGCCAGCTTCTTCCTGTTCTCGAGCGGAGGGTTCGACCCGACCATCGGCGAGCCGGTGCGGCAGGTCTACGCCCCGTTCGAGATGCTCAACATGCAGCTCATCCAGGTGCTGGGGCTCGGACCGGGCACCGCCCTGTGGGAGATTTACGAATCCCCGGCCGGCGTGGTCGTGATGCGCCTGATCGCCTTCGCCTATACCTATCACTATCTGAACTGGTTCTCGAAGACCTCGGTCATCCGCTGGCACCGGATATCGACGGTGCGGGCGGGCATCATCCTGGCGCTGTGGCTCGGCGCGCTGGCGCTCTACTGGCACAGCTACATCACCGGTTTCGTCGTGCTCTATTCGCTGAGCGTGCTGCACGTCATGCTGGAGCTGCCGCTGAACCATCAGAGCTTCGCCGGGATCGGGCGGGAACTGGTGTCGCTGTTCCGCCCCGTTCCGGCAGCGACGCCCAAAGGCGCGCGGAAGCGGCCGGGCAAGGCGCGGACCTAGGCGGCGGGAACGGGCGGCCGGGACAGGCTTCGACAAGAACGGGGCAGAGGGTGTAGGGGTACCTTCCTTATTCGCCCCGGCATCGCCGGGACGTTGATCACCTGAGCGAGGCTATCATGACTGACTCCCAAACCCATTGCGGCCTTGTCGCCGTGCTCGGCGCGCCCAATGCCGGCAAATCCACCCTCGTCAATGCGCTGGTCGGCCAGAAGGTCGCGATCGTCAGCCCCAAGGCGCAGACGACGCGCGCACGGCTGATGGGCGTGGCGATCGAGGGCGAGACCCAGTTGCTGCTGGTCGACACCCCCGGCATCTTCGAACCCAAGCGGCGGCTCGACCGGGCAATGGTCTCGGCCGCCTGGGGCGGGACCGAGGGGGCGGACGTGATCGCGCTGGTGGTCGATGCCAAGGGCGGGCTCGGCCCCAAGGTGATCCCCATCGCTGAATCGATCGCCGCGCGCCCGGAGCCGAAATATCTCATCCTCAACAAGGTCGACCTGGCCGACAAGGCGAAGCTGCTGCTCCATGCCGAGAAGCTCAACGGAATCGTCGATTTCGCCGAGACCTTCTTCGTCAGCGCCTCGACCGGCGACGGCCTGGCCGAGCTGAAGAAGGTGCTGGCCAAAGCGATGCCCGAGGGGCCGTGGCATTTCCCGGAGGACCAGGTCTCCGACGCGACCGAGCGCAGCCTCGCCTCCGAGGTGACGCGCGAGCAGCTCTATCTCCAGCTCCATGCCGAACTGCCCTATGCCAGCGCGATCGAGACCGAGCAGTATAAGGAACGCGAGGACGGCTCAGTCGAGATTCACCAGCAGATCCTGGTCGAGCGCCCCACCCAGCGCGCGATCGTGCTGGGCAAGGGCGGCGCCCGCATCAAGGAGATCGGCGCACGCGCGCGGACCGAGCTGAGCGGCATCATGGGCCGCCCGGTGCATCTCTACCTGCACGTGAAGGTCAAGCCCGGCTGGGACGACGAACGCGATATCTACCGCGAGATGGGCCTCGACTGGGTGGATTGATTGATCCTCCAGGTACGGGGAGGATCAGGAAAGCAGTGCCTCCACCCAGGCCGGCACCAGCCCGCTCGCCGGGCCGAGCCGGGTCTCGTGGAAATAGGCACTGCCGGCTGACGGCTCCAGGTTCATCTCGAGCGTCGCCGCCCCGTGATAGCGCGCGGTCTGGACGAAGCCGGCGGCGGGATAGACGGCGCCCGAGGTACCGATCGAGACGAACAGGTCGGCCTCCGACAGGGCCCGTTCGATCCGGTCCATCGCATAGGGCATCTCGCCGAAGAAGACGATGTCGGGCCGCATCGCCGCCGCACCGCACGCATCGCAGCGCGTGCCTGGCGGCATGTCGCCGGCCCAGGACATCCGTGCTCCACAGGACGCGCAGAGCGCCGAGTTCAGCTCCCCATGCATGTGGAGCAGGCGCGACGCCCCTGCCCGCTCGTGCAGGTCGTCGACATTCTGGGTGACGATCAGCAGCGCGCCCGGCCACGCCGCGTCGAGCCGCGCCAGCGCGCGGTGCGCCGCGTTGGGCTCGACCGTCGCCAGCGCCGCACGGCGGGCATCGTAGAAACGGTGGACGAGGTCGGGGTCGGCCGCAAGCGCTTCGGGCGTGCAGACATCCTCGACCCGATGCCCCTCCCACAGGCCGCCCGGCCCGCGAAAGGTCGCAAGGCCGCTTTCCGCCGAGATGCCGGCACCGGTAAGGATCACGATGTTGCGGGGCTTGGTCATGACGCGTTCCTAGGCGGCTGCGAAGGCCCGCGCCACCTTCCCGAACTTCGCCATTTCCTAACCGGAATATTGATTATTTGTCATGTTGGCGTTTGACGCATTTCTGTAACGTTACGGCAGCGAAAGAGTCACAGCCTCTCCATAGGCCGACCCCGCGCCGATCGGGGCGCCAGGGAAAACCAGATCAATGTCGACCTCAACCAGGCCGCAGCGGCTGCTGCTCGGCGTGAGCATGCTTGCGCTCTCGATTCTGTCCTCCGCCGCTTATGCGGAGACGCCCCCGGCCCTCGCTCCGGCCGACGAAGCAGCGCCCGACCAGAAGCCGAAGACCGACCTGGCCGAAGGCTCCGACATCGTCGTGACCGCGACCCGCGCGAACGAGATCGCGCCCGTCACCGCCTCGCTGCAGACGACCCAGCCGCAATCGATCATCTCGCGCTCCTTCATCGAGGATTCGCTGCCGGCAACCTCCGACTTCAACCAGATCGCGCTGATCGGACCCAGCGTCTCGGGCTATGGCAATGCCAACGGGCCCGGCCTGTCCGAATCCAAGGCGCAGATCCGCGGCTTCCAGGACGGCGAATATAACGTCACCTATGATGGCGTTCCGTTCGGCGACACCAACGATCCGACGCATCATTCGAACACCTTCTTCCCGTCGAACACGATCGAGACGCTGATCGTCGATCGCGGCCCCGGCAACGCCAGCCAGCTCGGCCAGGCGACCTTCGGCGGCAACATCAACCTCTTCTCCCGCGCGACCCGCGAGGATGCGAGCATCGAGGCCAAGGCCACCTATGGCAGCTACAATACGTGGATGCTGCGCGGCGTCGCGCAGAGCGGCGCGATCGAGAAGCTCGGCGGGACCGAGATCGTCCTGAGCGGCCAGCATATCGGATCAGACGGCGCCCGCACCTACAGCCCGTTCCGGTCGAACAATGTGTTCGGCAAGGTCATGATCCCGATCGGGCCGGACGCGAAGCTGACGATCCTTGCAACCTATAACGAGAACACGTTCAACCAGCCCGACAAGGATGGCGCGACGCTGGCGCAGGTTGCCCAGTTCGGCAAGAATTTCAGCCTGAACAACGACCCGAACTCGCAGACCTATTACGGGTACAACCACACCCACAAGACGACCGATTTCGAAGTGGTGAAGTTCGAGGCGAACATCGCGCCCAATTCGATCTTCGAGAACCGCGCCTATACCTACAGCTATGACAACGAGACGCTGAGCGGCAGCGACGTGACGTTGTTCGCGACCGCAAGCGCAGCGGACATCGCCAAGGCCAATGTCTACACGCCGGTCAACGGCGTGGCCACGACCGCGCCCGGCGTGCCAGGCTATACCAAAACCAACAAGTACCGGATGTTCGGCGACATCGCGAAGACGCGGATCGACTTCGGCTTCGGCGCGATCACCGCGGGTGCGTGGATCGAATGGTCAAACACCTATCGCCAGCAGCGCGACGTCAACCTGGTGACCGGCGCGCCCAACTATGTCGAGAAGAAGGTCATCGACCCGATTTCAGGCCTTGCCACCCCGCAGAACATCAAGTTCGACCAGAATTCGCACACCAACCACACCGAGGAATTCGTCGAGCTCGAACTGCGGCCGATCGCGGGGCTGAAGATCACCCCGGGCTTCAAGCATGTCGATTTCAACCGGCAGGTCGATGCGCTCTACAACCAGACGACGCGCATTCCGCAGAAGCTGAGCAATACCTACAGCGCCAACCTGCCCTTCGCGACGATCAACTATGCGGTCAACGACCGGCTGGCGGTGTATGCGCAATATGCGCGCGGCTTCCTCGCGCCCTCGCTGGGCGTGCTCTATGTCGCCAAGCCAAGCCTCTCGACGGTCGAGCCGGAGCGCTCGACCAACTATCAGGCCGGCGTCGTCTATCATGGCGGCAATCTCTCGATCGACGCCGATGTCTACAAGATCGACTTCACCAACAAGTTCGCGTCGATCAACGCGCCCGTCGCCAGCGACGGGGTGATCTGGATCAACCAGGGTTCAGTCCAGTACAAGGGCATCGAGGGCCAGATCACCTATGCCCTGCCGCACGGCCTCGCCGTCTTCGCCAACGGGTCGCGCAACTACGCCAAGACGAACAATGACGGCTCGCCCAACCTGCAGGTCGCCAACGCACCGGAATGGACCGCCGCGGCCGGCATCCTCTACAAGAGCGGCCCGATCCGTTTCTCACTGATCGACAAATATACGGGCCGGCAATGGTTCACCGATCCGTCGAGCATCACCACCGTGAACGCGAGCACCACGCTCCCCGTCTACAACAGCTATCGCAGCAACGGCTACAACAGCGCGATCCTGTCGGCGCGCTACGATATCGGCCCGGTGCGGGTCGGCTTCGAGATCAACAACCTGCTCGATTCGCAGCGCGTGACCAACATCAACACGGGCAAGACCACGCCGTTCGACCAGTATTTCTACCAGACCGGCCGGTCCTTCACCGGCGACATCACGCTGACCTTCTGATGAAGCGCCTGCTCCTCGCCGCGGTGGCGCTTGCCGCCGCGGCCCCCGCTGCCGACAAGGCGCCGGCCCTGCTCCGCAACATCGATCCGGTGCTTGTCCTGCCGCCGCCGCCTGCGGCCGGCAGCCCGCAGGCGCTGGCCGAGCTTGCCGAACTCCACGCGATCGAGACGGCGCGGTCGCCCGCCGACGAAGCCGACGCCCGCACCGACGGCGACACCAAGAACGGATCGATCTTCGCCGTGGCGCTGGGCCCCAGCTTCGACCTTGCCGCACTGCCCGCCACCAGCGCGCTGCTCGGCATGGTCCGCGCGACCGAGAAGGCGACGGTCGACCACGGCAAGGACGAATTCAAGCGACCCCGCCCCTATATCGTCGACCCGGCGCTCAAAAGCTGCAAGCGCAACGAGGATCCGCTGTCGAGCTACCCGAGCGGCCATACCTCGATGGCCTTTTCGATGGGCGAGGTGCTGGCGCGGCTCGTGCCCGAAAAGGCCGGCCCGATCCTCGCCCGCGCCGCGCGCTATGGGCAAAGCCGCATCGTCTGCGGCCAGCATTTCCGCAGCGACGTGAGCGCCGGCCAGATGCTCGGCCTGCTGATCGCCGAACGGCTGATGGCTGAGCCAGCGTTCCGGGCTGCCTTCGATGCCGCGCGAAAGGAACTGGTCGCCGCCGGAATCGCCGCCGCCTGAGCCCGATCCCGGTTACGGCCTGCGTCAGAGAGGGAAGGTCGCGACGTAACTCTGCACGCCCGCCGTCCCCGATATCGCGAAGACACCCATCAACGCATTCTGGTAGATGCTGTTGCCCGTGGTGACGATCGCGCCGGGATAGGCATAGGGTATCCAGGTCGCATCGCTGTACGACCCGTCCGGATTGATCGAGATCGAGGCGAGCAGGGCCGATGATCCGCTGCCGCCGCCGGCCAGGTTGAACCCCGCCGGCGTCGCGACGATCCCCTCGAAATGCGTGACCAGCGCCGGCTCGTCGAGATAGCTGTACAGCTTGAGGTTGCTGAAGGCGCCCGTCGCTGAATCATAGCCGATCACCATGCCCTGGTTGATGCCATGCCCGTTCCGCGTGCCGCCGACGATCGTATAGCTGCTGCTGCCGATGCCGTGCTGCCAGATGCCATAGGCGGTGGTCAGGGTGCAGCCGGGTATGTCGAAGATCGTCCAGCGATCCTTCGCGATATCGTAGAGAAAGGCGTTGGCGGAGAGCGGAACGCCCTTCAGATCATAGTCGCCGACGACGAGATCGCCCATCGTGCTGTGCGGGATCGTGTTCCATACGGCCTGGCCACCGACCAGGCTGCTCGGCACGTCGATCTGGCTCCAGGTGCCGCCGCCCTGGGGCGGGCCCTGATACATCATGCCGTTGCTGTGCGCCGCGCTTCCCGAATATTGGTAGTTGCCGACCGCCCGGACATTGCCCTCGCCCAGCGCCGGATTGAACACGAAAGTGTCGGGTCCGTAGAAGGTCGAGCCTGTCACGCTCTGCCCCGGAAAGACCGGCTGACTGGAATAGAGCCCGTTCCCGTCGGTCGGCGTCAGCGGGCCGAGATAGAGCAAGGCAGTGGTCGCACCATCGCTGTTGGTCGTCCCGGTCAGGATCACGTCTGATCCTGTCCAGCCGCGGACGCCCGTGACGAACTGGTTGGGGCCGAAGATCGTCGTCGAAACCGGATCGCTCATCGCATCGCTCCTGACAGGCAGGCACGGCGTCGTACGTTTCCCGCCGACACGCCGGGAAATCGCGCCCGTCTTCACCGTGCAACTGAGGGGTGATCCTACTATCGACACCATCCATCGGAAAGAGTAACAATATCCGCAGTAGTTATGATCCCGCAGCAATATGATATACTTGATCAAATATATCCGAAATTGTCATTTCTCAAAATAGAAAGTCGAATGAATTTCGCATTGATTGACACGTCACATCACTGTTCGTCGGATGAAATACGCCATATCTTGCCGGACATGGCAAAGCATTCGTGAAGGCAAAGCCCCTGTCCTGCCGCGTCGCATTGTGGCATCTGCCCGCCGACATCGAAAATATGGGCCTGTCGCGTGATCCACTGCATCGACAATCGCGGCATTCCCGGGAGACCAGGCAAATGACCATGATCGGCATCATCGGCAGCGCCGGACGGATGGGGCAGGCACTGGCCGGCGTCGTCTCGGACCTGGGCGGGACCCTGGCCGGCGGGATCGATGCCGGGGGCGATCCCGCAACGCTGGCGCACGCCGCCGACGTGCTGGTGGATTTCTCGGTGCCCTCGGCGCTCGAGGCGAATCTCGCCGCGGCGGTGGCGGCGGGCACGCCGATCCTGGTCGGTACGACCGGCCTGTCGCCCGCACATCACGCCTTGATCGACGAGGCAGCGAAACGGGTGGCCGTACTTCAGACCGGCACCGTGTCGCTCGGCGTCACGCTGATCGCGCGGCTGGTGCGCGAGGCGGCGTCGGTGCTCGGCACTGACTGGGACATCGAGATCGTCGAGACACATCATCGCCACAAGGTCGATGCGCCGTCCGGCACTGCGCTCCTGCTCGGCGAAGCGGCGGCGGCTGGTCGCGGCATCCCGCTGGCCGAAGCGAAGGTAACCGACCGGGCTGGGCTGATCGGGGCGCGGGCCGAGGGCACGATCGGCTTTGCCAGCCTGCGCGGCGGTTCGGTCGCCGGGGATCACCAGGTGGTCTTCGCCGGGTCGGGTGAACGCATCGAGATCGGCCACCGCGCCGAGAGCCGCGAGATCTTCGCGCGCGGCGCGATCACCGCCGCGCTGTGGCTCGCCGACAAGCCCGCCGGGCGCTACCAGATGGCGGAGGTGCTCGGGCTTTGAAAAAGGCGGATGTCGTCGAGTTCTTCGCACGGCTCGCGGCGGACAATCCGCATCCCGAGACCGAGCTCGAATACACCAACCCCTATACCCTGCTCGTCGCGGTCGCCCTGTCCGCGCAGGCGACCGATGTCGGCGTCAACAAGGCGACGCGGCGCCTGTTTGCAGAGGTCGACACGCCCGGGAAGATGGTGGCGCTTGGCGAGGAGGCGCTGAAGCAGCACATCAAGACGATCGGCCTGTTCAACACCAAGGCGAAGAACGTCATCGCCCTCTCCGAAAAGCTGATCGCCGACTATGGCGGCGAGGTGCCAGCCGACCGCGACGCGCTCGAAACGCTGCCCGGTGTCGGCCGCAAGACCGCGAACGTGGTGATGAACACCGCCTTCGGCGCCGAGACCTTCGCGGTCGACACGCATATCTTCCGTGTCGGCAACCGCACCGGCCTGGCGCGCGGCAAGACGCCGCTCGCAGTAGAGCTGGGTCTCGAGAAGGCGGTGCCCCAGCCCTTCCGCCTCCACGCCCATCACTGGCTGATCCTTCACGGCCGCTATATCTGCAAAGCACGCACTCCCGAATGCTGGCGATGCGTGGTATGGGACTTGTGCGCCTATAAACCGAAGACGCCGGCGCCGACGCGCGGCGCCGCCAAGGAGGCCTGACCATGCGCATGATCCTGATCGCCCTCGCCTTTGCCGCGACCGCCGCCCCCGGGGTTGCGAAGGACAAGAACCGGGTTCCGGAGGCAACGCCCGCGGGCAAGCCGCAGAGTTGCATCATGACGAGCCGGATCCGGACGAGCCATGTGCGCAACGACTCGATCATCGACTTCGAGATGAATGGCGGCCAGATCTATCGCAACACCCTGCCGCAGAGCTGCCCCGGCCTGGGTTTCGACGAGGCCTTTTCCTACAAGACCTCGATCGGCCAGCTATGCTCGGTCGATACGATCACCGTATTGCGGACCGGGGGCGGCCCCGTGCGGGGTCCGACCTGCGGCCTTGGCATGTTCCAGCCCGTCACGCTGGCGAAGAAGCGATAGGGCTGGCGTAGCCCGCCGCGCTTTGCTAGGCGCCTGCGACCAGGCACCCGTAGCTCAGCTGGATAGAGCGCTGCCCTCCGAAGGCAGAGGCCACAGGTTCGAATCCTGTCGGGTGCGCCATTTCCGTTCAATAGTGGGTACCAGCTTCGGCGGTGTACCGTGCGCTAGC
>JAZKCJ010000027.1:0-65523 GCA_040388155.1 Pseudomonadota bacterium
CTCAAGCCGCTGGCCGGCGTGCCGATCGGCATGAAGGACCTGTTCTGCACCAAGGGCGTGGCCTCGACCGCGGCGAGCCATATCCTCGAGGGCTTCACACCGCCGTACGAGTCCACCGTCTCCGGCAAGCTGTGGGATGCCGGCGCCGGCATGCTGGGCAAGCTCAACATGGACCAGTTCGCGATGGGCTCGTCCAACGAGACCAGCTATTTCGGCAATGTGATCTCGCCGTGGCGCCGCGCCGATGGCGGTAACGCACCGCTCGCGCCGGGCGGGTCCTCGGGCGGTAGTTCGGCGGCGATCGCGGCGCGGCTGTGCCCGGCTGCGACCGGCACCGACACCGGCGGCTCGATCCGCCAGCCAGCTGCCTTCACCGGCATCTCGGGCATCAAGCCGACCTATGGCCGGTGCTCGCGCTGGGGCGTGGTGGCGTTCGCCTCCTCGCTCGATCAGGCCGGGCCGATGGCGCGCGACGTGCGCGACTGCGCGATCATGCTCGAGGCGATGGCCGGGTTCGACCCGAAGGATTCGACCTCGCTCGACCTGGCCGTGCCGAAATGGGAGGCGGGCCTGTCCGCCAGCCTCGCCGGCAAGCGCATCGGCATCCCCAAGGAATATCGTGTCGATAACATGCCGGCGGAGATCGAGGCGCTGTGGCAGCAGGGCATCGACTGGGCGCGTGATGCGGGAGCGGAGATCGTCGAGGTCTCGCTGCCGCATACGAAGTACGCGCTGCCGGCCTATTACATCATCGCGCCGGCGGAAGCCTCGTCCAACCTCGCCCGGTATGACGGCGTGCGGTACGGCCTGCGCGATCTGCCCGACGGTGCGAACCTGCAGGACATGTATGCCGCGACCCGCGCCGCCGGTTTCGGCGACGAGGTGAAGCGCCGGATCATGATCGGCACCTATGTGCTCTCCGCTGGCTTCTACGACGCCTATTACACCCAGGCGCAGAAGGTCCGCACCCTGATCGCGCGCGATTTCGAGCGGGCCTGGGAAAGCTGCGACCTGCTGCTCACGCCGACCGCGCCGTCCGCTGCGTTCGCGCTGGGCGAGAAGAGCGCTGATCCGATCGCGATGTATCTGAACGACGTCTTCACGGTGCCGAGTTCGCTCGCGGGCTTGCCGGCGATGTCGGTGCCGGGCGGGCTCGACAAGGCAGGATTGCCATTGGGGCTGCAGATCATCGGCAAGCCGCTCGACGAACAAGGCGTGCTGAACGCTGGCCTGGCGCTGGAAGAGCGGGCGGGCTTCGTCGCAAGGCCGGAGGCGTGGTGGTAGGAGAGTTCGTCGGCAGGCTCATATTCGAGTTTGTCGCCGAAGGGTTTTTCCACGTCTTGGGCCGCGTCAAATTTGGTTCAAGGGATCGGGCCAAGGCTCCCGCGATGAAGCGGAAGCCGAGGCCGAAACGGCACAGGCAGGGCCGAAGAAATGACTGAAGCAAGCTATCGCATCCGTGGCGCCACCGGCGACTGGGAGGTCGTTGTCGGCCTCGAAGTCCATGCCCAGGTGACCTCCAACGCCAAGCTCTTCTCGGGCGCGGCGACCGCGTTCGGCGCCGAGCCCAACACCCAGGTGTCGCTGGTCGATGCCGCGATGCCGGGCATGCTCCCGGTGCCGAACCGCGAGTGCATCCGCCAGGCAGTGCGCACCGGCATGGCGATCGACGCCGCGATCAACAAATGGTCGCGGTTCGACCGCAAGAATTATTTCTATGCCGATCTGCCGCAGGGTTACCAGATCAGCCAGCTCTATCACCCGCTGGTGGGCGAGGGCAGGATCGCGATCAGCCTTGACGAGAAGGACCCCGACGCAGCGACCAAAGAGATCGGCGTCGAGCGAATCCATGTCGAGCAGGATGCCGGCAAGCTGATGCACGACCAGCATCCGACTCAGAGCTATGTCGACCTCAACCGGTCGGGCGTGGCATTGATGGAAATCGTCAGCCGCCCCGACATGACGTCGCCGGCCGAGGCTGGGGCGTATCTGCGCAAGCTCAGGTCGATCCTGCGCTATGTGGGCTCGTGCGACGGTAACATGGAAGAAGGGTCGATGCGCGCCGACGTGAACGTCAGCGTGCGCAAGCCCGGCGACCCGCTCGGCACCCGTACCGAGACGAAGAATGTCAATTCGGTCCGTTTCGTCATGGCGGTGGTCGAGCAGGAAGCGCTTCGGCAGGTCACGGCGCTTGAGGCCGGCGAACGGATCGTCCAGGAAACGCGGCTCTACGATCCCGACAGGAACGAGACCCGGTCGATGCGCTCCAAGGAGGATGCGCATGACTATCGTTATTTCCCTGATCCCGACCTGCTGCCGCTCGAGCTCGACGACGCGTTCCTGGAGGAGTGCCGCGCGAGCCTGCCGGAGCTGCCTGACGCCAAGCGCCGCCGCTATGAGTCACTGGGGATCACGCCGTACAATGCTGCGGTGCTGACTGCCGAGGTCGAGGCCGCGCGCTGGTTCGATACGTTGCTCGATGCGGGCGCAAAGCCGGTCGCGGGCGCGAACTGGGTGACGTCGGAACTGTTCGGCGCGCTCAACCGGCTCGGCAAGGGTATCGAGGAATCGCCGGTCAGCCCGACTCAGGCAGCCGAACTGCTCGGTCTTGTCGCCGACGGCACGCTGTCGGGCACGTTGGCCAAGCAGGTGTTCGAGATCATGCTCGAAACCGGCCAGGGCGCGGGTGCGATCGTGGAGGAGCGCGGACTCAAGCAGACCAGCGATACCGGCGCGATCGAAAAGGTGATCGCCGATGTGATGGCCGCCAACGAGGACAAGGTGACCGAGTATCGCTCCGGCAAGGACAAGCTGTTCGGCTTCTTCGTCGGCCAGACGATGAAGGCGATGGGCGGCAAGGCCAATCCCGGGGTGGTCAACGACCTGCTGAAAAAGCTGCTTGCCTGATCTCAACCGCCCGCGATAGGTTGTCGAAAGAATAACCGGGGGGGATTAAATGTTACGATTGAGATGGGCCGCGTTTGCGGCGGCGGTTTTGCTCGCGAGTCCTGCATCTGCAGCAGACAAGGAGCAGGGGGACGACACTAGCAAGTTCTTCATGTTCTATGGCGACGGCGTGTCGGCCGACATCGTCCGCGCTGACCTTACCTATTGCATGGCTCTTTCCGGCCGGGCCGGACCAGCGCCGAGAGGCACTCGCTACTCGACCGTGATGGCTGGCGGGCTGCTGGCCGGTATCATGGATGCGATCGCGATGAGCGTGGAACAACGTCGTCGTCGCGATTCGTCGATGCGCAACTGCATGGCGATGCACGGCTATAGCCGCTATTATGTGCCGCAAGAGGATTGGAACAAGATTGTTCGCGGCGACGGCGCGGTCGACCGCATGGTCGCCTACATGACCGGCCCTGTCCCCTCCACGCGAAAGCTTCCGAAATGAGCCGCCTTCTCCTTTCCGCGCTGGCGGTCGCCGCGTTTGTCGTTCCTGCCACCGCTAGTGCTGCGAAGCAGATCAAGAACAAGCCGCCGATTCTTATTGATGCCCGTTCAGGATATCTGCTGGCCCGTGTGGGACCGGCCCTTTCCGACAAGGGGGTCGCGCCCACGGTTGTAGTGACTCGGATCGATCCGGTCAGGGGCGTGCTGCGGACGACCTACAAGAAGGATGCGAACCCGTTGCCGAAGGGTGAGGATGTCGCGGCGCTGATCGGCGGTGCACGACCCTTCGGGACGGTTCCGATATCCCAGGGAGAGGCTGGCGTGTTCCTGACGTCGCTCACGCCCGGCGAATATGTAATCGCGGGCACCGAATCGACCTGTTTCTGCATGGGGAGTTACCGCTTTACGGTTCGCGCCGGTGAGATCACCGATATCGGCACGATCCTCACCATCCTGCCGAACGAAGCGACCACGATTCCCGAATTCGCGGGGCAGCAGGTCTCGGAGGACCTCGCCGAAAAACCTTACACGATGCCGGACTTGATGGTCGTCCACGCGGCAACCGAAAGCGATCAGGTTCCGGCGATGCTGGCGTCCTTTCCGCGGGCACGGGCCGAGTTGACCTATACCCGCTTTGACAATGCGCCTGGTTGGATGGTGAGCCGGATGACGGGATTGCCGCCGATGGAGCATGAGACGGCGGATGCTGCAGCAGCCGTTACCGATCCTAACATACCCATGGGTACGCCGGGCAATCGCTGGCCGGATGTCGCAGAGAAGTCCGAAAAGGCAACTACGGCCAAATAAGGCGCAATGACCCGCGGTTGCAGCGTAACTGCGGGTCATCCGATTCATCTGTAGGATTATTGCGCATCGCTGCCCAGGTTACTGATCGTGCTGCCCGTGTGGTTGATGCCGACCGACGCGCCTCCGCTGGGCTTTGTCGCATTCCTTGCTTGCCTCGATGATCCATTCGGCATCGGTGCGATTGGTGGGATCAACCGTCGGGCAAGCTGCGGGGTTGGGGGATCCCGATCGATCGCTGGCCTTCCTCTCAGCGAGAATTCATGCCGTCGACCGGCCGACCGGCCGACCGGCCGACCGGCCGACCGGCTGGCCGGGGGCAGGCGGTGCCGGATCACCGCCTGGCTGCGGCGCGGGCACGTCGATATCTGGGGCGACGGGTGAGACTTCCGGCGGCGGGGCGGCAGGTTGGGCAGGCTGGCTCGGTTCGGGTGGCAATTCGGGTGGCGGGGTGGTGGCCATCGGCTTTCTCCTCCGCGATATAACGCGTCGGCATCGCGCCGGGTTGCTACCCGCGTGCGACTTGCTATAGACGCCGCCGACCGAAGGTGTCCCATGCGGGCGTGGCGGAACTGGTAGACGCGCCTGGTTTAGGTCCAGGTATCGCAAGATGTGGGGGTTCGAGTCCCTTCGCCCGCACCAGTCTCGTCGCGCTGGGCGAGGGGTGCCGCAACAGTGATTCCCTGAAAAGGCCCAGAGCTAAAAAAGGCAAGTGTTGAAATGCAGACTGTCGAGACGTTGAACGAGGGCCTGAAGCGCGCCTACACGCTGAAGATCACGGCGAAGGACATCGATTCGAAGGTCGATGCCGAGCTGAAGCGCGTCGCGCCGCAGGTTCGCATGCCCGGCTTCCGCCCAGGCAAGGTGCCTGCCAACCTGGTCCGCAAGATGCATGGCCCGGCGCTGATGCAGGATGCGCTCAACAGCTCGATCCAGGAAGGCGTCCAGACGCTCCTCGCCGAGCAGAAGCTGCGCCCGGCGATCCAGCCTTCGGTCAGCCTCGACGAGGGCTATGAGCTCGGCCAGGATGCCGAGGTCAAGGTCGAGCTCGAAGTGCTCCCCGATGTTCCGACCCCGTCGATCGAGCATCTGAAGCTCGAGCGGCTGACCGTGCCGGCCGATGAAGCCGCCCTCCAGGAGCAGCTCCAGAAGTTCGCCGACCAGCAGAAGCGCTGGGACGATGCCAAGGCGACCTACAAGGCAAAGACGGGTGACCTCGTCGTCATGGACTTCGTCGGCAAGGTCGACGGCGTGGCGTTCGACGGCGGCACCGGCACCGACATGTCGGTCGAACTGGGTTCGGGCCGCCTGATCCCGGGCTTCGAAGACCAGGTCGTCGGCGTGAAGACCGGTGACGAGCGTCAGATCGAAGTCACCTTCCCGGCTGACTATCAGGCCAAGGATCTGGCCGACAAGGCTGCGACCTTCGATCTGACGATCAAGGCAGTGAAGACCGCAGGCGAGACGAAGATCGACGACGAGCTGGCGGTGTCGCTCGGCCTCAAGGATCTGGACCAGCTCAAGGAACTGCTCAAGGGCCAGATCGAGCAGGAACTGAACCAGCTCACCCGCACCCACATGAAGCGCAAGCTGCTCGACCAGCTCGCCGAGGGCCATGATTTCCCGGTCCCTCCGTCGATGGTCGAGGCCGAGTTCGCCCAGATCTGGCAACAACTCGAGCATGAGGCGACTCACGAAGCCGATCCCGAGGCGGCCATCGCCGAGATGGAAGCGGAGCGCGCCGATTATCAGGCGATCGCCGAGCGGCGCGTGCGCCTGGGTCTGCTCCTTTCGGAGATCGGCCAGGCCAATGGTGTCGAGGTCAGCCAGCAGGAAATGAACCGTCTGATCGCGCAGGCCGCGTCGCAATATGGCCCCGAGGATCGCACTCGCTTCATCGAATATGTCCGTTCCGAGCCGATGGCGGCAGCCCAGCTTCGCGCGCCGCTCTATGAGGACAAGGTGGTCGACTGGCTGTTCGAAAAGGCCGACATCAGCGATCGCGAAGTGACCCGCGAAGCGCTTGAAGAGGCGATCGAATCCGAGGACGGTTTCGCCAGCGGCACGCATCATCACGATCATGACCACGACCATGATCATGACCACAAGCCGAAGAAGAAGGCCGCCGCCAAGAAGGCGGAGCCCGCAGAAGATGCTTCCGCCGAGGAAGCAAAGCCGGCGAAGAAGGCGGCTGCCAAGAAGGCTGAGCCTGCTGCCGAAGCGACTGAAGAGCCAGTGAAGAAGCCTGCCGCCAAGAAGGCGGCCAAGCCTGCGGCTGACGCTGAGGAAGCGCCGGCCGAGGAAGCTGCGCCCGCCAAGAAGCCGGCGGCGAAGAAAGCTCCCGCCAAGAAGGACTGAACCGTTCAGGGACGTCGCTGCCGACCGGCAGTGACGTCCCTGCGGAGCACGCACTTCGATCAGGCGAAGACTTCGTTCAGCTTCGATCCGTCGAGCCCGGTCTGCGCCAGGGCAATTCCGCGAATCAGCGCAATCGCCACGGATGCCAACACGATATCGGCGACGCTGCCCGCCAGTAGCCCCCCTGTGCCAGGGCCAGCCACTGCATTCGCGAGCCAGGCGACCAGGCCGGCGAGCAGCCATAATGCCCACCATGCCGCGACAAGATTGTCGTTCAGGTCATGGGGATAGACGCCGCGGCTAGCGTTCCACAATTCGCGCATTCCGTGGAACGGTTTGATCAGGCACGCAAATGGCACCAGGAACCACCAGATTCGCGACCATGGCGTGAATTCGAGATCCTCGAAGCCGGCCGCGATCAGATTGTTGCCGGCCACAAGAATCCAGCGACAGAACACGATCATTGTCACGATCTTGAACAGAAGTGCGGCGACATCCACCGTGTTGGCGATCGGCGTGACGAATCGCTGGAACAGCTCCGGCGTCATCCATGCAGCGACCAGAATCGCCGGATTCCACAGTGCGTCGATCACAATCATTACGGCCAGAATGGCCGTCAGTGGCCGCAGGTCCCGAATTTCCATTGATATTCCCCCTTGTTCCCCGTGCCGACCATCCCGCGCGCGGTAGAAATCGTCAAACCACAAAAGGGTCGAACCCGCGCGAATTCGCCCCTATGGCAGGTGGATGACGTCGCGCATTGCTGTCCTGCTGCCCTGCTACAATGAAGAAGCCGCCATCGCGCAGACGGTGGCGGGGTTTCGTGCCGCGTTGCCCGACGCGACAATCTATGTTTACGACAATAACAGCCGCGACCGCACGATCGAGGTCGCGCGTGCCGCCGGGGCGATCGTCCGGACCGAACGTATCCAGGGCAAGGGCAATGTCGTCCGCCGCATGTTCGCCGACATCGATGCCGATATCTATGTCATGGCGGATGGCGATGCGACTTATGACGCGGCTTCGGCCCCGGCGCTGGTTGCGCGGGTGCTCGACGAGCAGCTCGATATGGTTGTCGGCGCCCGGGTCACCCAGGCCGATGCGGCGTACCGTCGCGGTCACAAGATGGGCAACGCGCTCCTGACGGGCATGCTCGCGCGGCTGTTCGGGCGCAGCTTCACCGATATCCTGTCGGGCTATCGCGTTTTCTCGCGCCGATTCGTGAAGAGCTTCCCGGTGCTCTCGTCGGGTTTCGAAATCGAGACCGAGATCAGCGTCCATGCGCTCGAACTGAAGATGCCCGTCGCGGAGATCGAGACCCCCTATTTCGCGCGGCCGGAAGGTTCCGAATCGAAGCTGAGCACGTACAGCGACGGTTTCCGTATCCTGCGCACGATCTTCCAGCTTTACCGGATCGAGCGGCCCGTGCTGTTCTTCGGCAGCATCGGCGCGGCGCTGGCCGGCATCGCGGTAATCCTCGCAGTGCCGCTGATCATCACCTATATGCACACCCGCCTGGTGCCGCGTTTCCCAACCGCGGTGCTGGTGACGGGGCTGATGATTCTCGCCTCGCTCAACCTGTTCGCCGGACTTATCCTCGATACGGTGGTGCGCGGGCGGCGCGAGGTGCGGCGTCTGGCCTATCTGGCGCATCGCGCGCCGGGCGGGGAGGATCGGCAAGCCTGACGGCGCGGGGGTTGAACTCGTTTCCGCCAGCGCCGATGTAAGACATCTACTGGGGCATAAGGATTCAAAGGTACACTATGCATAACCCGTTCGAGACCGGCGACTTCATGCGTCCGCTCACTTCCAATGGTTTCACCGCGCAGGCGCCGCAGGGTGGTCTCGTTCCGATCGTGATCGAGCAGTCAAACCGCGGCGAGCGCAGCTTCGACATCTATTCGCGCCTGCTGCGCGAGCGCATTATCTTCGTCACCGGCGGGGTCGAGGACCATATGGCCTCGGTCATCAGCGCCCAGCTGCTCTTCCTGGAGTCAGAGAACCCCAAGAAGGACATCTTCATGTACATCAACTCGCCGGGCGGCGTCGTCACGGCGGGCATGGCGATCCATGATACCATGCAATATATCCGTCCGCGCGTGGGCACGGTCTGCATGGGCCAGGCCGCCTCGATGGGCAGCTTCCTGCTTGCGGCGGGCGAGCCCGGCATGCGCGTGGCGCTGACCAACGCGCGGATCATGATCCACCAGCCGTCGGGCGGCGCGCAGGGCATGGCCAGCGACATTGAGATTCAGGCGCGCGAGATTCTGCGCATCCGGCACCGGATGAACGAGCTCTACGCTCAGTACACCGGCAAGCCGATCGGCGAGATCGAGCATGCGATGGATCGCGACAAGTTCCTGTCGGCCGACGAGGCAAAGGAATTCGGCCTGATCGATGAGGTGTTCGACAAGCGCCCGGCGATCGCCGACGAATCGGCCACGCCGGTCCTGCCGGCGTCCTGATCTGATTTCCGTCGCCTTAACTCTGGGGCGATATAGTGATTGTAGAAGATAAGGGGACCGGTCTAACATGGGCCCCCGCACGAACGCGCTATGTACCGCGCGAAGGATGGATTGAATGACGAAGCTCAGCGGCGGCGACTCGAAGAGCACGCTCTATTGCTCGTTCTGCGGCAAGTCGCAGCACGAGGTGCGGAAGCTCATCGCTGGGCCGACTGTTTTCATCTGCGATGAATGCGTCGAGCTCTGCAATGACATCATCCGTGAGGAGACCAAATCAGCGCTCGTCTCGAAGAAGGACGGGGGCGTGCCGACGCCGCAGGAGATCTGCGACGTGCTCGACGACTATGTCATCGGGCAGAAGCGCGCCAAGCGGGTCCTCTCGGTCGCCGTGCACAATCACTACAAGCGCCTCAACCACGGCCAGAAGGGCGCGGATGTCGAGCTTGCCAAGTCGAACATCCTGCTCGTCGGGCCGACCGGCTGCGGCAAGACCTTGCTTGCCCAGACGCTGGCGCGAATCCTCGACGTGCCCTTCACCATGGCCGATGCGACGACGCTGACCGAGGCAGGCTATGTCGGCGAGGATGTGGAGAACATCATCCTCAAGCTGCTCCAGGCATCCGATTACAATGTCGAGCGGGCGCAGCGCGGGATCGTCTACATCGACGAGATCGACAAGATCAGCCGCAAGGCCGAAAATCCCTCGATCACGCGTGACGTGTCGGGTGAGGGCGTTCAGCAGGCGTTGCTGAAGCTGATGGAGGGCACCACCGCCTCGGTCCCGCCGCAGGGTGGCCGGAAACATCCGCAGCAGGAATTCCTGCAGGTCGACACGACGAACATCCTGTTCATCTGCGGTGGTGCGTTCAGTGGCCTCGAAAAGATCATTGGCGATCGCCTCCAGGGCAAGTCGATCGGGTTTGGCGCTTATGTCGCCTCGCCCGAGGAACGCCGCACCGGCGAGACGCTGAAGGCAGTCGAGCCCGAGGATCTGCTCAAGTTCGGCCTGATCCCCGAATTCGTCGGCCGTCTGCCGGTGATCGCCACGCTCGAGGATCTCGACGTGCCGGCGCTGGTGACGATCCTGACCGAGCCGAAGAACGCGCTGGTCAAGCAGTATCAGAAGCTGTTCGACATGGAGGAGGTGAAGCTCGGCTTCACCGACGACGCACTGGTGACGGTCGCCAAGAAGGCGATCGATCGCAAGACCGGTGCGCGCGGCCTGCGTTCGATCCTGGAAGGCATCCTGCTCGATACGATGTTCGATCTGCCGGGCATGGATTCGGTCGACGAGGTGATGATCGACAAGGACGTGATCGAGGGCCGCAAGGAACCGATCCGCGTCTATGCCAAGAAGGACAAGGCGGGCGCGGGCGCCGCGTGATCCAATCTCCCTCTCCCTTTGTGGGGAGAGGAGTATTGGGCAGCGACAGGAAGGGTGAGGGGGCACTCGTTGAAGTTCCGAACCTCATTCCCGCCACCCGGTGATTCGCACCACCTTCTCCCGCGAGAGGAGAGGGATGGAACAGTTGCGCAGCGGCGTGACTGAATCCAGGAATCCTGTCCGACTCGCCGATTCCGGCGATCGCGTCGCCATTGGGGCAATGCTCGCGCGCGCGTTTGCCGACGATCCGGCCACCAGCTTCATCTTCCCCGACGCCGAGGAGCGCGCGAAGCGTCTGCCCCGCCTGTTCGCCCTGCTGTTCGATGAGGATGCGCGCGGCATGCGGGTGATGACTCAGGGCGGCGAGGCGGCCGCCTTGTGGCGGGGGCCGGGCCAGAACCACACCAGCATTCTCGACATGCTGCTTCAGGCCTGGCCGATGTGGCGGATCTTCGGTGGCGCGCTCGGCCGCGCGCTGGCGGTATCGAACGCGATCGACGCGCACTTCCCCGCAGGCGATTATTGGTACCTCCATATCGCCGGCTGCGATCCGGCGGCGCAGGGCAGGGGACTTGGTGGCGCCGTCATCCGGTCGGCGCTTGATCGGGTCGCGGATAGTGGGTTGCCTGCCTATCTGGAGACGGCGACGCCACGGAACCTGAGTTTCTATCGCGGGCTTGGCTTCGAGGTCACGGCTGAGTGGACCGTGCCGAAGGGTGGTCCGCTTTTCTGGTCGATGATGCGCGCGGCACGCTAGAGTCGTTTTCCAGCCTCGCCACCGTTTCAGCTTTGCTGAAACAGACTCCAGACATTCAGATCTGGTCCGTCGTCGGTGCAAGATGGTTCGCGCAGAGGCGCGGAGGCGCTGAGAAGGTCCCGCCAGCGGCTCGGGGGAGAACATTTTCACAATCAGGCGGCTTGCCGGCACGATGCTCAAGCCCGGAACTGAACTCCGCGTTCTCTGTGCGAATCCTCTTCTATGCTGTAACCGTGCCAATGAGGGGAATGTCGATCCGCCCTAGCCGTCGGGCGCCACAAACGCTCCGCAGCGCCGTTCGTTGAATCCCGTTCGTTGAATCATTGCGCGTGGCTTGGCGGCTGCGCTTGACCTCCGGCGCTTCGCCGACTTTGATGCGGCATAAACTTTCCCGGGGGAGGATCAATGGACGAGTTTTCGACGACCAGGCGCGCACTGCTGCAGGGTGCCGCTGCCGGGGCAATGACGCTGGCACCGGGTGTGGCGCTCGCGGCGCGCGCTGACGACATGGCCGCCATCCGCCGCGCCGTCGAGCAGGGACATGACGCCTCCGTCGCCCGAATCCAGGAATGGATCCGCAACCCGACCATCGCCGCCGAACGGTTCAAGGTGGCCGAAGGCGTCGCGCATATGTCGAAGCTGGCGCAGGAGGCCGGGTTCCAGAAGATACGCACGGTGCCCACCGGCGGCGTGCCCGCCGTGTTCGCGACGCTCGACGTCGGCGCGCCCAAATGGCTCGGCATCTACTTCATGTACGACGTGAAGCAGTTCGACCCGGCCGAATGGTCGGTGCCGCCGCTCGAGGGGCGGCTGGTCGACCGTCCGGGTGTGGGCAAGGTCATCATGGGCCGCGGCGCGGTCAACCAGAAGGGCCCCGAAGGCGCCTTCCTCGCAGCGCTTCACGCGTTCAGGGCGTCCGGCCGCAAGCTGCCGGTCAATCTCGCGCTGATCGCTGAAGGCGAGGAGGAGATCGCCTCGCCCAATTTCCTCACCGCGATCCGCGATCCCGATGTGCTGGCGACGATGAAGAAATGCGTCGGCGTGATCATTCCGTCGGCCGGCCAGGCGCCCGCCGGCAACGCGACCATCTCGCTCGGCGCCAAGGGCGCGGTCGAGATGGAGATCGTCTCGGACAGCGCGAGCTGGGGCCGAGGGCCGGCCAAGGACCTTCATTCAAGCCAGTTCGCCCGGGTCGACAGCCCGGCCTGGCGGCTCGTCCAGGCGCTCAATACCCTGATGGCGCCGGATGGCCACACCCCGGCGGTGGAGGGGTTCCTCGATCGTGTCGAGCCGCTCAGCACCCGGCAGAAGGCGCTGATCGCTGAAAGTGCGCGCACGAACAGCGAGGCCGACGCCAAGAAGGTGATGGGCGTGCAGCACTGGATCAACGACGAGACCTGGGAACAGTCGCTCGAACGCCTTGCGTCGCAGCCGACGATCAACATCCAGGGGCTGGTCAGCGGCTATACCGGGGAAGGGGGCAAGACCGTTCTTCCGCACCGCGCCGTGGCCAAGGTCGAGTTGCGACTGGTGCCCGACATGACCAAGGACGACAGCGTCGCCAAGCTGAAGTCGCATCTGGTCAAGAAGGGTTTCCCCGATATCGAGGTGAATGTGACGGGCGGCTATGGCCCGACACAGACGCCGGAGGAATCGGGGCTGATCAAGGCACACAAGGCAGTCCTGACCCGAGCGCAGATTCCCTATGCCCTGTCGGTGCGCGCCGCCGGATCATGGCCGGGCGTGGTCTTCACGGGCGATCCCCTGCGGTTGCCGGCGGCGCAGTTCGGCATCGGCAACGGCAATGGCGCGCACGCGCCCGACGAATATTTCGTCATCGAGCCAAGCAACCCGAAGGTCGCCAACCTGACTCAGCAGACCATGGCCTATGTCGACCTGATGTACGAGATCGCTGCCCAGGGCTGAGCTGGGGGCGGGCCGGATCGGCAGGCGAGGGCGGCGCCGAAGGGGCGGCCCTTCCGGTCGATCGGGAGGGTGGCATGGGAGCGCTTGCAAAGATCGCGGCCATCGCACAGGAGAATGGCCGCACGGTCAGGGTCGAGCGGGTGCTCCACAAAATCGATCGCTGATTCAACGACCGCGCGGACATTCTTCGGCCTCGCTCCCGGCGGCAGGGAAGCGCCGGAGCGGCTCAGGCCGTTTCGTCTCCGGCCAGAAAGTCGCCGAGCCGGTCGAGCCTTTTCTCCACCGGGGATCGCCGGTCGCGGATCCAGCGTTCGAGGATCGAAAGGCCGCCTGGTTCGAGCCGGCAGCTCCGCACCCGGCCGGTCTTCTCGGTACGCACCAGTCCGCATTCCTCAAGCACCTGGAGATGCTGCGCGACGGCGGTCAGGGTGATGCCGAGCGGCGCCGCGAGGTTCGAGACGGACAGCGGCCCCTCGGTCAGCCGTTCGATCATCGCCTTGCGCGACGGGTCGGCGAGCGCGCGCAGGACACGCTCGACGGTGACCGCCTGGTCGGGGGAAGCTGTCGGATCGGAAATCGTCACGCCTCCGGCAATATCGCCCCCAGCCGGTCGAACAAGACACGCCAGCCATGCTCGCGCATTTCCGGTCCGTCAGCGCCTTCGAGGAAGACCGCCTGGTGCGTGCAGATCAGGTCCGTCCCGCTGTCGGTCGCGACCAGCTCGATCGTCAGCAGCGCGACCGAGATGGGCCTGCCGCCGAGTGTCATGGTGGCGGCGCTGACGATGCGGCGGTCGGGGACGATGTTGTGGAAATATTCCTCGCTGACGAGCTCGACACCTTCGAACGGCGTGTCGGCGCCCATCCTGGTGCGCGAGATGGACCGGCCGCCGACCCGGAAGTCCATCTCGAACTCGGTGCCTTCACGACCATCGCGGTCGGCATACCAGCGGCGCTTCTGATCCTCCCGGCTGAGCGCCGCGAACACGCGCTCCCTTGAGGCAGGATAGCGCCGTTCGATCACGAAGGTGCTGGGAAGGACGGGTTGGGGTTCCATGGCGCCACGACTCCATCAGTGAAGTAATGGCTTCAGTATCGTGGCGCCAGGAAGATTGTCAAGCCTACACTTCACTATTGCCCGTCACGGCTTTACGAGGTGCCAGGTCTGGTGGGGCGATGACGCGAAGGACAGGCGGGGATCGGCGGAGGAACCGTAGAATTCCAGACGGTCATAGGGGCCGCCGTCGCGCGCGCCCGTTACCCGCTCGTACAGGTGCGGGCCGATCCGTTCCCAGTGCAGCGTTTCCTGGCTGTCCTTGGTAATCACCGCGTTCGGGCCGGCCACCGACACCGTCAGGTCGCCGGCCGGATCGGCCGGCTTGCCATAATCGCGGCGATTGGCGCGATACTGGCCGAGTGGTGGCGGTGCCTCCTCGCCGGACGCGCGCTGGGCGGGTTTGGCGGGGAACAGGCGGCCGATGATCGCATTGCTCAGTTCAGTGCGGGCCGGGCTGCTGTCGGGCCCGCCGGTCGTCGAAACGAAGAAGCCGAAATCAGCCTCCGGCGCGAGCAGGAGGTAGGAGTGGAAGTCGACCGTATTGCCGCCATGGCCGATCATGCGGGGGGTAGCCTCGCGCGCGACCATGAAACCGTGCGCCATGCCTTCGAGATGCGGCGCGTTGGCGAGGGAATTGCTCTCGAGCAGATCGACCGAGGCCGGCGAAAGGATACGCGCGCCGCCCAGCGTTCCGCGAGCCAGCATGGCGAGCATGAACCGGGCCATGTCGGGTGCCGTCGCGGCAGCCGATCCGGCGGGCATGATGAAGCTGAAATTCTCATAGGGCTTGGCCGCGAGGCGCCCGTCCTTGAAGCCGTAACCCAGCGCCATATGCCTGGCCCATGCCTCGGGCAGCGGCTCGCGGAAGGTGGTGGTGTTCATGCCCAGGGGCTTGAACAGATGGCGATCGACATAGTCGGGAAAGGGCTCATTCGAGACTCGCTCCACGATATAGCCAGCGAGCGCCGCGCCATAGTTGGAGTAGGAAATCTCGGTTCCGGGCGCCCAGAGCCGTGCCGGGATGTGCTTCTTGAGATAGTCGCGATAGTCGCGCGGGTGGGCCAGCAGGTCAGGTTCGCCATAGTCCAGGTCGCTCATGCCGGGGCTGTGCGAAAACAGGTCGCGGACGCGGATCGGCTTGCCCTCGAAGGGAGGGATGGCGAAGTCGATATAGCGGTTCACATCGGCATCGAGATCGACCTTGCCAAGCTCGACCTGCTGCATCAGCGCAGCCCAGGTGAGCAATTTCGACACCGAGCCGGGGCGGAACAGGGTCGATTGAGCGTCAACGGGCACGCGCTTGGCTATATCGGCATAGCCATAGCCGCGCGTGAACAGCACCTTGCCCTTGTGGACGACGGTCACCACCGCGCCGGCGACCTGGCGGGTCGCGATCTGCTGCGCGACGACTCCGTCGATGAAGGTGGGAAGCGACGCCAGGCGCGCCGCGTCGATCGCGACCGGAGATGTCGCGGCGCGAGGAGCCGGGGATGCGATGGCGGGAACGCCAGGCGTGCCGGCGACCGCGGCGAGGATCAGGCTCGCGGCGAGGGTATTCCGGAATGCGACTGACGTACCGTTCGACTTGATGAACATCATTGGGGCCTTTTCGAACCTGGATCCGGGGAGGTGGAAGGGCGGGCGCTTCTTTCGGCGCGCCCCGCCCGTGGCAGTATCAGAAGGCTATACGGGCGCCGGCGGTGAAATAGGTGCCGACGATGTCGTGATAGGCGCTGCCCGTGGTGATCAGCGGCGGCTTCACGTCGAACAGGTTGTTGACGTTGCCGAACAGCGTGAATTTGTCGACCTTCACCTGCATGCCGAGGTCGATATAGGTCTTCGCACCGATATGGTTGTTCACCAGGGTGGTGAGCAGGTGATTGTAGCTGCCACCACCGACATAGCGGGCGCGGGCGTCGACGCCGAAGGTGCGGTCCTGATAGCCCAGGCTGAAGGTGCCGCGCCAGTGCGGCACGCCGAGGCTCGCGGAATCGCCCACATCGCCGGCGGTATCGACGCGCGCCAGGCCGGTATCCTGGATGAACGTGTCGATATAGGTTGCCAGTGCCCGCATGCGCAGCGTGCCGCCCATGGTCGAGCTGACATTGGCAAGCGGTAGCGTGTAGGATGCCTCCACGTCGACGCCGCGGGTCTGGAAGGTCGCGATATTCTGGGCATTGGCAAACGCGGTCTTGAGCGTCTGGGTGACGGGATCGCGCACCAGCCGGGCGCAGGCCGACGCGCTGCCGTTCTTGCAGGCGAGAGTCAGGTTCGACGCGGTGAGCGTCGTGATCGCCCCTTCGATCTTGATGTCGTAATAGTCGACGGAGAGGTTGAACCCCTTGAAGAAGGATGGCGAGAAGGTGGCACCAGCGGTGAAGGTGCTGCTGACCTCGGGCACGAGATTCGGGTTGCCGCCGCTGAACGTCGTCACCTCGGCCGGCGTGTTGGTGTAGCCGGGGATGACGCCGAGCCGGCCAGCCGTATCGAGGTCGACCTGCGGGCCGATGTTGATCCGCTGGGTCGCGAACAGCTCAGTGATATTCGCTGACCTGATGTCGCGCGACCGGGTGACACGGAGCAGCACGTCGTTGAACAGGCGGGCCGTGCCGCCGAGTTTCCAGGCCCAGATGCCCCCGCTCGTGCTGTAGTGGGAATAGCGGGCGGCGGCGTTGAAATCGACCTTGGCGACCCCCTGCGCATCGAGCAGCGGCAGCGCGGCTTCGGCAAAACCTTCCTTGACGTTGAACCCGCCGTTGAGATCGCTGCTGTAGACATTGGGGGCGAAGGCGCCGGCCCGGCTCAGGGCGCCGCGCGACTGGGTCTGTTCCTCCCAGCGCGCTTCAGCGCCGACCGCGACGGTCAGCGGGCCGGCCCAGAGGTTGAACAGGTCGCCCTGAAGCGAAGCCCCCGCTGAATCGAGCTTGGTGGTGGTCAGCGACTGCTGGGTGCCCGTTACATAATCGTGCGCCGCCTTGGAGATGTTGTTCTCACCGAACGGGTTGATCGGCGCGCAGGCCGGATCGTCATTCGTGCTGATCGCGTCGGCATTCACCGCACAGACGATCTGGCCGCTCGTGTTGGTCGCCGCATTGATCGCCTTGGCGAAGTTGGCGGTGATGATCGAGTTCTTGAGCTGGGCGTTCTGGAACAGCTCGCCATGGCTGAAATGCGCATGGTATTTCCAGCCATTGCCGAACTTCCCGTCAACGCCGATCGCGCCTTCCTTGCTCTCGCGCATCGAATCGAACACCCAGGTGAACGAATCCTTGAAGATGCGGCCAAAGGTGAAGCTGTTTTCGCCGGCATTCGCCAGGCGGGTACGGATTGACTGCGACAGGAACGGATTGGTGGCGCTGATCGTCAGGACCTGCTGCCCGAGATCGGGGAAGAAGGGATAGTTGGTCGACGCCCGGCCGTAGCTCCCGTCGACCCAGAGCGTTGCGCCGCCCACATCGTAGCTGAGGCGACCATAGACGTTCACGCGCTTGAACGGTGTCGCGGCGTAGATGTCGTCATAGAGATTGACTGCGTCAGCTCCCCCGACGCCGAGGGCGTTCGGCCCCGACCAGGCGCGCAGCGATCCGTCCTGATTGAAGGTCTGCCCGCGCAGCACGCCCGTCGTGATGACGCCGGCATGGCTGCGGTCGGTATAGTTCACGTCCTCGACCAGCTGCGTGACGCCGGGCCTGATCGTGACGATGCCGGGGCTGTTGAGGTTCTGCCGGCTGTGGCGATCCGGGATGCCCTTGTCGTCGAGATATTCGGCGCCGATCATGAAATGCCCGTTGCCGCCAGCGAAATTCGTGCCGAAGCTGCCGTCGAAGCCGTAGCGCTGGCCGTCGCCGCGCGACGAAACGCCCGACTGGGCGCCGAGCGTGATACCCTCCAGCTTGTCCTTCAGGATGATGTTCACCACGCCGGCGACGGCGCCGGACCCCCAGGCCGCCGAGGCGCCGCCGGTGACGACCTCAAGCCGTTCCACCAGGCCGATCGGCACGAAGTTCAGGTTGTTCTCGCCGACGAAGCGCCGGCCGTTGAGCAGGGTGAGGGTGCGGGCCTGGCCGAGCCCGCGCAGATCGACGGGAGCCGCGCCGCTGCCGGTGGTGTTGCCAATGCTGGTCGCGGGGGTGGTGGTTGGCCTGAACTGCGGCTGGTCGTTGAGGACCTGGGAAAGATTGGCGCGCGCGCCCTGGCGGATTTCCGCCGCCCCGACGACCGTCGTCGGCGTGGGCTGGTCGAAACCGGCGCGTTCAATGCGCGATCCGGTGACGACGATGTCGTCGCTCGTGGTACCCGCATCAGCTTCTGCAGTATCTGCGGGAACAGTCTGGGCGAGGGCGGTGCTTGCATGGGCCAGAGCGATGGCGAGCGCGATGATGCTGCCGCTCCGTGACGCGTTTCCGAACTTCGACATTCTTAACTCCCTGAAATTTATTTTTTTATTGCCCTTTTCAGCTTTGGTCTCACTGACCCGAATCACTGGGTCACGGCCGCTGTTGTCCTCAAAGTGACAGATTCTCTGATTAGGACAAGAATTTTACCTGACGGACGAGGTGAACTCAGTCTGGGCGTGGTCGCGGTGCCACGGTACGGGGACGTGACACCTCCGGCCGGGACAGGTGTTTCCTACACCACTTGTATCTCGATACGGCTTCGCCACTCGGTCCCTACTCGGCACGAACGGAGTGGGAGGCGTCGATTTCAGGCGCAATGCTACAGCCGTTCGATTTTCCGAATAGGATGCAGATATCCCGCTGGAGATCGGCTGTTGTCAGTCCCGGGCGTGCCGCATCAGGCCGGTATAGGCTGCCAGGGCAAGGAACAGGCCGATGAACCAGGCATAGGCATAGAGGCTCGTCCAGAAGCCGCCGATCCACCCGAACTGACCGGGCAGTGCCGTCGCGAGGAAGCCGGGCAGATTGGGCAGCACACCGATCGCGAAGGCGAGCAATGCTTTCGCGTTCCATCCGCCGGCATAAGCGTAGCGGCCGCCGTCGCGATACAGGTCCTCGACGTCGAGCCTGGTCCGCCGGATCAGCCAATAGTCAGCGATGAGGATGCCGGCGATCGGGCCGAGCAGCGCGCTGTAGCCGGTCAGCCAGACGAAGATGTACCCGCCGGTCGTCGCGAGCAGCTTCCACGGCATGATGAGGATGCCGATCACCGCGGTGATCAGTCCGCCCGTCCGGTAGGAGATGCGGCCTGGCGCGAGCGATGAAAAATCATAGGCGGCGCCCACCAGGTTCGCGGCGATGTTGCAGGAGATG
Organism: Pseudomonadota bacterium; assembly: GCA_040388155.1. Lineage (GTDB taxonomy): Bacteria > Pseudomonadota > Alphaproteobacteria > Sphingomonadales > Sphingomonadaceae > Sphingomonas. Next base: position 19,420 of record JAZKCJ010000027.1, read on the forward strand.
GTGTCGATCGTGATGACGATCAGCCCGAGCAGCACCAGCGGCCCGGCCAGCGTGCCCGACAGCGCCACGGGATCCCAGATCGCATGGCCATAGATCACCACGGTCGCCGAGGTGGTGATGACGCTGGCGAGGGCGATCAGGCCCATGCCCGGGGGCAGGCCGATCGCCTGGCCGATGATCTGGTCGCGCTGGCTTCTGGCGAAGCGCGTGAAATCAGGGATGTTGAGCGCGAGCGTTCCCCAGAAGCCGATCATCGCGGTCAGCGATGGCCAGAAGACCAGCCAGAACTGCCCCTCGCGCGCGCCGCCCGGGGCGAAGGCGGAAGGACTGGCGAAGATCGGTCCGAGCCCGCCTGCGCTGTCCACCGCCCACCAGACCAGGGCGACACAGACGAGAATCTTCACCGGCGCGGTCCAGGTCTCGAGCCGCCGGATCGTCGTCAGCCCCTTGCGTACGAAGAAGAGCTGCACCGCCCAGAAGGTGGCGAAGGCAAGCATCTGCCCGATGCCGATATCGAGGATCGGCACGATCGGCCCTTTCAGGCTGTGACCGGCGAGGACACCGAGCAGGGTCAGCAGCGCTTCGCCCCCGATCCAGGTCTGGATACCGAACCAGCCACACGCGACCAGCGCCCGCGCAACCGCCGGCAGACGGGCGCCGCGCGTGCCGAACGAGGCGCGGGCCAGCACCGCATAGGGGATGCCGTGGCGCGCGCCGGCATGGCCGATGAGCAGCAGGGGCACGAGGACCACCATATTGCCGAGCAGCACGGTCAGCGCAGCCTGCCCGGCCGACATGCCCTGTTCGATCAGCCCGGAGGCGAGCATCCAGCTCGGCACCGCAACGATCATCCCGATCCACAAGGCGACGAAATGATACCAGCGCCAGGTGCGCTGCCCGGCGTCGGTCGGCGCCAGGTCGCGATTCCAGAGCGTGTCCTTGGCTCGATCAGTCATGCGCGTCCCCCGTGGCGGGAGTTGGCCGCAATTCGGGCGGCGGCGCAAGGGCTCGCGGCGGCGATCAGGCCGGCTGGTGCATCTGCTGGACGATCCCGTCAGCAAGCTTTCCGGCAACCTGCGCGAGATGATCGAAACGCGCATCGTGGCGCGCCATGCCCTGGCTGAGGGAGCGCAGCTCCGCCTCGAGATCGTGCAGTTCGGCCTCGGGTAGCAAGGCCTCGATGCTGTCCCAGCGCGACCATCCCGGCAGCGGCGTCACGCCGAGCATCTGGCCTCGCCGGCCGGCAATGGCCGAGGTGACGCGCGAGGTAGCGCTGCCGGGCGTTCGGATCGCCACATGCGCGATCGGTTCGAGCAGATAGGGTGAGGCTGCGGCCAATGCGTCGGCCATGGCGATCCGCCCGGCGGTCCGGAAAGCGAGCTCGGAACTGTCGACGGAGTGGAAGGAGCCGTCGACCAGCGCCACCGCGATGTCCACCACCTGCATGCCGAGCGGGCCCTTCACCATCGCATCGAGCACGCCTTGCTCGACTGCCGGAATCCATTGGCGCGGGATCGCGCCGCCGGTGATGCGATCCTCGAAGCGGAAGCCTTCGCCGCGTTCGAGCGGACGGATGTCGATCACGACGTCGCCGAACTGGCCATGGCCGCCCGACTGTTTCTTGTGCCGGCCGCGCTGGCTTGCGGGTTTCCGGATAGTCTCCTTGTACGCGACTGCCGGCGCACGTGCGGTCACCCCGACGCCGTAGCGCCGCTTCAGCCGATCGAGGGCGACGGCGAGGTGCTCGTCGCTCAGACCGTGCAGCAGAGTCTCGCGCGAACCTTCATCCTGGCCCCAGCGTAGTCCAGGATCTTCCTCAACCAGCCGGTTCAGCGAGGTCGAGAGACGCACCTCGTCCTTGTGGTCCCTGACGGCGATCGCCAGCGCATAATTGGCCAATGGCCATGGGGATGGCGCAGCACGCAGGGTGGGGCGGGAGGTAACGCCGACCAGATCCCCGGCGCGCGTCGCCTCGACCTTGGCGATGCCGATAATCTCGCCGGGCTCGGCGCGCTGGATCCTCGTCGCCGCGCCGCCCTGGAGCGCGAAAAGCGCACCCGCGCGCATCGCCTCGCCATCGGCGCCGATCAGGTCGGCACCTTCAGTCAAGGCGCCGCCGAAGATACGTGCGATCGCCAGCCGTCCGACCGTGCTGCCATGCGATATCTTGAGGATCTGCGCCGCCGTACCGTCGATGCCGAGCCGGCCGGCGGTCTGGGCCGCGAGGGGCGTATCATGGCGCAGCATCTTGAGCAGGCGGCGAATGCCGAAGCCGTTGAGCGCTGAACCGAACAGGACCGGCACGACCAGCCCGGCCGCAGTCTCCCTTGCGAGATCGCCGAAGATCGTGTCGAGACTCGGCACCTCGTCCGACAGGAGCTGTTCGAGCAGCGCATCGTCATGGTCGGCAAGCTGCTCAAGCATATGGAAGCGCGCCGCCGCCTCGTCCTCCCTGAGATGCGTGGCGAGTGGCACCTGCTGGGAGCGCTGGTTGACCTGGTAATGATAGGCCCGTTCCAGTGCGAGATCGACGAAGCCGGCCGTCCGTTCCCCGGCGCGGATCGGGATCTGGCGCGCGACCAGCGCCGCCGCGCTCATCGGCTGGAGCGCTGCGAGCAGATCTTCGATGCTGCCCCGCGCCTGGTCGATTTTGTTCACGAACACGGCATGGGGCAGGCCGACCGCCTCGAGCCGCCGCAATGTCGGCTCGACCAGCGGCGCACGGGCAGGGTCGGGATCGATCACCACCAGGGCAAGATCGGCGGTGGAGAGGGCCATCTCCATATCAGTCGCGAAGGCGGGCGAGCCGGGTGCATCAGCCAGCAGGTAGCGATCGCCCATCCAGTCGAGCCGCAGGAGGTTGAGTTCGGTCGAGCCACCCCGCGCCCGGGCCTCGGGACTGGCATCGCCGACGCAACTGCCCGCATCGACCGAGCCAAGTCGCGGGACGGCGCCGGCCGCGTGCAACAGGGCCTCCCCGAGACTGGTCTTGCCTGCCCCGGCGGGGCCAACAAGCGCGATCACTCTCGCGCCTCTGCGGATCTTGTCCACTCCTGCTCTCCTCGTTCCTGCCGGCTGTTCCAGGAGAAGGCCGGTCGTCATCCGGAGTCGCAAGGGTCTGCCCATCGGGACGGGATGGCAAGCCGTTAGCGCATCTCTGCTTCCGCCCCGGAAAGGAACACTCAACGGTAGCGCGGGATCGGCCCGATCTTCAGGCGCGCCTCGTATCCGTTCGCACTCGGTATCACCCGGTCGATCGTCACCCTATGGTCGCGGCACGCGAACATCGGCGATGCTCCCAGGCCGGAGGCTTTTACGTGCCTACGGTTTAAGGTCGAGCAGCATGGTCGGAATGAGTTCGGAAACGGTCGGATGGATCGGGACTGCCCAGCGCAGCGTGGCGATCGGCTGATCAGCGCTCATCGTGTCGAGAATCCCGTGTATCGCCTCGTCACCGCCGGTGCCGAGGAACGCTGCGCCAAGAACGCGCTGCGTATCGGCGTCAGCGACGATCTTCATGAAGCCGCTTGTCTCGCCTTTCTCGATCGCCCGGCCGACCCGGGTCATCGGCCGCTTCGAGACCAGGATCCTGCGGCCCGACGCGATCGCTTCTGCCTCGGTGATGCCGGCGCGGCCGAGCGGCGGATCGGTGTACAGGGCATAGCCCGGGATACGCTGGGTCACCCTGCGATCCTCGCCGTCGAGCAGGTTCGCAGCGACGATCTCGAAATCATTATAGGCGGTATGGGTAAAGGCGCCGCGGCCGTTGCAGTCGCCCAGCGCCCAGATGCCGGGGATGTTGGTCTGCAGTCTGTCGTCGACCCGGATATAGCCGCGCGCGTCAGTCGTCACGCCGGCGTGGCCGAGCCCGAGATCGTCCGTATTGGGCCGCCGCCCGGTCGCGAGCAGTACATGGCTGCCGAGCACGACCGGCGCGCCGGCCTGGCAATCGACCGACACCGCGACACCCTTCTCATGGGAGCTGAAACCGATGCAATTGGCGTCGGTGCGGATCGCGATCCCCTCATCCTCCAATATCTCGCGGATTGCGGCTGAGATGTCGGCATCCTCGCGCGAGATCAGGCGGCTGGCCCGCTCGACGAGCGTCACCTCGGCACCGAAGCGCCGATAGATCTGCGCGAATTCGAGGCCGATATAGCTGCCGCCGACCACGACGAGATGCTGCGGCAGCGTGTCGAGCGCGACCATGCTCGTATTGTCGAGCCACGGGACGTCATGGACGCCCGGCATGTCCGGGACCGATGCCCGCCCGCCGACGTTCAGGAAGATGCGTGGCGCGGTCAGCTCCTCGCCGTCGACTGCGATGGCCTTCGGGCCAGTGAAACGGGCATGGCCGCACAGGAAGGTGAGGCCTGCCATGCCTTCGAGCCAGCGTTCATTGTTGTCCCGCGCCCGCATCGTCACCCCATGGGCACGCGCCGCGATCGCCTTCATGTCGACGGATATCGGCCCGGCCTGCACCCCGAAGTCGGCCGCCCGACGAGCGAGGTGGGCTGCATAGGCGCTGGCGACCAACGTCTTGGTCGGCATGCAGCCGGTGTTCACGCAGGTGCCGCCGACCAGATGCCGCTCGACCAGTGCCACCGTCATGCCCGCGCCGGTCAGTCGCCCCGCCAGCGGCGGCCCGGCCTGCCCGGCGCCAATGATGATCGCGTCGAAAGAGCGAGTCACAGGATCACGACGATGGCGACTGCGTCGAGAATTCCGATCAATGGCAACAGGGCGAGCATGGCAGTCCCCCAGGGCATGAATGGCGCCAGTGCTGCTTCATGCCTCAATTCGGGAGGCAGGAGAATGGGCGGGGCAGAATGGCTTTCACGCCCTCGCGAGACCAGCATCCTGCTAGATGCCAAGCCACTCCAGGCCGCCCGGCAGTGTCTCCGCGGCATAGTCGACTTGCAGGACCCGGCGGCGTTTCGGCACGCTGGCAGCGTTCGAGGCATGGAGGATCGGGGTCGCATAGAGCCAGACGTCGCCCGCTTCGGCGAGGCAGGTCGCGATGCCGCACCTTGCCACGACCGAGTCGATATCCGTTTCCGCGACCCGGCCGAACCGGTGGGACCCGGGCGCGACCAGTAGCGGCGCATTCTCAGGCCCGACGGGATCGAGATGAATCCTGACCGTCACCATCCTCGCCAGCAACTCGAAGGGCGGGGCGACATGGGGCAGGCCGGCCTTGACCGTCCAAGGGCCGAAGCCAGGCACCTCGCGGCGCTCCGCGACAACGACGGTACGATCCTGGTGCCAGCCGAGCGACCAGTTCGCCGTCTCGGTCTTGTCGAACAGGATTGCGCGGACCGGACGGGCGTTTGCTCCGATCGCACCGGCTGCGATCGCGCCGATCTGGCTTTCCGCTGCCAGCAGGGGCCGCAACGCCTCCATCCCGTGAAGCCGGATACCGGCGCGGTCGGGTTCGAGATGCGAGAGGATCGCCGCGATTTCCGGCAGCCGGTCGATGGCGAGCGCCTGATGGAGCTGCGCGCCGTCGCGCTCGAACGTCAGCGTTTCGGTCAGAAAACCCCCGGTACGAAGCGTTTCACCCTTGCGGCATAGGCGTCATAGTCAGCGCCGAACCGGTCGCGCAGCAAGCGTTCCTCATGCCGCGCCCGCAGCCAGGTCGCGACGGCGTAGACCGGCACTGCGAGGATCAGGTTGCGTGCATGACCATAGGCGATCGCCATCCCGATCATGAACAGGAACAAGGCGACATAGATTGGATGGCGCACCACGGCGAAGGGACCGGCCTGGACGAGCTGATGATCTTCGCGGGTGCGTGCGACGAGGCTCCAGTTCTTGCCCATCGTCCGTGACGACGCATCGAACAGCCCCACGGCACCGATGACCAGAAGCAGCGCCGCGAGCCCCTCCACGATTGCCTTGGGCGACATCGGGTCGAGCGAGACGTCGATCCGGCCATATCCGGCAATGGCGAGGCCGAGACCCTGCACGATGATCCATATCCAGGACGCGTGCTTGCTGCTCGCGTCGGCTACCTTGGCAACCCTGGTCGCCCGGTAGCGCGCCGCCATCAAGGCGAGGAAGAACGCGACGAGACCCACGGCCATGGCGGCGAGGCCGGGCAGCCCTACGGGATCGCTATGGAACAAGGGCATGATGCTTGTCCTAATATTTTGACCTGGGCGGCCTGGCCTTCCACGCCTTGTATTCCTCGAGCGCCTTCGACCGTTTGAGGATTCGGCCGGCCGGGTCGAGCACGACATGGGCGTCGGGGCCCACCGCGATCGTGCCGCGCCCATCGGTCATTGCGACCCGCTCGACCTTGCCGTCGACCTGCACCTCGACCGGCATGGGGAAGGGCAGACCGTCCGGCGCCTTCCAGCTGAGGTTCAGGCTATTGCCCTCGCGCGTTTCGACCAGTTCGGGAAGCGCTGCCTTGCGCAGATAGACGTCGAAGAACCAGCCATAATCCTTGCCGGTCACCTGCTTCACAAAGTCTTCATACTCCATCGTCGAGCCGAACCGTGGCGAGAAATTGCCCGGCTTCGGATCGAGCCGGCCATAGACGGCCAGTCGCGTCACGTCGCGAAAGGCGGCCTCGCCGATCAGGTTCCGCAGGGTGTGGAGCATCCACGAGCCCTTGTAGTAGATATCCTGGCCGGGGCCGCCCTTGCTGATCTCATAGACCTCTTCCTCGGTGCGGATTCTGCCCGAGATCAGCGGCTGGAGGTTGGCGATCCTGTTGCGCTCGTCGTCGAGCATCGTCGCGTACCGCGCGGTGCCTTCGCGCCACAGCCCGTACCAGGGCTGCATATAGGTGCCATAGCCCTCGTGGAGCCAGTAATCGTCCCAGTTGGCGGCCGTCAGCTGGTTGCCGAAATATTCATGGGCGAATTCATGCTGGAACAGCCAGTCGAAACCTTCCGGCGCCTTGGCATATTCGTTGCCATAGGCGTTGATCGTCTGGTGCTCCATGCCCTTGTGCGGTGTCTCGACCACGCCGAGCTTCTCGTCGCCGAACGGGTAGGGGCCGATCTCCCTTTCGAAGAAATCCAGCGTTGGCGCGAACTCGGCGAACAGCGCCTGTGCCTTGGTTTCCTCGCCCGGCAGATACCAGTAGAACATCGGGATCTCGTTGCCGAAACGGCTCTTGTAGGTCCCCGAAATCTCCTCATAGGGCCCGACGTTGAGCGCGATGCCGTAGGTATTGGGCTGGCGCGCGCTCCAGTGCCACGTCGTGCGCCCGTCGGGCAGCGTGTCGACGCCGATCAGCTTGCCGTTGGAGGGCGCCTTCAGACCCTTTGGCACGGTGATATGGAGCGTCACGCGCTCGGGCTCGCCGGTCGGGAAATCGAGGCACGGCCAGAACAGGTCGCAGCCATAACCCTCCGCCGTCGTCGCGAACCAGGTTCGGCCGTCGGGCGTCTTCGCCCAGACCACACCGTCGTCCCATGGCGCGTTCGCCGCGACGTGCGGCGTGCCGCCATAGGTGATCGCCGCGGTCACGCTTTCGCCCGCAGCGACAATCCTGGGGAGCTTGATCGTCAGCCGTCCGTCCGGGTCGGAAAAATCGCCCTTGGGGATCGGCTTGCCGTCGATCGATACGGCGCCCGGCGCGAGATTTCTGTCGAGGTCGATCAGCAGTCGGGTCAGCGGGGCCTTCGCGGTGAAGGTCAGGGTGGCGAGGCCGCGCAGTTCGTGCGTTTCGGGCAGCACCTCGAATTTGAGGTCGGCATGGTCGAAGCGCAGGCTGGCCTGGTCGGGATCGATCGGGCCGCCCGATCGCTGAGTCTGCTCGGTGATCGGCGGCTCGCCCTTCTTGGGCGGGGCGGCAGCGGTGGTCAGCGACAGCGCGGCAAGGGCCAGGGCGGGCTTCAGCAGCATCGGATAGTCAAACCTCAACGGAGATCGGCCGAGAAATGGTCGATGGAAAGAGCGAAGAAGGGGCGGTTGTCCCGGGCGATCGCCAGCCGTTGCGGCCAGCGCACGCCCTTGTCCGCCACCGTGCCGGCAAAGCCGAGATATTCGCGGACTGGCTTGCCGCCAGTGCCCGGACCATCCGGCGGGGAGAGGATGTAGTCGGCGGACAGCATCCGCCCGTCCTTCCCCAATCGGACCTCGATCGACGGAAAGCCGGGGCGATTTCCACGCAATGCCCCGCGCGGCAGCGCTTCCCATCGAGCGCCTGCCATCAGCATATAGCCATAGGCGCCGAACTGCTGGCGTTCGTTGAGCGTGGCGAGGGGAGACAGCGCCGACTGCTTTCCTTCTATCACCGCGAAGCCGCGATCGCCCTCGATCATCAGCGTCCGCATCACGCTTCGCCCCTCGCTCAGCAGCCAGCTGTCCGATCGTACCCGCACGAAAGGCTCCAGATAAGTCTCCATCCCCAGCTCGACCGTCTTGCCGCCGGCATGGAGTTTCCCCGTGCCGATCCAGCGGATCGCCCATACCCGCTCGATCAGGCTGCGGCCTCCGATCGCCGCCATTGCCCGCTCGACCGGGTCGGCGGGCAAGGCGACTGCGGGCAGGGCGAGCATGGCGCCCGCGCCGGCAAAAAACGTTCGACGATTGATGGATTGGTCACCAGCACCATATAAGGAAGAACTGGCGCCTCGTTCAGGCGCTGCCGGAGTATTCATGACCCAATCCTACCCCGTCCTGCCGCTTCGCGATATCGTCGTTTTCCCGCACATGATCGTGCCGCTGTTCGTCGGTCGCGACAAGTCGGTCGCCGCTCTCGAAGCCGCCATGGCCGCCGACAAGGAAATCTTCCTCGTCGCCCAGCTCGATCCTGCCGAAGACGATCCCGACCGCGAGGATCTCTACGATATCGGCGTCACCGCCACCGTGCTCCAGCTGCTCAAGCTGCCGGACGGCACCGTGCGCGTGCTCGTCGAGGGCAAGGTCCGCGCCGCACTGGACACGCTGTCGACGACCGACACCTATCTCACCGCGACCGTGGGACCCGTCGAGGAAGCCGTTGCCGAGGGCAATGAAGTCTCGGCGCTGATGCGGTCGGTGGTCGACCAGTTCGAGAATTATGCGAAGCTCAACCGCAAGCTGCCGGCCGAGACCGCCGTCCAGCTCGGCGAGATCGAGGATGCGTCGCGCCTGGCCGATGCGGTGGCGGCGAACATCTCCGTAAAGGTGTCCGAGAAGCAGTCGCTGCTGGTCGAATCCGACCCCACCAAGCGGCTCGAGATGACGTTCGCCTTCATGGAAGGCGAGCTTGGCGTCCTGCAGGTCGAGAAGAAGATCAAGAGCCGGGTCAAGCGCCAGATGGAGAAGACCCAGCGCGAATATTATCTCAACGAGCAGCTCAAGGCGATTCAGCGCGAGCTGGGCAATGAGGGCGAGGAAGGCGAGGGCGACGAGATCGCCGAGCTGACCCAGAAGATCGCGACGCTCAAGCTCTCCAAGGAAGCCCGCACCAAGGCGACCGCCGAGCTGAAGAAGATGAAGACGATGGCGCCGATGTCAGCCGAGGCGACGGTCGTGCGCAATTATCTCGACGTGCTGCTCGGCATGCCGTGGGGCAAGAAGTCCAAGATCAAGAAGGACATCTCCGCTGCCCAGGCGGTGCTGGACGAGGATCATTACGCGCTGGAGAAGGTCAAGGACCGGATCATCGAATATCTCGCGGTCCAGGCGCGCACCAACAAGCTGAAGGGGCCGATCCTCTGCCTCGTCGGCCCTCCCGGCGTGGGCAAGACCTCGCTGGGCAAGTCGATCGCGAAGGCGACCGGCCGCGAGTTCATTCGCCAGTCATTGGGCGGCGTGCGCGACGAGGCCGAGATCCGGGGCCATCGCCGCACCTATATCGGCTCGCTGCCGGGCAAGATCGTGACCAACCTGAAAAAGGCCGGCACGTCGAACCCGCTGTTCCTGCTCGACGAGATCGACAAGCTCGGCCAGGATTTCCGCGGCGATCCCGCCTCGGCGCTGCTCGAGGTGCTCGATCCGGAACAGAACTCGAAGTTCCAGGACCATTATCTCGAAATCGACATCGACCTGTCGGACGTCATGTTCGTGACCACCGCGAACACGCTCAACCTGCCGCAGCCGCTGCTCGACCGCATGGAGATCATCCGGCTCGAAGGCTATACCGAGGACGAGAAGGTCGAGATCGCCGAACGGCACCTGGTCGCCAAGCAGATCGAGGCACATGGGCTGAAGGACGGCGAATTCACCCTCACCACCGAGGGCCTGCGCGCGCTGATCCAATATTATACGCGTGAGGCGGGCGTCCGCACGCTTGAGCGCGAGATTGCGAAGCTGGCGCGCAAGGCGCTGCGCCAGATCCTTGAAGGCAAGGTGACGAGCGTGACGATCACGCCCGACAACATTGCCGAGTTCGCCGGGGTGAAGAAATATCGCCATGGCCTGGGCGAGGAGGAGAACCAGGTCGGTGCCGTCACTGGCCTGGCGTGGACCGAGGTTGGGGGCGAACTGCTGACGATCGAGAGCGTGACCGTGCCCGGCAAGGGATCGGCCAAGGTCACCGGCAAGCTCGGCGATGTGATGAAGGAGTCGATCGAGACTGCCTTCAGCTTCATCAAGGCACGTTCGCCATCCTACGGCATCAAGCCGAGCGTGTTCGCGCGCAAGGATGTGCACATCCATCTGCCCGAGGGTGCCGTTCCCAAGGATGGTCCGTCGGCGGGCATCGGTATCGTCACCGCGATTATCTCCACGCTGACCGGCGTAGCGGTTCGCCGCGATATCGCGATGACCGGCGAGGTGACCCTGCGCGGCCGTGTCCTGCCGATCGGCGGCCTGAAGGAGAAGCTGCTCGCGGCATTGCGCGGCGGCATCACCACCGTGCTGATCCCGCAGGAGAATGAGAAGGACCTGGCCGAGATCCCGGCGAACATCCGCGAGGGGCTGACCATCATCCCCGTGGCGCATGTCGACGAGGTGCTGCGGCTCGCCCTGACCGGCCCGCTGACCGCGATCGACTGGACCGAAGCGGACGATCTTGCTGCCCAGCCGCCGGCCGGAGTGGCGCCGATCGGCGGCGAACTCCATCATTAATCAATATGTCAAGCAAAGCGGCCTGAATTTCGCTCCCTTAGGCGAAATTTTAGGTCGTTTTGCTTTGACAGCCCCGTTTCGACCCGTCTTACTGTACCACCGGCTTCGCGCCGCGACTCATTCACATTGTATCATTTCAAGACGGGGGTTCTTTCGGCATGAACAAGCAGGAATTGATCGGATCGGTCGCCGACGCGTCCGGACTGGGCAAGGGCGATGCCAGCAAGGCGGTCGAGGCCGTGTTCGATGCGATTTCGGCAGCGCTGAAAAAGGGCGATGAGGTTCGCCTGGTCGGATTCGGCACCTTTTCGGTCAGCAAGCGCAAGGCATCGACGGGCCGCAACCCGCGTACCGGCGAGCCGATGACGATCAAGGCGTCGTCGCAGCCCAAGTTCAAGGCGGGCAAGGGGCTGAAGGATTCAGTCAACTGATCGGCAAATGATATGGGTGCCGGGGCTGGACAAGCCGCGGCCCCTTTTCTAAGGCGATCACATCAGGGGCGGCGGCGACGCCGCCCTATTCCGTTGACGGGAACGTCGACGAAGACATTGCGGAGGGTTGTCGTCCTTTTCGAGGGATATCGGCCGGATCGCGATGGGCGCGTAGCTCAGCGGTAGAGCACACCCTTCACACGGGTGGGGTCACAGGTTCAATCCCTGTCGCGCCCACCATCTTTCGAGCCCGCCGGCCGCAATGCGACTGGCGGGTTCTTCGATTCCGGCGAACAGCGATCCCGAATCCGTCATCGAACTGCAATGTTCGTCACTAATCTGAAATTTAATCGTCATCATAGAGTCTTCAAATCCGCACCGTGGAGTCACGTGGCGTCCCTAGCGGAGGCTTCGTGGTCGGCAGGGGGAACACCGAGTCGATCCGGGGGGCATGTCTGCTCCCGCTCACAGATCGAACGGAGACCTTCATGGCCAGCTTCAAGCGCTTCAGTCTTGTCCTCATGAGCAGCACGGCTCTCCTCGCGCTGAGCGGCTGCGATGGCGCCGACGGTGTCGCTTCGCCTGGTGCAGGTACGGTCGTGATCAATCCCCCGGCGCCCGCACCGTCGCCGACGCCCACGCCGACCCCGTCGCCGATCACGGCGGCGCAGTTCGCCGCGGTTACCGCGGTCAACAGCATTTCGATCACCGCCGACGAGCAGCTTGCACTCGTCAACGCTGGCACCAACAACAATGTCAACGGCACGAAGGCGATGCTGAACGGTGTCTACCCGACCACCGCCGCATCGCTCGCGACCGCGGTCGATCCTTCGACGATCAACAGCTTCTTCAGCAGCACCAACTATGTCGGCGCCTTGAACGGTCCGACTGACACCGCCTTCCAGGGCTGGACCTGCAACTCGACCACGGCGGACTTCGGCGGCAGCGGCGCGGCCTGCACCTCGGTTCCCGCGATCGGCACTGGTGGTTCGGCCGCTGCTTGCCCGACCGGCACGATCGACGACGGCCTTGTGCAGACATTCCGCGCCTGCCGCCTGCCGGCGCTCATCACCGGCACGCTGAACCTGCCGAAGATTGCCGGCGTGTTCTATCGCCTGCGCGGCCAGACCGAGGTGGGCACCGATGTCGGCACGACCGGCGCCGATTCCGGCGCAGTGCTGAATATCTCGGCCGGTGTCGTGATCGCCGCGGATTCGTCGGAAGCGACCAACGACCTGCTGCTCGTGAACCGCGGTGCCAAGATCAATGCGGTGGGCACGGTTTCGGCGCCGATCATCTTCACCTCGCAGCAGAACCTCGCCGCCAACGGCGTCAGCGATGCGTCGCAGGGCCAGTGGGGCGGCATCATCCTGCTCGGCCGCGCACCGACCGCGGTGTGCGCGACCGGTACCGGTCCGAACAATGCAGCGGGCAGCAGCGCGACCTGCCAGCTGGCGATCGAGGGCGTGACCGGCCGTTTCTACGGCGGCCCGACCGCAGCCGACAGCAGCGGCACGATGCAATATGTGCAGATCCGCTACAGCGGCATCGCGATCTCGGATGGCAACGAGCTTCAGGGCCTGACCCTGGGCGGCACTGGATCGGGCACCGTCATCGATCACGTCCAGAGCCACAACTCGGCTGACGACGGCATCGAGATCTTCGGCGGCACGACGAATCTCAAATACATCGCCATCACCGGTGCTGACGATGACGGGTTCGACATCGACAATGGCTATCGCGGCTACATCCAGTTCATGATTGCCGCGCAGCGTGTGCTCGGCGCCACGGCCGACTCCTTCTCGACCGAGATCGATTCGAACAACGCCGAGGACCTGCTGCCGCGCACCTTCGGCCGCTATGCGAACTTCACCTTCATCCAGCGCGCGCTGGCGCCGGCTGCGATCCGTCTCCGCGGTGGCGCAGACATGACGTTCGTCAACGGCATCGTGACCGCACCGTCGAACGTCGCGTGCCTCAACATCGTCGCAGGCGAGCAGACCGCAGGTGGCCGCACGACCATCCGTCCGGCTGACGCTGCGCTGCAGGATGTCGGCCCGCCGGTGTTCAACTCGGTCTATTTCGCCTGCCAGGGCCGTTAAGCCCCGGCAGCGATCCAACGAGCATTGATGCCGGGGCGGCCTCCAGTGCCGCCCCGGCGTTCGCCTATTCAATATCGATCGGGATTTCAGGCCATGCAGAAGCGCCTTTCCTATGGAACGCTCCTACTCCTAACGTCCACGCTGGTCGCGCCGGCCGCGCTCGCGCAGACCACGGGTGGTGCGGCACCTGCACCGACGGCGCCGCCGTCAGCGCAAGCCGAGTCGACGCCCGCACCCGCGGCGCAGGACCAGGCGGGTAGCCCCGAGGCCCAGGTCGAAGTGTCGAGCCCCGGTTTCGACTCCTCGGCCGGCGAAGACATCGTCGTCATCGGCCGCAATATTCCCAACGTCATCCGCGCCACGCCGCAGGTGATCTCCGTCCTGTCGAGCGCCGACATCGCACGGACGGGCGAGGGCGATATCGCTGGCGCCCTGACCCGGGTCACCGGCCTCAGCGTCGTCGGCGGCGGGTTCGTCTATGTCCGCGGCCTGGGTGATCGCTATTCTTCGTCGCTGCTGAACGGCTCGCCCCTGCCAAGTCCGGAGCCGCTGCGGCGCTCAGTGCCGCTCGACATCTTCCCGACCAGCATCATCGGCTCGGCGCTTGTCCAGAAGACCTATTCGGTCAGCTATCCCGGCGAATTCGGCGGCGGCGTCATCAACCTGACGACCAAGGCAATTCCCGACGAGGACTTCATCTCGTTCGGCGGATCGGTCACGGCGGACACCGCCACCACGAACCAGCTCGGCTACACCTATGCCGGCGGAAACAAGGACTGGCTGGGCTTTGACGACGGCACCCGCAAGGTTCCCGACTTCATCCGCAACGCGCCGAAGGGTTCGGGCATCATCCCGAGCGACCAGGTCGCGAAGCTCAGCAATGCCAGCACAACGCTGCTCCAGCGCAACGATCACCTCCCGGCCAACTTCTCCGGCGAGTTGAGCGCGGGTGCGGTGTTCGATCTGGGCGGCGGTCGACTTGGCGTCATCGGGTCGGCGGGCCTCAGCAACACGTTCCGCACGCGCTCGACGACGCAGCAGGATTCGGTGTCGCAGGACGGCACGCTGCGCAACGACTTCACCACGTTGCTGACCGACAACCGCATCGTCACCAACGGTCTGCTCGGTCTCGGGTACGAATTCGGGGAGAACACGGTTCGCTGGACCAATGTGTACATCCACGACACGCTGAAGCAGGGGCGTGGCTCCGCGGCGACGCTGTACAACAATGCCAGCGGCCTTCGCTTCCAGCAGAACACCAACTGGTTCGAGCGCCAGCTGATCGAGACCCAACTGGTCGGCGCGTTCAAGCTCAGCGATGCGCTGAAGCTCGACGTGCGGGGGGCCTATGCCAATTCGAAGCGCAACGCGCCTTACGAGCGCCAGTTCGACTATCTCTGTTCTGCGACGACCACGACCGGCCTGCCGATCACGGTCCAGACCCCCAACGATGCGGCCGGGCTGCAATGCAATGGTGCGTTCCAGGTCACGCCGCGCTTCTCGCCCTTCGCGTCGATCATTTTCAGCTCGCTGAGCGAAAATCTCTACAGCGGTCAGGGCGACCTGACCTACAAGGTGCCGATCGACGGGCAGCTCACGCTGTCGACCGGCTATTATTATTCCGACACCAGCCGCAACTCGACTCGCCTGCAGTTCAATTATCAGACCTCGGCGGGCGGCGGCACGGTGCCGGGCTATCCCTACAACCTGCTGCGTCCCGACTACCTGCTCTCGCTCGATTCGATCAGGATCAACAACATCGAGCTGCAGTTCAGCACGCCCCTCGGCGCCTATGCCTATGACGCGTCGCTGCGCATCCACGCAGGCTATGTCCAGGCGGAAGCCGAGGTGATCAGCGGTGTCCGCGGAACCGTCGGCGTCCGCTACGAAACAGCCGATGAGCGTGTCACGCCGATCGGCGTGCAAACGACGCGGCTGAAGAACGATTATTTCCTGCCGGCGGCGACGCTGACGTGGAACTTCACCACCGACATGCAATTGCGGGCGAGCGCATCGAAGACGATCTCGCGCCCGCAGTTCCGCGAACTCGCGCCGCAGCAATTCCGCGACCCGGATTCGGATCGCCTGTTCTTCGGCAACCCGTTGCTGCGTGATTCGGAACTGCTGAACTTCGAGGCCCGCTATGAGTGGTTCTTCGCGCGCGACCAGCGCTTCACGCTGGGCGGTTTCTACAAGAAGATCGACAATCCGATCGAGCAGGTCGGGTTCTTCACTGGCTCGGACGATCGCCTGCAGACTGGCTTCACCAACCTGCCGGGCGCGAAACTCTATGGTGGCGAAGTCGAGCTCCAGAAATATTTCCCGCTCGATTTCCTCAACTCGAGCTTCTTCTCGACGCGCCGGGTGCTGCTGATCGCGAACTACACCTACTCGAAATCGTCGATCAGGGCGGGCGGCGAATGCGTGCCGAACGTGCTCAGTCAGACGCTGGGCGGGTGCCCGACGGGTTTTGGCCCGGCCGGCCTGCAATTCCGCGACGGTGCGCCGCTTACCGGCCAGTCGGAGCATCTGGTCAATCTGCAACTGGGCATCGAGGACAAGGCCTCGCTGTCGCAGGCCACGTTGCTGTTCAATTATGCCAGCCAGCGCGTCACCAATCGCGGACCGTCGAACCTCAGCGGTGCCGGTTTCCAGCCTGATATCATCGAGCGTCCTGGCATCCGCCTCGACTTCGTCGTCCGCCAGGGCTTCCAGCTGCTGGGCGGCAAATGGGAGATCAAAGCGGAGGCGCGCAACCTGACCAAGACCCGCTTCGAGGAAAGCCAGACCTTTGCGGGCGGCAACAAGGTCTATGCCAATCGCTATACGCTTGGCCGGACCTTCTCGCTCGGGCTCAGCACGACCTTCTGATCGCGATATAGAAGAGGGATTCCTGGCCCCGGTCGCGATCGTTCGCGGCCGGGGCTTTTTTGTATGCTTGCCTAATCTATCGGAGCGTCGCCGATCAGTGCTTCACGCGACCGAGATTTCTCCGCGACTGTGACCCGTAGTCTCGCGGGTGTCAGGCGCGCGCGAGACGCGGAGTCAGCGTGCGAAGGGCTGCGGCCAGCGCATCGATCTGGGCGGGGGTGGTGAACAGGGCAGGGGTCACCCGGACGCAGGCTCCCGCCGTTACGCCGACGCGGTGCACGGTGAAGATACCGAATTCGTCGAGCAATGTCCTGGCGATCGCGATATTGTCTGCCACCGATACCCGGCCGCGTATGCGGAACGAGGTGATGCCCCCATGAAGACGGGGATCGGCCGGGGTCAGTATCTCCAGCCCGTCCAGGCCGCGAAGGCGCTCGGCCCATCGGTCGCGCAGCAGGCGCAACCGGGCGGCACGGGGGGCGACGCCGATGGCATCCTGGAATGCAAGCGCATCGGGCACCGTCAGTTGCGCGGCGAAATCGCCGGTTCCGGTATGCACGCGTGCCTGCACGTCGTCCGGATCGCCGGCCCCGTTGGCGGGATCCGGATCGATATCGCGTACCCGCGTCTTGCGCAGGTACATCACGCCGACGCCAAGAGGGGCGCCCATCCATTTGTGCAGGTTGAATCCGGCGAAATCGACGCCGAGATCGGCAAAGGCGAAGTCGAGCTGCCCCCAGCTGTGCGCTGCGTCGACAATGGCATCGATGCCGCGCGCCCGCGCCATTGCAACGATCTCACGCACCGGCAGGGCAAGGCCGGTCCGGTGGCTGAGATGGGTGAGCAGCACCAGCCGCACCCGGGGGTTCGCGTCGAACGCCCGGGCATAGGCGTCGATCAGGCTCTGCCACGTCGCCGGTTCGGGCAGCGCGATCCGAACGATATCGACACCGCGCCGGGCCTTCAGTCCGTCGAAACAGCCCTGGATGCTGTCATAATCAAGGTCGGCATGGAGCACGGCGTCGCCCGGCCGCAGCCGATTATAGCCGTCGATCAACGCCTGCAATGCTTCGGTCGCATTGCGGGTCAGGGCGATCTCGCCCGCGTCGACACCCAGCGCCGCCGCCACGCGGTTCCGCACCGCGCGAAGATCCGGGCCCATCGCCCGCCTCGAATAGAAGCTGTTCTCGCGATTGACGCGCTCGATCGCGCGTTCGTACGCGGTGAGCACGGGACGGGCCATGATGCCCCAGTTCCCGTTCTCGAGCTGGATGACGTCGGGCGTCACGTCATATTGGGCGGCAATCTGCCGCCAATAGGCCTCGTCGTCCGGTTTCGCTTCCGTTTGCCCGGATGGCGACGCGCGCAGGGGAGCGGCGACGGATAGCGCCGCCGCCCCGATCATCACATTGCGCCGGTTGATCGTCACGCGTCGTCCTCCGTGCGGTCTTCAGAACTTCATGCCGACGCGCACATAATATTGGCCGCCATCGGTATCGTAAGGGGCGTTGCGCGAATAGATCAGCCCGCGCACCGCCTGGTTGGTCGCCTCGTCCGGATAGGTGTTGAACACATTCTCAGCGCCCACCCGGATCGAGAAATGCTCGTCGAACTTGTAGCTGGCGGAAACGTCGAACAGCGCGATCGAGCCGAAGCGCTGGAACAGGTCGCCCGTCGCGTTGCCGGTGATGTCGGTCCATGCCCCGTAGAACCGGCCGCGCGCAAGCAATCCGACCGGTCCGATGTCGTAGGCGACTGAACCGGTGGCATTGTGCTTGGGCAGGCGCTCCTGGAAGATCCGGCGCTGCGTGTCGTTGGGGATCGCCGCCGACTTGGCACTCGTCACCTTGGTGTCGTTGTAATTATAGGCGATCGTCGCGGTCGCGCGGCCGGGGCCAAGCTGGCGGGTATAGTTCAGCACGGCGTCGATGCCGCGAGTCCGCGTGTTGAAGTCGTTGGTGAAGAAGCTGACCGCGGTGAAGCGGAGCGGGTTGGGAAGCGTGGAGGGGACGGCGAACGCCGCCGATTCGCTGAAGCGGTTGTCGACGTTGATCTGATAGGCGTCGATGCTGCCCGACAGTCCGAAATGAGTCCTGAAGGTCAGGCCAGCGGTGATGGTATCGGACGTTTCCGGCTTCAGCGGCTTGGCGCCGAGCGCGACCGCGATCGGATCGGTCGGTGACAGGCGCCCGCGGTTGAAGATCTGCAGCGTCACGGTATCGAGACCCTGGGTGGTGTTCGAGGTGTTGAGCTGGGCCGGCGTCGGCGCCCGGAACCCGGTCGAATAGCCGCCACGCAGCGCAATGCCGTCGACCGGCTCAAACCGCGCGCTGAGCTTGTAGGTGAATTTGTTGCCGAATTCGGAAAAGCTCTCATAGCGACCGGCCGCGCCGACGCTCAGCATGTGGATCGGCTGCCATTCCAGATTGCCGTAGCCGGCATAGCTGGTCTGACTGAACTTCCCCGCCTGGATCGGGCTGAAGCCAGGAAAGCCGTTCGAATTGGGTGCAAGACCCGAGGCGGCACCGGCACCGATGGCGTAGGAGGCAGGATCGCCCTGGGTGACCTGATACTTCTCGACGCGGCGTTCGCCGCCAAAGGCGACGTTGATCGGGGCCAGGCCGCCGACGGGCAGGCGGTAGACGAAATCCGCGTTGAGGTTGAATTCGCGTTGCGCGAGCCGCCCGATATAGAAGCTTGTCGGGCTGTTCGGCCCGAGCGAGGCGTTCAGGCTCTCCTTCATCGTGTAGTCGATCAGGCTGCGACCATAGGAAGCGCTGAGATCATAAGTGAAGGGGGTGCCGAGCGCGCCGCGCACGCCGCCGACGGTCTGAATGTCGGACGTCTGCGTCCCGAAGCGCGGCGTGAAGCCGGTCGGATAGATGCTCTTGAAGTCGAAACCGGGGAAGGCGGGGCTGGGATTGAACACCGTTGGCGTTCCGGCGGGATTGCGCCAGTTGAAGTCGGTGACGCCTTCCCCCTGCTGCACCGTACCGAAACTGTAGACGGTGACGGCGTCCGAGATGTCGTAGTGCCCGTTATAGCCGCCACGAACCGCTTCGAGGTCAGGCTGGCCCCAGCGCTGGACTGGATTGGGCACCTTCAGCTGCGGATTGGCTGCCTGGAAAGCGATGGCGTCGGGGCGCTGGCGTGTCCGCGAGGTCGCTTCGGCATGATCATATTCGCCGGTGAAGACGATGCTGCCACTTTGGCCGAGCGCGATCCCGCCCTGGATGCCGCCCTGATATTCCTTGCCGTCGCCTTTGTAATATTGCGAATATTGGCCGAAGGCCTCCATGCCCGGCTTGTCGTCCAGGATGATGTTGACGACCCCGGCGATCGCGTCCGAACCATATTGCGCCGAAGCGCCGTCGCGCAGCACCTCGATCTGCTTGATCGCGAGGCCAGGGATGGTCGCCAGATCGGGCGCCTGCGCGCCGCGTGTGCCGAGCAGCGCCGAGCGGTGGTAGCGTTTGCCGTTGACGAGGACGAGCGTCTGGTCGGCCGACAGCCCGCGCAGCGAGGCGGGGCGCACGAACGCCTGGCCGTCAGCCGCCGGCAGGCGCTGCACGTTGAATGAGGGCAGTATCTGAGCGAGCGTGTCCGACAGGTCGCCGGAGATGCTGGCATCGATTGCTTCGGATGGCAGCACGTCGAGCGGCGACAGGGAGTTGAACTGGGTCACGCCGCGATCGCGTGTTCCGGTGACGATGATGGTGTCACCCGAATCTTCGCCGACCGGGGCACCGGGCTGCGCGCCGTTCGAGGTGCTCTGTGCGCAGACGGGTGCGCACAGCGCAAACTGCAGCGCGACCAGCGCGCCGGCCGTGGTGAACCTGACCATGATGTGTCCCTTTGGAAGTGCCCGTATCCCGGCTCGCTTTTCAGCCGGTGGTCGGGCTCCTAGGGTGGCTTCGCGTCAGTTCGGCTTCATTCCGGCGACGGAGCGGTGTCAGAAAGGCGTTGTTTTCAAGTCGCGGCGTCAGCCGCGCGGGGAACGGCCCTACGCCCAGCCCCACGGCTTCTCCCTGAACCATTTCGTGATGACGTACTTGACCCCGCTGCGCACCTTCATCCCCTGATGAATCGTCGCGGGGTTCAGGCTCCCGTCTGGTCGGCGGTTGTTCCAGGCGAGCAGCTTGCCCGTTTCTGGCTGGACGATCTTGTCGATCGTCTTGAATCGCGTCGCGCCGCCGGCCTCGGGCTCGTTGAGATAGATCATCACCGTCCAGGTGCGGTTGCCGGAGACGTCGCAGAATTTTTCATAATCGATCCCGTCGGGTTCGAAATAATCGGTGTGGCCCTTGAACTCCTGTCCGACGGCGTAGCGCTGGCCCTGCATCGGCTCTCCGAATACGGGATCGAGGCCGGTAAAGGCGGTGATCCGTGCTGCTACGTCAGCGACCACCGAGTCGAGGGGATCGAGGTCGCAGGTTTCGCTGGTGCGGAAGGCCGCATCGCCATTGGGATCCGAAATGGTCGACGGTCGGCGTTGCGCGTCGATCCGCGCGACGATTGCGGCACAGGTCTCCGCATCAAGGAAGTTGCGGCGCAGGAACAGGGTCAGCTTCGGGCTGGGCACGCGTTGCACGCCCGGTTGGGCGGCGAGGTGAGCAGTCAGGCCGTCGGAGGGAAGGCCCGAGCCGAACTGGGCGGACACTACGTTGATTTCGGGAGCATGTGGCATCGCCGCCGATGTGCCAAAAACCCCGCGTCTTTTCCAGCGCATCGGCGTATATGACAAACGTATCGGATGGTTCACAGGAACGACCTACGACTGTAACAATCGCCACCTAGCAGGTTCGCGATCGGGGAATTTCCGCATGCGTTTGGTTCTGGATGCGCGGGCGCGCGCGCTGTTGCGGCGGCTACCGCGCACCAACGTCTATTCCGCGCTTGAACTGGTGCTGCTTGCGGTGCTGGCGCTGCAATGCGCCCGGCTGTTCTGGGTGCTGGTCACACCGGTCGGGGCGCTTGGTCCATGGCAGCCGGTCCAGCCTGGCTTTCCCGGTTCGCCCGTCGCCCTCCTGCAGGGCTTCGATCCCTTCTTCCGGCTGAGCGGAAGCGCCGACGGCAAGCCGGTCGTGGTGACCTCGCTCCAGCTCACGCTGTTCGGCACGCGGGTGAACGAGGCGATGGGCGGAGGCTCCGCCATCATCGCCGGCCCCGACGGCCTCCAGCAGAGCTTTGCCGTGGGCGATGAGATCAGCCCGGGGGTGAAGCTCAAGGCTGTCGCATTCGATCATGTCACGATCGATCGCGGGGGCGCCGCCGAAGACCTGTTCCTCGACCAGAGTGGTGCGGTCGCCCCGGTAGCGCCGCCGCAGCCGGACGCCGGGGCGTCGCTCCTCCCGACCCCGCCGAACCTCCCGCCTCCACCCAACCCGCCCGGTCCCAACCTGAGGGCGGGCCTGTCGCCGGCGCAGCTTCGCGCCGATATCGGCTTCATCCCGCGTGTCGATGGCGGCAAGATCAGCGGTCTTGTCGTGCGGCCGCAGGGCTCGGGTGTCGCGTTCCGCCAGGCTGGCTTGCGCGAGGGCGACGTCATCACCGCAATCAACGGTCGCGCGGTGACGGGGCAGGGCGATATGGAACAACTCGGCGCGCAGATCGGCAAGGGCGGTACTGTCCCGGTCACGGTCGAGCGCGGCAACGACACCCTTTCCCTCACCCTCACGATCGCGGGCCAATGAAAAAACTGATTCTTGCACCCGTCCTCGCGACCGCGCTGGTCGGCACCGTATCGGCGCAGACGACGATGAACGTCCGGGATGCCGATATCCGCGCCTTCATCGCCGATGCAGCGCGGGTGACCGGACGCACCTTCATCATCGACGCGCGCGTCCAGGGCAAGGTGACCGTCGTCACTGACCGGCCCTTGTCGCGCTCCGAATATTTCGAGGTGTTCCTTTCCACCCTGCGCGCCAACGGCCTGGTCGCGGTGCCGACCTCGAACGGTGCGTTCCGCATCCAGCCCAGCGACAATTCGGCATCCCAGCCAAGCCGGATCGGATCGAGCGGCGCGGCGCGCAACAGCCTGGTGACCGAGATCGTGCGGTTGCGGGCGATCGATGCTGCCTCGGCCGTCGATACCGTGCGCGCGCTGGTGAGCGCGCAAGGATCGGTTACCGCCAATCGGGGCGGCAATTCGATCGTGATCGTCGACTTCGCCGATAATGTACGCCGCGTGCGCGAGGTTCTTCGCCGGATCGATACCGACAATAATTCTACCCGCGTGATCGCGCTGAAGAATGCCGGCGCGCGCGAGATCGGGACCGCGCTCCAGGCACTGGTCGGCGCGGGCGGGCAGGGCGGCACGCCGAGCAACGGCCAGAGCGTCAGCGTCGTCGCGATCGTCGGATCGAATTCGATCGCGCTGCGCGGGGATCCAGCGTCGGTCGCGCGTCTTGCCGCCGTCGCGGAGGATCTCGACCGCCGGGCCAAGAACGGCACCGAGATCAAGGTCGTCTTCCTTGAAAACGCCGATGCCGAACAGCTTCTGCCGGTGCTCCAGCAGCTCGTCGGGCAGACGCCGACCCAGCCGCAGACCAACAACAGCCTGTCACGGTCCAATTTCGGCGGCACCGGCAACAATAACGGCCAGACTTCGAATGCTGCGCCCACACCGATGCCACAGGCAGCCCCCGTTTCCTCCAGCGGCGGCACCGGCCAGCCCGCCATCGTCGCCGAGGGTGGCCGTACCGCCGCGGTGGTGACTCGCTTCACCGGTGCCAATGCGATCGTGATCGCCGCGCCGGCCGAGGTGCAGCGCCAGCTCGCCGAGGTGGTCCGCCAGCTCGACACGCGGCGCGAGCAAGTGCTGGTGGAGGCGATCGTCGCCGAGGTTTCCGATGCCACCGCCAGCAAGCTGGGCGTCCAGTTCCTCCTCGCCGGCCTGCCGGGCAGCGGCATACCGACCTTCGCCACGGCCTATAGCAATTCGGCGCCGAACCTGCTGACCATTGCCGGCGCGATTGGGGCTCGCTCGCTTGCGACCACCACCACGACGGTCAACGGCACCACCACCGTCACCACCAACGGCAGCGCGGTCGGCGATTCGCTCGCACAATCGGCGCTGAATTCGATTCTCGGCGCCTCGGGCGGCTTTGGCGGCGGCGCCTTCAAGATCGGCAAGAACGCGATCTTCGGCACCATCATCAATGCAGTGAAATCCGACACCACGTCGAACCTGCTCCAGGCGCCGTCGCTGACCACGCTCGACAATCAGCCGGCGCGCATCCTGGTCGGCCAGGAGATCCCGATCACCACCGGACAGGCGCTCTCGACCAATTTCGACAACGCTTTCCGCACCGTCCAGCGCGAGAATGTCGGCATCCAGCTTGAGGTTCGGCCGCAGGTCAATTCGTCGGGCGCGATCAAATTGTTCCTTCACCAGCAGGTCAGCAGCATCGCCGGGCCGGTTTCGAGCGACAATAGCGACCTGATCCTGAACAAGCGTGAGGTCGAGACCACCCTGACCGTCGATGACGGCCAGATCGCGATCATCGGCGGCCTGCTCAGCGACGACGAGCGGCGCACGATCGAGAAGGTGCCGTTACTCGGCGACCTTCCCGCCATCGGCCAGTTGTTCCGCTCCAAGGCGAAGCAGCGTACCAAGACCAATCTGATGATCTTCATCCGTCCGACCGTGCTGCGCACGCCGGAGGACAGCCGCAGGGTGGCTGAACGGCGCTATGGCTTCCTGCGGCTCCAGCAGGCAGGGCAGAATCCCGATTCCGAGCCGAGCATCGACCAGCTGGTACGCGATTACATGGGGGCGGCGGCGCCGTTGCCGGCGGCGGGAACGCCCGGCGGGATCGAGGATCCGCGCGTTGCCGTGCCGGTGATGAGCAGATCGACCAGGGTCGTGCGGCCGGCGAGGGACAAGTGATGCAGATCGCCCCGGGCAATGCGGAAGACGCGGTTGAGCCGCTGGTGCTGCCGGAGGGCACGGCGCTGCCCGATCGCGTGATCGCGATCCCCTATGGTTTCGCGCGGCGCTTCGGCGTCGCGCTTGAGGCTGGCGACGGCAGCCATTTGTCGATCGCGATGCGGGAGGGATCGGACCCGAAGGTCCTGCTCGAACTGCGCCGCCATCTCGCCCGTCCGTTCGACGTCAGCTTCGTCACGCCTGAGGATTTCGACCGGCTGCTGTCCGATCGTTATGCGATGGACGGGCAGGCTGCCGCCGTCGCGGCAGGCACGCTCGGGCTTGGCGACGAGCTCGACCTGCTCGCGGGTGACCTGCCGACGGCGGACGATCTGCTCGACACTGCCGACGATGCGCCGGCGATCCGCCTGATCAACGGCATCATCGCCGACGCAGCGCGCAACGGCGTGTCCGACATCCATATCGAGCCTTACGAGACTGGCCTGGTCGTGCGCATGCGGATCGACGGCGTGTTGCGCGAGACATTGCGCATGCCCCCGCACGTCGCGCCAGTCGTGGTCAGCCGGGTCAAGGTGATGGCACGCCTCGACATCGCCGAGCGACGCGTGCCGCAGGATGGCCGCATCGGCCTGACGCTGGGCGGCAAGCTGCTCGACGTCCGCGTCTCGACGCTGCCGAGCCGCGCCGGCGAGCGCGTGGTGCTGCGTATCCTCGACAAGGAGAATGCCGGCATCACGCTCGACGTGCTCGGCATGACCGCGGCGATCAACACCATGCTGAAGGGCGCACTATCCGAGCCCAACGGCATCATCCTGGTCACCGGCCCGACCGGATCGGGCAAGACGACGACCCTCTACGCAGCGTTGCGACTGCTCAACGATGGCAGCCGGAACATCCTGACGGTTGAGGACCCGGTCGAATATGCCATGGACGGCATCGGCCAGACCCAGGTGAACCCCAAGGTCGGGCTGACCTTCGCCGCCGGCCTGCGCGCGATCCTGCGCCAGGATCCCGACGTGGTGATGGTCGGCGAAATCCGCGACCGCGAGACTGCCGAAATCGCGGTGCAGGCTTCTCTCACCGGCCATCTCGTGCTGTCGACCGTCCATACCAACGACGCGGTCGGCGCGATCACCCGCATGCGCGACATGAAGGTCGAGCCGTTCCTGCTCGCCTCGACGCTCCGCGCCGTGATCGCGCAGCGCCTGGTGCGCAAATTGTGCGAGCATTGCCGCCGTCCCGTCCAGGCAAGCGGCTCTGTATCGGCGCTGCTCGGCTTCGATGCCGGCGCAGTGGTCTATGAGCCGGTCGGCTGCGAGCATTGCCAGGGATCGGGCTTCAAGGGCCGAATCGGCGTGTTCGAGGCAATCCGCGTCGACGAGACGATCCGCCGCCTGATCAACGATGGCGGCGACGAGGCGATCATCGCCCGCCACGCCTTTCTCCATTCGCCCAATCTGGGTTCGGCCGCACGGCAACTGGTGCGCGAGGGTCTGACCACGCCCGAGGAAGCAGTCCGCGTCTCGCGCAGGGACATGGCCGATATCGAAGCGCCGCTCGTGGTGGACACGCCGTCGGATGGCTGATTTCGACTATCTGGCGATCGACACGCGCGGGCGCGAGACGCGGGGGCATATCGCCGCCGAGTCGATCGACGACGCGCGTGTCCTGCTGGACAGGAAGCGGCTCTATGTCGTGAAGGTCGAGCCCGGATCGGGCCCGGCCGCGACGCGCGGCAAGCCTTTGCTCTCCGATTTTCGTTTCGGCACGAAGAAGATGGGGGCGAAGCAGCTCGCCCTGTTCACTCGCCAGCTCGCCACGCTCAACCGGGTTTCGCCGCTGGAAGAATCGCTCCGCACCATTACCCGCCAGACCGAGCAGGAGACGGTCCGCACCATCGTCGCGTCAGTCCATGCCGGTGTGGTGGAGGGGCGCCGCCTGGCCGAGGCGATGGGCCGCGAGCCGAAGAGCTTCCCGCCACTCTACCGCGCGATGGTTTCCGCCGGCGAGCGGTCGGGTTCGTTGCCGGTGATCCTTGAACGCCTCTCGGTACTGCTCGAGCGCCAGGCGGAGATCAACGGCAAGATCATCACCACGCTGGCATATCCCGCCGTGCTCGCCGTCGTCGCGATGTGCGTCGTGACGGCGCTGATGGTGTTCGTCGTGCCGCAGGTGGTCGAACAGTTCGACACGGTCGGGCAGGAGCTGCCGCTGCTGACCAAGATCGTGATCGGCATTTCTGCCTTTCTCGTCGGCTATTGGTGGGCGATCCTGATCGCGATCGCGCTCGGGACGTTCGGCATATGGCGTGCGCTCAAGGACCCCGCGATCAAGCTCGCCTTCGACAGCTGGCTGCTCCGGCTGCCCTTGCTCGGGCGCCTGATCCGCGATCTCCACGCCGCACGCATGGCACGCACCCTGGCGACGATGGTCGCGAGCCGCCTGCCGCTGCTCGAGGGCCTGACCCTCACCGCGGGCACGATCCACAATCGCCGCCTGCGTCTTGCCTCGGACGAGATCGTCGAATCGATCCGTGGCGGCGGAAGCCTGTCGGCGGCGATGCGCAGAGCCGGGGTGTTCCCGCCGCTGCTCACCTATCTTGCCGCCTCGGGCGAGACGGCGGGGCAGCTCGACGACATGCTCGAACGCGCGGCCGATTACCTGGAACGCGAGTTCGACCGCTTCACCGCTACCGCGCTCTCGCTGCTCGAGCCTGCGATCATCGTCCTGATGGGGGGAATCGTCGCCACCATCGTTCTCTCCATCCTGCTGCCGATCCTGCAGCTCAACACGCTCGCCGGCCAGTGAGGTCAAT
The DNA here is from genome assembly GCA_040388155.1 of Pseudomonadota bacterium. Lineage (GTDB taxonomy): Bacteria > Pseudomonadota > Alphaproteobacteria > Sphingomonadales > Sphingomonadaceae > Sphingomonas. Next base: position 46,546 of record JAZKCJ010000027.1, read on the forward strand.
CATGAGGACTGCCATGAACACCCCCTTCAAACCCGCCATCCGCAAGCGTCGTCGTGAGGACGGGGGCACGCCCGTTCGGCGCTCCGCCGAACACGGCTTCACGCTTGTCGAACTGATGGTCGTGATCGTCATCCTCGGACTGCTCGCGACGATCGTCGCAATCAACGTCATCCCGAGCGGCGAGAAGGCCAAGGTCATCAAGGCCAAGACCGATATCTCGACGATCGAGGGCGCCCTGGACAATTACAAGCTGCAGAACGACGTCTACCCCACGACGGCGCAGGGCCTGCAAGCCCTGGTGACCGCACCGGACGGCGCCGATCCGGCGAAGTATCAGCGTGGCGGCTATATCAAGCGCCTGCCCAACGATCCGTGGGGACGCCCCTATCTCTACGCCTCGCCCGGCCAGCATGGCGATGCCGACGTCTGGACGCTCGGCGCCGACAACAAGGAAGGTGGCGAGGGGGCCGATGCCGATATCGGCAGCTGGCAGTAGTTGTTCCGAACGCCCGCCTTGCCAGGAGCGCGGTCGCGAGAGCGTGACCGCGGCTTCACCCCCGTTCGGCGTTTCGCCGAACACGGCTTCACGCTGATCGAACTGATGATCGTTATCACGATCATCGGGCTGGCGTCGGCTGCCGTCGTCTGGGCATTGCCCGATCCGCGCGGACGGCTGCTCGATGAGGCGACACGCTTCGCGACACGGACGCGCGCGGCGCAGCAATCGGCGATCGTCGACGCGCGGCCGGTGAGCGTCTGGGTCTCCGGCGGTGGCTATGGGTTCGACGAGCGGACTCATGGCAGCTGGGCGCCGATCGGCGAGAAACCGCTGCGGGTGACGAGCTGGGGCAAGGGCACTCGCGCGATCATCGCAGATGCCGGCGGTCGCCAGCGCATCATGTTCGATTCGACCGGCCTCGCCGACCGGCCGCTCGACGTGCGGCTGAAGCGCGATGCGGAGGAAGTCTCCGTCAGCATTGCGCCCGACGGATCGGTGAAAGTGGGCGGCTGATGAGGTCCCGGGGATTCACCCTCATCGAGATGATGGTCGCGCTGGCGGTGTTCAGCCTGGCGGCGCTCGCTCTGATCCGGCTTGAGGGCGCGACGATCCGCGGCACCTCGATTCTCGATTCGACGCTGATCGCGCAGATGGTCGCGCGCAATGTCGCGATCGAGGCGATGACCGACGCCAAACCGCCGAGCGTCGGTATTGCCAAAGGCGTCGAGCAGAATGGCGGCAAGGCCTGGACCTGGACTCGCGAAACGCGCCCGACTGCCGATGCGCGAATCCTCAGCATCGATGTCCAGGTCGCCGATTCGACGGGGAGCCGGCGGGGACATCTGATGGTGGTGCGTGTCGCGACTATCGGCGGGGCGGCATCATGAAACGCTCCTCCTCCTGCGACCGCGCGGAGGCAGTGGGAGGCGGCTCCACGCCCGTTCGGCGTTTTGCCGAACACGGCTTCACGCCCGTTCGGCGTTTTGCCGAACACGGCTTCACGCTTGTCGAAGTGATGATCTCCCTCCTGATCTTCGGGCTGCTCGCCGCCGCTGGCGTGGCGCTGCTGTCGTTCAGCGTCCGGGCGCAGGCGGCGACCGACGCGAAGCTCGACGACGTCCAGGCCCTCAATCGCCTGTCCTCAGCCCTGGCGGCGGATCTCGCCCAGGCGACGGAGCGCCAGACACGCAACGAGGCCGGAGACCTGCTTCCCGCCTTTTCCGGCGAACCGGGATCGGGCAGCGCACCGATGCTTCGCCTCGTGCGCGGCGGCTGGAGCAATCTGGATGCGGCGCCGCGCCCGAGCGAGCAGAAGGTCGAATATCGCGTCGCGAACGGCGCGCTCGAACGAATCGCCTATCCGATGCTCGATGGCGCGCAGCCCCTGACCCCTGCGGTGATGCTGACCCGCGTCCGCCAGGTGTCGCTCCGCTATCGAATCAACGGCGCCTGGAGCGATCGCTGGCAGGGGACGCCGATCTACGCCTTGCCCCAGGCGATGGAGATGCGCGTCCTGCGTGACGACGGGGTCGAGTTCAGGCAAGTGTTCCTGGTCGGTGCCGGATACGGCAAGCGGAAGGTGCCCTATGGGGGCTGACCGTTCTTCCGAACGTGGTGCCGCGCTGCTCACTGTGCTGCTGCTCGTCGCGGTGATCGCGGTGCTGGCCGCGACCGCGCTGGAGAAGCTGCGTCTCGCGACCCGGCTTGGCGGCAACGCCATCGCGATGGACCAGGCCCGCGCCTATGGCCTCGCCGCGGAGACGCTGGCGCTGACCAAGGTCAGCGATCTGCTGTCGCGCGACAAGAGCCGCGTGACGCTGGCGGGCGGGTGGAGCGGCCGGGCGATCCCGCTCCCGGTTCCCGGCGGTCTCGCCACCGCGAAGGTGTCGGACGGGGGGAACTGCTTCAACCTCAACAGCCTGGCTGTCGAGACCACGCCCGGCAGCTACGCCGCCTTTACCCCGTCGCGTATCCAGTTCGCGCGGCTGATCCGGCTGGTCGGCGGATCGGGCGCTTCGGGGGAATCGATCGCCGCTGCTACGTCCGACTGGATCGACACCGACACGAGCCCGCTCGATCTGGGGGCGGAGGATTCGACTTATAGCGGCCAGGCTACGCCGTATCGCACCGCCAACACCCTGATGACCGATCCGAGCGAGTTGCGCGCCGTCGCCGGCGTCACGCCGCAGATCTACGCCAAGCTTCGTCCCTGGCTCTGCACGTTGCCGATTGCCAAGCCCTCGAAGATCAACGTCAACACCTTGCTCCCGGAACAGGCGCCCTTGCTCGCGATGCTCATGCCCGACACGATGACGGTCGAGGCCGCCCGACAGGTGCTGCTGCGCCGGCCGCCCAATGGCTTCGAAAGCACCAGCGCCTTCTGGAAGCTGCCTTCCCTCGATGCGATCACCCCGCCGCCTGACGCGATGGCGCAGACCGCTGTAACGACCGGCTGGTTCTCGTTGCAGGTCGACGCGACGGTGGGTGGCGCCGAACTGGAAGAACATGCGCTGATCGACGCGACGGAGCTTCCCGCGCGGCTCGTCTCGCGGCACTGGGGCGAGCAGTCATGACCGATTCGCTCACCCTCTTCCTGCCGACGGGCAACGCGCCATGGCGCTGGCTGCGCGTCGCCGACGGCGTGGTCGCCACGCGCGGCGAGGGACTGCCCGATCTTCCCGGCGACGCTGAACCGCCGATCGTCGTCGTGCCGGCTGACGCGGTCACGCTGCACTGGGCCGAACTGCCCGATCGCTCGACCGCTCAGGCAGTGACGGCGGCGCGGATGCTGGTGAGCGATGCCAGCGCGGCGCCGATCGGCGAGCTGCACGTCGCGGTAGGACGCGAGGGCGACCATGCCGAACGGCCGATCGCGGTCGTCTCCGCCGCGCAGATGCAGGCATGGCTCGAAACGCTCGCCGCGCATGGGGTCGATCCAGCGATGCTGGTGCCGTCTCCGATGCTGCTGCCTCGTCCGGAACATGGCTATCTTCGCGCCGATCTGGGCGGGGAAGGGGTGGTCCGCGGCCAGACCAGCGGGTTCGCCGACGAGGCGCGCCTGACTGAGCTGATCACCGACGGGGTCGCACCGACAGTGCTTGGCCGCGACGAACTGGAAACCGCGATTGCCGCTGCGCTTGTATCGCCCGCGCTCGACCTCAGGCAGGGACCGTTCGCGCGTCGCCGGCGTTTCGCGATCGACTGGGGACTGATCCGCCGACTTGGCTGGCTCTCGGTCGCGATCCTCACCGTGACTCTGCTGATCAGCCTCACGCAGATCATGAAATATAATCTTGCCGCCGATTCGCTTGAGCATCAGGCCGACCTGCTCGCGCGCCAGGGGCTGCCGCGCGGCGAAACCATCAACAATGCGGATCGCCAGCTCGACACGCGTCTCTCCGGCCTGCGCGGCGGCGGCGCCGGCTTCAGCCGGACTGCCGCCGCAGTGTTCGCCGCGATCCGATCGGTGCCGGGGGCGGAAGCACGAACCCTGAACTTCGGAGCCGGGGGCGAATTGCGGGCAACCGTCTCGGCGGAAAGCGAGGGGCAGATCACTGATCTGCGCCTGCGGATCGAAAGCTACGGCTTTGCCGTCCGCCAGAGCACGATCGAATCGAGTGCCGGCCGTTTCTCAAGCGAACTGACGGTGACCCCGCGATGATCGAGAGCCTCCGCCTATGGTTCACCGGCCGCTCGCTGCGCGAGCAGCGGATGCTCCTGGTGATGGTCGCGCTGGCCGCGCTGACCTTTGTCTGGGTGGGCATCATCTGGCCGGTCACCGACGGCCTCTCCTCGGCGCGCGAACGTCATGCCGATGCGCTGATCCGGCTTGCCGAGACCCAGGTCCGTGTGAAGGAAGTGGAATCGCTCCAGCGCCAGCGGCCAGCGCCGCTCGAGGCGCAGCTGGACACGGTCATCCGTGACCGGGCCAATGAGGCGGGCTTCGCGCTGGCGAGCGTAACCGCAGACGGGCCGAATCGGGTGCAGATCACCATTGCCACCGCCCGGCCGGGCCCGTTGTTCGGCTGGATCGCGGGCCTCGAAAGCGCCGGCATCCTGGTCGATTCGCTTTCCACTGCGGACAATGGCGACAAGACTGTCTCGGCGCAGCTTTCGCTGAAGGTCCGCGGGCAATGAGGCGAATTCGCCTGAAGACCGGGCCGCGCGCTTTTTTGGGCGCGGTGTTCGTGGTCGCGCTGATCGCCCTGTTGCCGCTGCGCCTCGCCATGGGCTGGTTCGATCTCGGCGATACCGGCCTGACGGCACGGCAGGTGAGCGGAAGCATCTGGTACGGGACCTTGCGCGAGGCGAGCTTCGGCGGCGTGGCGCTGGGCGATCTGCGGGCAGGGCTGTCGCCGATCCAGCTCCTCGTCGGACGGGCACGAATCGACCTGGCCGGGCCGGGGCGGGGTTCCGCCCGGCCGTTTCGCGGTGCGATCGGGGTCAGCCGCCACAGCTTCGGCGTGGATGACCTGACCGCGACGCTTCCCGCGGGTGCTGTCTTCGCGCCGGTGCCCGTCTCGGCGCTCGAATTCGACGATGTCAGCGTCCGCTTCCAGGATGGCAATTGCGAGAAGGCGGAAGGGCGCGTGCGCGCGACGATCTCCGGCGACCTTGCGGGCATCAATCTCGGCCAGGGCATGACCGGAGCCGCGCGTTGCGACGCGGGCGCGCTGCTGCTCCCGCTTGCCAGCCAGGCGGGAACGGAGACGGTAGCGCTTCGTCTCTGGGCCACGGGCCGGTTCCGCGGCGAGCTGACGGTGCAACCGGGAGATCCCGCCGCAATCGAGAAGCTGGTCCTCAACGGCTTCCAGGCCACGCCGAACGGCTACAGGCTGTCGATCGAGGGGCGCTTCTGATTCTTCGATTCGCGGAAGCGGGCTGAACTGCCCGAGCTTCCGCCGATACGACGCGTCGCCGGAAGGATAGCGGCGGATGGCGTCGCGATAGGGGAAACGCTCATCTTGACGGTGCCCGGCTTCCCCCGCTAGGGGCGCTGGCTCTGCGGCGATCGTAGTTCAATTGGTTAGAGCGTCGGCTTGTGATGCCGGATGTTGCGGGTTCAAGTCCCGTCGGTCGCCCCATTCTTTCATCAGCCAGGAAAATCGCGTGACCAGCGGCTGGGGCTTCCCCGATTTCGACGATCATGAGGGCGTGCACCTCTTCACCGATCCGGGGTCCGGCCTTCAGGCTGTGATCGCGGTGCATTCGACCGCGCTCGGCTCCGCGGCCGGTGGCGTGCGTTTCTGGCACTATGCGGACAGCGACGGAGCGATCACCGATGCGCTTCGCCTGTCGCGCGGCATGAGCTTCAAGAATGCAATGGCTGGCCTGCCGATGGGCGGCGGCAAGGGCGTGGTGCTGGCGGCGAATCCAGGCGATTCGATCACCGTGCCGCAGCTCGAAGCGTTCGGCCGTGCGGTCGATTCGCTTGGCGGCCGCTACGTGACGGCCGAGGACGTCGGCATGTCCGAGGCGAGCATGAAGATCATCGCGACCATGACGCGTCACGTCTCCGGCCTGCCGGTCGCGGCGGGGAGCGCGGGCGGCGATCCGGGCCCCTTCACGGCGATGGGGGTCTATCTCGGCGTGAAGGCCGCGGCGAAGCGTGGCCTGTCGGCGGATTCGATGAAGGGCGTGCATGTCGCGATCCAGGGCGTCGGCAGCGTCGGTGGCGGGCTTGCCCGGCTGCTCGCGAAGGACGGTGCGCGCCTGACGCTGGCTGACGTGAACGCTGACAAGGCAGCGGCGCTAGCGGCTGAGCTTGGCGCCGAAACCGCGGCGGCAGACGCGATCCTGGGTATCGAGGCTGATATCGTCAGCCCCAATGCGCTCGGTGCGATCCTCACCGGGGAATCGATCGCTGCGCTGCGCACCGGCGTCGTGGCAGGCGGCGCGAACAACCAGCTTGCGACCCGGGCCGACGGCGCCCTGCTCGCGGCGCGCGGCATCCTGTACGCGCCGGATTATGTCATCAACGCAGGCGGCATCATCAATGTCGGCCTTGAATATCTCGGCCAGGGTGATCGTGCCGAGGTCGAGGCTCGAATCGCGCGCATCCCCGATCGTCTCGTCGAGGTCTGGGATGAGAGCGACCGCAGTGGCGCTCCGGCGTCCGACGTTGCGGACATGATCGCCAGGCGGCTGATCGGGCGCGCCTGAACGCCGGTCGTGAACCGGCGAAGGCTAATGCCGATTCATGACGATGGGCTGACGGTCAGTTTGTAGAAGCGGACTGCATTGTTGTAGAAAATGTCGCGTTTCTGATCCTCGGTCAGGAACGCGGCCGTCTCGACCCCCTCGATGGCGAGGCCGATCGCGTCCGGCCAGTACATCTGGTCCGAGCCGAACATGATGCGCTTGCCGAAGCCAGCATCCACCAGCGTGTGCAGATAGTCGTGGAAGTGCGGGCGGGGCATGAGCCAGTCGAGCGCGCCGGTATCGACGTTCACGTTCGGATAGAGCATCAGCATCGCCATCGTGTCGTCGAGATACGGCCAGCCGGCATGCATCAGGTTCAGGCGAAGCTTCGGGTGCCGGTTGAGCGCCTCCTCGACCAGTTCCGGGTTGCCGAAGCGTGCCCGTGCCGGCCGGCAGCAGGGATCGAAGGTCGTTCCCTCCGGCATCGTCCCGGTATGGAGCGCCACCGGGATGTCGAGTTCCTCGGCCAGCGCGAGATAGGGTTCATAAGTCGGGTCGCTGAGCGACAGGCCGGCATATTGAGAGGTCACTTCGCCGAGCACGCGCAGCTTGCCCGCGGAAAAGGCTTTTCGCAGCGTATCGAGGGGCGGCAGCGGCGTGTCTTCCGACCCGCGGATGCCTGCGCCGGCGACGAAACGATCGGGATCGCGATCATGCCAGTCGATTGCCGCCTGCAGGCGGTCGCCATCGCCGCCGCTGACGATTCCCCTGACCACATTGTGTCGCTTCATCTCGGCGATGCAGGCCGACAGGTGATCCGCCCCGTTCAGGATCGGACTCTTCGCGCCGGTGATCGGGTTGACGATCGGGCTCGTGAACCGAGTCGCCGCCGGATAGGCATGCATGTGCACATCGACGATCGGCCGGTTCCCTGGAACATCGGATGCGATCAGGGTGCCGGACAAAGTGGTGGTGGCGAAGGCCGCACCACTCAATTTCAGGAAATCCCTGCGTCCGATGTGCATTGCGATCCTCTCACCACCAGATTGAGCCGCTCCGGCGGTTCAGGGCCTCGGGCCCGGCAGGGAAATATCGCGGGTATCTTCGACACGAAATGACCTGGGAGGTCATGCCGGAGAGAAAAACAGCAAACGCAATCCGCTATGGCGTTGTGGTGCTGATGCGGGGCGTGTTGGTCTGACCCCCAAGATATCGGCCATCGGCTGATGATCAGGATTCCATCGCTTCAACATTGGCGAGGACACGGCTCAGCAGGTCGATCAGCAGGTTGACCTCGTCTTCCGTCAGGCCCTGTGTCGCCTCCCTGTTTCCCCGTTCCAGAACGGCGCGCCCCGCGGGCAATTTTGCAAGTGCCTCCTGCGTCAGCGATACGAGGCTGCTGCGCCGGTCGCGAGGGTCGGGTTCGCGGTGGATCACACCGTCCCGCTCCATCCGTGCGAGAAGCTGCGCCATGGTCGGCTGTTCGACCTTTGCCCATTGGGCCAGTTCGGTCTGGGAAAGCCGCGCCCCGTCCTTGAGCGCTGTCAGCACGGGCAATTGTGCTGTCGCCAGGCCGAGTTCCCGGAGCCTCACATCGCCGACCCGTGCCAGCCCGCGCGCGATCCGGCTGAAATAATGGCCGGGAGTGTTCATCGGGTTCCAGTTGCTATTCGCCATTGCATAGGGGCCTATGTTTAATATATAGGGTCCTATGTATATGAAGGAGTCTGATGTGACAACCAATCCGCGAATCGCGATCATCGGCGGCGGCCCCGGCGGGCTCATGCTGGCCCGGCTTCTCCACGTCCGCGGCGTTGCCGCCACGGTGTTCGAACGCGACGCCCATGCCGACGAACGGCCGCAGGGCGGTTCGCTCGATCTGCATGCCGACACCGGGCAGCGGGCAATGCTCGCGGCGGGTCTGGAGCGCGAGTTTTCCGCCGAGGCGAGGCCGGAGGACCAGGGCGACCGGCTCTACGATGCCGACGGTGCTCTTCTTTTCGATCGGGATGGCGCCGGCGACGACAGGCCTGAAATCGACCGTACGGCACTGCGCCGGATCCTGCTGGAATCGCTGCCGTCCGGCACCGTGCGGTGGGCAAGCGGGGTCGAGGCCATTCGTCCATGCGCGGACGGTCGCTATGAAGTCGATATGGGCGACCTCGTTGAGACGTTCGATGTCGTCGTGGGGGCTGATGGTGCCTGGTCGCGCGTGCGATCATTATTGTCGACAGCCCGACCCGCCTATGAGGGGGTGACGCTGGTGGAGCTCGGCTTCGATACGCACCGCCACCCGGATGTCGATTCACTGGTGGGCAGCGGTAAGATGTTCGCGATCGGTGACAACCATATCCTTGTCGGGCAGCGCAACGGTCACGGTCATATCCGTGGCTATGCCGGGCTGCGGATGTCGGAGACTGCGGCTCAGGCACTGGGCCGCCTCCCCGCTGAAGGGATTCGAGCGGAGGTGCTGCGCGCCTTTTCCGGCTGGGCTCCCTCATTGCTGGGGCTGATAGAGCGCGGGGATATTCTCGCTGTCCGGCCTCTCCACGCGCTTCCGATCGGTCACCGCTGGGCCACCCGGCCGGGCCTGACCATCCTCGGTGACGCGGCTCATCTTATGTCCCCGTTCGGAGGCGAAGGCGTCAATCTGGCCCTCGCTGACGCGGTCGATCTCGCCGACGCGCTTCTCTCCGGAGAGGGCTGGCCGGCGGTGGAGCGCTGCGAGGCTGCCATCGCTGAACGGGCGATCCCGGCGGCCGAGGGCGCGGCTGAAGGCTTGCAGGCCACGGTCTCGACAGGTGGTGTCGCCAGCGTGCTCGACCATTATCAGTCACGCGTGGGCGACCTTGCGGACTGGGAGGCCAATCGTTGACCTGAGCGAATCTCGACGTTCGTGATCTGCCTGGCGATTGTCCGCATTTTTCCCGCGAGGTGAGGATACATCCGTATCGACGACAATTGGCCATGGGCGAGGCCCGCGCACTGGGACATCCATGTAACGGGCGGTTGAGTAGCCTCCCGACTCTCTCTAGACGCGGAAGCCAACGTGCCCAGCCTTCACGCCCTCGCCAACCCCGCGCGCTTCCTCAAGCTCGCCAGGCCGCTGACACCCATCCTGTTCTGGGCTGGGCTGGTGCTGCTCGCGATCGGTCTCTGGGGGGCGCTGTTCCGGATACCGCCTGACTATCTGCAGGGCGAGACGGTGCGGATCATGCATATCCATGTGCCGACCGCGACGCTCGGCATGGGTGGGTGGAGCGGAATCGCGCTCTGCTCGATCGTCTATCTCGTCTGGCGGCATCCGCTGGCGATGGTCGCGGCGCGCGCGATTGCGCTGCCGGGCGCCGTATTCTGCGGTCTCTGCCTCGTCACCGGCTCGATCTGGGGGCGGCCCACCTGGGGAACCTGGTGGCAATGGGACGGGCGGCTCACCTCGATGCTGCTGCTGTTCTTCGTCTATCTCGGCTTCATGGCGCTTACCCATGCCGATGCGGAGCGGGGCGGGGACGGGCGTATTCCCGCCATCTACGGCGTCGCCGGATCGGTGCTGCTGCCGATCATCCGTTACTCGGTCGTCTGGTGGAACACGCTTCATCAGGGCCAGAGCATCAGCCTGACCCAGTCGACCATCGACAATTCCATCCTCTGGCCCTTGCCCTTCACCCTGCTCGGTTTCTCGCTGCTCTTCGGCGCGGTGGTGCTGATGCGGATGCGCGCGCTTCTTGCCACGGCCAAGGCCGAAGCCCGCATGCGGCGGATGGCGGCATGAATCACTGGCCGTTCGTCATCAGCGCTTATGGTATCACCTTTGCCGCGATCTCGGCGCTGGTCCTGTGGAGTTGGCTCGCAATGCGGGGGAGCGAGCGTAAATGAAGGCCAAGCATCAACGGTTGACGCTGGCCCTGCTCGCCGTCGCGGCGGTGATCGGCGCTGCATTGCTCGCGCTGTCGGCGCTGAAGGATCAGGCGGCGTTCTTCTACGCGCCGGGCGACGTCAAAAAGGACGGCCTGCCGATCGGTCGCGCGGTACGGCTGGGCGGCATGGTGGAGGCAGGGTCGATCGCCAAGCTCCCCGATGGCATATCGATCCGCTTTATCGTCACCGACGGCGTCGCCAAGGTGCCCGTCGCATTCAAGGGCATCGTGCCCGACCTGTTCCGCGAGAAATCGGGCGTGGTCGCTGAAGGCAGCTTCAACCCCGATGGCAGCTTTACCGCGACCAACCTGCTGGCCAAGCATGACGAGAAATACATGCCGCCGGAGATCGCGGGCAAGATGCACGAGACGAAGTCGCTCGAACAATGATCGCTGAAGCAGGCCTTGCCGCGCTCTGGTTCGCGGCCGCGCTGGCGGCGTTGCAACTTGCGCTGGCGGCGGTCGGTGTCCGGCGCTCGCTGCTGTCCGCTCCTCTCCCAGCGGGAGCAGACGCCAAAAAACCTCCGGCACAGCGCTTCACTGGTGTCGAGGACGTCTCGGTCACTGACCAGCTTCTCTCGGCGGTGCGCCCGGTTGCGGTGGTGCAGGGCTTGCTGGCCGGGCTCGCGCTGCTGCTGCTGATGGTCGCCTTCGTCCGGTCGGACATGTCGGTGCTGCTCGTCGCGTCGAACAGCCATTCGGACAAGCCGCTGATCTACAAGATCGCCGGTGCCTGGGGGAACCATGAGGGCTCGATGCTGCTCTGGGTCACGATCCTCGGGCTGGCGGGCGGTGCCGTGGCGCTCCTGGAGCATCGCCTGCAGCGGACGACGCTGATCGCGACGCTTGGTGCGCAGGCGATGATCGCGCTGGGTTTCTACGCCTTTCTGCTGTTCTCCTCGAATCCCTTTGCAAGGCTGAACCCGGCGCCGGCCGACGGCAACGGGCTGAACCCGTTGCTGCAGGACCCCGGCTTGGCCTTTCATCCGCCGACACTCTACATCGGCTATGTCGGCATCTCGGTTGCCTTCTCGTTCGCGGTGGGGGCGCTGGTGACGCGCGATGTCGGGCCGGCGTTCGCCCGCGCGATGCGGCCCTGGGTGCTGGGTGCGTGGATTTTCCTGACGCTTGGCATCACCGCCGGTAGCTACTGGGCCTATTACGAGCTCGGCTGGGGTGGCTGGTGGTTTTGGGATCCGGTCGAGAACGCGTCGCTGATGCCATGGCTCGCGGCGACGGCACTTCTGCATTCGGTGACAGTGCTGGCGACTCGTGACGGGTTGCGCGCCTGGACGGTGATGCTCGCCGTCGTCGCCTTTTCGATGTCGATGATCGGCACTTTCCTGGTGCGGTCGGGTATCCTCACCAGCGTCCATGCCTTTGCGGTCGATCCCAAGCGCGGCGCGTTCATCCTCGTGCTGCTCGCTCTCTATATCGGCGGCGCGCTGCTGCTGTTCGCGGCACGGGTCGGGACGGTGCGCCAGGGCAGCACCTTCGAACCGGTGAGCCGCGAGGGCGCGCTGGTCGCCAACAACCTGCTGTTGTCGGTAATCCTCGGCATCGTGCTGATCGGCACGCTCTATCCGATCGTTGCCGCCGGCATGGGCGTGCAGCTTTCGGTCGGGCCGCCCTTCTTCGACAAGACCGCCGGGCCGATCGCGCTGCTGCTGGTCGCGATCATGGGGGCGGGGCCGCTGATGCGCTGGCGTCGCGACAACGCGAACGCGGTGCTCGGGCGCATGACGGTGCCGGTCGCGGCCACTGGCGTCACGCTGGCGGCGTTCGCGGCGCTTGGCGGCGGGATCGGCATCCTGCCATTGCTCGGCCTCTCGCTGGCAGCGGGCGTTGGCGCGGCGAGCATCGCGCCGCTGTGGAAGCGTGATTTGCGCCGGACGCCGCTCTTCACCTGGGGCATGGTGATCGCGCATCTCGGCATTGCGGTCAGCCTGGCCGGCATGGCCTCGGACAGCGCCTTTACCCAGCAGACCCTCGTGGCGGCACGGATCGGTGAGCCGCACCGTGTCGGACCCTTTACGGTTACGCTCGACCATATCCGCCCGGTGATCGGCCCGAACTGGTCGGCGCTTGAAGGCACGCTGACTGTACAGCGTGGTGACGGTGCGCCTTTCACCCTGCGGCCCCAGTCCCGTTTCTTCGCGTCGCCGCCGACCGTCACCAGCGAATCCGCGATCGCGACGAAGATCGACGGACAGCTTTATACGGTGCTCGGCCAGGAGGATGAGCAGGGGCGCTGGCAGTTGCGCTTGTGGTGGAAACCGTTCGTCACCCTGATATGGCTTGGCGGAGCGCTGATCGCGCTTGGCGGAGCGCTGTCGCTGCTCGGGCGCGTGCGTCGCGAGCGGCGCGTTGCGGCGCGGGAGGAGGAGGCATGAAGCGGGTGCTGCTCTGGGCGCCCTTCGGGGCGTTTGCCCTGCTGTTCGCGGTCGTGGCGAGCGGGCTGATCGCGCCGGCCGACCGCACGGTGAAATCGGCGATGGTGGGCAAGCCGCTACCGAAATTCGCGCTGCCGCCGATCATCGCCACCAAGCCGGGCCTCGGCAGCGAGGCCTTCCAGCAGGGCAAGCCGCGCCTGCTCAACGTGTTCGCAAGCTGGTGCGTGCCCTGCATTGCGGAAGCACCCAATCTGATGCGCCTCAAGGCGATGGGGGTGCCGATCGACGCGATCGCGATCCGCGATACCGGTCCGGCGATCCAGGGCTTCCTGAAACGCAATGGCGATCCTTATGAGCGGATCGGCGACGACAAGGTGAGCGCGGTTCAATTGTCGCTAGGCTCATCCGGCGTGCCGGAAACCTTCGTGATCGACGGGCAGGGGCGCATCGTGAAGCAGCATATCGGCGATATCCGGGCTGATGATATTCCCGCGATCCTCGACGCCCTGGAGGCGGCGCGATGAAGCGCCTGGCGTTCCTGTTCCTGCTGCTCGCGGCACCGCTCCAGGCGGATAGCGGGCTTCCGCCCGCCGCGCTCGCCAACACACAGCTGCGCGATCCGGCCAAGGAAGCGAAAGCCCAGGCGCTGATGGTGACGTTACGCTGTCTCGTCTGCCAGGGCCAGTCGATTGCTGACAGTGATGCTGACATGGCAGGCGACATGCGCGCGCTGGTGCGCCAGCGAATCCAGGCGGGGGAGAGTCCGGAATCGGTCAGGCACTGGCTGATCGATCGTTACGGTGACTATGTGACCTATGATCCGCCGTTCAACGGCGCGACCGCGGCCTTGTGGCTCGCGCCACTGGCGATGCTCGCCGCGGGTGCGTGGCTGGCACGTGGCAGCTTCAAGAGACGGCGCGGTTGATGGGCTGGATCATGCTTACCCTGATCGGTGTCGGTTCCGCAGTCTTGTTGTGGCTTGGCGGGGTTTCGCGCTCGCTCTGGAGTTTTGTCGGCGCGGCGATGATGCTGGGCGCGGCGGGTTACGCTTTGCAGGGTGATCCCGCGCTGCCGGGTCATCCAGTCGCGGCCAATGCTGAGCCGATCGAGATCGATCCGGCGCTCACCGAACTGCGGGATTCGATGCTGGGGCGCTATACCGCCGAGGGTGCCTATCTGATCGCCGCCGATGGCCTGACCCGCGCGGGAGATACAAGGAATGCGGTCAGGGCCGTATTGGGCGGGGTCAACAAATATCCCCGAAGCCTGGCGCTGTGGACCGGGTTAGGATCGGCGCTTTCCCTTCATGACGGCGTAGTATCGCCGGCTGCGTTGTTCGCGTTCAGGCACGCGGCGGGGCTCAACAAGGAGCATCCCGCCCCGCCATATTTCCTCGGTTTGGCGTATATTCGCGCGGGCGATTATGCGACGGCCCGCCCCTATTGGGCCAAAGCACTCGAACTTTCCCCACCCGAGCAGCCGTATCGCAAGGAGATTGCGGCGCAGCTTGCCCGTCTCGATGTGTTCCTCGCTGCAGCAGAGCAGGCCCGCGGCGCCCCTCCGGCCAATTAGCTCGAGATTCGAGCCACGCGGGCCGGTCGCTATCCCGGGATAGCGACCGGCTCGACCTACGTCAGGCGTTCCCGGGCTCGAACGGGAGGTCGAGTGCTTCTGCCACTGCCTCGTGCCGGATCTTGCCGCCCGAGACGTTGAGGCCGTTGGCGAGATGCGGATCGGCCGTCATCGCTTGTTCGGCACCGAGCCTGGCGAGCTTCATCACGAAGGGCAGGGTAGCATTGTTGAGCGCGAAGGCCGAGGTGCGGGCGACCGCGCCGGGCATGTTCGCGACGCAATAATGAATCACGCCGTCGACCTCGAACACCGGGTCCTCATGCGTGGTGGCATGCGAGGTCTCGAAGCAGCCGCCCTGGTCGATCGCGATGTCGACCAGCACTGACCCGCGCTTCATCGTCTTGAGCATTTCGCGCGTGACCAGCTTCGGCGCAGCGGCGCCCGGCACCAGCACTGCACCGATGACAAGGTGAGCGTTCTTCACGGCCGCAGCGATCGCCGCCTTGGAGGCGTAGGCGGTCTTGATCTGGCTGCCGAAGAACATGTCGAGTTCGGCGAGGCGCGCGTTCGAGATATCGTAGATCGTCACATCGGCGCGCATGCCGACGGCCATCTGCGCCGCGTTGACACCTGAAACGCCGCCGCCGAGGATCGCGACCCGTGCCGGTGCCACGCCCGGTACGCCGCCCAGCAGCACGCCGCGGCCGCCCTGCTCCTTTTCGAGGTAGTGGGCGCCCACCTGGATCGACATGCGGCCGGCCACCTCGGACATCGGCTTCAGCAGGGGGAGGGAGCGGTCGTTCGCCGTCACCGTTTCATAGGCGATGCAGGTCGCGCCCGATTTCATCAGTCCCTCGGCCTGCGGCTTGTCGGCGGCGAGGTGGAGATAGGTGAAGAGTAGATGGCGCGGTTCGAGCATGGCAACTTCGCCCGGCTGCGGCTCCTTGACCTTCACGATCATGTCGGACCTGGCAAAGACGCTCGCTGCGTCCGGCAGGATCGTCGCGCCCGCCGCGACATAATCCGAATCCTCGAAATCGATGCCGAGGCCGGCGCCGGTCTGGACAAACAGTTCGTGCCCGGCCGCGACCAGCTCGGCGACCGAGGGTGGGGTCAGGCCGACGCGATATTCGTGGTTCTTGATTTCCTTGGGGACGCCGATGCGCATGGAAGCTCTCCTAATTTTGCGCGAATCTACACCAATCGCCCCGGGAAGTACTTGCAATCTTGGGTCGTGGCTGAGGCTGTTTGCAGCATGATTGCACGTGTTGCGGATTTATTGCAAAATAGTCCCGTATGGATAGCATAGACCGCAAGATCATCGCGCAGCTCGGGCATGAGTCGGGCATCACGAGCGAGGAACTGGGCGACCGGGTGGGCCTGTCGCCCTCGGCAGCGCATCGCCGCGTCAAAACGCTTGAGCAACAGGGACTGATCCGCGGTTATCGCGCTCGGCTGTCGCCGGCCGCGCGAGGCAACCCTTCCACCGTGTTCGTTTCGGTCACGCTGACCGATCAGCGGCAGGCAACGATGATGGCGTTCGAACTGGCGCTTGCCTCGACCACACAGGTCAGGGAAGCGCATCTGATGAGCGGGGAGTCGGATTACCTGCTCAAGGTCCTCGTACGGGAGGACGACAGCTATGAACGAATCCACCGCGAGGTGTTGTCTGCGCTGCCCGGCGTCCACCGGCTTGTCACCCAGTTCACCATCCGTACCCTGGCAACGGAGGAATAGGTGCGCTGCTGCCCCAATCCGGGTGACATTGCGGGGGCATTGGGCCCGTGCTACTGCGCCGCCTCTTCGAACGCAGGGGCGCAGTTCGGTTCACCCATGACCTATATCATTGAAAATCGGGCAAGATTGACCCGTCCGTGAGCAATGACTCGCCAAGCGTGGATGAGTCCGCGCCCGCGGAGGCAACGGCATCCGCCATCCATCACCACAAGGACGGTCTCGCCAAGCTCGCGCTCGGCGCGATCGGCGTCGTGTTCGGCGATATCGGCACGAGTCCGCTCTATGCCTTTCGCGAGACCTTTGCCGGTCATCACAAGCTCGCGCTCGATCCGGCGCACATCATGGGCGTCGTCAGCCTGATGTTCTGGTCGATGATGGTCGTGGTGACGTTCAAATATGTCTCGATCATCATGCGTGCGGACAACAAGGGCGAGGGCGGCAGCCTGGCGCTGCTGGCGCTGATTTCGGGCCAGACCAAGACTCGCCGCTGGTCGAACGGGATCATCCTGCTCGGCGTGTTCGCGACAGCCCTGTTCTACGGCGACAGCATGATCACGCCGGCGGTGTCGGTGCTGTCAGCGGTCGAGGGCCTTGCCGTCGCGGCGCCTGCCTTTGGCAGCCTGGTGCTGCCCATTGCGGTGTTGATCATCATCGGCCTGTTCATGATCCAGCGCAACGGCACGTCGCGCGTCGGGCTGTTCTTCGGCCCGATCATGCTCGCCTATTTCGCGGTGATCGCGACGCTCGGCCTGATCAGCATCGTCCACACCCCTGATATTCTCTGGGCGTTCTCGCCGCATTATGCGGTCAAGTTCTTCATGCTCGATCCGGTCCGCGCCTTCCTCGCGCTCGGCTCGGTCGTGCTGGCGGTGACGGGCGCCGAGGCGCTCTACGCTGACATGGGGCATTTCGGGCGCAACCCGATCCGCGTGTCCTGGCTGTTCTTCGTGCTGCCCGCGCTCATGCTGAACTATATGGGGCAGGGCGCCCTGCTGTTCCGCGAAGGCGACGCGGCGCTGCGCAGTCCCTTCTACATGCTCGCGCCCGAAGGCCTGCAGCTCCCACTGGTCGTGCTCGCCACGGCGGCGGCGGTGATCGCCAGCCAGGCTGTGATCTCCGGCGCTTTCTCGGTGACTCAGCAAGCGATCCAGCTCGGCTTCATCCCGCGCCTCAGGATCGAGCATACCAACGCCGCGACCGCTGGGCAGATCTACATCCCGCTGGTCAACTGGGCGCTGCTGGTGATGGTGCTGCTGCTGGTGATGTTCTTCCGCACCTCGTCCAACCTCACGTCGGCCTATGGCATCGCGGTGACGGGGGCGATGCTGATCGATACCTGCCTGCTCTCGGTCGTGCTGTTCCGGCTGTGGCACTGGCCGAAATATTACGCGATCCCGCTCCTGGCAGTCTTCTTCATGGTCGACGGGGCCTATTTCGCGGCGAACCTGACCAAGGTGCCTTCGGGCGGCTGGTTCCCGCTGCTGGTCGGGTTCATCATCTTCACCTTCCTGACGACCTGGTCGAAGGGACGGCAGCTGATGATCGACCGGATGCGCGAGGCGGCAATGCCGATCAAGGTGTTCATCTCGTCTGCCGCGAGCTCGGCGACCCGGGTTCCCGGTACCGCTGTGTTCATGACCTCGTCGCCCGAGGGCGTGCCGCATGCGCTGCTCCACAACCTCAAGCACAACAAGGTGCTGCACGAGCGAGTCGTCCTGCTGACCGTGAAGATCATGGACGCGCCGTATCTGCCCGAATCGGAGCGCTTCAAGCTCGAGAATCTGGGCGACGGGTTCCATCGCATGATCCTGCGCTACGGCTTCATCGAGGAACCGGACGTGCCTGCGGCACTGTCGCGTGTGCATCAATGCGGGGCCGACTTCAGGATGATGGACACAAGCTTCTTCCTCGCGCGGCAGACGCTGCTGCCCTCGGCGCGGCCGGGCATGATGATCTGGCGCGAGAAGCTGTTCGCCTGGATGCTCCGCAACGCCGAAAGCGCAATGGAGTTCTTTCGCCTGCCGACCAACCGCGTGGTCGAACTCGGCAGCCAGCTCGAGATTTGAGCGAGTCGGCGGCGATCCCGGCGCCGATCCCAGCCCCAATCATCGTCACAGCCTTGTTCGGCAAGGCCGATGCTGTCTGGTTCGACGGCTTGCGACGGGCGCATTTCCCGCCGGAGCGCAACCGGTTGGACGCGCATCTGACGATGTTCCACCACCTCGCGCCGTCGCTCGAGGCGGAGCTGAAGCATCGACTGGCCGGGGAAACCCGCGGTGCCAGAGCGCCCCAGGCATGGATGGTTGGCCTGATGTCGCTCGGCGGTGGCGTTGCCCTTCGGATCGAGAGCCCCGGACTGGCCGATATCCGTGAACGGCTGGCCGAAGCCTTTGCCCCGATGCTGATGCCGCAGGACCGGGCCGGCTGGCGGCCGCATGTGACGATCCAGAACAAGGTCCCGCCCGAACGGGCCAGGGCGTTGCTGCGAACGCTGGAGGCGGATTTCAGGCCGCGTCCGGTCGTGATCGCGGGGCTGGCGAGCTGGTGGTATCGCGGGGGACCGTGGGCGCCGCTGTCGCGTCACATGTTCGCTTGACCCGGACGGGGATGCGCTCCTATAGGCGCCGCTCTCGAATGGCCGGGGCGGAGTAGCTCAGCTGGTTAGAGCACGGGAATCATAATCCTGGGGTCGGGGGTTCAAGTCCCTCCTCCGCTACCA
>JAZKCJ010000028.1:0-23380 GCA_040388155.1 Pseudomonadota bacterium
GGATCGGGAGCATCGCCTGCAGGTTCGACAGCTTCTTCTCGTGGATCAGGATGTAGGGATCCTGAAGCTCGACCGTCATCTTCTCGGGGTTGGTGATGAAGTACGGCGACAGATAGCCGCGGTCGAACTGCATGCCCTCGACGACGTCGAGCTCGAATTCGAGACCCTTCGCTTCCTCGACGGTGATCACGCCTTCCTTGCCGACCTTCTCCATCGCCTCGGCGATCTTCTCGCCGACGACGGTGTCGCCATTGGCCGAGATGATGCCGACCTGGGCGATTTCCTTGGTGCCCGAGACGGGCTTCGAGCGCGCCTTGAGATCGGCGACGACGTCGATGACCGCGAGGTCGATGCCGCGCTTCAGGTCCATCGGGTTCATGCCGGCCGCAACCGACTTCATGCCCTCGCGGACGATCGCCTGGGCGAGAACGGTCGCGGTGGTGGTGCCGTCGCCGGCGACGTCGTTGGTCTTCGAGGCCACTTCGCGCAGCATCTGCGCGCCCATGTTCTCGAACTTGTCCTTCAGCTCGATCTCCTTGGCGACGGTGACGCCGTCCTTGGTGATGCGCGGTGCGCCGAACGACTTGTCGATCACGACGTTGCGGCCCTTCGGCCCGAGCGTGACCTTCACCGCGTCGGCGAGGATGTCGACGCCGCGGAGAATGCGCTCACGCGCGTCACGCGAAAATTTTACGTCCTTGGCTGCCATGTGAGGCTACCCTTTCAAATTGGAAAGTTGAGGAAATTCAGAGCAATCGTGGCTTAGCCAACAATACCCAAAATATCGGATTCCTTCATGATCAGCAGGTCTTCACCGTCGATCTTGACCTCGGTGCCGGACCATTTGCCGAACAGGATCTTGTCGCCGGCCTTGACGTCCAGCGGGGTGATCGTGCCGTCGTCGGCGCGCGCGCCGGTGCCGACGGAGACGACTTCGCCTTCCTGCGGCTTTTCCTTGGCGGTCTCGGGGATGATGATCCCGCCCGCGGTCTTCTCTTCAGCCTCTACGCGGCGGACGAGGACGCGGTCGTGCAATGGACGAAAGGTCATATGCGCTAGTCCCTTTATCTTGGGGTCGTGATTGGTTGTTAGCACTCGCCAAAGGTGAGTGCCAGCGAGGTGCATATGTGCTCGCCCCCGCCCCGCGTCAACGGTTCGCCGCCTGAAAAAAGCCACCGGCTGTCGCCCCGTCGATGCGCCGTGCCCCGGGCGGGCTACGGGCAGGCAGGGAAGTTTACTCCCGTACGCGCTTGCTCTAGCGGTGAGGGTGCAACCGCATATGCAGGGGAACGGCGAAGTGAAACTGGTTCGGGGCGCCTGGAAGATCCTGGTCGGCATCAAGGACGGGCTTGTCCTGATCGCCATGCTCATCTTCTTCGGCCTGCTGTTCGGCGCGCTCTCCGCGAAGCCCGGGCCGACCGCGATCCGCGACGGCGCGCTGCTGCTGCGGCTCGATGGCCAGATCGTCGAGCAGCCCGTTGAATCGGATCCGTTCGCGACGCTCGGCGGCGCGGCACCGGTGCGCCAGTATCGTCTGCGCGACCTGGTCCGCGCGCTCGACAAGGCGAAGGACGACGATCGGGTGAAGGCGGTCGTGCTCGATCTCGACTCGTTCGGCGGCGGCTATCCCGCAGCAGTCGATGAGGTCGCCAATGCCGTGCGCCGCGTGCGCGACGGCGGCAAGCCGGTGCTGGCCTATGCCACCGCCTATACCGATTCCGGCTATCGCCTCGCCGCCAATGCCAGCGAGGTCTGGATGAGCCCGATGGGCGGCACCCTGTTCATGGGGCCGGGCGGATCGCAGCTTTACTACAAGGGGCTGATCGACAAGCTGGGCGTCAATGCGCACGTCTATCGCGTCGGCAAGTATAAATCCTTTGTCGAGCCCTATACCCGGACCGATGCCTCGCCCGAGGCGAAGGAAGAGAATCTCAAGCTGTACGGCGTGCTGTTCGGGCAGTGGCAGGAAGCGATCGCCAAGGCGCGGCCCAAGGCGAAGTTCGCCGATTTCCTGAGCAAGCCGGGCGAGGTGATCGCTGCGGTCAAGGGCGATATCGCCAAGGCGAACCTGCAGGCCGGTCTGGTCGACAAGCTCGGCACCCGGTTCGACTTCAACAAGCGCGTGGCGGAGATTGCCGGGTCCGACAGCAGCAAGGCACCGGGCAATTTCAACACGATCAAATATGCCGCCTATGTCGAGGCGAACCCGCTGCCGACCGGCGGCGCCGCGATCGGCGTGCTGACCATCGCCGGCGACATCGTCGACGGCAAGTCGGGCAGCGGCAGCGCGGGCGCGGACACCGTCGCCAAGGCGCTGCTCGACGGGCTGGCGAAGAAAAGCCTGAAGGCGCTGGTGGTTCGGGTCGATTCGCCCGGCGGCTCGGCGCTCGCGTCGGAGGACATGCGCCGCGCGATCATGGAGGCGAAGGCGCAGAAGCTGCCGATCGTCGTCTCGATGGGCAGCCTTGCCGCCTCGGGCGGCTATTGGGTGTCGACCGCGGGCGACGTGATCTTCGCCCAGCCGAACACCATCACCGGGTCGATCGGCATCTTCGGCATCATCCCGTCGTTCGAGAACACGCTGCGCAAGATCGGCGTCACCACCGACGGGGTGAAGACGACGCCGCTGTCCGGCCAGCCCGACGTGATGGGCGGCTTCACGGCGGAGACCGACGCGATCTTCCAGGCGGGGATCGAGAATGGCTATCGCCAGTTCATCACCCGCGTGTCGGAGGCGCGCAAGCTCAGCCCGGCGCGGGTCGACGAGATCGGCCAGGGCCGGGTGTGGGATGGCGGCACGGCGCGGCAGATCGGCCTGGTCGATCGTTTCGGCGGGCTGAAGGACGCGATCGACGAGGCGGCGAAACGCGCGGGCCTGAAGCCTGACGCGGTGCATGCCGAATATCTCGAAAAGAAGCCGGCCTGGTTCGGCAGGTTCGTCCAGAAGCTGATCGGGCCGGGCGACGATGACGACAGCGCGAGCGGGGAGGGCGCCGACGCCTTCACCAGGATCGCGATGGAGCGCCGGGCGGTCTTCGCCCGCGCGCTGGGCGACGTGAAGCGAATCGGCACCGGTGCCGCGATCCAGGCGCGCTGCCTCGAGTGCGACGGCCTGGGCGGGCCGGCCGCGTCAGCCTCCGACATCAAGCTCATGGATTTCGTACTCGCAAAGGTGACTCAATGATCGCAATCCGTTCCGCCAGACCTGAGGATGCAGCGGCCATCGCCGCGATCTACGCGCCTTATGTCGAGACGGGCACCGTATCGTTCGAGCTCGAGCCGCCGGACGCGCGTGCGATGCGGACTCGCATGCATGCGTCGGACGGGCTCTATCCCTGGCTTGTCGTCACCAATGGCGACGAGGAGGGCGGCGTGCTCGGCTATGCCTATGCGACCAAGTTCCGTGATCGCCCGGCCTATAAATATATCGTCGAGACGTCGGTCTATCTCGCCAGCGGTACCCAGGGCCAGGGCAATGGCCGCCAGCTCTACGAGGCGCTGGTCGCGACCTTGCGCGTGCAGGGCTTCACCCACGCGATCGGCGCGATCGCGCTGCCCAACGATCATTCGATCCGCCTGCATGAATCGGTCGGCTTCCGCCGCACCGGCGTGCTGCGCGAGGTCGGCTACAAGCAGGGCCGCTGGATCGATGTCGGCTTCTGGCAGCGCGAACTGAACGCGGCGACCATCCCGCCGATGGAGCCCAAGCCGTTCAGCGATGTCGGGCTCGTGCGCAACGGATGAGCCTCTAGCCCCTCTCCCGGTGGGAGAGGGGCAGGCGATCACGCCAGCTTGAAGGTCGGCGGCGGCAGGGTCAGCCGGGTATCGGCCACGGCATCGCCGCGAAAGAACCGTACCAGCAGCGGCTGCACCTCGGGATGCGCCTCGAAGACATTGTGGCCCGCGTTCTCGACGATCACCCGGGACTTGCGCCTGAACTGCGCCGCCACCTCGTCCTGCTCGGCCAGCGGCGTGCGGCCGTCCAGCGACCCGGCGATCAGCAGGGCGGGGTGCTCGATGCTGATCGGCGCGCGGAAGCCTTCGCCCAGGTCGACGCCGGGGATGGCGCCAAGCAGCTGCGGCATCGGGAAGTTCAGCGTCTCGCCCAGCACGGCAGTGCGCGCCTCGCGCCGCACCAGGGCAAGCCGGCGCGGGGAGATTCCGGACGCCAGGTCCATTGCCTCGGGCATGCCCCTCAGGCTCAGCAGCCCGCCCACATCGCCCAGGAGCGGGGTCAGCGCAGCCATGCGGCCGGCGTCCAGCGCGAGGTACAGGGCTGGCAGCATGGCGAGCGTGCGGGGATTGGCGATCAGCCCGCTCGCCAGCATCTGGACGCCGAAGCCGCCCATCCTGATCTGGGTCGGCGCGTCGTTCAGCGTGACCGGCGTCAGGGCCGGCTGCGCCTCCAGCTTGACGTGCACGCGGCGCATCAGGGCGGGCAGGTCGGGGATCGCCGCGCGGACGGCGGGGTCGGCATCGAGCAGGGCGTCCACCTGGCGCAGATACGCATCGATCCGTGCCGGCCGCTTCACCGTCTGGTCCTGGCCCTCGAGGCTGGATAGGGCCACGCGGTTCACCCTGCCGCCGTGCCGCTTGAGGATGCTGAGCGCCAGGTGAGAGCCGTAGCTGGTGCCCCAGAGATCGATCTTCTCCGCGCCCAGGTGGCGCCGCAGGTCATCGATATCGTCGGCGCTCTGTTCGGTGTTGTAGCCTGCCATGGCCACGCCGGCCCTGGTCCAGTCGGCCCAGGCGCTCTGGAGCTCCGAACGGAAATAGGGCGTCAGCCCGGCCTCGGTGAACGCTGGCGGGGTGCGCGTCGACGTCGGCCTTTCCGGGATGGTGCTGGACAGGCCGGTGCCCCGCTGGTCGAAGGCGATGACGTCGGCCACCGCGCGCAGGGCCATGAAGATCGGGAAGCGCGGTCCGGTCGCCGCTCCCGTGGCCTCGCCGCCCGGTCCTCCGGCCAGATAGATGATCGGCGGGCCCGGCCGGGCCGCCGTCGACCGGAACCTGACATAGCCAAGACGGATCTTCCGTGAGCGGGGATCGCGGCGGTCCTCCGGAACCTCGAAATAGCCCCGCTCTGCGTCGGTCTCCTCGCCGCGCCAGCCCTTGAAGCGGAAGGGGCCGGCCTCCGGCGAAGGCGCCGTCCCGGGCGCCGTCTGGGCAGAGGCCCGGGCGATCGCCAGGGCGGGGAGGGCGAGGGCGGCGGCAGCGAGCACGGCGCGGCGATTGAGCGATATGTTGGTCATGCCCCCGGCTGAGCCGTTCGCGCCGCCGTCCGCCAGCCTGCTTCGGTCAATGGCGGCCGGTCATCGGCGAATGGCGGTGCATCTCGGCGAGCGGCGCCCTAGAGGGGCGCGCATGTGGCGAATCCTGTTCCTCTCCCTCCTCCTGATGATCCCCGTGACCGCGGCCCGGGCGCAGGACCTGTCGTGGCAAGCCTGCCATGGCACGGTCGGCCCCGCCGGCCCGGTGCTGAGCGACTGCCGCCCGATCCGGGATTTCGTCGATCCTCAAGGACGCGAGCTGTGGATCCGGTCCGCCGTCAGCGTCCCGGCCGACACCCGGCCACGCGTTCTCTATGTGGCGGGCGTTGCCTCGTCCGAGGCCTGGTTCAACGGCCGCCGCCTCGGCGCCAACGGCCAGCCCGGCGCGACGGCAGAGGCCGAGATTCCCGGGCGCTACCAGGCGATCTTTCCGATCCGCGAGACCGCCTGGCTGCCTGATGGGAACATGCTGGTGCTTCGCCTGTCGTCCTTCCACGGCGGCCTTCATTTCGCCCGCCCGATAAGCGCCATTGCCGTCGCGCCCTATCCCTATCCGCCGCGCATCGCGCCGCTGGCCGTCATCTTCCTGGCGGCCGGTGCCCTGCTGGCCGCTGCGTTCGGCTTCGGCGTCATCCACGCCATGCGCCGTACTGGGTCGAGCCTGGTCTTGGCTGCCATGGCCGGGGTCGCTGCCCTGCAGGCCGTCGTCGAGAGCCTGCGGACGCTGTTCGACTATTCCTATCCCCTGCACGCCTGGCGGATGAGCGCCATCTGGGTACTGGCGGCTGCCTTCGCGATCCTGCTGGTGGCCTTTGTCGCCACCCGGTTCCTGCCCAGGGCGCGGGGCCTGATGGTCGGCCTCGCCCTGGGTGCGGTCGGCGCCACGGCCCTGCTTCCGGGCTTCGACATGAAGACGGTCGGGGCGCTGATCCTGGGGGTGGCGCTCGCCGCCGTACCGGCATCGGTGGGCGTGCATCGGCGTGTCCCCGGCGCGCGGCCGACCCTTGCCTATCTGGTGCTGTTCCTTGCCCTTGCCCTCGGCTTCCCCGAATGGCTGGCCGACTTTTCCTATTTCCTGCTCGCCGCCGGGCTGGTGCTGCCGCTGCTGATGGTCGAGGTCGTGCGGCTCGGCCGTGACGACCGCGGGCGGGAGGCTGCCCTGACTCGCGCCGCCAGCCGCCCCGACCGCCTGACCGTCGCCTCGGCGCGGGGCGTCGAGCTGGTGCCGGTCGCCGAGATCCTCGCGGTGGTCGGGGCTGACGACTATGTCGAGCTGCGGCTGCTCGGCGGCCGCAGCCTGCTGCACGCCGCGCGCCTCGACGGCATGGCGAGCGAACTGCCGGCGAGCTTCCTGCGCGTCCACCGGTCGGTGATCGCCAATTTGGCGCAGGTGCAGCGCCTGGAGCGCGACGGGGACCGCTGGCGGCTGCACCTGAGCGAGGGCGCCCCGCTGCCCGTCAGCCGCTCCCGCCAGCCCGCCCTGCGCGAGGCGCTTGACGTTCCTCCTCCCTTGGCGACGGTGGCGGCATAGCGGCCAAGGGGGCACGAGCCTTGTCGGAGGGGGCGGTGATGCGGACAAGACCCGTTGCATCGTCCACAAACAGTCGGCTTGCCGGCGCACGATGATCCTTCCGCAAAGGAGCTTCGCGTCTCTGCGCCCTCTGCGCGAATCCTTGTCCATGCCGGGACTGCGCCAATGAGGAAAATGGCGATCCGCGCCGATCTCGCCAGCCGATTGTACGAACCGCAACACGAAGATCGAGCATGACCCGCATGGACAGGCGGGCAGGCTTTTCTATAAGCTAATGGCGATATTTCATTATGGATCGTCTGTATGGACCCGCTTAGCGACGCCATTGCGCTTCTTCGCCCAAGTACGGCGATCTCCAAACCCATCAGCGGAAGGGGCCGGTGGGGCGTGCGATACGCCGCTCACGATGCGCCCGGCTTCACGATCATCCTTGAGGGGGAATGCTGGATCACCTTCGAGGGGCAGGAGCCGGCCAGGTTCGGGAAGGGGGACTTCCTCCTTCTGCCCTCGACACCCCCGTTTTCGCTGAGCAGCCATCCGGGAATCGAGGGCGCGTTTCGGGAGCCGATGGACATCCCCGTCAGGCATGGCGATCAGGAAGGAGAGCCCGATTTCGTCTCGCTGGGCGGGACGTTCCGCATCGAGCAGGCCAATGCCGCCCTGTTGCTCGCGCTGTTGCCGAGCGTCATCCACATCCCGGCATCGCAGGGTCGCGCAGACAGGCTCGGCACGGTGATCGGGCTCATCATGGAGGAATGCGGGCGCGACGATCCCGGCAAGGACATGATCCTGCAGCGGCTGCTTGAGATTTTGCTCGTGGAAGCGCTGCGGTGGCGCGGCATGGATTCAGGCGTGGCCGGACTGCTCGGCGGGATGCGGGACCCGGTCCTCGCCCGCGTCCTTCGCGCGATGCATGCGGATGTCCGGGCGGGCTGGACGGTCGCTGAACTCGCCGGGATTGCCGGCCTCTCGCGCTCGGCATTTGCCGCCCGCTTCGGGGATGCGCTCGGGTGCGGCCCGATCGAATATCTTGGGCGCTGGCGCATGGCGCTGGCAAAGGACTCGCTTATCCGGGGCGCGAAGACACTCGACAGGATCGCCGATGAGATCGGCTATGAATCCGCCAGCGCCTTCAGCACGGCCTTCCGGAAACGGCTGGGGTGCTCGCCCGGGAAATTCGCTCGAAGCGTTCCGGCAGCCGAGGCGGCCTGATCGGTAAATCTGGACGATCAGACATGATTCAAGGAGTATTGATTATATTTAGTCCTGCCGGTTGAGCGTATCAGGGATCATCGCAACCAGATGGAGGTCCCAATGCAAACGATCCTGATCACCGGCACATCTTCGGGCTACGGCCTCGAAACCGCGCGCCACTTCCTGGCCAATGGCTGGAACGTCATCGCCGCCATGCGGACGCCGGACCCTGACGTCCTGCCCCGGTCCGAAAGACTGCGCATCCTGCCGCTCGACGTCACCAGCGACGACAGCATCGCCGCTGCCATCGAGGCTGCCGGGCGGATCGACGTCCTCGTCAACAATGCCGGCATCGGCGTCGTCGGCGCCTTCGAAGCGACGCCGATGGCGCATATCCGCAAGGTGTTCGACACCAACACGCTGGGCACGATGGCCATGGTGCAGGCAGTGATCCCGCAGATGCGCGAGCGCCGCTCGGGCACGATCGTCAACGTGACGTCCAGCGTTACGCTGGCGCCGATGCCCCTGGCGGCTGCCTACACCGCCAGCAAGGAAGCGATCGAGGGCTTCACCGCCTCCCTGGCGCATGAACTCGCCTATTTCGATATCCGCGCCAGGCTCATCGAGCCGGGCTACGCCCCGACGACGCGCTTTGCGGCAAACGGCACGATCCCCATCGGGGAGCTGATTCCGGCGGCCTATGCCGACTTCGCGGCGCCGATCTTCGCCGCCTTCGGCCAGCCGGCCCTGACGACGAGGGAAACCGATGTTGCCGAGGCAGTCTGGGCTGCGGTCAACGATATGACGGGCCGGCTCCGTTTCCCCGCCGGCGCTGACGCGGTGGCGCTGGCCAACGCGGGCTAAAAGCCTCCCGGCCCGCACAACAGCCGGGCGGCGGGGGGCTGCTCGACCTCCGCCGCCCGGCCAGGGCGGTGTGACGAGCGGCGCGGGGCCCGATTCACACAAGGCCACCCGCCCGCTAGGGCCGTTCGGCATCAAGCCGGGGCCCAAGTACAGCGTGAAGAAAATCCGATACCCCTCGCGAAATTATTACTTGCCTGCCTCAATGCTGCCTGCGAGATCGTGCAGCTGCGGGGAGATGATCGCCCGGAGTCTCAAGTCGGAAGAGTCGGGTGCGTTCGAAAAGATTCTGCACGGTCCAAATAACGATCGATTTCGGCCCTTCTCGCAGATGGGTCGCGAAATTCCACCGGTACTTGGGGTGATGCGCCCGGCTTTCTTCCGGAAATCTATGTCGTGGCTCAGAAATACTGTCGATCCAACGCCGCATCATGGTGCGGCCTCCATGCGGCGCGGGTCTTTCAACCCATCACCCTCTCGTCTAAAGCCCGCTGACTCATGACCGACGCATCCGACACGCAGCGCGACTATCGCGACACCGTCTTCCTCCCGAAGACCGATTTCCCCATGAAGGCAGGCCTCGCCCAGAAGGAGCCCGCCATTCTGGAGCGCTGGGCGAAGCTCGGCCTGTACGATCGCCTGCGCGAGCAGCGCAAGGGACGTGAGCGCTTCATCCTGCACGACGGCCCGCCCTACGCCAATGGCGACATCCATATGGGTCATGCCATGAACAAGGTGCTGAAGGACATCATCGTCCGCGGCCAGTCCCTGCTCGGCAAGGATGCGCCGTACGTGCCCGGCTGGGATTGCCACGGCCTGCCGATCGAGTGGAAGGTCGAGGAAGCGTATCGCGCGAAGAAGCTCGACAAGGATCAGGTGCCGGTCGCCCAGTTCCGGGCGGAATGCCGCGCCTATGCCGAGAAATGGGTCGCGGTGCAGCGGGTCCAGTTCGAACGGCTTGGCGTGATGGGCGACTGGGAAGACCCGTACCTCACCATGAAGTTCGACGCCGAGGCGGCGATCGTGAACGAACTGCTCAAGTTCGCCGAAACCGGCCAGCTCTATCGCGGCGCCAAGCCGGTGATGTGGTCGCCCGTCGAGAAGACCGCCTTGGCCGAGGCCGAGGTTGAATATGAGGATGTGGTGTCGACCCAGATCGACGTCGCGTTCGAGATCGTCGAAGCCCCGAACGCGCCCGAATTGGTCGGTGCCCATGCGGTGATCTGGACGACCACACCATGGACGATCCCGGTGAACCAGGCGCTGAGCTATGGGCCGGAGATCGAATATGCGGTCATCGAACTTGAGACGGTCCACCGCCTTCAAGTGGGCCATGCGTACGATTTGCAAGCCTTCGAAAAGTGGCAGGGCAAGCGCTTCTTGGTCGCTAATGACCCGGAGTTATTAGAACAGTTCAATAAACGGGTCGGCAAGCTATTGTCGCGGGACAACGAACCGCACGACATTTCCACGCACATCGGCAAGACGATATGGAAAGGCAAAGGTTCGCAACTCGTCGGCGCCGTCGCCCGTCACCCAATGCACCATCTCGGTGGTTTCTTCGCCAAGCCGCGCCCGTTCCTGCCCGGCGACTTCGTCACCACCGACGCCGGTACCGGCCTGGTCCATATGGCGCCCGATCATGGCGAGGACGACTTCCTGCTGTGCAAGGCGCACGGCATCGATCCCGTCTTCGCGGTCGATGGCGCGGGCATGTACCGCCCCGACTGGCTGTGGCTGGGCGGGCAGGGCAGCGTCATCAACAAGAAGTTCGTCGCCTCGGACGGGCCGATCTGCACCGATCTGCGCGAGGCGGGCGCCCTGCTCGCCGCGTCGGACGATTTCGCGCACAGCTATCCGCATAGCTGGCGGTCGAAGGCCAAGGTGATCTTCCGCGCGACGCCGCAATGGTTCATCCCGATGGACGAGATCAGGCAGGACCTTGCCGTCGCCGAGCCGGTCGACCTTGGCGCCGATGTCGGCTTCGCGCCGGTGCTCGGGCACGGCGTCGGCAATGCCCCGACCTTGCGCGAGATCGCGCTCGATGCGATCGAGCGGACCCGCTGGGTGCCCGCACGCAGCCAGAACCGAATCCGCGCGATGGTCGAGCAGCGCCCCGACTGGGTGATCAGCCGCCAGCGTGCCTGGGGCGTCCCCATCGCGCTTTATGTCAGCCGCGCGACCGGCGACTATCTCAACGATCCAGCGGTCAATGCGCGCATCGTCGCGGCGTTCAAGGCGGGCGGGGCGGACGCGTGGTTCTCGGCCGACCATCAGGCACTGCTTGGCGAGAAATATCGCGCCGAGGATTATGAGGTCATCACCGACATCCTCGACGTGTGGTTCGATTCCGGATCGACTCATGCGTTCGTGATCGAGCAGCGCTATGGCGAGGGCGTTCGCGCCAATCTTTATCTCGAAGGGTCCGACCAGCATCGTGGCTGGTTCCAGTCGTCGCTGCTCGAAAGCGCCGGCACGCGCGGGCGGGCGCCCTATGACGCCGTGCTGACTCACGGCTTCGCCCTGGACGGCCAGGGCAAGAAGATGTCGAAGAGCCTCAAGAACGTCGTCGATCCGCTCAAGATCATCGACGAATCGGGGGCCGACATCCTGCGCATGTGGGTGGCGCAGACCGATTATTTCGAGGACGTGCGCATCGGCAAGGAAGTGCTGTCGACCACGTCGGACGCCTATCGCAAGCTGCGCAATTCCTTCCGCTACCTGCTCGGCGCGCTCGACGGGTTCAGCGATGCCGAGAAGGTCGATACGCGGCACATGCCCGAGCTTGAGCTCTATGTGCTCCATCTGCTCGGCCGGCTCGATGTCGAGCTGAAGGCGGCAGCGGAGAATTACGAGTTCAACCGCTATCTCCGCCTGCTGACGGATTTCGCGCAGGAGGACCTGTCGGCCTTCTTCTTCGATATCCGCAAGGACTGCCTCTATTGCGATGCGCCGGACGATCCCAAGCGCCGCGCCTATCGTACCGTGCTCGACATCCTGTTCCACGCGCTGGTGCGCTATGCCGCGCCGATCCTCTGCTTCACCGCGGAAGAGGTGTGGCAGGCGCGCTTCCCCGACGATTCGGGCTCGGTCCATTTCCTCGAATGGCCTGAACTGCCCGCGCTGCCGGGTGACGATGCCGTCGCGACCGTCTGGGCCGATGTGCGGGCGCTGCGCGAGCAGGTGACCGAGGCGATCGAGCCGCTGCGCCGCGAGAAGATCGTGCGCTCGAGCCTCGAGGCCGAAGTGACCGTGCCGAAATCGCCCCTGTCGAACGAGGCGCTGGCCGAGCTGTTCATCGTGGCGAAGGTGACGACCGGTGACAGCGTGTCGGTCACCCGTACCGCGTTCCACAAATGCGGCCGTTGCTGGCGCCATCTGCCCGACGTCGCGGAGGATGGCGCGCTCGACGATCGTTGCGCAAAGGTCGTCTCGCGATGAAGAAGCTTCCCGTCCTCGGCCTTGCCACCGGCGCTGTCCTGTTCGTCGTCGACCAGGCGACCAAATATGGCATCACCGACATGCTCGGCCTGAACGAATCCAGCCTGGGGCGGGAGATCACGTCGTTCTTCACCCTGCGCTTCGTCGCCAATCGCGGCGTCTCGCTCGGCCTGCTTCATGCCGATACCGAGGCGATGCGCTGGGGCCTGGTCGCGCTGACCGCGGCGATCGCGGTCGGCGTGCTGGTGTGGATGCTGCGCGAGCCGAACAGGCAGGACCAGGTCGCGCTCGGCTTCGTGCTCGGCGGGGCGATCGGCAATATCCTGGATCGGGTGCGCTACGGCTATGTCGTGGACTTCGCCGATTTCCACATCGGGGCGTGGCGGCCCTTTTTGGTCTTCAATGTCGCCGACGCGGCGATTACGATAGGGGTGCTCATCCTGCTTGTGCGGGCGCTCCTGGTGCGCGACAAGCCACGGGCAGGGCGAGATCCAGTGGAGAATATGAATGCGTAAGTTGGTGTCGATCGCAACCGGGCTCGGCCTGGCCGTCCTGCTCGCCGGTTGCGGCCATAGCGGCATGGACCGTGCCCGCCCCGACGAGTTCGCCGTCGCGCGTCAGGCGCCGCTGGTGATCCCGCCCGATTTCTCGCTCCGGCCGCCCCAGCCCGGTGCCGCACGCGCCAACGACGTGAGCCCGAACGCGCAGGCGCTTGATGCGCTGTTCGGCGGCAGGTCGGCACGCAGCGCCTCGGAGAGCGCGACGATCGACGCCGCCGGTTCCGAGAGCGCCGATCCGGGCATCCGCTCGGCGGTCGGCGATCCCGGCACCGCCGTGGTCGACAAGGGCTCGACCACGCGCGACATCGTCGCCGCGCCCGAAGGGGACGGCCAGGACGCCCGCACTGCCACGCCGAATCCCTAAGCCGACGAGCGCGCGCTAAAACTCCCCTCCCGCTTGCGGGAGGGGCTGGGGGAGGGCCTGTTGGACAAGGCTTACGGTCGACCGACGCTCCGGGCCCGCGAATTGCGTGCCAATGCGACGGATGCCGAACGTAAGCTGTGGGCTCATCTCAGCGCTCGTAAAGTTGCGGGCGCGCGTTTTAACCGTCAGGTTCCCATAGGTCCCTTCGTCTGCGACGTTGTTGCTCGCTCGGCGAAGCTGATTGATTCAAACGCCTCCACGGATGAGGCACGAACGCGATATCTCGAAGTGCAGGGCTTTCGGGTGATCCGGTTCTGGAACAACCAAGTGCTGCAACAGATCGAGGGCGTCGTAGCCCAAATCGAGCGAGCGCTTGGGGACAGGCCCTCCCCCAGCCCCTCCCGCAGGCGGGAGGGGAGTAAGAGGCCATGCGCGGGATCCTGATCCGCAGGCTCGCGGCCGCCGTGCCGACGTTACTAGCGGTCATCCTCCTGTCGTTCGCGCTGATGCGCGTGGCGCCGGGCAGCCCCTTCGATACGGAACGTCCGCTAGACCCGGCGACCCGCGCCGCCATCGCTGCGGCCTATGGTCTCGACAAACCCTTGCCCGAACAGGCAGCGCGCTATCTCGGCGGCGTGCTGACCGGCGATTTCGGTCCGTCGCTGGTCTACAAGGACTTCACCGTCGGCGCGCTGATCGCGCAGGGCCTGCCGGTGTCGCTGGCCCTGGGCGGGCTCGCCCTCCTGCTGGCGCTCGGCCTCGGGATCGGCGGCGCGATGGTCGCGGGGACTCATGCCGGCGGCCCGGCCGATCGCGCGATCATGACGGCCGCGACGCTGCTCACGGCGATCCCGACCTTCGTGACCGGTCCGTTGCTGGTGCTCGTCTTCGCCCTGTGGCTTCAGCTATTGCCCGTCTCCGGCCTCGATGGCCCGGGCTCGCTGCTCTTGCCGGTGATCGCGCTGGCGCTCCCCGTCGCGGGAGCGATCGCACGGCTGGCGCGCGCCGGGCTGGCGGTGGCGCTGGTCCAGGATCATGTGCTGACCGCGCGGGCGCGCGGCCTGGTACCACGCGTCATCCTGTGGCGCCATGCGCTGCGCCCGGCACTGGTGCCGGTGGTCAGCTATCTCGGCCCGGCCGCGGCTGGGTTGCTGACGGGCGCGGTGGTGATCGAGACGGTGTTCGGCCTGCCCGGGCTTGGCCGCTACTTCGTGCAGGGTGCGCTCAACCGGGACTATCCGCTCGTGCTCGGCGTGGTGATCCTCTATGCGGGGCTGATCCTGCTCTTCAACCTGATCGCCGACCTTGCCTATGGCTGGCTCGACCCGCGGGTGCGCGGATGAGGCTTGCGGGATGGAGCATCGTCGCGGTGGTGCTGGCGGCGTTGCTGCTGCCCTTCGCACTGCCCTGGAGCTACGACCAGATCGACTGGGACGGGGTACGCGCCGCGCCCTTCGCTCATGGCCATCCGCTCGGCACCGACAGTGTCGGACGCGACCTGCTCGCCCGCACGCTGATCGGCACGCGCATCACGCTGACGGTCGCGGGCGCGGCGGCGCTGGTGGCGCTGCTGATCGGCACCGCCTGGGGCGCCATCGCCGGCTGGGTCGGCGGACGGGTCGACGAGGCGATGATGCGGGTGGTCGATGCGCTCTATGCGCTGCCCTTCATGTTCGTCGTCATCCTGCTGATGGTCGTGTTCGGCCGGTCGATCGTCCTGGTCTTCCTCGGCATCGGCGCGGTCGAGTGGCTGACCATGGCGCGGGTCGTGCGCGGACAGGTCATGGCGCTGCGTCACCGGCCGTTCGTGCTCGCAGCCGAGGCGGCCGGGGCGCCATCGGGCGCGATCCTGCTGCGTCACGTGCTGCCCAATGTCGCCGGCGTGGCGCTTGCCTATCTGCTGCTGACCGTGCCGCAGGTGGTGATGGTCGAAAGCTTCCTTTCCTTCCTCGGGCTGGGCGTTCAGGAACCGCTGACCTCGCTCGG
The DNA here is from genome assembly GCA_040388155.1 of Pseudomonadota bacterium. Lineage (GTDB taxonomy): Bacteria > Pseudomonadota > Alphaproteobacteria > Sphingomonadales > Sphingomonadaceae > Sphingomonas. Next base: position 15,208 of record JAZKCJ010000028.1, read on the forward strand.
CATCCTGGTCCATGACGGGGCGGAGGACATGGATGTCGCGCCGTTCGCCCTGCTGGTGCCGGGCGGCGTGCTGGTCGGCCTGATCCTCGCGCTGAGCGCGCTGGGCGAACGCCTGCGCGACCGGCTCGCCCGGTGACGCTCTATGCGGTCGAGCGGCTTGGCGTGGCGATCGGCGGGACGTCGCTGGTCCATGATGTTGGCTTCGCCATCGAACCCGGCGGCTGCACGGCGCTGGTGGGAGCGTCCGGGTCGGGCAAGAGCCTGTCCTGTCTCGCGCCCTTTGGATTGAGCGCAGGCGTCGCGAGCGGTTCGGCGCGGTTCGACGGGCATGAACTGGTCGGCCTGGGCGACGCCGGTCTGCGCCCGATCCGCGCCCGCGCAGGCTTCGTGTTCCAGCATCCGCTGACCGCGCTCACCCCGCATCTCAAGATCGGCGCGCAACTGACCGAGGCGGCGATGGCGCTGGGCGGGCCTCGACCGGGGCGGGCGGCGCTCGCGGCCATGCTTGACCGGGTCGGGCTCGTCGCGCCCGAGACCAGGCTCGATGCCTATCCCCACCGGCTGTCCGGTGGCGAGCGCCAGCGCGTGCTGATCGCCGCTGCCATCGCGCATGGTCCGTCGCTGCTCGTCGCGGACGAGCCGACCAGCGCGCTCGACGCGCATCTGCGCCATGCGATCATAGATGTGCTTGCCCGGCTGCGCGACGACGGGCTCGGACTGCTGATGGTCAGCCACGATCTGGCGCTGGTGGCGCGCCATGCTGATCGCGTCGTGGTGTTGGACGCGGGGCGGGTGGTGGAGGCGGGGCTGGCGGATGACGTCATGACGCATCCTGCGAGCAATGCCGCCCGGGCGCTCATTGCCGCGAGTCCGAGGCTCGGCGATCCCGCGCCCGATCTGCCGGCGACGGGCGGGCTCCTGGCTGAAGCTCGTGACATTCATGTCGGCTTTCGTGCACCCGGCTGGCGCGGCAGTCTTGTCGCCGCCGTCGACGGTGTGTCGCTCACCCTCGCAGAGGGCGAGGCGCTGGCGATCGTCGGGGCGTCGGGATCGGGCAAGTCGACGCTGGCACGCGCCATCGGGCGGATCGGGCCGTGCGATGCCGGGGACGTGCGGTGGCGCGGCGAGTCATTGCCGCCGAGGCGCGCGATGCGTCGCGAGCATCGCGCGCGCATGCAGGCGGTGTTCCAGGATCCGGTGGCGAGCCTCGATCCGCAATGGACAGTGGCGGAAAGCGTCGCGGAGCCTCTTCGCTATCTGATGCCGGGTCTGACGGCGGCCGAGCGCCGCGGCCGCGCGATCGACGCGCTCGAGACCGTCGAGCTGGGCGCTGGTTTCGCCGATCGGCGGCCGGCGGGGCTTTCCGGCGGACAGGCCCAGCGCGTGGCGATCGCCCGGGCGCTGGTGGCGTCGCCCGACCTGCTGATCCTCGACGAGGCGACGTCGGCACTCGACGTGCTGGTGGCGGAGCGGATTCTTGACCTGCTCGAGCGACTGCAGCGGTCGCGCGGGCTCGCCATCCTGATGATCACTCACGATATCGCGGTGGCGCGGCGCCTGTGTCACCGCATCGCGGTGATGGAGGCAGGGCGGATCGTCGAGGTGGGGCCGGCCGACTCGATCGTCGCGGCGCCGCGGTCGGCAGCGGTAAAGGCGCTTGTCGCCGCGAGTGGATAAGCGAAAGGGGACGGCCTCGGCCGCCCCCTTTTATAGCGTTACGATTGCCTGGAGCATCAGCGCAAAACCAGAAACATCACCGCTCGTCCCGAGTGCCATCGAGCCTGTCGAGATGGCGTATCGAGGGACAGGCGTCTCGCACTCGCCTGTGCGTCGGTACGCGCCCTCGATACGGCTTCGCCTACTCGGTCGCTACTCGGCACGAACGGCTATGGTTGGTCAGAAACTGACGCCGATCGAGCCGACCACGCCCGCCTTGCTGGCATTCTTGCCAGTCGGGGTGATGAAGTCGCCGTCGGTATCGACATATTGCACGCCGAGGGTCAGCGCCTTGTAGGTCACCGTCGCGCCGAGGCCCCAGTCGGTATATTCCTTACCGATCGACAGCCAGCTCGGGCCGAAGGTGTGGCCGAGATGGCCGGTCAGGCCGATCGGCGTGCCAGGGATCGCGGCCGACAGGTCGCCGGCCAGATAGAGATTGTCCTGCTTCGGGCCGATCTGGTCGAGCGACAGGGCTTTCTGCTTCGGCGCATAATTGGCCGTCGCCTTGGCCGTGACCGGGCCGAAAGTGTGCGCGACCGAGACATAGGGCTCGATGAAGTCGGACGAGACGACGCTGCCGGCCAGCTTCGTCTTCGGATAGACGTAATAGAGCGCGCCGATGTCGAAGGTCGTGCCGTTCCAGGTCTTCTTGAAGCCGGCGATCAGATCGAGCTCCTGCGCGGCGTTGCCGGCTGCGGTCACATAGCCGCTGACCGAGGAACCCCATGCAGAGACATAGAAGCCCGATTCATGGCTGACCGTGATGCCGCCCTGAACGGCGATGTTCTTGTCCGTCTGCGAGATGCCGCGGAAGCGGTAATCGGTCACGACGGTGGCGCTGCCGTTGATGGTGATCGGCGGCGGCGGCGCGGTTTCGTCCGCAAAAGCCGGCGTGGCGGAGACGAGCGTCAGCGCGCTGAGGCTGATCATGGAAAAGCGCATGGGTGTCCCTTTCAATGTGTAAACCGGGCCCCAGCCTGCGTGCCGACGGACAAGGCATCTGTGATGGGCCGTGCAACGACCCCGTGCCAATGTTTCCGTTCGGTAAGGAAAGATTGCCGAAACGCGCTGCAGCGCACAACATAATTCTCCGACACGCCCGCGGGTTTGCGGAGCATGTTGCACCTGCGCAACAGTGGGCTGGTTTCAGGGCAACGGAGGAGTCGGGGGCTCGTCGTGGCTGATATGGATCTGGCGCTGAGGGTAGGGGATCTGGATCCCATGCTCCTTGAACAGCCACCAGAGCCGGTTGAGCACGTCGGACCGGACATTGCCGACCCCGCTTTCCGGATCGCTGATCCAGGCGAGAATCTCATGCTCGACGCCGCTTCCCCCGAAGGCCGTCAGCCAGACGTTCGATCTGGGGCTGTTGAGCACGCGCGGGCTCTCGGTCGCGGCGCGCAGCATCAGTTCCTGGGCGAGCTTCAGGTCGCAACCATAGCCAATCGTCACCGGAATCCGCACCCGCACGTTGCGATCGGTATAGGACCAGTTCTCGACCTCGTTGGTCATGAGGTTCTCGTTGGGGATCAGATGCTCCTTGCCGTCGCGGGTCAGCACGGAGACGGCGCGGATGCCGATGCGGTTGACCCAGCCGAAGCTCTCCCCGACGACGATCACATCGCCCGGCTTGATCGACCGGTCCATCAGCAGGATGATCCCCGCGATCAGGTTGCCGATCGTTTTTTGCAGCCCGAAGCCGACCGCCAGGCCGAACGCGCCAGAAAAGACGGCGAAGGCAGTGAGATCGATATCGAGCAGGTCGATCCCGACGAAGAAGGCGAGGGTGACGACCGCGATGGCGGAAAGCTTCTGCGCCAGCAGCTTCTGGGTGGCGTCCATCCCGCGCGCGCCGGCAATCCAGTGGCCCGTCGCCCTGTTGACCAGGCGTACCCCCGCGAACAGCGCGGTCGCCGTGACCAGGATGATGATCAGCGCGAGCAGCGAGAATCGACGCTTGCCGATGTCGAAGCCGATGCGGTCCAGCGTGTCGGTGATCGGCTCAAGCCCGCCCACCGCGTGGCTGAAGATAGCGACGAACAGGATCGCGGCGACCGTCCATGCCATCCAGCGCGGAATGCCCAGTCCGCGCAGGATCGAGACGCTGGTGAGCCCGACCGCCGCCCCGAGCGCCAGGCCGATCGGTATCCCGGCCAGCGGTGGCCAGGGCACGGCATTGAGGAGGATGGCGAGCAGCAGGACGGCGGTGCCGTGCCGGATGATACGGTGCAGCCGGCCCCCGACACCCTCGGCATGGGTGCCGAGGCGCTGTTTCCATTCGCGTTCGGCGGCGGGGCCGAGGAGCCGGCCCGCGACTACGCCGCACGCGAGCGCAAGAAGTACCAGCCCGCCGGCGATGGCCGCTTCGACCAGCATGGTTTGCGAGATGGTCGCCAGCCCCTGTGCTTGCAGCCAGGCGGCGACCGGCTTCACGCGAGCTCTGCCCTGAAGCGTTCGAGCCCCGCCGCGAGATCGCGGATCAAATCGTCCGGGTCCTCTATGCCGATCTGCAACCGCACCAGCAGCCCGTCGTCATGCCGTTTCGTGGCGGTGCGATAGCGCGCCGGATCGACCGGCAGCGCCAGGCTCTCGAAGCCGCCCCAGCTATAGCCGATGCCGAAATGCTCGAGTCCGTCGATCAGCGCAGCGCGTGCTTCTTCGGTCGCGTCCTTCAGGGTGAAAGAGAACAGGCCCGACGATCCCTTGAAGTCGCGCAGGAAAATCTCGTGGCCGGGGCAGTCGGGCAAGGCGGGATGGAACACGGCCGAGACCTCGGGCTGGTCCTTCAGCCACCTGGCGATCGTCAGCGCGCTCGACTGGTGCTGGGCGAGGCGGATCGCCAGCGTTCGCAGGCCGCGCGAGCCGAGCCAGCAATCGTCCGGGCTGGCGAACTGGCCGAGCTGGAAGCTCGTGTCGCGCAGCCGGGCGAAATGACCCGGCGCGGCGGTGACCGATCCGAGCATCACGTCCGAATGGCCGACGATATATTTGGTGCAGGCAAGGATGGTCAGGTCGACGCCGCGCTCGATCGCGGGAAAGAACAGGGGCGTCGCCCAGGTATTGTCGAGCAGGGTGACGATTCCGCGCGCCTTGGCGGCGGCGACGATCGCGGGGATATCCTGCACCTCGAAGGTCAGGCTGCCCGGGCTCTCCATGAAGATGGCGCGCGTGGTGTCGCCGATCAGGTCGGCGATGCCGGCGCCGATCAGCGGATCGTAGAAGCGCGTGGCGATGCCCATGCGCTTGAGCAGCCCGGTCCCCATCGACCGGGTCGGATCATAGGCAGTGTCCGGCAGCAGCACCTCGTCGCCCGGCGACAGCACCGACAGCAGGGCCGCCGCGATCGCCGCGACGCCGGAAGGGTAGAGGAACGTTGCCTCCGCCCCCGGCTCAAGCTCGGTCAGCGCGTCGGCCAGCGACCATTGAGTCGGCGTGCCGCGCCGGCCGTAGAACAGCCGGTGATGCGTGTCGCGCCCACCGGCCGCGCGCAATTCCGCGACCGAATCGTAGAGGATCGTCGAAGCCCGCCAAACGGGCGGGTTGACGATCCCCTGAGTCCATTCGGCCCGTCGGCCCGCGGAGACGACGCGGGTCGCGTCGCCCTTGGGCTCCTTGTCGCTCACGCGGCCCCCGTCGCCTTTGGCGTCGAGCGGTCGGCGCCCCATTCCGACCAGCTTCCGTCATAAAGCGCTGCTTCGTTGCCGAGCAGATGCGCGCCGAACGACAATACCGCCGCGGTGATGCCCGATCCGCAGGTGGTGACGAGCGGCCTGGCGAGGTCGACGCCGGCTGCCTCGAACTCGGCCTTCAGCGCGTCGCCCTGTTTCCAGGTGCCGTCTGCGTTGAACAGCTTGCCCTGAGGCAGGTTCTTCGATCCGGGGATATGGCCGGCATGGGTCGCTGGGCGCGGGTCAGGCTCCTCGCCAGTGAAGCGCGCGGCGGAACGGGCATCGAGCACCTGCTCCGCGCCGCTGTCGACATTCGCCTTCATCTGATCGAGCGTGCGCACGCCCTTGTCGTCGGCCCACACGGTGAAGTGGCGGTGGCGCAGCGTTTCCTTGCCGCTCTTCGTCTCGCGACCTTCGGCCTGCCATTTGGCGAAGCCGCCGTCGAGGATGGCGACGTCATGCGCGCCGAAGGTGCGCAGCATCCACCAGGCACGCGCCGCGGTGTGATAGGGCGAGTTGTCGTAGAGCACGATGCGGCTGCCGTCGCCAAGGCCAAGCGATTGCATGCGGCTCGCGAATTTCTCTGGCGAGGGCAGCATCGACGGCAGGGTGGTATTGGTGTCGGCCAGTTCGGCCAGGTCCATGAACACCGCGCCCGGGATGTGCGCCGCCTCATATTCGGCGGCCGGATCGCGCTTGTCACCGGCCAGCACATAGGTCGCATCGACGATGCGCAGATCGTTCGCGCCAAGCTCCCCTGCGAGCCATTCGGTCGTTACCAGCGATTCCATGTGCATGCTCCTTGTTTGTCGCTCTTTTCCCTAGCCACCGGCGATGGCGGCGTCGAGACGATCGCGGAACGATTGATGCGCGACATGGTGCCGCGTTTCAATTTGCCGCATCGCATCCTAAATACGCGCCATGACGATCAAACATCTCGGCCAGGCCAGCGCATTGCCCTCTTCTCCCGAAGAGGCGGTGCTTGACTATGTGCCCAACCCGCGCCCCGGCAGACCCTATCTGGTGCGTTTCACCGCGCCCGAATTCACCTCGCTCTGTCCCGTGACGGCGCAGCCCGATTTCGCGCATCTGGTGATCGACTATGCACCGGGCGGGACGATCGTGGAATCCAAGTCGCTGAAGCTGTTCCTCGGCAGTTTCCGGAACCACCAGGCATTCCATGAGGATTGTACCGTGGGGATCGGCGAGCGGCTGACCGCCGAGATGAACCCTGTGTGGCTGCGAATCGGCGGCTATTGGTATCCGCGCGGCGGCATCCCGATCGATGTCTTCTGGCAGTCCGGCCCACCGCCGGAGGGCCTCTGGCTGCCCGCGCAGGACGTTCCAGGCTATCGCGGCAGGGGGTGAGCCGTTCATTTCGGCTTAATCTTGACCTAGATCAGCGCGAATCTCTTGTTGCGCCGCAGCATTACTGCAACCATATTGAAACTTGGCCGTTCGTGGGAGGCAATTTCGGGGCTCCCAGCCTCGTTTCACAAGAGGTTTCAATCGATGGTTCTTTCGGAAAAGGCAGTGACCCCGATCGATCACCTGGCATTGATCGGCAATTTCCTGCCTCGGAAATGCGGCCTTGCAACATATACTACCGACACGTTCACCGCGTTGAAGGGCCGGTTCCCCGATCTGAAAATCGACGTCTATGCGATGGACGATCACCCCGGCCGTTACGACTACCCGCCGGAAGTGACCGCGAGCATCCCGGAACAGGATCGCCTCGCCTATATCGATGCCGCCCGCGCGATCGAACACAGCGGGGCGCAGGCGCTCTGGCTCCAGCACGAATATGGCATTTATGGCGGACCGGCGGGCGAGCATATCCTTGCCCTGCTCGACCGGGTGTCGATCCCGGTCATCGTCACGCTCCACACCATCCTCGAAAAGCCGAGCGCAGACGAGCGCCGGGTGATGGAAGGCCTGCTTCGTCGTGCCGCGAAGGTGGTGGTCATGGCGGAGCGCGGCCTGGAGATTCTCGACCGGGTCTATGGCGCGAGCCCGAAGTCGATCGTGATGATCCCGCACGGCGTGCCGGATCGGGCGATTGTCGATCCCGAAACGCTGAAGGCGCAGTTCGGCTGGCAGGGCCGCAAGACACTGCTGACCTTCGGCCTGCTCGCACCCAACAAGGGCATCGAGACGATGATCGATGCGCTGCCGGCGATCGTGGCAGAGCATCCCGACGTGCTGTATGCCGTGCTCGGCGCGACTCACCCGAACCTCGTCGCGCACGAGGGCGAGGCGTATCGCGACCGGCTGAAGGCGTTGGCCGAGCATCACGGTGTCGCGGCGCATGTCGAGTTTATCGACGCGTTCCTCGAACATAACGAGTTGATCGACTATCTGCAGGCCGCAGACATCTATGTGACACCGTACAACAACCCGGCGCAGATCACATCGGGCACGCTGTCCTATGCGGTCGGCGTCGGCAAGGCGGTCGTTTCCACGCCCTATGTCCATGCGACCGAAATACTGGCGGACGGACACGGCGTCCTGGTCGATTTCGGCGACAGCGCCGCCTTCGCGCGCGAGATCAACGCCCTGCTGGGCAGCGACCGCAACCGGATCAAATTGTCCGAGCGTGCCTATGCGCGGGGCCGGACGATGATCTGGCCGCGCCTTGCCGAGGTGGCGATGCGCGAGATCGTGGAGATGGTGGCGACCAAGCCGCGCCGGATCGCGACGAAGGTACGCCTGACGCCGCTTCAGCCCGATATCGCCGCGGTCGAGCGGATGAGCGATTCGACCGGCATGCTCCAGCATTCGATCTA
>JAZKCJ010000029.1:0-7319 GCA_040388155.1 Pseudomonadota bacterium
ACGACAGCCCCTATCCGGTCAACCGCGCCGGCTTCGTCCAGCACGCGCTGTTCCATCGCCATCTGCCCGACGCACACTGCATCATGCACACCCACACCACGGCGGGCATGGCGGTCAGCTCAGTCGAAGGCGGGCTGCGCGCGACCAATTTCTATGCGTGCAACTTCATCGGCCAGATCGCCTATCATGATTTCGAGGGTGTCACCGTGCGCGACGAGGAAGGCGAGAGGCTGCTCGAGCATCTCGGCGACAAGCGTGTGATGCTGCTGAAGAACCACGGCATCCTCGTGATGGGCCGGACCCTGCCCGAGGCGTTCATCAAGCACTGGTCGCTGCAGCGCGCCTGCGAGATCCAGGTTGCAACCGCTGGCATGGGCACGCCGATCGAAGTCCCGCCCGAAGTGGTCGCGGTGCACCAGCGCGACTTGCATCAGGTCCAGATCCCCGGCGGCGCAGGAAAAGCGGATTTCGACGCCATGGTGCGCCTGGTCGACAAGACCGACACGAGCTGGCGGAATTGATCCTCTCTTCTTCCCCGGGTTCGCCCGGGGAGGATCATCCGAAGCGGTAGCCCGAGACGGCCCAGCCGAGCACATGGTCCGAATAGTCCAGCACCGCCGGACCATCCCCACCTGCGCCGAGCGCCACCATCAGCGGCAGCAGATGCTCCGCCTCTGGATGCGCGAACCGGGCATGCGGCAATTCCTCCCAGCGTGCCACGCGATCGGCGCGGGCGGCAGGGTCCGGATCGGTTACCGCCTGCGTCAACGCCTTGTCCCACTCGTCGGCCACCGGAGTGACCTGCGGTCCACGGGCGCGGAGGTTGTGGAAGCTCATGCCCGACCCGACGATCAGCACGCCCTCGTCACGCAACGGCGCGAGCGCCCGGCCGATCGCGATATGTGCCGCGGGATCAAGACCCTTGCGCAAGGACATCTGGACAAGCGGAATATCCGCCCCGGGCGCCATGACCATCATCGGGATGAACACGCCGTGGTCCCAGCCCCGTGCCGTCTCCTCCCGCACGGGGAAGCCGGCGCCCTGTAGCAGCGCCCCGGCATGGCGGGCGACGTCCGGCGCGCCGGACGCGTCCCAGCGCAAGCGGTAAGTGTGCTCCGGGAAGCCATAATAATCGTACAACAGCGGCTGGCCGTCACCCATGTGCAGGGTGACCTCGGACTCCTCCCAGTGGCCGGATACCATCAGGATCGCCTTTGGGCGTTCGGGAAGGGAAGCGATCAGCGCGGCAAGGTAAGCCTGCATCGGCTGCCACATCGGATCGGGCGGGCCGCCTGCGGGGTCCATGAAGAAACAGGGGCCGCCGCCATGCGGAACGAAGAGAGTGGGAAGCGTCATGCCACGGATATCGGCCTGGCCTCGCCTGGTCGCAATCGCGTGGACGGAAACACGCCGTTTCCCATCACCGACCTTTCCCGTAAGCTTCGTCCATGACCCGCTTCACCGTCAACAACCAGCCCGTCCAGTACAAGATGGACCCGAAGACGCCCCTGCTCTGGGCGTTGCGCGACGCATCGAACCTGACGGGCGCCAAATATGGCTGCGGGAATGGCGAATGCGGCGCCTGCACCGTCGATATCGATGGCGAGGCGGTACGCTCCTGCCAGGCAACGATCGGCGCTATCGAAGGCAGTTTCGTCACCACGATCGAGGGCCTGTCACGCGAGCGGGCCCATCCGGTCCAGCTCGCCTGGATTGCGAACAACGTGCCGCAATGCGGCTTCTGCATCCCCGGCATGGTCATGGCGGCGGCAGTGCTGCTCAAGAAGAACCGCAACCCCTCCGAGGACGACATCAAGGAGGCGATCACCAATCTGTGCCGTTGCGGGGTCTATCCACGCATCGTCGAGGCCGTGATGCGGGCCGCGCGGGTCCAGCGCGGGGATGAAACGATCGACGCGGGCGCTTCACCCGGCATCGATCCGGCCAGCGCCGCCAGACTGGTGCCGGCACTGACGCCGGGCGGCGGACAGCCGCGGTGAATCCTTTCGCAAGGCTGTCACCCCAATTCAGAAACCGCTCATCGCCAAAAGCGCAAACCGCTGCATCGATCGGGCCGATCATGCGCCCGCGTACCGGAAGGACTGAGATGCGTACCTCTTTCATCATCGCGCTTCTGGCAGCGACGGCGATTGTGCCGGCAGCCTTGTCAGCGCAGGATTCGCGACGCGACGATCGCCGCGTGGAACGTGCCGAGCAACGCCAGGCGAATCCCCAGCCGCAGCCTGCCCAGCAGCCGCAGCAACCGCCCCGCGTCGAACGCCCGGCCAATGGCGGCGGCTGGGGCGACCGCGGCGGGCGCGGCAACTGGCAGGGCGGGCGCAATCAGCCGCCCCAGGTCGAGGGACAGCCGCAGCCGCAGCGCCCGCCGTTCAACCCGCAGACATTCCCGCGCGACGGCAATCGCGACGGTCGCCCCGATGTTCGTGGTGGTGGAGGCGATGGCCGCCCGGATTTCCGCGGCGGCAACCGGGGAGACGGCCGGGGCGGCGGTGCAGTCGTGCCCGGCGGCCAGCAGCCGCAACCACCCCAGACGAATGGCGGCCGTCCCGGCGGTCGGGGCGACTGGCAGCCAGGCCGCGGCGACGGCAACCGCGACTGGCGCAACAACGACAATGGCGGCCGCGGCAACGGTAACTGGCGCGGGAATGACGGGCGCGGAAACGGCGGCAACTGGCGTGGCAATGATGGCCGCGGCAATGATGGGAACTGGCGCGGAAACAACGGCCGGAACGACGGCAACTGGCGTGACAACAACGGTCGCGGCGGCAATTGGCGCGGCAATGATGGTCGCAACTGGAACCGCGGCTGGCACAACGACAATCGTTACGACTGGCGTTCGCGTCGCGATCGCTATCGCAACAATTATCACCTGCCGCGCTACTATGCGCCCTATGGCTGGAGCTACGGGTACCGCCGTTTCGGAATCGGCTTCACGCTGAACACGGTCCTGTTCGAGCAGAATTACTGGATCGATAATTCGGAATATTACGGCCTGCCACCGGCTTACGGCCCCTATCGCTGGGTGCGTTATTACAATGATGCGTTGCTCGTCGATATCTACAGCGGCCAGGTAGTCGATACGGTGTACGACATCTTCTGGTAGGATGGCGATGAAGCAAGGGGCCTGGCGGCATGCCGCCGGGCCCCTTGTCTTTTGCGAACGCGACGGCAGACTGAAAAAGTGATGTCCCTGTTCTCGAAGAAACCAGTCCTCCCGAAAAAACCGGGCGGCCCCTCCCCGATCCGCAAGCTTGCCGGCGAAACGGTATCGCGCCGGCTCGATGCGAACCCCGCTGCGAAACGCGCCAATGTGGAAAAGGCCCAGGTCTATTACCATCAGGATTTCCTGACCCCGACCCAGTGCACGGCGCTCATGCGGCTGATCGATTCGAATCGGCGCCCGTCGACCTTGCTGTCCGAATCGGGCGACACGAGCTTTCGAACCAGCGAGAGCTGCGACATGGACCGCTGGTCCCCCTCGGTCCGTCCGATCGACGAATCGATCGCGGCGTTGCTCGGGCTCGATCCGGCCAATGGCGAAACGATGCAGGGACAGCGTTATGCCCCGGGCCAGCAGTTCCGCGCACATCATGATTTCTTCCATGAAGGCCAGCATTATTGGGAAGCGATGAAGGCGAGCGGCGGGCAGCGCACCTGGACGGCGATGATCTATCTCAACAATGTCGAGGAGGGTGGCGCGACCTGGTTTCCCCAGGCCGGCATCCGCGTCGCACCAAAGCGCGGGCTGCTGCTTGCCTGGAACAACATGAACCTCGATGGCAGCCCCAACGAATTCACCTTGCATGAAGGCATGCCGGTGGTGAAGGGCACGAAATATATCGTCACCAAGTGGTTCCGCGAACGGAGCTGGCTAAAGCAGTAAGGCGGCGCGAGCCGAGTGTCGACAAGTTACCATGCGCAAAATCCTGCTTACGACCGTTGGTACACTGGGCGACCTTCATCCGTTCATCGCCATCGGCCTCGCGCTCCAGCGGCGCGGACATCACCCCGTTCTGGCGGTGCCGGAAGACCATGTCGCAAAGACTCGCGCCGCCGGGCTGGATGCCGTCGCGGTGCTGCCGAGCTTCGATGAGATCCGCAAACGGATGGGCCTTGGCGAGGACGACGCCGTCAAACGCGTCATGGCCGACCAGACCTATCTGCTCGAGCAGGTCCTGTTGCCCTGGCTCGAATCGAGCACCGCCGCCCTGGACGACGTGGTCGGCGACGTTGACGTCATGGTCGGCTCGCTGTTCGTGTTCGGCGCGCCGATCATCGCCGAAAAGCGCCGCGTGCCGCTCGTTTCGGTGATCCTTCAGCCGATGGCGATCCTCTCGGTTCATACGCCGCCAAAGACATCGGATTTCTGGATGCTGATCCAGGCGCCAGGCAGTCCGATCGGCGTCAGGTGGAACCGGCTCGCCTATGGCTTCATGCGCAAGGTCCTCCGGTTTCGTTATGGACGGAAGATCGATGAAGTCCGCGCGCATCACGGCCTGGGCCCGGCATGCGACCCGTCGATGTTCGACGTCAGCAAAAAAACGGCGCTGACCCTTTGCTGCTATTCGCCCGTATTCGGCCCGCCCCAGAAAGATGCTCCTGCCAATACCGAGATCGTCGGCTTTCCGGTCTATGACAGCCAGGGTGGCGACACCGAGGCCCCCGACCCCGAGCTCGAGGCCTTTCTGGCCAACGGGCCGCCGCCACTGGTGTTCACGCTTGGCTCGTTCGCCGTCTATGCACCGGGCGACTTCTACGAGGAGGCAGCCGCCGCCGCAAAATTGCTCGGCACGCGCGCGGTGCTGCTGACGGGCGAGAAGACCAGGCTGCGCTCCAGCGGCGACATTCTGGTCCGGCCTTATGCGCCGCATTCAACACTGTTCCCCCGGGCAGCCGTCATCATTCACCATGGGGGCATCGGCACGACCGGCCAGGCGCTGCGGGCAGGCAAGCCCCAACTGGTGGTGCCGCATATGGGGGACCAGGCGGATAACGCACACCGCATCCGCAAGATGGGCCTCGGGCTTGTCCTCAAGGCACGGCGCTTCAACGCTCGCCGGGCAGCTCCAATGATCGCCTCCCTGCTCGACACGCCAGAGTATCGCATTGAAGCGGAGCGGATTGGATCACTTGTAAGGCCGGAAGACGGTGCGGAAGCGGCAGCGATCGCGATAGAGCGGCTCTTCACCACCTCCTGAGAAAGCCGTCTTCCGCGGCGGCGGAATCGTGATCCACCTCGCCCCTGTTCCAGCCATGGCAAAATGTGCCAGAGCGAGATGGTGAACACTGTACTGAACATCACCCGATCGATCCTCGGCCAGCCCTGGCGCTGGCGCATGCTTGAAGCAGACGCGCGCGATCCCGGCTTTGCACCCGACGATCTTGTGACTCAGCTCCTGCTTGCCCGTGGCTGCCCGCGCGAGGCGTTGGACGCGCACAAGGCGCCGAGCATCCGCGGCTTCATGCCGGATCCTTCGATCTTCCGCGATATGGACTGCGCCGCCGAGCGGCTGGCCGATGCCGTCCGGACCGGCGAGAAGGTCACCATCTTCGGCGACTATGACGTCGACGGGGCGACCTCAGCCGCGCTGATGATCCTGCTGCTGCGCGACCTGGGCCTGGAAGCGCGGGCCTATATCCCCGACCGTCTCATGGAAGGCTATGGCCCCTCGGGCGAGGCGCTGGTTCGACTGAAGGAAGAGGGTGCGAGCCTGATCGTCACCGTCGATTGCGGCGCACAGGCCTTCGAGGCGCTGGAGATGGCCCGCGTCGCCGGCGTGGACGTCATCGTGGTGGATCACCATAAATGTGCCGCCGCCCTGCCCCACGCCCATGCGCTGGTGAACCCCAACCGGCTCGACGAGACCGAAGGCGCCGAGTTCGGCCATCTCGCCGCGGTCGGCGTCGCCTTCCTGCTTGGCGCGGCGCTGATCCGGCTGTTGCGGGCGCGTGGTTTTTTCGACGGCCGGACCGAGCCGCGCCTGCTCGACCTGCTCGATATCGTGGCGCTTGGCACAGTTGCCGATGTCGCGCAGCTCAAGGGGCTCAACCGTGCCTTCGTGGCGCAGGGCCTGAAGGTGATGGCCCAGCGTCGCAACATCGGCCTCAACGCATTGATCTCCGCCTCGCGATTGACCCGTGCGCCGACCGCGACCGATCTCGGCTTTGCGCTTGGGCCGCGAATCAACGCAGGCGGGCGGGTCGGCAAGTCCGATCTCGGTGTCCGCCTGCTTACCACGCGCGATCCGGCCGAGGCGGCCAGCATCGCGGCCGAACTGGATCGCCTGAACGAGGAACGCCGCGCGATCGAAGCCCTGGTACAGGAAGCTGCGGAGGCCCTTGCAGGCGCCAAGGGCAACCGCGCGGTGATGGTCGTTGCCGGCCGCGGCTGGCATCCCGGCGTGATCGGCATCGTCGCCGGGCGGCTCAAGGAGAAATTCGGGCGCCCCTCGCTGGTGATCGCGCTTGATGAACATGGGATCGGCAAGGGATCCGGCCGGTCGATCCCTGGCGTGGATCTGGGCGCCGCAGTTCTGGCGGCTAAGGATAGCGGCCTGCTGGTCGCAGGGGGCGGGCACGCGATGGCGGCCGGTCTGACCATCGCCGAGGACCAGCTCGACCTTTTCGCCGATTTCCTGGAGGATCGCCTCGACGCCGCCGTCACCCGATCGATCGGCGACCACGCGTTGCTGCTCGACGCGTTGCTGACGGCAGGTGGCATCACCCCGGCGCTGGTGCAGGCGATGGACGCGGGCGGCCCCTATGGCATGGGCTGGCCCCAGCCACGTGTCGTCGCGGGGCCGGTCCGGATCGTGAAGGCGGATATCGTCGGCAACGGCCATGTCCGCGCGATCGTCAGCGGCGATGACGGACGCGTGCTCAAGACTGTCGCCTTTCGGCAGGCCGAAACCGCGCTGGGCGCGGCGCTGCTCGGCGCGCCACCGCATCGTCGCCTGTGGCTCGCCGGACGCGCCCGAATCGACGACTGGGGCGCAAAGCCTGCGGCAGAGCTCCACCTCGACGACGCGGCGTGGGCGGACTAGGTGTTCAATTCGACGCTTTGAGGCTGCGTTATCACACCCATTCTGACGCCAGCGATGCCCGCCATCCGGGCTCAGACAGGGTGCAGGCGACATGTCATCGTCATTTCGATCACACAATGGGTTGACCAGCGGCCGGCATTTCCCTAACCGGCACGCCCACGCCCGGCTCGTCCGGACATGGCCCCTTCGTCTAGCGGTCTAGGACGCGGCCCTTTCACGGCTGAAACACGGGTTCGATTCCCGTAGGGGTCACCA
>JAZKCJ010000030.1:0-37487 GCA_040388155.1 Pseudomonadota bacterium
AAGGGCATGCGCCGGTCATGTCGACGATCCGCGACGGCGCGCTGTCGATCTATCGTACCGAAAAGAGCGAGCCCGAGACGATCGCGATCGAGGGCGGCTTCGCCGAGGTCAGCGCCGCCGGCCTGACCGTCCTCGCCGAGCGCGCGGCCTGAGCCTGCCGCCGCGACTCATCGCATCGCGCTGTAGTGCCAGCGCACTGCCCTGCTGCCGTCCAACAGTGAAATCTCGGCGTTGAGCGCCGCGCCATCGCGCCAGTATCGGATGCGCTGCGGATAATCGTGCGCCGGGTTGGCGAACACGATCTCGGTTGCGCTGCGCGATACCATCGGGAAGGCGACCCGCATCCCTCCATGCGGCGATGCCCAATAGACCAGCTTGCCCGACGAATCCGGCAGCATCTGATTGGCTTCCCAGGATGTGATGGTCGCTCCGCCGCCGCTGCGGCCTGAACCGAGCATCGTGCCGGCACGCGGCGCCGTCCAGCACTCCTCGGTCCATTTCGGCCCATCCTCCTGGATCCAGCACCCCCCCATCCATTCGGGAGGTCCTTCCGCCGGAGCGGATTGCTGCGCGACCGCAGCGCCTCCGCACAATGCAATCGCCGTCATCAGCATTGTCGTCCGGCGCATCTCTTCCTCCCTCATTCACTCGATGGCTGACGATATCCGGGAAGCCGGGTGCTGGCTTGAACCGACGCGACATGGAATAACGGGTCGTGGACTATGCCGAGCAGCCCTTGCCGCCGGAGCTTGACGGGCTTGTCGCCGCGATCTGGACGATCGCAGGAAACGGCCATCGCGACGACTGGATCGAGCAGGACGCCACGCCCGATGGCTGCATCGAGCTCATCCGGCGGACCGAAGGCCGGTCGGTCTGGAGCGAGGAACAGCCGCCGCTGTTCGCCACCGGTTTGAACCTGGTGCCGGTACGGTT
Source organism: Pseudomonadota bacterium (assembly GCA_040388155.1). Classification (GTDB taxonomy): domain Bacteria; phylum Pseudomonadota; class Alphaproteobacteria; order Sphingomonadales; family Sphingomonadaceae; genus Sphingomonas. Next base: position 934 of record JAZKCJ010000030.1, read on the forward strand.
CCGCATGAGCGGCGACGCGCGATTCATCGGGATCAGGCTCTGGCCCTGGGCCTGGGCGATGCTGAGCGACCTGCCCTGCCCCGATTTTGCCGGGAAATGGATTGCCATCGACCACGACAGCGTGACGGGATCACTGCTCGCCGATCCCGACAGGGTCGTGTCCGGGCTGCTCCGAGCTTTTGCCGGGATGGAACCGCATCCGATCGCGGCGCACGTCCTCGCTGCAACCAGCGTCGCGGATATCACCCGGACCAGCGGCCGCACGCATCGCACCGTGCAGCGCTGGTTCGAGCGCGTGGTCGGCCTGCCGCCGCGCAGCTATCTCCGGCTGATCCGTTTCCGCCGAACGATGGCCGATCTCGCCGGGCCGGCGGACAGCCTGGCGGATCAGGCGGCGCGGCACGGCTTTGCCGACCAGTCGCATATGGCGCGCGATTTCCGCCTGCTCGCGCGGACGGCGCCGCGTACCGCCCGCGCGACGGCGAAGGGCCCTTTCCTCGCCGGCAAGGACTGACGCCCGGAGCGATCCGGCCCGGGCATCCTTTTGGTTAGTCAATTATCAAGCCTTGGGCGGTACGCCTGTCCCCGAGCATGAGGGATCTATCGGCATGAGTGCATTTGGGCGTCGTCCGGGAGTGGCCAACGGGCCCGGAGCCCGTCCCGCGTTCGGCGTTGCCCGCCCGATGCAGGGTGGCGGCGCGGCACCGCGCGAGATCGAAACCGGCGGCGAGCAGTTTCCGCCCCTGACCAACTTCCCGATTCCGGGCGAGCCCGAATCGCCACCGGCCGGCAACCCGAACAATGCGGAGGCGCTCGCGCGGCTCGCCGACCGTCAGAACGCCTCGGGCGAGGCCGGCAGCAGCAAGGTCGAGGGTTTCGAAGCCTCGATCCACAAGATCAAGGAACAGGTGCTGCCGCGCCTGCTCGAACGAGTCGATCCCGAAGCGGCCGCCACGCTCAACAAGGACGAGCTGGCCGAGGAATTCCGCCCGATCATCGGCGAGGTGCTTGCCGAGCTGAAGCTGACGCTCAACCGGCGCGAGCAGTTCGCGCTTGAGAAAGTGCTGGTCGACGAGTTGCTCGGGCTCGGGCCGCTCGAGGAATTGCTGGCCGATCCGAACGTATCGGACATCATGGTCAACGGCCCCGAGCAGACCTTCGTCGAGCGCAAGGGCAAGCTTGAGCTGGCCCATATCCAGTTCCGCGACGAAGAACATCTGTTCCAGATCGCCCAGCGAATCTGCAACTCGGTCGGCCGCCGAGTCGACCAGACCACCCCGCTGGCCGACGCCCGCCTCAAGGACGGGTCCCGCGTCAACGTGATCGTGCCGCCGCTGTCCCTGCGCGGCACCGCGATCTCGATTCGTAAATTCTCGGCCAAGCCGATCACGCTCGACATGATGGCCGGCTTCGGGTCGATGAGCCCGAAGATGGCGACCGCGCTGAAGATCGCGGGCGCCTGCCGGTTCAACGTCGTGATCTCCGGCGGTACCGGTTCGGGCAAGACGACGATGCTCAACGCCCTGTCAAAGATGATCGACCCGGGCGAGCGGGTGCTGACGATCGAGGACGCGGCCGAGCTCCGCCTGCAGCAGCCGCACTGGCTGCCGCTCGAAACCCGCCCGGCCAACCTGGAAGGCCAGGGCGAGATCAGCATCCGCGATCTCGTCAAGAACGCCCTGCGTATGCGCCCGGACCGAATCATCCTCGGCGAAATCCGCGGCAGCGAGTGTTTCGACATGCTCGCCGCCATGAACACGGGCCATGACGGGTCCATGTGTACGCTCCACGCCAACTCCCCGCGCGAGGCACTCGCCCGTATGGAGAACATGGTGATGATGTCCGACATCAAGGTGCCGAAGGAAGCGATCAGCCGCCAGATCGCCGATTCGGTCGAGATGATCATCCAGGTGAAGCGCCTCCGCGACGGTTCGCGCCGCGTGACCAACGTGACCGAGGTGATCGGCATGGAGGGCCCGGTGATCGTCACCCAGGAGCTGTTCAAGTTCGAATATCTCGACGAGAGCGCCGACGGGAAGATCATCGGCGAATATCGCTCGATGGGCCTGCGGCCGTACACGCTGGAAAAGGCCCGGCAGTTCGGATTCGACCAGGCCTATCTCGAGGCGTGCCTCTGACCTGCCCCTTCTCCCGTGCGGAGCAGGCCATTCAATGCGTCGATCGCGACAGCTGAAAACGGCATTCCGTTTTGATGTCGCCCGTCGACGTCTCGTCATCGAGCATGGACACCAACGGCTGCAAAACCGGATGCTACCCGGATACCCATGTCCACACGGACCGAACCGATCTTCCGGAAGCGTATGGACATTTCTCGCCTGCCTGGATATCGGGCCCTCACTTCGCCGCGCCCGGGCGCGGCCGGACAATTTCCCTACCGCAGATCAATGAGCGCAGTCGTCGTGACATGCGCAATCCGAGCCTGTGGCGTGGGAATCCGACATGAAGAAGATCAACCTTCGCGCAGATTGCGCAAGCTGCTCTGCGCTCTGCTGCATGGCTCTCGCCTTCGACCGATCAAGCCTGTTCGCCATCGACAAGGCCGCTGGCCAGGCATGTCCTCATCTCGACGAATGCGGAGCATGCCTCATCCACCACGAGCGCGCCGAGCGCGGGTTTGCCGGTTGCATCTCCTTTGACTGCCTTGGAGCAGGACAGCGGGCGACACAGTTTTTCTCCGGGGGCAGCGACTGGCGGAAGGATCCGTCGCTGATCGAGCCCATGTCCCGGGCGTTCGGCCAGTTGCTACGCGCGCACGAATATCTCTCCCTCCTCGATCTGGCGGAGACGCTCGATATTTCCGCGACTGAGCGAGATGTTCTGGAGGAGCTTCGCACGTCTCTCGAAGATGCCGGTATCGACGGCAGGGAAATAGCTGCGGTCCAGTCGCGGATCGACACCTTCCTGAAAAGCCTCAACGGCTATGTCAGCAAGGAGCGGCCTACCCTCGCATTGAGTGACTAGCGGGCGCCGTTCACTCAATGCTCCTCTCCCGCCGGGAGCGGGGTTTTGGTATCGCGGAGCCGATGCGCTATCTGGCCGGTCTCCTCCTGTCGCTCCTGGCCGTACCGGCGTTCGCGCGGGAGGCTCCGCCGCAGCCGATACTCACCCTCGCCGCCGACGCCGAGGCACGCTGGGTGCCGTTCGAGCTGACGTCGCAGGACCAGATTCGCTTCACGCTCAGCCTCGACGGCAGGCCGGTGACGGCCGTCCTCGACACGGCGGTCAGCGTCACCGCGGTTTCGCGCGCCTATGCTGGCCGGACGAAGCTCAGGACCCGCGGCGACGGCAGCGCCGCGGCGATCGGCGGCAGCGTCGGGATCGAATGGGCCGACATCGGCTCCATCGTTCTTGGCGGCCTGCGCCGCACCGGCGGCAGCGTGGCGGTGCTCGATCTGGCGCAGGCGGCGATCGGTGGCGACGCCGGTGTCGAGATGCTGGTCGGCATCGACATGGTCGGCGGCTATGCGCTCGATATCGACTATCCCGCGCGGCGGTTCCGCCTGCTGCAATCCGGGCGCCAGCCGTTCCAGGGGGCCGGCGCCCCGCTGCGTGTCGGGACCGACCGCAGCTTCTACCTGACGGAGATGTGGCTTGACGGGCTTCGCCTCCGCCCCATGGTGATCGACACCGGCGACGGCGGCACGGTCACTCTTTCGAGCGATGCCTGGAGGACGCGGGGCCGGCCCGAGACGCGGATGACCTCGACGATGAGCCATGGCCTGGGCGGCCCCGTCGTCACCGACCTGACGATGCTGCCCGAACTCCGGCTGGGCACGCTCGCCGCGCGGGATGTCCCGCTGAACGTCGAGCGGGCGGATGGCTATTCGAGCGGGATCGGAGTGGCGGGACGGATCGGGTCGGGCCTGCTCAAACGCTACCGCCTGCTGCTCGACCCCAAGGCCGGGCACATGATCCTCGCCCCCGGCCCGGAGGCGGCGATGGTGCCCCTGCGATCGACCAGCGGCCTGCTGGTCGAGGCGCGCGACGGGATGCTGGTCGTGCTCCATGTCATGAAGGGCGGGCCGGGCGAAGCTGCCGGCTGGCGCGCGGGGGAGCGGATCTGCTCGGTCGACGGCGAAGCCCCGACGGGCGACTGGCTCGCGGGAGAGCCGGGACGGACAGTGGCGCTCGGCCTGTGCGGCGGCGGCGTGCGGCCGCTGACGCTCGCGGCCTTTTACTGAAACCTCAGATATTGACGGCGACGCTGACGAGGATCGCGGTCGCGATCAGCGCGAGCACCTGGACCGTCGGCCAGTCGACGACGCCGATCGAATCGAGATTGATGCGCCGCTTGCGCCGCCGGTCGCCAAGGCCGGCGGCAATCGCCAGGGCGAGCGTTCCGCCCGCGCCGATCCAGAACCCCGTCGCCATCGCGAAGGATCAGTCGCCGAGCTTCTCGATCTTCTCGTGAAGGCGGCTCAGTTCGGCCTTGAGCGCGGCGATCTCCTCGTCCTTCGTCGCCGCCGGGGCCGAAGCCTCGCCGGCTTTCGTCGCGGCGGGCTTGAACGCCTGGGTCGCCGCCTCGAACATCGCCATGTTGCGCTTGGCGAGATCAGCGAAGGGCGAGTTGGCGAAGGCGCCCTCGACCGCCGACTTGAACTGTTCCTGGTTGCGGCGGAAGCTGTCCATCGACGCCTCCAGATAGCCGGGCACCATCTGCTGCATCGAATCGCCGTACATGGCGATGAGCTGGCGCAGGAAGTTCACCGGGAGCATGGTCTGCCCGCGCGATTCCTCCTCCATGATGATCTGGGTGAGGATATTGTGCGTGATGTCCTCTTCGCTCTTGGCGTCGACGACCTTGAAATCGCGGCCTTCGCGAGTCATCGCGGCAAGGTGCTCAAGCGTGATGTAGGACGAGGTCTCGGTGTTATAGAGACGCCGGTTAGCGTATTTCTTGATGATCACCGGGCCGTCGCCCACATTCTGCTTCTTCATGAAGAAGGCTCCCGACCCCTGTGTTTGACCCTTCTGTATCACCCTTTCATACCGCACCGCAACACGGTCCGCGACCCCTGCCGCTGTTCCTGGACATGCTGCGCAACGAGACCGCAGCATCGCCCGAACGGCGCGCGACGGCGCTGGCCGGGCTGCGCGCCTATCAGGAGGCGCCGCGCGGCCGGGCGCGGCGGCTGGCACGGGTGCGCTTCCGCAAGGGGCGCGTGCGCCTGCGCGATTACGGCGCGAAGGGAAGCACCGGGCGGGCGGTGATCGTCATCCCCTCGCTGATCAATCCGCCCTTCATCCTCGACCTGATGCCCGAGACATCGCTGATGCGATGGCTCGCGATCCAGGGATTCAGGCCGTTCCTGCTCGACTGGGGCAGGCCCGGGCCGGCGGAGCGGAGCATGGACGTGACCGCCCATGTCGAGCGGCTGCTCCTTCCGCTGATCGCCAGGTTCGAGCAGCCGCCGGTGCTTGCCGGCTATTGCCTCGGCGGGACGATCGCGCTCGCCGCTGCCTGTACCATGCCGGTCGCGGGGCTGGCGATGATCGCCGCGCCCTGGCGCTTCTCCGGCTTCGGCACTGCAGCACGCGGCGATATCGCCGACCTGTGGCGCGCGGCACAACCGGCATGCGAGGCGATGGGGCTGGTGCCGATGGAAGTGCTGCAGGCCGGATTCTGGCGACTCGACCCGGCGCGCACGATCGCCAAGTACGAGGCCTTCGCCGCGATGGAGCCGGGCAGCGCCGCCGCGCGATCCTTCGTCGCGATGGAGGACTGGGCCAACGCCGGCGCGCCCCTGCCCTATGCCGCCGGACGGCAGATGTTCGACGACTTCATCGACGCCGACCTGCCCGGAACCGGCCGCTGGTCAGTCGCGGGCGGCATCGTCGATCCGACGCGCCTCGCCTGCCCGGCGGTCGACTTCGTCTCGATGACCGACCGCATCGTCCCGGCGCGAAGCGCGGCCGACCTGCCCGACCGGCGCGACCTGGGCGCGGGACATGTCGGGATGATCGTCGGACGCGGCGGGCGGACTCAATTGTGGGAGCCGCTGGCGGACTGGCTAAGCGCGATTCCCGGCACTAGATAGCCCCCGAACCATTCCCAGAGGAGCGTCTACGTCATGCAGGACATCGTCATCACCGCCGCCAAGCGCACGCCGGTCGGCAGCTTCCTCGGTGCGTTCGGATCGACGCCTGCGCACGAGCTCGGCCGCATCGCGATCGAGGCGGCGCTCCAACAGGCCGGTGTCGAGGCGGGCGACGTGTCCGAAGTGATCCTCGGCCAGGTGCTGACCGCGGCGCAGGGCCAGAACCCGGCCCGCCAGGCGTCGATGGCGGCGGGCGTGCCCAAGGAGATCCCCGCCTGGGGCGTCAACCAGGTCTGCGGATCTGGCCTGCGCGCGGTCGCGCTGGCGGCGCAGGCGATCCAGACCGGCGATTCGCGGATCGTCGTCGCGGGCGGGCAGGAATCCATGTCGCTCTCGACTCATGCGCAGAACCTGCGTGGCGGGACGAAGATGGGCAATCTCGCACTGGTCGACACGATGATCAGCGACGGCCTGACCGATGCGTTCAACAATTACCACATGGGCATCACCGCCGAGAATCTGGCCGAGCAATATCAGGTGACGCGCGAGATGCAGGACGTGTTCGCGGTCCGCTCGCAGAACCTGGCCGACGCGGCGCGCTCCTCCGGCCGCTTCAAGGATGAGATCGTCCCCGTCACGATCAAGGGCCGCAAGGGCGACACCATCGTCGCAGATGACGAGTATATTCGTGCCGGCGTGACGCTGGAGAGCCTGTCGGGCCTTCGCCCGGCGTTCAAGAAGGACGGCACGGTCACCGCCGCCAACGCCTCCGGCCTGAACGACGGCGCCGCGGCGCTGGTGGTCATGAGCCGCGAGGAGGCCGAGAAGCGCGGCAGCCCGATCCTGGCGCGGATCGCGAGCTGGGCCTCGGCGGGCGTCGATCCGTCGATCATGGGCATCGGCCCGGTGCCGGCAACCCGCCGCGCGCTGGAAAAGGCCGGCTGGACCCTCGCCGATCTCGACCTGATCGAGGCGAACGAGGCGTTCGCGGCGCAGGCCCTGTCGGTCGGCAAGGAGCTCGGCTGGGATGCTGACAAGGTCAACGTCAACGGCGGCGCGATCGCGATCGGCCATCCGATCGGCGCGAGCGGCGCGCGCGTGCTGACCACCCTCCTGTACGAGATGGCCAAGCGTGACGCGAAGAAGGGCCTCGCGACGCTCTGCATCGGCGGCGGCATGGGCATTGCCCTCTGCGTGGAGCGGTAGGAGAAATTCGCCGGCCGAGATGATCTCGGCCGGCGCTTTCGCGCGAACGCCTATCGAATATCTACAATTAATTATTGCAATACGATAATTATCGCCTCATAACCCCTCCAACGGAGATGGTATGAGTCGGATGACCAACGGCAATGATTTCGCCAGCGATGGCGTGACGCCAAGCATGAAGCTCGCACGACGCGGACGGATCTTCTTCGTGATCGCCTGTGCCTGCATGATGGTCATGGCAGCCGCGGCGGCCGTGCAGATCCTCCTGCTTCTCCTGCGGGACGGGCAATATGCGGGACTGATGAATGGCGGTTTCGCCTTTGTCCTTCCCGGTGACGACGCGTCGACCACACCGGCCGACTTCGTCCCGATCTCCCGTTTCGCCGTCTGGCAATCGATGCTTGCCGCGGGCCTGCTGACCCTCCGCCTCATTCCCGGCCTCGTCATCCTCGCCAGCCTGATCGGGCTTTTCCGCCTCTATGCCCGGCAACTGGTCTTCACTGCCTGGAACGAGGCCCATCTCCGTCGCATTGCATGGGCGCTCATAGGATATGCCGTCGTTCCCCTGATCACCCATGCCGCCCTGTATGCTGCAGGCATGAGCGCGGTGGCGATAAAGCTCGAACTGCGGCAGCTCGACGCGGCGGTGCTCGGTATTCTTCTCTTCGCGTTCGTTCACGTCGTCGCCTTCGGCTCCGAAATCGATCGCGATCGGGCCGGCTTCGTCTGATGCCCATCGTGGTCCGCCTCGACGTGATGCTCGCCAAGCGCAAGATGCGGTCGAACGAACTGGCCCGCGCGATTGGCGTCACGGAAGCGAACTTGTCCCTGCTGAAATCGGGCAAGGTGAAGGGCGTTCGCTTCGAAACGCTTGAGGCAATCTGCCATCATCTCGAATGCCAGCCCGGCGACCTGCTGGAATTCGATCCGGGCGCGGCGGAGACGTAGATTTTCGGCAAGCTCGCCGCGCCAACCATCATCACTATTGGAGAAAATGAATGCGTCCGATTTCGGCGATTGCCGCGTCATGCCTGCTGCTCAGCGCCCATGCCAGCTCAACCGTTCCGCTCACGCCGGCGGGTAACGGGCATCTCGTCGTGCCGGCTTTCATCAACGGCAAGGGTACCGTGCCCTTCATCCTCGACACCGGCGCTGATGGATCGCACGTCTATGACTGGTTCGCGAAGCAGCAGGGCCTGCCACCCGGCGATGCGATCAGCGTGGAGGGAATGACCGGGGCGACGATGATGACGACCTATCGCCTGGACAGCATCGCGGTCGACGGACGTGTCCTGCGGCATGTCCAGGTCTCCGGGCTCCCGGACCGCAAGGATGCCGAGATCGTGGCCGGCGTCACCGGCAACGACCTGATGGACGGGTCGATCGCGACGTTCGATTTTCCCTGCAAGACCGTCACCCTCACGCCCAAGCCGGTATCCATGCGCAAAATGCTCCTTTCGAGAACCGCAGCCATCCATGGCGGGCCGGTCGTCGACGGGACTCAGCTGACATTCCCGGTGACCATCAACGGGGTCGCAGGAACCGCCGTGCTCGATACCGGCTCGCGGGGCACCGAGATCAACCCGCTGTTCGCCCGGGCGGCCGGGCTTGATCGGAACGGCGCCGGCTTCGGCCCCGGTGAGACGCTTTACGGCGCCGCGTCGAGCGGGATCGAGACGCGGGAGGGCAAGGTGGACATATCCTTCGACAACCGCACGGCAAAGGACGTCACGGTGCGGATCGCCGACCTGTCAGTGTTCAAGAGCTTCGGGGTGGGCGACAGGCCGGCGATGATTTTCGGCATCAACGCAATGCGCGACATGCGCCTTGTCTACGATCATCAGGACAAGCGCTTCTGGTTCGATCGATCGCGCTGCAAACGGGCGGCATAGGTATCGGTCGCGGCCGACGGCAAGCGCCTCAGCCGGTCCACACCCGCTCGAAGCGGTCGCCCAGGCTGGTCAGCAACTCATATTGCGACATGCCCGACTGCGCGGCCGCCTCGGGCAGGGCAAAATCGAGCGCGAGCCAGTCGCCCTCCGCCAGCCCGGGCGCCGCACTGACGTCGACCGCGGCCAGATCCATCGAGACGCGGCCGAGCATCGGCAGGCGCTTGCCGTCGAGCAGCGCAGCGCCGCTGTTCGAGAAGCCCCGGAAATAGCCGTCGGCATAACCAAGGTTGAGGATCGCGACCTGGGTATCGGCGGGCGCGGTCCAGGTGGCGTTGTAGCCGATCGTCTGCCCCGCGGCGACGGTGCGGCGCTGGAGGATCTGCGCCTCTGGCGTCACGACCTGGCGCATCGCGCCAAGCTCGGCCCGCGGGACGCCGCCGTACAGGGCGAGGCCAGGCCGGGTCAGGTCGAAGGCGTAATCCGGCCCGAGCGCGACGCCGGCCGAATTGGCGAGGCTCATCCGCTTCGCGCCCGTGCGCCCGGCAAGCGCCGCGAAGGCGGCACGCTGGCGCTCGTTCATCGCGACATCCTCGTCGGCGCAGGCGAGGTGACTCATCAGCGTCTCGATCTCGAGGCCCTCGAGCAAAGGCAGATCGTCGACCGACAAACCCAGCCGGTTCATGCCGGTATCGATCATCACGTCGCACGGGCCGCCGCCCGCCGCCTTCCAGCGCGCGACCTGGCCGGCACTGTTGAGGATGGGTCGAGCGATCCCCTGCCCCGCCAGCGCCATATCCTCGTCGCGCACGCCGTGCAGGACCGACACCTGGACACCCAGAGACGCAAGCGCCGCCGCCTCCGACCAGATCGCCACGAAGAAGTCCCGGCAGCCGGCTGCGGCGAGGCGTTTCACGATCTCGACCGCGCCGACACCATAGCCGTCAGCCTTCACTGCGGCCCCGCATGCCGCACTGCCGCTCATCGCGGCGAGGGTGCGCCAATTGTCGGTGAGGGCAGTGCTGTCGAGGCGGAGGCGAAGGGGCGTCATGCCCCGGCGGTTAGCGGGCTGACTCGCGCTACGCCAGCGAGGATCGATATCCGGGAGTGGCCCGAGGACCAATGGAACCGTCGCACGAGCGGTCTCGACGACAAAACGCTAATCCCCGCTGCAATCCTCCCGGCTATGCCATAGCCGCAGGATGAAGATGACGGCATCGGCGATCTCGTAGCGCATTTCGTAATGCCCCACGATGATGCGACGGACCTCGCGCGGCGCATAGGCATCCAGTTTCTCGCCGATCCGGGGGAAATCGACGAGGCGATCCGGCGCATGCGCAAGCTGCTGAATGATATGAGCCGCAGCGTCAGGAGCGACAGGCTCAAGAAAAGCATGCAGGCGAACGAGGTCCGCCGACGCCCTGCCAGTCCAGACTATTCTCACACCGATGGCGGCGGCAGCGGGCGATCCGTCGACAGGCTATCTGCCCATGCCACTATGCTCTGATGATCGATCACCCGCCCGGCATCGACGTCGGCAAGGGCAGCAAGCGTCATCCTGTGACGCTCTTCTTCCTGATCGACCCATGCCGCGAGCGCCTGTTTGACGATCCAACCCCGCGAGCGATCCAGGCGCGATGCCATGGCATCGACCTTGTCCGCCAGATTCTGCGGCACGTGCGCGGTCAGAACACGAGTCTCGGCTGTCATGCCAATCACCTCAAATCAGAGTGATTGAAATATAATCACTCCGCTGAAGCCTGCAAGCCGGCGCCCATGGCGCTCCTCGAATGATCGGGTACCCGAAAGGCACCCCATTCAGTCGGCGTTGGCCGTGCCCGGCTTGGTCTCGTGCAGGCCGACCGCCGTCACCACCAGCGCCATCGCCACCACGGCGAAGGTGTACCACAGGCCGGCATAGGGATCGCCCGTCTTGGCCACGATATACTGGCCGATGAACGGCAGGAATCCGCCGAAATAGCCGGTGCCGATATGATAGGGGATCGACATCGAGCTGTAGCGGATGCGCGGCGGGAACATCTCCGCCAGCAGCGCGGCGACCGGACCATAGGTCATGCCCGACAGAGCACCCATGACGATGATCGCGAGCATGATGACGAAGATGCTGCGGACGCCCGGCACGACCTTGTCGAGATTGTAGCCGGCCTCGGTCAGCGCCTTGTCCAGGCCGGCCGGGCTGGTATCGGCCACCGGCACCTGGCCGATCATGACGAGGGTCACCGGCGTATGCGCCTTGGTATAGGTGACGCCCTTCTTCGAGAAATAGTCGAGCAGCTCGCCGCATTTGTCGACCTGCTTCGCGGCAAAGGGGTTGTAGTTGCAGGTCGGGCCGGAAACGACGACCGGCGCATGGCGGGCGGCGCGTGCCAGATCGGGGTTGGCGGCACCGCCCAGCATCCAGAAAAGCGGGAAGAGCAGGCATAGCGTCATCGCATAGCCGAGGATGATCGGCGTCTTGCGGCCGACCCGGTCGGACAGGCGGCCGAAGAACACGAACCAGAACAGGCTGAGCGTTGCGCCGAAGCCGACGATGAGCTGGGCAGTGGTCGATTCGACCCGCATCGTCGTCTGAAGGAAGGAAAGCACGGTGAAGGTCGCCGTGTACCAGATCACCGTCAGCCCGGCCGAGATGCCGAACAACGCGACGAACAGCCGCCTGAGATTGCCGGGATAAGTGAAGCTTTCCGTAAAGGGGTTCTTGGCCGTCTCGCCCGAGGCCTTCATCGCCTTGAACACCGGACTCTCGTTGAGCTTCAGCCGCATCCACAGCGACACGGCGAGCAGCAGCAGCGAAAACACGAAGGGGAAGCGCCAGCCCCAGCTGTCCCAGATGGCGGGCGGCATCAGCCCCTTCGACAGGAGCACGACGATCAGGCTGAGGATGAAGCCGCCGACCACGCTTGCCTGGATGAAGCTGGTGTAGAAGCCGCTCTTCCCCTTGCCGCTATGCTCGGCGACATAGATCGCTGCACCGCCATATTCGCCGCCGAGCGCAAGCCCCTGCAGGATGCGCAGGGTGATGACGATGAACGGCGCGGCAAGCCCGATCGAGGCGGCCGAGGGCACCAGCCCCACGCCCGCGGTGGCGACGCCCATCAGCGTGATGGTGACGAGGAAGGTGTATTTGCGGCCCCATTTGTCGCCGAGAAAGCCGAACAGCACCGCACCGAGCGGACGGAAGCCGAAGCCCACCGCGAACACGGCCCAGGCAGCGAGCGTCTGGACCAGTTCATTGCCCGCGGGGAAGAAGACGCGGCCGATGATGCCGGACGCGGCAAGCGTGCCGTAGATGAAGAAGTCATACCATTCGAAGATCGTGCCGAGCGACGACGCGGTGATGACGAGCTGGATGTCCTTCCGGCTCGGCTCGGGCGTTACGCCCTGTTCGGGCGCCATGTCGGCTGCCGCAATCGTGGCCATGCTTGCTTCTCCCCTTGGGGGAGACGTTTAGCGGGATATGTGGGGGCGGCAAGATGGGGCTTGGGAGGCGATCGAAACCGGTCGCCAAGCCTGCGGCGCTTTGCCATAGCCGGCGGACCGCCATGCGAGGGAATGCCATGCTGAGCGACGCATTGCTTGAGGAGATCAGCGCGCTGCATTCCGGGCCGGATCGCGGCTATCATGGCTGGAGCCATCCGCTCGCGCTGCTCAAGTTGTACGGCGAGGTCGAGGGCCGGCTGCACGATCCGCTCGCGGTGCGGTGCGCCATCCTGCTGCACGATGCGATCTATGAGCCGCGGCGGAGCGACAATGAGAGCCGCAGCGCTGACCTGGCGAAGACGATGCTGAACGGCGTGGTGCCCGAAGAAACGCTGGGCCGGACGCTCCGGCTGATCGAGGCGACCGCGCAGCATGCGATTCCGGCCGACCTTTCCACGGACGAGGTAGCGGACATGGCGATTTTCCTCGACATGGACCTGTCCATCCTCGGGGCCGCGCCGGACGCTTTCGACGCCTATGAAGCCGGGGTTCGGCATGAGTATCGCGAAGTGCCTGAGGCAGCCTTCCGGGCCGGACGTGCCGCCATATTGGAAGGATTTCTGGCGCGCGACGCGCTGTATTTCTCCGATTGGGGACGAGCCCGTTTCGAAGCCGAGGCCCGCCGGAATCTGATACGGTCGATCGACAGGCTGCGGGCGCATGCCACCGATGAAGAGACGCCTTCGCGTGGTCTTGCCTGAAGCTGGCTTCGCGCACGCCATGTTGAATTCGCGAGATGATGACGCCTGCCACAACCATTCATCCGACCGGATGCACGGTCGGACAGAATCGATGGAACCGGCGCGTACGGCTTCAGTTGCGAGCAGGTCGTAAACCATAGGAAGAACGCGATGTCGCCATCTGTGACGAAATTTGCCCCCGCAGTCGTGATTTTGGCTGGTGCGCTGGGCCTGGGTGGCTGCGCCACCAAAGGGTATGTGAGAGACCAGATCGCGCCTGTGAGCCAGCGCGTCGACGCGCTCGAGACAAGGCTACAGGCAACCGACGGCACGGCCAAGTCCGCCCTGGCTGAAGCACAGGCCGCGTCCGGGCAGGCGCAGAACAATGGCCAGCGTCTGGATCAACTCAATGCCCGCGTGGATGGCATCGAGCAGCGGATGCAGGAGAATCAGCGGAAGAAGCCACGCAATTGATGCCGCAGGGCAGCAAATGCTAAGCAGACCGTGATTTCCAGCGTCGGCCGCTCCTTTGGGCAGCGGCCGTTTCATGTCGAGCGCCTCAATCGATGATCAATACCCTTCTGGCGCTCGCCGGATTTGCCCTGACCGTTTCCGTGCCTGCACAGGCTGCGGAGCGCCATCAGGCGTCTGAACCAACGCTGTCGCAGCCCGGGGCTGCGGAAGATGAGAGCGCGGCGAACCAGTCGGCGGCGACGACACGTGTTGCCGACTGGATCGCCGCGTCAGGCGACAATGCGTCCCTGCCGTATATCATCATCGACAAGAAGGCCGCCTCCCTCGTTCTGTTCAGCGCCAGGGGAAAATCGCTGGGCAAGGTCCCGGTGTTGATCGGTGTCGCCGTCGGGGACGACGCCAGCCCCGGCATCGGCAGCAAGAATCTTGCCGAGATCGGCCCTGCCGAAAAGACGACGCCTGCCGGGCGCTTCCTTGCAAAATATGGATTGGCCGCCGGAAAGCAAAAAGTGCTCTGGGTCGATTATGCCACCTCCGTGGCGCTCCACCCGATCCCCAAGGGGGCCAACCCGAAGGAACGGCGCCGCCAGCGGATGCTGTCGCCCACCATCGACGACAACCGCATAACATTCGGGTGCATCAATGTGCCCCTGGTCTTCTACAACAAGAGCGTGCGCCCGCTTTTCCAGAAGAAGGGTGGCTATGTCTATGTGCTGCCCGACACCAAGCCGATCGAGGCGGTTTTCCCCCGTTTGCGGGCCCAGCCCTTCATGAATGGCAGCACGCCCTGATCGCCTGAAGCCGCTATCCCGGGTGATCGCGATCCGGAAGCACGTCAGCGGGCCCGGATTCTCCCGCGAGCCTCTCCCCGCGCGGCGAGGCTGATCGGAAGCCCGCCGGTCGCCCGGCAATGAGCCCCGACTGGTTACGACGGCGGTTACGTTGAAAAACGTCGCCTGCGCAATGTTTGTTACGCAAAACTGCGGAATGGGCAGCGGCTCCCTCGCCGCCGATCCTGGAATTGACAGACATGACATACCCCGACGCGTTGGGGCCCCGGTCCCGGACGCGCCGCTGGCAGCCTCCGGCAGAGATGGCCCGGTTCATGTCGCCCCCGCGGCGCGATGCGCTCGTGCGCCCGCGTCACGGCGTGGCCGGCGGAACCGCGCCCATGCCCGGGCCGTTGGTTCCGACCAAGGCGGTACTGACATGACCGGTTCCCCGGCCCGAACCGACTTCACCTCCCTCAGCCTTACCGCGCAGGAGCAGCGCGATCGATTCGAGGAAGTGTCGGTCGAATTCGCGAGCGGCGACGCAGAGGCAAGCGACGCCATGCTCGACCTGCTGACCGGCGATGCGATCAAGGAATGGCGGATGCAGGACGCGACCTTCTGGCAGCGGGTGAAGTTCCGCTCGCGCATGCTCCGCGCCATCGATCTGGGTGAGCAGCGCAAGACGCCGGGAGCAGCCGAGAAGAAGGCCGGCGGGCGATAAAAAAGCCCGTGAGGTCGTTTCCGACTTCACGGGCTTTTTAAATGGTGGGCGTGGCAAGGATTGAACTTGCGACCCCTGCGATGTCAACACAGTGCTCTACCACTGAGCTACACGCCCACGCGAGTTGGGGGCTCTAGCGAGGGTTATCGGCCCGCGCAAGCCGCCACGCGCTAAATCGTACCGGGATCAGAGTCCCCGGGTCGCATTCTCCATTTCGAACAGGCGATCGACCTCCATCACGAGGTCGCGCAGGTGGAACGGCTTGGAGAGGACCCGGGCCTGCGGCACCGTCTTTCCGGCCTTCAGCGTGACCGCGGCGAAGCCGGTGATGAACATGACGCGCAGGTCGGGGCACATCTCGCCCGCGCGCTGCGCCAGTTCGATGCCGTCC
The DNA here is from genome assembly GCA_040388155.1 of Pseudomonadota bacterium. Taxonomy (GTDB): domain Bacteria; phylum Pseudomonadota; class Alphaproteobacteria; order Sphingomonadales; family Sphingomonadaceae; genus Sphingomonas. The sequence continues at coordinate 16,628 of JAZKCJ010000030.1, forward strand.
ATCTCCGGCATGACGATATCAGTGAGGAGCAGGTCGAAGGTTTCCGATTCGAGCAGCGGAATCGCCGCGGTGCCGCGATCGACCGCGCTGACCGAATAGCCCGAGCGCTCGAGCGCGCGCGTCAGATACTCGCGCATCACCCGGTCGTCCTCGGCCAACAATATCCTGATCATCACTGTCCCGCTCAGTTTGTGGCCCCGGTTTATGCGCGAAGCTCTTAAGATTTTCCAGCATCGCCACCGCCAACGGCACCTTTCCGGAGCAAACCCCGATTGCGGCAACGGGAGGTGCATCCTAGGTTGGTCGCAATGGCCGACAGCGCCCTTTCCTTCGATCGATACGGTCCGCACGACCCGGCCAGCCCGGTCATCCTTTCCGTGCCGCATGCCGGGCGCGACTATCCGCTGGCGTTGCGGGCGGCGCTGCGGGTGCCGGTCGCGGCGCTGACACCATTGGAGGATCGGCATATCGACGCCGTCGCCATCCTGGCGCGCGGCAACGAGACCATGCTGGTGCAACGGGTCGCGCGGGCATGGATCGACCTGAACCGTAGCGAGCAGGAGCGCGATCCGGGCATCGACGACGGCGCCGACCGGCAGGCGATGCCGCAGCAATCAGCCCGGATGCGCGGCGGGCTCGGCCTGGTGCCGCGCCGGGTCTCGGGCGCCGGCGACATCTGGCGGCGACGGCTCGACGGCGACGAGGTGATGGCGCGAATCGAGATGGATCACCGGCCCTATCATGCCGCCCTGACCGAGGCGCTGAAGCGCGCGCGTTCCCGCTTCGGCATCGCGATCCTGCTCGACCTCCATTCAATGCCGCCCCTCACGCCTGCGCAAGGCGCCGCACGAATCGTGCTGGGCGATCGTTTCGGGCGATCGGCTGCGGCGCGATTCGTTCGCCGGCTTGAGAGCGAGGCCCGGTCAGCCGGGATCGCGACCGCGCTGAACGCGCCCTATGCCGGCGGCCATATCCTCGACGCGCAGGCGCGTCCCCGAGCGGGCATCCATGCGATCCAGATCGAATTCGACCGGTCGCTCTATCTCGATCCGGCGCTTGACGGCCCCGGGGACGGCATGACGGCGATCGCAGCATTGCTGCGGCGGATGATCGATGCCGTGACGGACGAGGCGCTCGCATTGCCCGGCGCGATCGCAGCGGAATGAGCGCAGCTCAAAAAAAACCACCGCGTGCAATGCAGCACGCGGTGGCCAAGGTTCAGGGAGGAGACACACCCGAAGGTGTGCCGCACGGCCCCGCGAAAGGGGGGACACGACGCCGCGCAACACCGATATAGGAGGGCGGTTTTCGCGCTTCAAGGGCGAAAAGAGCCGCTTTGATTATGCTTAGCCGATCACCCCGGGTGGCGGGCCGATACCGAAGGCCAATGGCAGGGCACCAAGGCACCCTAGAGTGCGGACACACGATCGGGCGGCGGAAAACGATGCCGCAACGCCACAACGCAGCGCAGTGCCGTCAGGCGCACGGAAAGACTGGCAACAGCGGAATTCCGGCGGCCGCGCAGCGGTTCGGCGGCAAGTCCCGCGCCTGCCCTGCGGGACCGGATCGCGCCGCAAGGGAGCGATCGGCCCGGCAGGCGCGGGACCAGCGACGGGATCAGACGGCCGGGAGCTGGGCCGGCACGAGGCCGAGCTGCATCTGGCGGCTGAAGATGTCGCGCATCAGCGACAGCGAGAAGAGGTGAGCGTAGAGCAACGGCAGCATGCCGTTCTTGTGGATCTTGCGAAGCTGATCGCCGCGCAGATCGTTCAGCTTCTCTTCGTTCACGATGCGGAAGCCGCGATAGATGAAGGGCTGCTCGATGCCGTCCGCCTGGATGGTCGTCTCGCCGTCCATCAGCAGGTCCATCTCCTTCAGGTCGCGCATGAACTGTGCGGTACGGGCACCGGCCTGCTCGAACGATTCGTTGAACTGCATGATGTTCTTGGTGATCTCCGACGGCTGGCCATCGTCGAACAGGGGCTGCCCTTCGAGATCGGCACCGATACCCTCCGAGGTCGGATCGAAGCAGAGCGAGAGCTCCTCAGCGCCGGGACGCAGGCGCGCGAGCATGAACGGATAGCGCCGGATATAGGCGGGCACGTACATCATCGGCTCGGTCAGCAGACCCTCGGCATCGACGAACACGTTGGTGCCTTCGTTCAGGCCCATCAGCGCGAGCGGGACGGCGTCGTCGCCCTCAGTGAAGACGATCGGGAAATGGCGCTGGACGAGCGGGAATTCGTCGACCGTAACGGGAATGGCATGCTGCCCGACGAGGAACTTCGCCTGAGTGAGCTGGCGCATCTTGAAGTTGACGTGAGTCTCGCTCGAAAGCGGCTCGAGCGCATTGTAGAATAGCGGAAGTTGCGATTGCGGCGCGCTGGCCATGAAAACTCTCCATCGGGACTGAATTAAGCGGCTTGTGCGTGCCGACGGTGCCCGGCTCTATGGTGCCCGCGATCCCGGCGCAAGCGCCACGAGCTTGCCGGGGTTCATAAGTGCTTCCGGATCGAACGCAGACTTGATCGCCCGCAGCGCGGTCATGCGGGCCGGCGAGGACAGGCGTTCCAGTTCGGCAACCTTCATCTGGCCGATGCCGTGCTCCGCCGAGATCGAGCCGCCGGCCGCCACGACCAGGTCGTTGACGAAGCGCGTCACCACCGGCGCTTCCTCAGCATACCAGCGCGCCGGATCGACGCCGCGGGGTGCGCGCACGTGGAAATGGACATTGCCGTCGCCGAGATGGCCGAACGCCATCGCCTCGGTCCCCGGAAAGCGGGCCTCGCAGGCCGCACCACCCTCGATCATGAAGCGCGGCATGCCTGAGACCGGCACCGAGATATCGTGCTGAACGGCCGGGCCGTTGGCACGCTCCGCCTCGGAGATCGAATCGCGGATGTGCCAAAAGGCATCGGCCTGCGCTTCGCTTGCCGCGATCACCGCGTCGGCGACCTGGCCGTCGGCAAGTGCCGGTGCGAGCAGTCGTTCGAGCAGGTCGGCGGGCGGCTCGGCAGCCGGATCGGTGGTCACCGCCTCGATCAGCACATGCCATTTGTGCGGGCCGGCGAGCGGCAGTCGCGTACCGGGGATATGGCGCAGCACCAATGCCAGCGTGTCGTCGGGCACGATCTCGAAGCTCTCGATCCGGTCGGTGCCCGCCTCAAGCCGCCGCAACAACGCGAGCGCCGTCGCCGGATCGGCCAGCCCCGCCCAGGCCACCGCCCGCGCGGCGATGGCGGGCACGAGGCGCAGGGTCGCGGCGGTGATGACGCCGAGCGTCCCTTCAGCCCCGATCAGCAGCTGGTTGAGATCATAGCCGCGATTGTCCTTCTTGAGCGCGGCCAGCCCGTCATGGACGCTGCCGTCGGGCAGCACCGCCTCGACGCCGGCAACGAGGCTGCGCATCGTGCCGAAGCGCAGCACCTGGGTGCCCCCGGCATTGGTCGAGGCGAGCCCGCCGATCGTCGCGCTGCCGCGTGCGCCGAGCGTCAGCGGGAAACGCATACCCCGATCGATGGCAGCGGCATGAAGATCGGCCAGGATCACCCCTGCCTCGGCGACGGCCAGACCGTTCTCGGGCTCGATCGAGCGGATTCGGTTCATCCGCCGCAGCGACAGGATCAGCGCCGAGCCGTCGGCGGGCGGCGTCGCGCCGCCGACCATGCCGGTATTGCCGCCCTGCGGCACCAGCGGCACGCGCAACTCATGCGCAAGCGCCAGGATCGCCGCGACGCCGTCGCGACTGTCCGGGGCAAGAATCGCGGGCGCCGCCCCATGATATCGACCGCGCCAGTCCCGAAGCCAGGGTGCGATCGCCGCCTGGTCAGTGACGACCGCCTTCGGGCCAAGTCTTTCGCGAACCGAGTCGGCCAGGCGGCGTTGAGCCGAAGTCATCGAGGCAGGCATCATGGCCCGGCTCCTATCACGCACACCCTGGTGCGCCAATTCATGCACTGTTCAAGCATTTCGGTTAACGCCGCGAAGCAATGTCGCAACCGGTGATTCTCGCGTTGATTCTGCTTGCCCTCGCGCCGGGTGCTTCAGTCGATGAATCGCGCCTCGACCAGGTCGAGGTCGCTCAGCTCACGGTGCACCAGCGGATCATCATCCGCATCCCCCGCCTGCCCTTCACCTCCCGCGAGCCGATCCAGGACCAGCAGTCATTGAGCTGGTCCGAGAAGAAGGGGCCGAAATGCGTGGCGATGAGCGATCTGGTCGGCGCCGCCATTTCAGCGCCGGACAGCATCGACCTGATGATCGAGGACGGATCGAGGGTGCGGGCCAGGCTCAACGATGATTGTCCGCCGCTCGATTATTATTCGGGCTATTATTTGAAACCGACCCAGGACGGCATGGTCTGCGCCGACCGCGACGCGATCCGTTCCCGCTCGGGCGGGTCCTGCCGGATCAAGGAATTCAAGCGGCTTGTGGCCAAAACCAGGCGTTAAAATCGCCGCCATGCTGCCCCGGCGAGCCGCAAACACCCCTTTTTCTTGACAATCGCCCCCTTATCGGCAAGCGCTCAGGGGCTGGCCGGGCATGATGACCGGGCCTTTTTCCGGACACCGCATGACCTTCGCCGACCTCGGCCTATCCGACCAACTTCTGAAAGCCGTCAACGAGTCCGGCTATACCGAGCCGACTCCGATTCAGGCGAGCGCGATCCCGAGCGTGCTGATGATGCGCGACATCATCGGTATCGCCCAGACGGGCACGGGCAAGACCGCTGCATTCGTTCTGCCCATGATCGACATATTGGGCGAGGGCCGCAGCCGTGCGCGCATGCCGCGATCGCTGATCCTCGAGCCGACGCGCGAGCTCGCCGCGCAGGTGGCGGAGAATTTCGAGAAATACGGCAAGTACCACAAGCTTTCGATGGCATTGCTGATCGGCGGCGTGTCGATGGGCGACCAGCAAAAGGCGCTCGAAAAGGGCGTCGACGTGCTGATCGCCACGCCGGGCCGGCTGATGGACCTGTTCGGACGCGGCAAGATCCTGCTCACCGGCTGCGACCTGCTGGTGATCGACGAGGCCGACCGCATGCTCGACATGGGGTTCATCCCCGACATCGAGGAAATCTGCACCAAGCTGCCCAAGCAGCGCCAGACCCTGCTCTTCTCGGCGACCATGCCGCCGCCGATCAAGAAGCTGGCCGACAAGTTCCTGAGCAATCCCAAGACGATCGAGGTCGCGCGCCCTGCGACCGCCAATACCAACATCAAGCAGTGGCTGGTCCCGGTCTCCGCCTCGAAGAAGCGCGACAAGCTCGTCGAGCTGCTCGAGCATGAGGATGTGAAGACGGCAATCATCTTCTCGAACCGCAAGACGACGGTGCGCGACCTGAACAAGGCACTGCAACGCCAGGGCTTCCGATCAAGCGAGATCCATGGCGACATGGAGCAGTCGCAGCGCATCGCCGAGCTCGACCGGTTCAAGGCAGGCGAGGTCAACATTCTGGTCGCCTCGGACGTCGCGGCGCGCGGGCTCGACATCAAGGGCGTGAGCCACGTCTTCAATTTCGATGCGCCCTGGCATCCCGACGATTATGTCCACCGGATCGGCCGCACCGGCCGCGCCGGCGCGACCGGCGTCGCCTTCACGCTGGTGACGGCTGACGACGCCGAGAACGTCGCCAATATCGAGAAGCTGACGGGCATGAAGATCGAGCGCTACGAAGGCGCCGAGGACGAGCCCGCATCCGCCGCCACATCCCGCAGACGGGGCGGCCGGGCCAAGCCAGCCGCCAAGGCGCCCAAGGCAGCACCCGACAAGGCCAGGACCGCCAAGCCGGAACCCGCCAACGCGGAAGCAGCGACCGAGACCGAACGTCCGGCCCGGCCAGCGCGCACGCCGCGCGACTCACGTCCGCCTCGCGAAGAGCGGCCGGCGCGCGAAAGCCGCCCGCCACGCCAAGAACGCCCCGCCCGCGATGACCGCCCCACGCGCGGCACGCAGGATGACGGTCCGGACGAAGGCTGGAACGGCCCGTTGCCCGACTTCCTGATGGCGAAGCTGACCTACTGACCGTGTATGGGCGGGATCGTCGAGACGGTGCCGGTCAAGCGAATCGAAAGCCCGTGCGTCAACATCTGCGAGATGGACGCGGCCGCCGGCCTGTGCGTTGGCTGCGCGCGGACTATCGAGGAGATCACCGGTTGGAGCAGCGGCAGCGCCGCGTGGCGGGACGCGGTGATGGCGGCGTTGCCGGGGCGGAGGGCCATCCTGCCCTAGCCCTTCCTGGAAGCGGGAGGGCCAGGGCTGGGCGTCACCCCGCCGTTTCGGGCGCCGGCGCCGGCATCAGGGCATTGTCCTTGTCGCTAGCGCGCCGATAGGCGTCGCGCGACATGATGCGCTCAAGATAAGCGCCGAAGGCGTCGCGCTTGGGCAGGGTGCCGAACTGGGTGCCCCACCCGACCTGCGATCCGACATAGACGTCAGCCGCGGTGAAGCTGTCGCCGGCGATATAGGGATGAGTCGACACCGCCTTTTCCAGCGTGTCGACCGCCAGGTCGTAATTGCCGTATCCGGCCATGCGCTGCTGCTGGTCGCTGGGGATGAAGTTCATCGACTTGTTGGTCACCGCCTGCTCGACCGGGCCCGCCGCATAGAAAAGCCAGCGATAATAATCGGCGCGATCCGTGGTCGGCGGAGCAAGGCCAGCCTCCGGGAAACTATCAGCAAGATAGGCGCAGATCGCCGCGCACTCAGTGATGACCCGTCCATTATGGACGATCGCCGGCACCTTCCCCATCGGATTGATCGACAGATAGGGTTCCTGCTTCATCGTCGAGGCGTAATCGAGCACCACCGTCTCATACTCGGCGCCGGTTTCTTCAAGCATCCAGCGCGCGATCCGCCCGCGCGACATCGGATTGGTATATAGAATCAGGTCAGCAGCCATCTTGTCCTCTCCGAATCACATTCGCAGAACATAAATGGAACACGCCAACGCGCCGGCGTCAAGGTCGCACCCTGACGCCAGCCGGGAAATCACGCCAGTCGCAAGCTCAGGCCCTCAGGCAGCGACGACGCTGATCCTGCTTACCTTGCTGTTGCTGTGCGCGAGGCACTTCAGATCAGGCACCACCTTCATCATGTCGGCGACCATCGCGTCGCGGCTGCCGCCCTTGAAGGTCGCGCGAAGATCGGGTGCGACGGCCATATAGCCGGCGAGCGCATAGCGACGGGCCGTTTCCTCAGCCTTCGCATCAAGGCCCGCCCCGTCGGGCATCACCACGACCACGCCGAGATTGGCCTTGCCGCGCGGCGCCGCAAAATAGCCCTCGAGCACCTTGCCACCGCGAAGCGCATAGCTGAGCTTGCGGGCATTGAGGCGGGAATCGTCGGTGGCGGCGAAGGCGGAGCCGGCAAAGCCAAGCATGCCAGATCCGACAACGGCGGGCGCGACCGACAACGCGGCCATTCGGCGCACGACGCTGCGGCGGCCGATGGGCGCCCGGCCCAGTGCCTCGAAACCCTCAACGGGCTGCTCGTTGATGTCTGACATGGATATTTTCCCCTGACACCGCCCCTGCGCGGTTAAAAGAGGCGTAATCCTAATATATCCAATATACAACCAAAACGAATGTAATCCGCGGGCCATAATGCTGCACCCTTTGCTGCAGCCGGACAGGCTATCCATGGATATGCCTGGGGAAGCGCAGGAGCATGCTTTGTCACGCAAGCATCGTCGCGGCTCAACCCTGCGCTCCACGCACTGTCCCATTGTCGAACGCATGGGCAACGTCTTCAGAAGAAAACCGAATCCAGCGGAAGAACGGCGCCCGGACGCCCCAGCTCTTCGAATCGCCCGTGCGGCGGGCGCGCAGCGGACGGGTCAGGCCGCGCGGTACCACCAGACGCCGTCACTGACCTCCTTGACCGCCCTGCCCTCGATCTCCAGCCGGCGGAGATGCGCCAGCGCCTCGCCCGTCGCCATGCCGAGCATGTCGGGGCCGATGGCGCGGCGGAACAGCCGGCCAAAGCAGTCCACTGCCCGGCGTGGTTCGGCAAGGAAGACTTCGAGCTCGTCGAGGCGCTCCCGGTGCTCGCGGTCCATCGCGTCGAGCCGGGTATGGAGACCAGTGAACGGATCGCCGTGTCCGGGCAGGACGAGCAGGTCGTGCGGAAGCAGGCGGAGCTTCGCGATCGAGGCGAACCATTCGCCGAGCGGGTCGGCCTCCGGCTCGGTGATACCGAGCGAGACATTGGGGCTGATGCGGGGCAGGACCTGATCGCCCGCGATGAGGATGCCCGCGGCTTCGTTCAGCAGGCAGGCATGTTCCGGGCTGTGCCCCGAACCGACCACGATCCGCCATTCGCCACCGCCGATCGCCAGCATATCGCCGTCCTTGATGCGGCGATAGCTGAGCGGCATCGGCGTCACGACGCGGCGGAAACCCGCCCAGCCACGCTCGCTCGCATGGGCGACCTGCTCGTCGTCCCAACCCGCGCCGCGCCAGAAGGCGATCATCTCTTCGGGCACGGCGTCGCGCGCATCGAGCATGACCGATCGCAGGGTAAGCCATTCCCCGCGTGTCATGACCAGCGGCGCCGAATGATGATCGCACATCCAGCCGGCAAGGCCGACATGATCGGGATGGAAATGCGTGCCGATCATCCGGGTAACGCGCCTGCCCGCCAGCGGACCGCGAAACACCGTCTTCCAGGCATCCCGCGCGTCAGGCAGGTTCATGCCCGCGTCGACCAGCGCGACACCGTCCTCCTCGTCGATCAGCCAGCAATTGACGTGCTTCAGCGGGCCCGGAACGGTCAGCCGTACCCAGCGGATGCCGGGCGCCACCGCCATGACGTCGCCCGCCGCCGGCTCCCGGCCACCAAAGGGATAAGTGAGCCCCTTGTGGCTGGTGGAGACGAAGCTTTCGTCAGCGACGAACGCGGCATCGGAGCGGGAAGCAGTGGCCATAGGTTGCGACTAGCAACGGAACTATGCGCAAGTCACGCGACAAATGCGTGCGGCGAGAGAGCCCCTCATCCGTTCGTTTCGAGTGGAGTCGAGAAACATTGATGGAGCGCGGGCTTCGGTTTCTCGACTTCGCTCGAACGAACGGAGAAAAGAGTGGCTTGCCCGCCTCCTCACCTCAACGGCGGAACAGGCTTTCAGCGGTCGGCTCGGCCGATGTCGGAGCCTCGCCTGCTTCGGCTGCTTCAGCATCGCGCGCAAGCTGCTCGCGCTGGGCGCGCAGCTCGACGATCAGTGCCTCGCGATCCCCCTCGAGGCGCGTATCGACCGGCGCCTCGATACCGGCTGCCTTGGCCGCCTTCGCCACCGCCGCGTCGAGCTCGCGCTGAGTCGTCAGGCCGAGGGTCACCGGATCCTTCGGGGTGATGTTGGCGATGTTCCAGTGGCTGCGATCGCGGATCGCGGCGATGGTGGTGCGCGTGGTGCCGATCAGGTTGCCGATCGCGCCGTCACTGATTTCCGGATGGTTGCGGATGATCCAGGCGATGCCGTCGGGCTTGTCCGACCGCTTCGACACCGGCGTGTAGCGCGGCCCCTTGGTGCGGCGAACCTGTTCCGGGCCCTTCAGCATGATGAGGCGATAATCGGGATCGGCCTGGCCCTTCTCGATCTCGTCCTGGGTCAGTTCATGCGCGCGGACCGGATCGCGGCCGGTGAGCTTGGTCGCCGCAGTATCGTCGGCGATCGCCTGGACTTCGAGGATGTGCAGGCCGCAGAATTCGGCAATCTGCTCGAAGCTGAGCGATGTATTGTCAACCAGCCAGGAGGCGGTCGCGTGGGGCATGAGCGGCTGGGCCACCGGAAACTCCTTAGAAACAATAAGGGCCGCCCCTTTCGGAGCGGCCGCACAATGACGTTGACTTAGTCCCCCTTGCGCGGTGAGGCAAGGCTCAGGCCGCAATGGCTTCGTCGGCATCGACCGGGACGAGCGCGTTCAGGAACTGGCGGGCACTTGCTTCCCAGGTGAAGGTCCGCCCGTAAGCGGCGCAGGCGCCGCGATCCCTGGTGAGCGCCGTTCCGATCGCGACGGACAAATCATCGTCCATCGCGCCGACCGCATCGGTCAATATGTCGACCGGGCCGGTGACGGGATAGGCGGCGACCGGCACGCCGCAGGCCAGCGCCTCGATCATCACCAGCCCGAACGTATCGGTGCGGCTGGGGAAGACGAACACATCGGCGCTGGCATAGGCAGCCGCCAGATCGGCGCCGAAGCGCGGGCCGAGGAACATCGCCTCCGGATAGCGCGCTTCGAGCGACGCGCGCGCTGGACCGTCCCCGACGATCACCTTGGTGCCCGGGTGATCGTTGGTCAGGAAGGCCTCGATATTCTTCTCCACCGCGACGCGGCCGACATAGAGCTGGATCGGCCGCGCCAGCCCGGCAAGAGCCGGATCGGGCGCGACGGCGGCCGAGAAGGTCGAAAGATCGACGCCCCGGCCCCAATGCCGCACATTCTCCAGCCCATGCTGCTTGAGCGTCGCGGCGATCGACGGCGTCGACGCAAGGATCGACTGGGCGGGCGCATGGAACCAGCGGATATAGCGCCAGATCCATTCCGGGTTCACGCCGGTCCGCGCCGAGACGTAATCGGGGAACTGCGTGTGATAGGCGGTGGTGAACGGGAAATCGTTCATCAGGCACCAGCGCCGCGCCGCGAGGCATACCGGCCCCTCGGTCGCGAGATGGATCGCCTGCGGATTGAAATCGGCGAGCATCCTGCCGACCGCATTGGTCCTGGCGAAGGCGAGCCGGATTTCAGGATAGGTCGGGCAGGGCATCGAGTAGAACAGGTCGGGCGAGACGACCATTACCACATGCCCCTGGCGCTCGAGCTCGGCGCGCACGGCTTGCAGCGTCCGCACCACGCCGTTCACCTGGGGGGCCCACGCATCAGTGGCGATCGCGATGCGCACGCTCGTCAGGCCGCCAGCGTCTCGATCTTCGCCGCTTCCCGTTCGGCGATCTCGTCGGCCCAGTGCAGCAACTCCATCCGCCCGTCGAAATGCTCGACAAGAGCGGTACAGCCCTCCACCCAGTCACCATCGTTATAATATTCGATGCCGCCGATGTTGCGGAATTCAGCGGTGTGGATGTGTCCGCAGACGACGCCGTCGACGCCGCGCGCGCCAGCCGCCTGAGCGATCACTTCCTCATAGTTGGAGATGAACTCCACCGCGTTCTTCACCTTGGCCTTGGCGTGCTTCGACAGCGACCAATAGGGCAACTGGAAAAAGCGGCGATACGCGTTCACCAACCTGTTGAGCGCCATCATGAATTCATACGCCGCATCGCCGACATGCGCGAGCCATTTGTGCGTGAGCGTGATCATGTCGAACTCGTCGCCATGAAGCACCAACAACCGGCGGCCGTCGGCGGTTTCATGGATCGCCTTGCGGCGGATCGAGACGCCGCCGAAATCGAGCCCGGTGAACTGGCGCATCACCTCGTCATGATTGCCGGGAATGTAGATCACCTCGGTGCCGCGCTTGGCCCGCTTCAGGATTCGCCACACCACGTCGTTGTGCGACGCCGGCCAGTAGAATTTCTTCTTGAGCCGCCAGCCGTCGATGATGTCCCCGACAAGATACATCCGCTCGCTGTCGACATGATCGAGGAAGTCGATCAGCATGTCGGCATTGCAGCCGCGAGTACCGAGATGGATATCCGAAATCCAGATCGTGCGATATTTGCGGCGATCCGTGACGTCGCGTTCCGGAATCGATGGTTTGGAATTGGCGAAATCGGCGAAATCGGCGATGCTATTATCCATCGCGATCCTGGTTACAGCGTCCATCCCGGCATCGTCCCGCGCAGCCCTTGATGGGCCTGCGCTATGGCCGATTTTTGTTACAGCTTGATTCCACTGATGTGAAAGGCGGGTTACGCTTTCATCGCAATATGATGCGGCTCGGCCTCGACCCGGGCGAGCCAGGCGCCGATCGCCGGATAGCGCCCGAGCTCGAAACCGCCATCGTCGGCGACATGGGTATAGGGGTAGAGCGTGATGTCCGCGAGGGTCAGCCGGTCGCCGACGAAAAAGGGCGAGCGGGACAGATGGTCGTCCATCAACTCAAGCGCGGCCTCGCCCGCCGCCTGCTTCGCCGGGATCTGCGCACGCCGCAGATCGTCCAGCCCGGCCTCGCCGATGACATGCCGCCAGAGACGCAGCGTCGCGACATTGGGCTCGTGACTATACTGTTCCCAGAACATCCAGCGGAACATGTCGGCACGGTCGAAGCGATCGTGCGGAATCAGGCCGGATCCGTCGGCTAGGTAGAGACAGGCGGCATTGCTTTCCGGCAGATAGTCGTCGCCGACTTGGAGCACCGGAATACGGCCATTGGCGCTGACGCCGCCGAGAAACGCTTCCGACCGGGTCTCGCCCTTCATGATGTCATATTCGCGCCGTTCGAGCGGAATGCCGAGATGGGCTGCGGTGAGCCGGATCTTGTAGCAATTTCCCGACGCGGCATATTCGTGAAGGATCAGGCTGGACATATCGGCTCCCTTTTCTCGCCGCCCCTCATGCTGCGAGCCTGCCCGCGGTCAAAATCAAATGCATCGGGCGATCGATAAGTCCGCCTTGTGGATCGGGCACGGGAATGGCGGCTGCTTGGGTAAGGCCGGCTCGCGAATTCACAAATCGCGGATGGCTGAGATGGATGGATAACAGCCTGTCCGCTTCTGCAATCGGAAGGGAAGCCGCCATCCGACAATACTATTTCAGCGGCAGGAACAACTCCACAACCACTTCATGCGCCGGCACTTCCGGGATGAGGGCTAGCCGGCGGCGACAGTAGATTGGGAAGTCACCGGCTTCCTCACCGCTGGCCGGAAGCCAATCGCGATAGAGGTAGAGCACGGCGGGTTCGAGATTGTTGGTATTGCCCGGATAGCGCAGCACGGCGCAGCGTCCGCCGGGGATAACGCCAGCCTTCATCTGCGCATCCCCCGCCGCAACCGGCTGGTCCGTGCCGACACAGATGTCCATGCTGTAGTCTGCCGGGACCGCGGGCTCCCGTTCGGACCGGAAGACCATGAAAGTCGGGCTGGTCTCCGGCGACAGGCCGGCCGCCTTGCCCCAGGCCCTGAACCGCTCGAAGGTGTCCGGGAGCATCGCCCGGTCGCCGCGGTGCTCCATCATCGCCACCGGCGTGGACGGCACATCGCGAACCGTCACATCGTCCTGATCAAAGATTATCTGCATCAGCTTGTTCCTTGCGTTGTCGAGAGGCCCAAAGGCCACGAGCCAAGGTCCCCAGTCGGGAGATTTCCGAAACGACGAAGGCGATTGCCCGAACCGTTGCCGAAAGGCGCGGGCGAAAGCATCCGGTGCGTCGTATCCGGCATCCATCGCTATGTCCGTGACGCTTTGGGCGGCCTTGTCGGCCAGCCTGTGCGAAGCGCGCTTCATGCGGGCGAGCTGGACATAGCGATGCAGGGGCACCCCGAAGGTGGACATGAACTGCCGATGGAAATGGTATTTCGAGAAGGCTGCGACGCCACTCACGGCTTCCAAATCCAGATCGTCGTCCAGATGCTGGTCTATGTGGTCCAGCACCCGCCGCATCCGGGCATGGTAGTTTTGAAGCGCCGCCTTCATCGTTCTGTCCTCCATGGCGACACCAGCTAGGCGCTCGCGGACATGATGCGCTCGACCGATCTTGCGGTTTGACACGGATCGACCTGTGCCCGCCAGCGGTCGCTAACGGGCGCGCCTGATCTACCCGTGAATGGCAGGGGTTGGGTGGGAAGCTGCCCGGCACTTTCCACCATCTATCGCCGACCGCCGGGATCAAACCAGCCATCAGAAGACGACCAGCGTGCCCCTTGCGATCCTGCGAATGTCGCGACATCCTCCCAGGATGGGATGGATTGCAGAGTTCATTGTCCAGGGTTTCTGGGAGGGCGCGGTTGAGGCCGCCTATCGCAAATGGGGCTGGACGGGCGGCATCATCGCGTTCTGCGTGCCTCTCGCAATTGGCGCTCTCATACTCTGGCTTTTGATCAGGTAAGACAAAGGCCGCCGGACGGCTTGAGCCTCGAAATAGGCCGATAGATTTCTCTCGACCGCCGCTCGAAAACAGACGTACGAGACAACCGTCTGCATCGATGGAGATGACCGTGGGAGCTTGGGGCGCATTGATCATGGGCTTCTTCGGGGCAGTATTTGCCGCTCTGACGATGTACTGGCAGTGGCATGTTTCCAGCCTGCTCCTGGTTGTCCCGTTCGTGGTTTTCGCGCCGATCGCGCTGGCCGCCGCCCATGTGATTCTTCTGCCGGGTGATGGGATCAAGCCATCGGCCAGAGCGGAACGGGTGATCATGTGGAGCAGCATCGGGGAAGGCGTCGGCCTGTTCCTCGTATCCAACATCGCGATCAACCTGCATCGCCCGGACCTCCTTCTGCCGGCGATGGCGCTGGTGGTCGGACTGCATTTTCTCCCGATCGCATTCGCCGCTCCATTCAAGCCCTTCTACCTTCTGGGCGCAGCGCTGATCCTTTTCGCGATTGCGGGCTTCATCCTGCGCGCACCCGTCGGTGGTGAGGTCGCTGGCTTCATCGCCGCAGTCGGTCTCTGGACCGCAGCAGCCATCGCGGTCCGGCGTGACTGGCGTGCCAAACAACCGGTTGCCCGGAGCGTTTGATCGCAAGATGCAGGAAGCCGCGGGCGCGAGCCGATGTCAGACGATGCGGCGTGCGGCATCGCACCCCGTTCGCCCATCACGCTTCTCCTATTCCCGGTGAAACCTGTCATGCCTCCTATCCGCCCACTGCTCGAACGCACCCAGGCCCATGCGTCCGATTTCCTCGAAGGGCTGGATGCCCGATCGGTCGCCGCAACGACGGATCGCGCGACGCTGCGCCATCGGCTTGGAGTGGCTCTTGGCGATGCGGGCATCCCTGCCGAGCAGGTCGTCGACGACCTGGTGGCTGCTACGGAGGGCGGGCATCTCGGCTCAGCCAGCGGAAGGTTCTTTGCATGGGTGATTGGCGGTGCGCTGCCGTCCGCACTCGCAGCCGACTGGCTTGCCTCGACCTGGGACAACAACGCAGCGCTTTACACCTGCGGCCCCGCCGCGTCAGTGGTGGAGGAAGTGGCCGGTGCCTGGATCAAGGATGTGCTCGGCCTGCCCGGCGACGCCTCGTTCGCGTTCACCACGGGTTGCCAGATGGCGCACTTCACCTGTCTTGCCGCCGCCCGCCATGGGCTGTTGCGTGACCGGGGCTGGAACGTGGAGCGCGATGGCCTGGCTGGCGCGCCGCTCATCCGCGTTCTGGCGACCGAGCATCGCCACGGCAGCATCGAACGGGCATTGCGATTCCTCGGAATCGGCACGGCCGCGCTGATCCCGCTTCCCACCGACGCGGATGCGCGCCTGAAGCCGGATACGCTGATCGCAGCCCTGGAAACATCGGATGCGCCGACGATTCTCATCCTCGACGCGGCCGACCTGAATGTCGGGGCGGTCGACCCCTTCGCCGACTTGATCCCGATCGCACGAGCCGCAGGTGCATGGGTGCATATAGACGGCGCGTTCGGCCTTTGGGCGCGCGCAAGCGGGCGCTACCGGCATGGACTTGCCGGCGTCGAGCTGGCGAACTCCTGGGCGACCGACGCCCATAAATGGTTGAACACGCCGAAGGACATAGGTGTCGCGATCGTGTCGGACCCGGACGCCCACAGGGGCGCGATGACGATCAGCGCCGATTACATCACCTCCGAAGCGGGCACGCGCGACCAGATCGACTGGACGCCGGACTGGACACGACGCGCACGCGGGTTCGCTGTCTATGCGGCGCTACGCGAGCTTGGCCGTGCCGGCATCGCCAGTCTGGTCGACCGAAACTGCGCTCAGGCCGCCGCCCTTGCGGCTGGCATTGCAGCACTCGATGGTGCTGAACTGCTTGCCTCCCCGACACTGAACCAGGGGCTGGTTCGTTTTCGCTCCCCGAAGGCTGGTGCCGACGATCGCGATCACGACGCATGGACCGCCCGCGTCATCGCAGCAATCAACGCGGAAGGCACTGCGTTCTTCAGCGACACCATCTGGCAAGGGCGACGTGCCATGCGGATCAGCGTCATCAACTGGCGAACCACGGACGATGACGTGAAAGCGACCATCGGTGCCGTCTCACGCGTTCTGGCTGCCATCAATCCTCCGGAATCCCCTTGAGCGGGACCGGTCCCGTGATGCCGTCGAACCAGGATCCGCTGCATGAGTGAATAGCCCGCGTTCAGGGCAGAAGGTCAAAGGTCCTTCGCGGCACACGCCGCCGAGCCGATCTCCTGAAAGCGGTCGCTCCGATAAGGGCCTTCCGGCATCAGCCGCAGCCAGATCTTTTCGGGACGGCCATCGATGACCTGCATGTTGAGTGAGAACTGGCCGGCTTTTCGAATGCTGGAGAAACCGACTCTGTAGTCCGCCGCCCGGCCATCTACACGCCGCGTTATGAAGGACGAGCCGATGAGATACTCCCCAGAGGGGAAAACGTCATCGCGAGCTGATGTGACCAGCACATTTGGCCCACCCGCACGACGTTTGATGTCGAGTGCAAACGAGGCCGGTGAGGCATTCACCGTACATACCAGGTGATCCGCGGGAAACGCCCGCCCCATATCTTCGGAAAGGGGTGCAGACTGAACCAATGCCAGGATGGCGAATATGATCACGACAGGCTCCCACAGCCGGATAGCGGGTCCGGGCTGGCTTCAGATTAGTGGAACTGGTTCTCTGATGCCAAGGGTCTGCCGCGTGCCGGACCGCACACGACTTACGCCATGGCGAAGATCGACGCGATACGTGTCTCTCGTGCCCTGCATGGGTCGATGGTGAAGGGCGAATGCAACGGCATTGTCTTGCCGGAGCGACACGATCTTCGCCCCCGGTAAAATCAGCCCGACCGAAGGTCCGCAAAACAATTGGACCGAGAAATCCGTCTTCCGGGAGGAAAGATTCGTTCTGGATTCGAACATTCTGGCGGGCGTCGGGCCAATCGCTGCTATGAGCGGGCCATGTTCAGCAGACGTGAGACAATCAGTGGCATAGGCGGGCTTCTGGGCGCCCTGGCACTTCCCGGCCCGGCCCTTGCCCGCCCGTCCTCCAAACCACCGCACCTCCGTTCGGGAGATGTTGTCGGCCTGATCGAGCCTGCGGGATTCAGCGACGGCCTGCCCCAGGTCGAAGCGGTGAAGACCGTTATCTCGGGCATGGGACTGGTGCCGAAGCCGGGCCGGCATGTCGCCTCCCGCTACGGCTATCTCGCCGGTACGGATCAGGATCGTGCCGCCGATATCAACGGGATGTTCGCCGACGACAGCGTGCGCGCCGTCTTCGCCGTGCGCGGCGGCTGGGGATGCGCGAGGCTTCTGCCCTTGCTTGATTGGGACGTCATCCGCGCCAACCCGAAGCTGCTCGTCGGCTTCAGCGACATCACGGCGCTCCACCTCGCCTTTGCCGCGCGGGCTGGCTTCCCCACGATCCACGGTCCAAATGCCGGGAACAGCTGGGGGAAGATCAGCTGGGACAGTTTCTGGAGGCTCGCCTTCTCCGGCGAGACGGCGACCTTCCCCCAGCCCGACGCGCGCACGATGGACCCGTTGGCGCCCGAGCGCTGGACCATCCGGACGATCCGGCCGGGCAAGGCGCGCGGACGCCTGATCGGCGGCAATCTGTCAGTCCTGACGGCGCTGATGGGAACGTCCTGGCTGCCGGATTTCGACGGGGCGATCCTGTTCCTGGAGGAAGTCGGCGAGGCCGAATATCGCGTCGACCGCATGCTCAGCCAGCTCGCCCTCGCCGGGGTGCTGAAGAAGGTCGCGGGCGTGATCTTCGGACAATGCACGCGCTGCACCGCCGCCGTGCCCGACTATATCGGCTTCACGATTCCGCAGCTGCTCGACCAGTATCTGGCGCCGCTCGGCATACCGGCTTTTCAGGGGGCCAATATCGGCCATGTCAGCAACCAGCTCAGCCTGCCGGTCGGTATCGATGTGGAGATGGATGCCGATACGGGAAGCATTCGGATGCTTGAACCTGTCGCAATCTAGGAAGTGAGCGCCGAGTGTCACGTCCGAACCAGCCCGAACAGCCATCGAGCCTGTCGACACGGACCCTCGATACGGCTCCCTATCCGGCACGAACGGAAACAGGGTGCCGATTGCGAATTCGATACTCAATGGCCACCCGTCCGGTCCCGCCTGATCGGGACGCGCGCGCCCACGCTTCTTCCCGCCCCTTATTCCATCGTCAGCACGATCTTCCCGACATGGTCGCCCGATTCCATCCGTTCGTGCGCGGCCGGCGCCTCGGCGAGCGGATAGGTACGATCGATCACCGGCTTCAGCGCTCCTTCCTCGACATGCGGCCAGACCGTGCGCGCCAGCTCTTCCGCCACAAGGCTCTTGAACGCGGTGTCGCGCGGGCGGAGCGTCGAACCGGTCAGGGTCAGGCGCCGGCGCATGATCTCGAAGAGCGGGATCGTCGCCGTCAACCCGCCCTGCACCGCGATCGAGACATGGCGACCGTCATCGGCGAGGCATTGCAGGTTGCGCGGCACATAATCCCCGCCGACCATGTCGAGCACCACGGCGACACCCTTGCCGCCAGTGATCGCCTTCACCTCGGCGACGAAATCCTGCGTCTTGTAGTTGATCGCGTGATCAGCGCCCAGGGCCTTTGCTGCGGCGCATTTCCCGTCCGATCCGGCGGTGACGATGATGGTCAGCCCGAACAGGTTGGCGAGGCCGATCGCCATGGTGCCGATGCCGCTGGTGCCGCCATGGACGAGCACGGTGTCGCCCTCGCTGGCGTAACCGCGCTCGAACAGATTGGTCCAGACGGTGAAGAGCGTCTCCGGCATCGCCGCCGCCTCGACCATCGACAGCGCGTCGGGCACGTGAAGGCACTGCCCGTATGGCGCGACGGCATATTGGGCATAGGCGCCGCCCGATATCAGCGCGCAGACCGGCTGGCCGATCAGCTCGGGCTGGACGCCCTCTCCTACCGCGACGATCGTGCCCGACACTTCCATGCCGAGGATCGAGGGCGCCCCCGGCGGCGGCGGGTAGAGGCCCTTGCGCTGCATCACCTCCGGCCGGTTGACCCCCGCCGCGGCGACGCGGATCAGCACTTCGCCCTCGCCGGGCGCCGGCACCGGGCGCTCGACCAGGCGCATCACTTCAGGACCGCCGGGAGCCTCCGGGTCGATCGCTTGCATCACCGTCGGAATATTAACCATAGAATCCGCCGCCCCCACTCGCGGAATAGTCCGGCCTTATTGACATCGTGGCCTGCCGGGTCAACGTTCCATGCCATGGACCCGGACGAGATTCTCGCGCGAAAAGCGGGCGATCCGCTCACCGAGCTTGCACGGCAAGACCTCGACCCCCTGTCGGTCGAGGAATGCCAGGCACGTATCGGGGCACTTGAGGCGGAAATCACCCGCACCAAGGCTCGGTTGACGCGCGCCGTTAACCATAGAGCAAGTGCCAACGACCTATTCAAGCGATGAGCAGGAACGCTCCGGCACGGCGATCAGGCCGGAGCGTTCGTCAAGTGCTTGATGCGGGCGCCTTGCCTTCCGACATAAGAGGAAAGGGCCGTGCGTATCGTTGCGGCCCGCATGGAGTACACTAATGCCTTCTTTCGCATCCGCGCTGGAAACGACCCTCCACAAGGCGCTCGAAGCCGCGTCGTCGCGGCGCCACGAATATGCGACGCTCGAGCACCTGCTGCTCGCGCTGATCGATGACGAGCATGCTTCCAAGGTGATGACCTCGTGCGGGGTCGACCTGGAAGAGCTCAAGGCGACCGTCGCCCATTATCTCGATACCGAGCTCGAGGCGCTGAAGGTCGATGCGGCGACCGACCCCTCGCCTACTTCCGGCTTCCAGCGTGTCGTCCAGCGCGCGATCCTCCACGTCCAGTCGTCGGGCCGCGACGAGGTGACCGGCGCGAACGTGCTCGTCGCCCTGTTCAGCGAGCGCGAGAGCTACGCCGTCTATTTCCTCCAGCAGCAGGATATGAGCCGTCTCGATGCCGTCAGCTTCATCTCCCATGGCGTCGGCAAGGGCGGCGCCGCTCCGGAACCCCGCGAAGTGAAGGGGGCCGAGGAAGAGAAGACGCAGAAGCCCGACGGCAAGGGCAAGAGCGAAAGCGCGCTCAAGCAGTTCACCGTCGATCTCAACGAGAAAGCGAAGAACGGCAAGGTCGATCCGCTGATCGGCCGCGGGCCCGAGGTCGACCGTACCGTGCAGATCCTGTGCCGCCGGTCGAAGAACAACCCGCTCTATGTGGGCGATCCCGGCGTGGGCAAGACGGCCATCGCCGAAGGCCTGGCACGCAAGATCGTCGAGGGCGACGTGCCCGAGGTACTGCTGCCGGCGGTCATCTATTCGCTCGACATGGGGGCGCTGCTCGCCGGCACCCGCTATCGCGGCGATTTCGAGGAGCGGCTGAAGGCAGTCGTCAACGAGCTCGAGAAGCTGCCCCACGCCATCCTGTTCATTGACGAGATCCACACGGTGATCGGCGCGGGCGCGACCAGCGGCGGTGCGATGGACGCGTCCAACCTGCTCAAGCCGGCATTGTCTGGCGGCACGATCCGCTGCATCGGGTCGACCACCTACAAGGAGTTCCGCAATCATTTCGAGAAGGACCGCGCGCTGCTGCGGCGCTTCCAGAAGATCGATGTGAACGAGCCGACGGTCGAGGACACGATCAAGATCCTGACCGGCCTGCGCACCGCGTTCGAGGCGCATCATTCGGTGAAGTACACGCCCGATGCGATCAAGTCGGCGGTCGAGCTGTCGGCGCGCTACATCAACGACCGCAAGCTGCCCGACAAGGCGATCGACGTGATCGACG
>JAZKCJ010000031.1:0-8998 GCA_040388155.1 Pseudomonadota bacterium
CTCAACGCCCTTGGGAATCCCAGTTCGATTCAAATCAGATGAATCAGACTCTAGGTGCGAAGCGGCGCGGTGACCCGGGAGCGGGGTTGACTCCCTCTTCCCCGGCGAAGGCCGGGATCCGGTTCGAAAACACGAGGAAACGGATATTGCCCGCGGTTGCGGATGTCCCCCGATCGGATCCCGGCCTTCGTGGGGAAAGCAAGAGTTCGACGTTTGATTTTGACCGGCACAGGCCCTAGCGCGCATCGCATGCCAAGCCTGACCGACCTGCAAGACGAATACAGCTTCCTCGACGCCGACGACCGCTATCGTCTGCTGATCGATCTGGGCAAGGACCTGGAACCGATGCCGGAAGCATTGAAGACCGATGCGACCCTGGTCCGCGGCTGTTCAGCCTCGGTGTGGGTCTACCCCACCGTCCGGAAAGACGGCACGCTGCACTTCCTCGCGGATTCCAACGCCGCGATCACCAAGGGGATCATCGCGCTGGTCCTGCTGACCGTGCAGGATCAGGCTCCAGCCGCGATCCTGGCGACCGAGATCGAGGCAGCGCTTGCCCCCTTCGACCTGAAGAACCAGCTCAGCTCGAACCGGACCCAGGGGATTCCGAACATGATTGCCCTGATCCGCGAGACTGCAGCACGCTACGCAGGCTGAGACGCCTCAGCGCTGGTCGTCGACAAGGCCAGCCGCCTCGGCCACCGTGTCGAGATCGGCCCCCGCCTTCACCAGCATCCATTCGCCGGGCGCCGCCCCGTCGACCACCGTGACGGCACCCCGCGGGCAGATGCCCAGGCATTTGATCTCGACTATCCCGGCCCTGCCCTTGCGGCCCTTCTTCAGCCCGAGATGCTGGCGCAACGCCTTGGCGAGCGGCGTCCGGCCTTTCGGCCCGAACCCGCCATCCAGCTTCTTCGAACATTTCTTGCAGACCAGCAGGGTACTCGACCAGTCCGACCGGACCGACTTCAACCGGCAGGCTTCCATTGCCGCGCATCCTCGGCGGCACGCAGCACCTCGTAAGCTGCCTGGATCGCCTGGAAACGCGCCGCTGCTTCCTTGTCGCCGGGGCGGACATCGGGATGACAGGATTTCGCAAGACGCCGCCACGCGACGCGCACTGCGTCGAAATCGGCATCGGCTTCCAGTTCGAGCAGTTCAAGCGCGCGCATCTCGTCGCGTGAGCGGCTGCCGTCGCCCGGACCGGCCCAGCCATAATGCTTCGCTTCGGCATAACCGTCCGCTGTCCGAGTCTCGTCGGCTTCGCGTTTGGCGGCCTCCTCGGCGGTCAGGCCTTCGAAATAATTCCAGCCCCGATTATATTCAGCCGCGTGATCCTGGCAGAAATACCATCGATCCGGGCTGTTCGGCGATTTCGGCGCCGGGCAATTGCCCGGCGAGTCGCAGCCATGCCGGTCGCACAGCCGCACTGTCGTCGCCTCGCGCCCGGCACCATAGCCGCGCCAGCGGGGGAAACCCCAGTCGACCGATCGGGAGGAGGAACGCGCCATGGGCTCGACATAGGCGAAGCTTCCGCTGGCGCAACCCCGGCCGCTACATCATCACGTAGCAATCCGGAAACCGGTCCGCATCGTATTGCTGCCGCAACCGAGGCCGCCATCGGGCCGATAGGTTTTTTCGAAGCGGGATTTGCCGATCACCTTCGCGCCCGCCTTGCTGAAGACGAATGGCGGATAGGCCATGATCGGACGCTCGTTCTGGACCAGTCCGTCCGCGGTCACATCGAACTGGGTCAGCACCCAGCCCTCGAAACCCCAGCTAAGCGCTTCCTTCGGGAAATCGGCCTCGCCTCCACCGAAATGAATCGGCTTCGGCGCCGAATCGACCAGCGCGCATTGACGCGCCGAAAGCCCGGACTTCTCGAACGCTGAATGCGCCGCTTCGGCGTTGCCATTTGCTTCCTCAAGCGAGGCAAGGCGTATGAGCGCGCCCACCCGCAAGGGGTCGTTCGGCGCCAGCGCACTTTCTTCTCCGACCTCCCGGAGCAGCTGCCGCGTCTTCTTCTCGTCCTTTCGCCCGAGCGCGTCGACAAGCGTCAGCCGGATCGCCGCCCGTGCCTCCGGATCGTTGAACCGCGAATCTCCAAGGACAGGCTCGACACTGCGCAGAAAGACACCCGGTTTCCAGCGATCCGCCTGATCGCTGCTCCAGATGAAGCGCGACAGCGTGACTCGCGCAATCGGTGTCACCCCGTTCGCATCAGCGATCGCAAGCGCCCGGCGCGCCAGGAGATTGGTTTCCTCGCGCCCTACCACCGAGTTGTTCATGATGGCGTACAGCAGCGGGACAAGCGCCAATGCTGTCTTGCCCTGCGCCGCCTCTGCCGCCGCGAGCCGTGCCCGTTGCTTCGGCAGCGCCACTGCGTCCGATTCGGCGGTGGTCGGCTGCAACGCGCCCCCCTTACCGATGAGCCACGTGTCGAGCCTGGAACCCATATAGTCGCCGATCGACGGTCGGGCGAACGCGGTCGAGCACCGCATTTCGATTCGCACGCGATACCGGAAGAAAGCAGGGATCTTCTTCACCTGCTCGGGCGTCCACGACCAGCTTCGCGCCGCGCGTGCAAAGGCAAGTCCGGCGGCCCCACCCCCCGCGGCATAGACCGGCACGCTGGAGATGACGGTTCCGTCGTCTCCGATGCTGAACTCGATCACCGCCGCGTCATTGGGCGACAGTCCCGATTCGCTGCACCCCGGCGGTTTCATCTGCACGCCCGTCGCGAAGATGCCGTCGGGAAGACGCCCGGCGCCCGTCATTGCCATATAGCGGCGGGCATCTTCCGTTCGTCCTTCGAGCAACGCGGCGATGGAATAGTCGGAACGGGCCGTCACATCGTTGAGATCGGTCTTGCTGGTCAATCCCCCCAGGAACTTCACCGCGTCACCGGCAGCCAGTCGCGCCTCGGAATATTTGCCGAGATTGAGCATCAACTCGCTCCTGAGCGTCGCGAAAAGCGCCTTGCTCTTTGCATCGGTTTTCGTTGCCGCGAGGACCGCCTCGCCACGCGCGAGATCGGCCTTGGCACTCTCCGGATCGACGAAGGTTTCGCTCGTGATGAGGCCGCGCAGCGCCGCCAGGCGGTCGACCGGCGCGAGCCCTCCGATCGATTCCGCCATGCGATAATTCTCCGCGGCACTGGCATAATCGAGGCCGGACTCGGCGATCCGCGCGAGTTGGGAATAGGCCTCGTATCGATAGGCAGCGAGCGTCGGGTCGGAGACCGGCAGATCGGCGAGGCCGGCACGAACCGCGACCACGGCTTCGTCCATGCGGTTCAGCCTGTACAGTGCCGCCCCCGTGCGCACGCGCACGATCGCCACGCTCCGGTGGTTCCTGGTGCTCATCCGCTTTTCGAGCGCCTGCCAGGCGGCAAGGGCGCCTGCGTCATCCCCCTTGTCCGCAAGCGCTGCCGCAGCGTCGAAATCCTGCTGGATAGTCGTTGCCGCCTGCTGTGCAACAACCGGCGCCGCGACAACAATCAATGCCGCGCCCGCAATTCCCACCTTAAATATCTGCATGACATCCCCACCCCTCCCAAGAATATGCGACGGAAATATTGTAGCGTAAAGAAGGGTTTCGAAAAAACGCCAGAGGGTCTGTAAGCCGGGTTCTGTCCACCCTTTTCAGGGATGGGCGACCATTCCTCTAGGCCGGCATTTGCATGCCGGCTCAAGCAACCAACCCGGGCGACGGGCAGAAACGATGCCCCGGAACCGAAGTCCCATGCCGCCCCTATTCGGTCTTGCTCCCGGTGGGGTTTGCCGTGCCGCTCCTGTTACCAGTCGCGCGGTGCGCTCTTGCCGCACCCTTTCACCGTGGCGGGGCCGCAGCCTTCGCCGTCTGCTCTCTGTGGCACTTTCCCTGGGGTCGCCCCCGCCGGGCGTTACCCGGCACCGTCGTTTCGCGGAGCCCGGACTTTCCTCGGCACGCTGACGCGTGACGCGGCCGCCCGACCCTCTGGCAGGAGCCCCTTAGTCCAGCCGGGGCCGCGAACCAAACGAACTTTTAGCTGCTACCCGCCGATAGGACCATGACGGTGCGTTCGCATTCTTTGCTTTGTCCGATGAGGAGTTTACCAACCGGAATCGTCAGAGGACAGAATCTTCGCTGCGCATGCAGGCGGCGGTGAAAAGCCGCCTGTCACGATGTCCGAGACGGCAAGAAGAACCTGAAAAGAGGCGCGGTCGTGGTCAGCCAAATCAATCAACTTCATGGTGACAAAGTTTTGGAAGCCGATCTTCCCGTGAAAATATTCGCGCCCATCGCGCCCTCTCCCGCCCTGCGCGACGACGAACCCTACGCGCGCGACGAACTCCTCCACGAGATGTTCGAGGCAAGCTACCGTCGGCATTTCTCCCGTACGGCCGTCCGCCTTCTTGGCGACAGCCTGGAAAACAGCCGGCGCGCCGCGCTCAGCTATATGGAGTTGCACCAGCGGGCGTTGCGTTTCGCCCGGATGCTGCAGACGATGGGCGTGCGACATGGCGATCGCGTCGTCCTCTGCCTTCCGCGCGGGCTCGACCAATATATGGCGATCCTCGGTACCCTGTGGTGCGGCGCCTGCTACGTCCCGGTCGACTGGGCCTATCCCCAGGACCGGATCGACTACATCATTGAGGACAGCGGCGCCGTCCTGGTCGTCACGGAGACGGAACGCGCCGCGGCAATGCCGATCCGCAGCCTGTCAGTCGACGCCATGCTGGGCGACCTCGCAGCGCTGGAGGCTGATTCGCTCGGCAGGCACGAAACCGGGGCAAGCCCCGACGATCTCGCCTATATCATCTACACCTCGGGCACGACGGGCAGGCCGAAAGGCGTGATGATCACGCACCGCAACGCCTGCCATCTGGTCCGGTCGGAGAGCGCCATCCTGGCACTTGACGGCAATGACCTCGTCTTCGGCGGTTTCAGCCTTGCCTTCGACATGTCGGTCGAGACGATGTGGAGCGCGTTCTTCGTCGGCGCTGAACTGCTGGTCGCGTCGGAAGCGCTCGCAAAGGCAGGGCCGGACATGGCGCTCGTGCTCGCGCGCGAGGCTGTAACGGTATGGCATGTCGTGCCGTCGCTCCTCACCCTGGTCGATATCGACATGCCGGCGCTTCGCCTGCTGAATCTCGGCGGCGAGGCCTGCCCCCCCGATCTGGTGGAACGCTGGGCGCGCCCGGGGCGGCGCATCCTCAATACCTATGGACCGACGGAGACGACCGTCACCGCGACATGGACCGAGGTGCAGCCCGGGCGCCGGGTCACCATCGGACGGCCGCTGCCCGGCTACACCGCATGGATCGTCGACGAAGCGCTATGGCCGGTGGCGGCGGGCGCTGAAGGCGAACTGGTCATTGGCGGGCCTGGTGTCGGGGCGGGCTATGTCGGCCGGCCCGACCTGACGGCGGAAAAGTTCGTCCAGACCCCCTTCGAGGGGCTCGACGGCCAGACTGCCCTCATTTATCGCTCCGGCGACCTCGTTCGTCTCGACGCGGTCGGCGATATCGAATTCATCGGACGAATCGATACCCAGGTGAAGATTCGGGGCTTTCGCGTCGAGCTCGCCGAGATCGAGGCAGTCCTCGCCGAAGACCCGGCCGTCGCGCAGGCCGTCGTCCATCTCTTCCGCGACGACGATGGCTCGGAATTCCTCGGCGCGTTTCTGGTAGCGCGTTCAAACGCCCGGATCGACATCGACGACGCCAAGGCCCGGGCCCGGGACCGGCTTCCCAATTATATGCGCCCGGCCGCCTATGAGATCCTCCCCGCGCTGCCGACCCTGCCGGCGTCGGGCAAGGTCGACCGCAAGGCACTTCAGCGTCCCGCCATGCTTGTGGACACGACGCGGGAGACGGTTGAGCCGGCAACGCCCCTCGAAGCCACGCTTCACGCGATCTGGAGCGACTCATTCGCCCCGCAGAAGGTTTCAGTTCTCGACGACATCTTCGAGGATCTGGGCGGCCATTCGCTGAAGGTCGCCCGTCTCGTTTCGGCCATTCGCACTGCCCCGGGGCTCGAGGGCGTCTCGATCCAGGACCTGTACGCTGCCTCGAACATCCGCGCGCTGGCCGCGCGGATAGGCAGTCAGGCGCCCGTGGAGCAGGCCGAGGAACTGCCGTTCCACAGGATCGCCGCCTGGAAGCGCTGGCTGTGCGGACTGGCCCAGACGATCGCGCTGATCCCGATCTTCACGGTCGCCGGACTGCAATGGTTCTTCCCTTATCTCGCCTATACCCGAATGGCCGATCAGGTGGATCGGGTGACGGCGCTGTTGCTGAGCGGCTTCAGCTTCGTCTTCATCCCCCCGCTGGCCATGATCGCGTCCGTCATCGTCAAATGGCTGGTGATCGGGCGGTTCCGCGCGGGCGACTATCCGCTCTGGGGCAGCTATTATTTCCGCTGGTGGTTCGTTCGCCGCTTCTCCGAGGTGATCGCGACACCCTATCTCGCCGGCACCCCCATGATCCGCGTTTATTACCGGCTCCTTGGCGCACGCGTCGGCACCGATGCCTTTATCGGACGCGGCAATATCGATGCGGCTGATCTGGTGACGATCGGCCCGCGAGCGGTCATCAGCGATTATGCCATGCTGGCAACCAGCTCGGTCGAACGCGGGTTGCTCCGGCTTGGATCGGCCGAGATCGGCGCCGGCGCCTTTGTCGGATCGATGGCAGTGGTCGGCCGTGGATCCGTCCTGGAGGAAGGTTCCGTGCTCGAGGATCTGTCCGCCTTGCCCGTTGGCGCGCGTATCCCTGCCGGCGAGCGCTGGGACGGGTCGCCGGCCCAGCGGGTCGGTACCGTTTCGCCGCTGGAGCCCGTCGCGTCGGTGTCCGCGGCCGGGCGCCTGCTGGTGAATATCGCGCTCATGCTGGCGGCCCTGATCCTGCCGCTCGTGGCGATCCTGCCGATCGCGCCTGGTCTCGTCGCGATGATCGAAATCGACTGGCGCAGCGAAAGCTACACCTATCTCCTGATCTCGCCGGTACTGGCGACCACCTACGTGCTGCTGATGTGCGTGCTCACCGTCGCGGCGAAGCGGCTGATCCTGGGACGCGTGGAGCCCGGGCGCTACGCGACTGACAGCTGGTTTTATGTCCGTTTCTGGTTCGTGCAGCAGATCAACGACCTCGCGCTCCGGCTGCTGCATCCGATCTACGCGACGCTGTATGTCGTACCCTGGTACCGGGCGCTCGGCGTGAAGGTCGGTCGCCGTGCGGAGATTTCGACCGCAGCCGCGATCGTCCCCGACCTCGTCGATATCGGGGCCGAGAGCTTCATCGCCGACGCGGTGCTGTTCGGCGCGGCGCGGGTCGAGCCCGGCGCGATCCGCCTCGCCCATACCCGCATCGGCCGCCGGTCGTTCATCGGCAATTCGGCGTTGCTGCCGACCGGCGCGACGATCGGCGATGGCGTGCTCATCGGCGTCCTGTCCAAGCCTCCCGAGGATGGCGGTGCGGAACGCCCCGACGGGACCTGGTTCGGGTCGCCGCCGATTTCGCTGCCGGTTCGCCAGACGGTCGGGCTGTTCGACGAAGGTGCCCGCTTCAATCCCGGCCCGCGCCTGGTGATGACCCGCCTCGCGATCGAGGCGGTCCGCGTCACGCTGTCGCTTACGGTCTTCATCGCGCTGTTCAGCGTCCTGCTGTCGATCGTCGGCGAGCTTGACGACCTGCGCAACGGCGGGCTGCTGATCCTGATCGCCTTCCCCTTCCTCTATATCGGCTTCGCGCTCGCCTGCGGGCTGGCGGTGGTCCTGCTCAAATGGCTCGTCATGGGGGTCTACAAGCCGACCACCCAGCCCCTGTGGAGCACCTTTGTGTGGCGGACCGAGCTGGTGACGGCGACCTTCGAGAATCTCGCCGTGCCGAACCTGCTTGAACCGTTGCGCGGCACGCCGTGGCTGCCCGCCTATCTTCGTCTTCTCGGCTGCCGGATCGGCAAGCGCTGCTATCTCGATACGACTGATCTCACCGAGCATGATCTGGTCACGATCGGCGACGATGTCGCGCTCAACGATCTTTCGGGGCTGCAGACTCACCTGTTCGAGGATCGGGTCATGAAGGTCAGCGGGGTGACGGTAGGCGACCGGGCATCGATCGGCTCCTATGCGATCGTGCTGTACGATGCCGATATTGGCGCTGATGCTCAGCTTGGCGATCTGTCGGTCATCATGAAGGGAGAGACCTTGCCTCCCGGCACGTCCTGGGAGGGAGCCCCTGCCCGGCTAGCGCGATCGATCTGAGCCTGGCGATCCGACCATGGCGACCTGGCTTTCCGATACGCTGGACTCGTTGCCGCGCGCACCGGATGTGCCGGTCGCCTGGTCGGTCCGCCTCGACCGTCCCGCCGCGACGGTGATGGCCGCCCGCGCCAGCCTGTCGCAGGACGACCTGACTGACCTCGCTAAACGGCCCGACGCCGGAATGCGCGGCCTGCGGCGGCGACTGGCCAGGCTGCTTGTCGCGACGGCAACCGGCGAGCATCCGGACCTGATACGGATCGAACGCTCGCGACTTGGCGCCCCCGTCGTCGCCGCACCCGACGGCTGGCATATCAGTCTGGCGGGGCAATGGCCGTTCTGCGCGATAGCGCTCTCCCGCGACCCGGTGGGCATCGACGTCGAGCCCCTCGCCACGGCCGCCCTCCCCCTCGACCTGTTCACTGCCGCCGAGCATTCCGCGTTGGAAAACGAGGAGCCGGTCGAACGGCTGTTCCGATGGATCGCGAAGGAAGCGCATGCGAAGAGGCTGGGGCGGGCCAGCCTGGCCGATCCAGCGCGCATCAAGACATGGCGATCGCACGGAGAACTGCTGGTCCGGTGCGCTGACGGCACCTCCCGCTGCGAAATCCGCATCCTGAACGACGCGGCGCATGCCCTGGCCATCGCGGCGGAAAGCTGACGGCGCGCCGTCGACCGTATTCTTCGCCTGCTCGGCTCCGGCTAGAGTCTGATTCATCTGATTTGAATCGAACTGGGATTCCCAAGGGCGTT
>JAZKCJ010000032.1:0-3424 GCA_040388155.1 Pseudomonadota bacterium
TCAAGCGGCTGATCGACGGCATCATCCAGGACCGGATGGGCCATCCGGATCTCGAATTCGCCTGGGACGAAAACCGCGAGATCGATCCGGAGATCCAGGCCAAGATCCACGTCGACAAAGTGAAAAACGCCCTCGAAACAATCAACGAGGCGCGCGCCGATTTTGGGCAAGACCCGGTCGAAGGCGGCGATGAGCCGATCTTTATCACTGCCGGCGGTCCTGTTCTCCTGCGCGACGTGATCGCAGGCCATTACCTGCCAGCTCCGGGCCCGACCGGTGAAGGGGCTGGGGCTGGTGGTGTGCCGGGGGCCAATCCGTCGGCAGCGAAAGCCGCTGACGGCGTGGCTCAGATCAGCAAGGGGGTCGCCAAAACTGGCAGCAGCCCTTTTGGCGAGAGCGTGTCCGACGCACTCGCAGACTCGGACGTTCCGGACAGCTTTCA
This sequence comes from Pseudomonadota bacterium, assembly GCA_040388155.1. Lineage (GTDB taxonomy): Bacteria > Pseudomonadota > Alphaproteobacteria > Sphingomonadales > Sphingomonadaceae > Sphingomonas. The sequence goes on from JAZKCJ010000032.1 coordinate 443, forward strand.
GGATAAGGTAGCCGATTTCCTCGATGCGGCTGCGGCAACCGCTGCAGCTGCGGTGACGCCGCACGAAAGCAGCAAGACACTCGACGCTGCGGCCATCGCGGTGATCGTGGCGGTCGCCATCGCCGGACTGAATTGGCGCTTCCTCGCGGTCGACATCAAGCCGTACCTGATCGCGGCGGCGAAGATCGCGCGCGACGACAGCTTGGGCGAGCTTGGCGTTACACTGACCGCGGATCAATTGGCCGAATTCGACAGGATAACCGCCGCCTGGGTGGACACGCGCGCTCAGGAGCTGGCGGCACAATTAACCTCGTCCACACCCGGGTTGCTGCGCGCCGATCTCGAAGCCGCGCTGAGCGAGCACAACACAATCGATAGCCTGGCCGATGTGGTGCGGCAAGGCCGCGCGTTTTCGCGAGATCGCGCAGCGCTTATCGCTGAATATGAGACGATCAACGTCCATCACGCGGCGACACTGCGCGCCTTCGCGGCTGCCGGCGTCCGGTCGGTTAGATGGGCCACCGTGGGCGACGATCACGTCGAGGGCATTTGCGAAGCAAACGAAGCCGCGAGCCCAGTCCCGATAGGCACAGCTTTCCCCTCGGGTGATCACCGCCCACCAGCTCACATCGGGTGCCGTTGTTGGATCGAGGCGGGGCCATAGGGCCAGCGGTCGCATGAATGAACGAACCACATTCGAGCGCTCCCGCAGTTTGGCGCGGTCTTTAAGATATTTGAGCGATTTTTCGGCCGATGGATGGGACGCAGAGGGCGGACGCGGGATTACCAAAGAGGTAATTGGTGAAGCGTCTCGACTCCTTGATTTCCTTCCTGTCGGTATGCCGGAACCAGATGTTGCGCCAGCCAGCGACGGTAGTGTGTGCATGGAATGGGAAAACGCAGCTGGTACCCTTTGGCTCGACATCGAAGCGGACCGAAGTGTCAGAATGCTGGTAATGTTCGGTGACAAGAAACAGGAAATGTCGTTCCGCGCTAATGATCCGAAGATTTCGACCTATTTGCTCCATGCTGCTTCGCGTCTGTACCCCGATTAGCCGACGTTTGGCCATTCGGAGCCAGCGGTCGCATGAATGAACGAGTGGCGCCGGCTGCTGCAATTCATCGAATGCGCCGTCGCGACCCAGCAGGCATTCAAAGACCTCGGCACCAAACAGCGGGCGCACTGGAACAGTAATATTCCCGGGATCGAGCGCTTTCTTGATGACATCGCCGAGGGCGGGACGCTCGGCATCCAGGACAAGCTCGCCGAACTCTCTCGGGCGAATAGAGGAAAATAATGCCGACATTGTACGTGGGCGAGGTTGACAAGCTCGGCGTCGACTCTCGCGGCAAAGATATTATGGCTCCCTATCCATTCATAGTGGAGCAGATCGTCACCATTGGCATGGCTCACGCCGAGAGCGCGGCATTCACCGGCGCCACCCGGTTCGTGCAGATCAGCACCGATGCGACCTGCTCCATCGTGATTGGCTTCAATCCGGTGGCGACGACATCGAACGATCGCATGGTCCAGAACGAGAAGGTCTTCCGGACTGTCGAGCCGGGCATGAAGGTTTCCGTCATCGTCAACACCTAGCCGCGGAGAACGATAATGTTAGGCGGGCGAGGTGTTCCTCAAGCCAATCCACAGGTTGCTGCGCTGGCGATGATCGCGGATCTGATCCAGATCATCGAAGCGTCAAAAAAGACGCTGCCGGCAGCGGTCGCCGAGATGCGCGCCGCCGAGGCGGCGGCAATAGCCGCCCAGGGCGAGCTCGAAAAGGCCCGCGTCGAGCACGACGCCCGCCACGCTGAGATCGACAAGCGCTCACAAGCTGCCGATGCGCGCGACAGCGACTTGAAGACGCGCGAGGCCGCCGCTGTGGCCCGCGAGGTCGCCGCCGCCAATCGCCAAGCCGAATTCGATGAGCAGGCGGCGGACGCTGCCGCAGCGTTGGCTACCATCGCAGCGCGCAACAAATCCGTCGAGGATCTGCTCAAGGCGGCGCAGCAAGACATGCGCCGGGCCAAGGCGAGACTCGATCAGGACAAGGCCAATGCCGGCGAAGAAATCGCCCGCAAGCAACGCGAGGCCGAAGTCGCGGTCGCGGCGATGATCGAAAACACCTCAGCCGATCTCGCATCGAAAGCTGCCGCGGCTGACGCAGAGATCGCGGCGCGCAAGGCGGCGATGCAAAAGGCCGAGGCCGAATTCGCGGGCCGTCAAAAAACCGCCCACGAGAGGGCGCGGCAGCTGCGCGAAGCGCTCAGCCAGGAATAACCGGCTTATTTCAAGAGGAATATTCAGCAATGGCTTTGCAGATGGTCGGCGTGGCCGGCATGATTTACGCGCCGCGCGGCGGCAACGAGTACACGGCGGATGCCGATGGCGTGATTACGCCAGACGTTGAGGACACCGACGTGCGCGATATGGTCGCCGCGGGTTGCATGAGCTTCGACGTTTGGGTCAACACCGAAGCCTATTCCAATATCTAAGCTCGCACTTCGCGGCTGCACGATATTTTATCGGATAAGGATTTTACTCAATGACATATTCAGTCGCGCGGCTCGAGGCCTATAAGCCGTTCCAGGTTCGCAGCGGGACCACCTACACCGCCGACTCGACGGGCACGGTGACCAGCGTCCCGGCCGGTAGCGATCTCCATGACTTGCTCGATCAGGGCGGCGTCCTGGTCGACAGCACGCTGACCCCGGCCGCGAACGGGCTCTATACGACGCGACTCCCGCTGAGCATGGGCAAGAACTCCGATGGCACCAGCCTCGGCGCGGGTGCGGCCGGCAAGTTCACGATCGCGCTGACTGCCGGAACCTCTGGGCCATTGCTGACCACCGAGGCTGCGAACGGCAACACCAAGACGGACACGGTCGACTTCGAATTCGTTATGCCGCGGAATTATATTGCTGCCTCCAACGTCACGCTGAGCGTCAACGCCTTCTACACCCCAGGCGCCGGGACCGTCG